>JAIEQF010000046.1 GCA_019747895.1 Chthoniobacterales bacterium
TCTTTTTAAGGAGCTGACTCTTTCCGGAGTTAACTGATAGATGTTGTTGAGCAATTGGATTCTTAAGTGAGGATTGGTAATTGTTAGCAGATGCTGTGCGGCTCCATCGTAGTTTTTAGAAGAAAGAAACTGTGTCATTTCTAGTTGATCTTTTCTTATCGGATATGCTGGATCCATCATGAGCAGCAATGCGTTTTTTCTGTCAGAGGCGGGCAGCGCCTCGATCGCATGAAGCATGTTTTTAGATTGCTCTTCTGTGAGTTTGACATAGTCGATGCCATGATGATTCAGCCAGTTTTCATGTTCTGGTTTGAGATCGAACATGCAGGTCAATAGATTTGAGAGGATTTTTTGGTCTTCGATGAGCATCAAATGATTTGCGATCTCTGAATAATTTTGGGAGCGCAGTTGCTGAGAGATCCAGTTTTGATGATTGGGGAAGAAAGCGGTAGCTAGAGGTTTTATGGGTCCAGACGAGGATGAAGAGGAAGAGGATGACGATGCGCTTGTAGAGCTAAGAGAACGTTGTGGGCGAAGATCCGAATAAGTCTCAAGGATAAGGCCTATCACTTGTCTTATTTCTGCCAAAACACTCTTTTGGGAGAGATCTAAATAGTCTAATTCAGTCTCGAGATTTTTCAAGAGGTTTATGGATAACTGTTTTTTTTCTGTCTCATCAGAGACGCTTTGGATGTAGGTCCAGGCTGTCATAGATTGATGACGATTTGTAAGCTTAATGATTGCTTCTTGTAAGAGCGCGTCTTGGGTCGGTTTTGGACAAAGAGGCGCCAGCGCGAAGATTAAATCGAACTTGCCTCTCTTAAAAAGAGGCTTAAATATTTCTTGAAGCATCCATTTGTTATCATAGGAAAGGTTTTGACTGAACGAGATCGCATTTGCATACTCCTCTTTTTCAATCAATCGTTCGATGTGAGTCTGGATGATCTTGTCTTTTCGGTAGGGTTTCATATGTGCGAAGTAGCGTAAGCCGTCTCCACTTCGTCCACATTCAAAGGCTAATTCAGCGACTCTACAAAAGAATCCTTCCGTTCCCCGTAAATCTTTTTGAATGGATAGAAAGTCTGCAATATTAAATGCTGCGTCGTGATTTTCTTTTTCCCAAAAGAGATCAAAAAGGTTTTCCATTTGACGTTTGTACGTTTGTATTTCAACCTGCTGACTCTCTTGTGGACTTGCAAGTTCTGAGCCGTTGCAATCGGGCATTTTCTTCCAAAGTAATGCGAAAATAAAAAGGATTTTGTCTTGAGTTTCAAGATCAAAATAATTTCTTTTGTAAGAAAACGAGGGAGCCTTTTTGTTAAAAGAAGTCATGCATTCAACAAATGTGAGCATTGATTTCACAAGTAATAGCCAATGTTCATCTGAAATGTTTTTTGCGAATTCCCTAATTGCGTCTAAGTCTTGTTTTGTTTCAAGAGGTCGTTCTGTATCTGACAGCAGGTAGAGGCTATCTGAATCTGTTGGTAGTTTTACGGCAGTAAGGAGGACTGTTCTTAAGAAGTTTTTTTGAGATGTGGGGTTTTTTATTTCCAAAGCAAAAGTCAGCGCTTCTCTAAAGCGATTTTGTTCAAAGAGCATTTCAAAAATCTCAGAGAAGCACGAGCGACTGTGATAGGATTCAATGATGTTTGCGTAATGGAATGCTTGAGTAAAATCCTTTTTTCTCGCATATCCCTGTGCAATGAGTGCGAGGCATTCGTCTTGTTCTGTTTGAGAGTCGATCTGTTTGAGCAGTTGATGAGCCCGCTCAAAATCATCAGCTTTAACACATTCCGTAATCAAGGCTTTCCAATAGTGTTTACGCTCGTAGGTGTCTTCAAGTTGTTCTATGTAGGCAATGGCGCGCTCAAAGCGGCGAGAACGGATATTTGCGTGAATGAGGGATGGCATACATCCCCATCGATACTCTTGCTTTAATTCGCTCAAATGCTGATGCGCCTTATCACAATAACCCCATTTAGCTAATGTGATGATCACATCCTTTAAGAAATAGTGGTCTAAGCTAGAAGGGGGAGTGGATTCTAATGAGTGCGAGATGATTTTAGTTGCGCCCTCATGCAAAATCGTCAGTTTAGACTCTTTTTTTGTGAGGCTTGCCGCTTGCGATGTTATTTTTTTTTCATTCTCAGTTTTATCAAATTGGCAGAGGGTCGAATAGATTTTTTGTAAAGTGATATGGGTGCGGTTCATTTTATAAGATATTTTGATACACGCATCTACACAACGCAGCCATTGCTGGGCATTCGACGAAGAAGGGGAGAGAGGTTTGTTCTTAAAGAAGTCGCATAGTGTGTCAAGATAGCTCTTGAGAGCACTTGCGAGGGCTAGATTTTGACTTTTTTCCGAAAAGCAGAGGGCGACGTCAAGAGATGTTTGGAAAAGTCCTCTCTCGCAGCAGAACTGGGAGAAAGTAAAAAATGTGCGCAATTTACGCTGGTTAAAATTATAGTCTGATTCGTACACATTAGGATTTGGTGCGGCGATTTCTCTTTTTATTGTTCGATAGGTTGAGAGAATTTCAGTGTAATACTTAAAATCTGCTGCAGGGCTTTGTGTGTTGAGATGATCTATCAAAAGTTGGAGAAGCTCATCGGAAAGATCCTTAATAAAAATCGCTATGATCTGATCGAGTATTTTAGGTTGCAGGCTACGTAATTCGCTCCAGCTTTTAACGTGAAATTCAGAGGAAAGGGAGCGATTTAAGCTCTCTAAAGCCTCAAGTGTTGAGTCAGGTAGCGTTTTAATTTGGCGTCCCCATGTGAGAAGGGCATTGATGAAAGCGTGGGTTTGAGAGCATTCCAGATGACTTGCGGCCTCCAGGCTGGAGGTGTAGAGCGTTTTACTTGTGCTGGCTACCTGAGCAAGATCTCTCTT
>JAIEQF010000034.1 GCA_019747895.1 Chthoniobacterales bacterium
GCTCGGTCTTCGGCCTGGCCTTTTCTAAAAATTCCTGCGTTCTTCCCTGTAATTTCTAAGTAATTTGACTATAATAACTCTGATTTCAGGACGCGTTATCCGCGTGGGTTGTGATTATTAGCAAGGCTTCCTTTCAACTCTTCAACACTACCAAGGTTCCTACCTTGGTAGTTACGGTCATTCTCTGCTTTACCTTTGATTTTTTTGTGACAGAGTAATTTTTTCTTTCATTCAACATTTTTAAATCTATGCCTGAAGTACAATCCTCTACACAAAGTGATGGTCAAGTTACACAACGCTTCATCGAATTCGTGATGGTGCAGGCGCAGCAAGCAGCTTTCTGCTTGGGAAAAATTCCTCATCCTGCGACAGGTGAGACCGCCGTCAATTTAGAAGCGGCTCGTGTTTTTATCGATCACCTCGAACTGATTCGTGAAAAGACACGAGGTAATCTTTCCAAAGAAGAAGATACCATTCTGAATAAAGTTCTTGCTGAACTTCAAATGACCTTTGTTCAAGTCTCAGGAGATTCCACTGAGTCAGCAGAAATATCAGACTCTCCTGAAGTACCTGTGGAAGCAGATTCCGAAGGAAAGGGGACAGATCACGAAGGAGACTCTAAGAAAAAGTTTTCTAAGAGTTATGGAGGCTGATCTGAAAAGTAACGGGTAGCGAGTAGCGAGTCCTGAGCAATATTTTCTAGAGACGCTTGTTCTGAAAATATGTTCTATTAAAAATTAAAATTTCTAAAAACTGATTTTGTTTCAATTTGAGAATACTCGCTACCCACTACTCGCCACTCGTTACTTGCCCCCACATTACTCCTTCTTCTTTCTTGTCCTGACTTCTCAATCTCTCTAGAATCACCCCATGCATAAGCCGAATATTGTTACGACACCTGTCGCCTACGATTCTAAGATCGAGGGAAACATCATCATTACCAAATTGGATGCTGCCATCAATTGGATGAGAAAAAATTCTCTCTGGCCGATGCCGATGGGACTTGCTTGCTGTGCGATTGAGCTGATGGCAGCTTCTTCTTCGCGGTTTGATATTTCCCGCTTTGGAGCTGAGGTCATGCGTTTTTCTCCGCGGCAATCCGATGTCATGATTGTTGCAGGAACAGTGACTTATAAAATGGCTCTTTCCGTGAAGCGCATTTACGAACAGATGCCAGAGCCGAAGTGGGTGATTGCCATGGGAGCTTGTGCTTCGAGTGGAGGCATGTACCGGAGCTATTCCGTGTTGCAAGGAGTTGATCAAGTGATTCCCGTCGATGTTTATGTCTCAGGCTGTCCTCCACGCCCTGAGGCTTTGCTGGACGGGCTCATGAAGCTTCAAAATAAAGTCATGACCGAACATTCACTGCTTGATCAAAAACGTGCACTGCTAAAGACGCTTTAAGCATAAAGCTGTTTTAAAATAGAAATCTGACTTTGAAATAAAGTACTTTTATGGATGCGAAAAAATGGAGAATAAAAAAACTTCTTCTTAACCCCTCAACAGTCGCGCTAGCGACTGCTCAACAGCCGCAAAGCGGCGCTCAACCCTTCAACTTCTTTCTATGACTCTCGCTGAAGCTGTAAAAAAAATTGAAGAAAAGTTTTCGTCCGATGTTCTCGACAAAAAAGAATTTCGTGGCGAAATAACTTTTTCTGTTCCTGCAGAGCGGCTTCATGACGTTGCCCGTTTCTGCCGCGATGAAGTTGGTTTTAACATGCTTCTTGATGTTTCCAGTGTTGACCACTTCGGCGAAGACCCTCGTTTTGAAATGGTCTATCAACTCTATTCATTGAGCGATCATCTTTCTTTTCGTTTAAAATGTCGTCTTCCGGAATTGGCTCCGAAGATTGCGACAGTAAGTGATCTCTGGGCAACCGCCAACTGGCACGAACGAGAGGTCTACGACATGATGGGAATCACTTTTGAAGGCCATCCCGACCTGCGACGTATTTTGATGTGGGATGGGTATCCTTATTTTCCATTAAGAAAAGATTTTCCATTGGAAGGGAAGCCGAGTGAAATGCCCGACGTTGCTTTTTCTGATGAAGCTCCTCTGCAAGGCGGCCCGTTTGTAACGGTTCCTTCGCCAGGAAATACGCAGGTTCGCGAACCACGACATCGCTCGCTCGAGGATCCGCATCAACTTCAAGAAAGGTTTGTTGCAGAGCCCTAAAGTATGCATTCAGCAAATGGTTTTGAAAAAAGAAAAAGCCATTTACCAATGAAGGTTTTTGTTGAGGAGTTGAGGGGATGAGGAGTTGAAAGGATGCTTTCTTGTTAACAGCCGCGCTAGTGGCGCTCAACAGCTGCTTTTAGCAGCAGCTCAACTTTTCAACTTTCTACAAAATACAAAAGCAATTTCACGAAGCTTCTTCTTTATCGGTTAACAATTACCCATAGCATGATTTCCTCTGATTCCCCCTTTCGCGAGTTTCTAACTGAGTTAGCTTCTCAATCTCAGATTGCTTTAGATACTGAAGCCGATAGCCTTCATTGCTATTTTGAAAAACTTTGTTTGGTTCAAATTGGTTGGCCAGGAAAATTGCAGCTGCTCGATCCGTTAGCGAAGCTTCCATTGCCAGATTTTTTTGAAGCTTTACGAGGGAAACGGCTCATTTTTCATGATGCTGATTATGATCTCCGCTTGTTGCGCCGATCAGGAGAATTTCCCGACGATCATATTTTTGATACGATGCTGGCCGCTAAATTATGTGGTGAGTCACAGCTTGGTTTGGCCGCCTTAATTAAAAAATATTTTGACGTAGAGCTTTCCAAGGCCTCTCGCAAAGCTAATTGGGGACAGCGGCCGCTTTCCAATCAAATGGTTGAATATGCCTTAAATGATGTTCGTTATCTGGTGGATTTAGCTGATATTTTTGAAGAAAGGTTAGAAGAGCTAGGGCGTAACGAATGGTTTTTGCAATCGAGAGATCGTATGATCAAAGCAACTCGAGAGGTAAAGCAGCGAGACGAAGAGTTGCTCTGGCGTATTTCTGGTTATATTAAACTTCCTCCGCGTGCTTGGGTTGTTCTTCGTGCGATGTGGCAATGGCGGGATGCTGAAGCTCGTCGCTGGGACAAACCTCCTTTTTATATTATGTCACATGAAGAGATGCTTCAGATTGCTGATCTTGTTGCTCAGGGTAAAAAATGGAAAGCACCTAAATTTTCTCAAGACCGCGCTACGCGTTTTCAAGAGGTGCTAGAAAAAGCTTTGACCATACCGGAAGAGGAATGGCCACAAGAAATTATTGCTGTTCGTGTTTCTATTACTAAAAAAGAAGCAGACTCTTTTCGTAAATTAAAAGAACTGCGAGATCGTAAAGCGCACGAACTTGGCTTGGATCCTTCGATCATTGCTTCTAAAGCAGCTCTGGAAGCTATCGCGAAGAATGTCAATGCGCCGGCGTTGTTAACATGGCAACGAGAAGTATTAGGAATCTAGTGCATTGTAAATTCTACTATTGCGACGAAGAGCTGCGTTGCGCCGGTGCTCGCGTCATCGAGTATTAGCTATACACTCAGTCGCTGTGCGCCGTCGCGCCTTGCTCTTCATCCGCACTAGCGAATTTCCAAAGCACTAGTTCAACTTGTACATCTTTATAGTCAAATTACTTAGAACTTACAAGCAACTGACTTGTCCTTTTTAGGAAAAGACTGCGTTCTCATCCCGTC
>JAIEQF010000029.1 GCA_019747895.1 Chthoniobacterales bacterium
GGTTTGAACGAGGGGGAGAGGAAAGCGGTCATTGCCTATAAGGCTGTCAACCCGTATCCTCTCTCTACTCTACCAACGTCAAAAATTCTGTGTCATATAATCCAGTTATTTTGGGGATATGGTATCAAAACTTATGAGGCGACAGGTCTGTTCCCTTTCTATTTGATTCTTTTTTTGAAATCTATCAGCATCAGTCACGATGAAAAAAACTCCGTATACTGTTGTTGTATTATTACAAGCTCTGCCGGGCAAAGAAGATGAGCTGCGTGCTGCGCTGATTGAGCTGGTTGCTCCTAGTTTGAAAGATAAGGGATGCATCAACTATGATCTTCATGAATCTCTGGATAATCCTGGTAAGTTTATGTTTTATGAAAATTGGGAAAGCAAAGAGGATCACCAATTACATTTTAATACACCTCATGTTCAAGCACTCGGAAGTCGACTTCATGAGCTCGGTGAAGGTGAGCTGAACCTGACTTTTTGGGAGCAGGCGAAGTAACTAGAGCTTGTCCTGAACGCGGCCATTATTAATGTCATTACTCTGAGGTCGTCATAACAACTAGGTGTACAGAAAAAGTAAAGGGTAACGAGTAATCGGTAATGAGTATTCTTAAGATCGAAAGGCAACCAGTTTTTAGAAATTCTTATTTTGTTAGGTTTTATTTTCAAAACAACTTTTTAGAAATGGCATTTTTTAATTTGCGCCAGCCACTCATTACCCTTTACTGATTACTCATTACTTCTTCTGCTCATGCTCTTCCAACGCTTCCGCTCCGCAGTCACTTTTGCAAGTCATCTTCCGCGTTATCGAGAGATTTTGACCATTCTTTTTAAGTATGGTTTTGCTGATGTTTTAAAATTAGTAGCTCTTCAGCAGGTCCTTGGCTTAGAAAACGTGGCGATTGCCACGCACGAAACAGGGGTTCTCTCCAAGCCTCTTGCAGTAAGGATGAGACTGGTATTGGAGGAGTTGGGGCCGACCTTTATCAAGTTTGGACAAATTTTAAGTTCGCGTCGGGATCTCATCGATGACGAATTTTACGAAGAGCTTTGTAAACTCCAAGATAGCGTTCCTCCTTTTCCAACAAAGCAGGTTTATCAGATCATCAAAGAATCATTGGGAAGTCCTGTCAAAAAATCCTTTAAATCATTTGAGGAAACTCCCTGTGGTGCTGCTTCGATTTCCCAAGTTCACAAAGCGACGCTTCACGATGGAACAGTTGTAGCGGTGAAAGTGCAGCGGCCTAATATCAAGGAAGTTATTGATCAAGATTTGGCGATTCTGGCAGACCTGGCCTCTTTTTTAGAAAATCATGTTGCTGAAATTCGAAGCCTGAGTCCTCAAAAGGTGATTGTTGAATTTTCAGAGACTTTGAAAAAAGAGCTCGATTTCACTCATGAGGCGTTAAATGCAGAGCGCTTTGCCAAGCAGTTTGAGGGCAACCAAAACATTTCTGTTCCTGCTATCCATCGTGAAGTGTCTAGCGATCGAGTGCTGACGATGGAGTTCATGAAGGGGATTCAAATTGATGACCGCAAAAATTTAATCAAACATCACATTGCTCCCGAGACGCTCGCGGTGACGGTTGCCGATTTAATCTATCAACAAATATTCACGTATGGATTTTTTCATGCCGATCCTCATCCTGGAAATATGGTCGTCTTGCCGGGAAGTGTCATCGGACTTTATGATTATGGGATGGTGGGAATGTTTAGTTTGCAATTTCGGCGTAGCATTGCCGGTCTGATTGCAGGGCTAGCAAAAAAAAATCACCGCCAAGTGATGCGGGCGATTTTAGAGATGTCGGAGGAGGGGGGTGTCGATGATCCTGTTCATTTTTTATCTGAGGTCGAAGATTTTTCTAATGAAAACCTAGCCGAGTCACTACAAGATATTAAGTTGGGAGAAGTCCTCAATAAGCTGCTTGCCATGCTTCGAGAAAATTGTCTTCGCATGAAAGGAAATTTTTATTTAGGAATCAAAGCGCTGACGCAAGTCGAAGCTATCGGGCGTCAGCTGGATCCCAAATTGAATTTTATTCTGCTAGGAAAACCGTATGCGATGGAATTGATTTCAGGGCAGTATGAACCGAGGCGAATTTTAAAAATCATCACCCGCGTGCTTACTGAGAGTGTCGATTTTCTAGATGAGCTGCCTCACGACTTGCGATTGTTTTATACGAAGCTGAAGAGGGGGCAGCTTTCTGTTCCGCTTGAGCATCGCATCGCGCCGGAAGGCATTGAGCCACTCCGTCAGACGCTCGACTCCGTTTTTAATCGTCTCGTCAATGCGTTGTTGGCTTCCTCGCTGCTCATTGCTTCTTCGATTCTCATCCACTCACGAATACCGCCTCATCTTTTTGGCATTCCTGTCTTTGGACTCGTTGGATTTTTATTGGGATTCTATCTCTGCTTGCGGCTTTCTATCTCGATCTGGCGCCATGGCGGGTTGTAGCGGATTGCCTGTACGGTTAGAGCATTTTAAATAAAATTATAGCCGCAAGAGTGCAAGGCAAAGAAGAGAATAGCCACAAAAGAACACAAAGAACGCAAAGAGGAAGATTTTTTTAAGAGAAGTCATTGTTCTGTTATTGCTGGTTTTCAAATCCTGTTGGGGCTGCTTATAAGCAGCCCCAAAAAAGCAGAGAAAATAAGATTAGATATTCAATTTTAAATGATGCCGTCTTTTCTTATTCTTTTTTTGCGTTCTTTGTGTTCTTTTGTGGCTAATTTCTTTTCTTCTTATTATCCATTAAAAATGGCTACAACATTTTTTAAAATGCTCTAGGCTAATTTTCAGTCGTGATGACTCAACGTTTTCTAAAAAGATAGTGAGAGACGATCCATTCTTCTCCATTTTTATATCCCCACAATTCTTCGCATGCCATAAAGAAGACCCGCCAATAGACCCACCACCGTAGTTGCTCTTTTTCACCATATGTTTCTGCCATGAGTGGAAGAAGATCATTCTTGGCTGCATCCATTCGTTCTAACCAAGCTCGAGCTGTTTTTTTATAGTGAAGACCGCTTAGTTGCCAATGATTTTCAATTTGAAGATCATCTTGAAAATAGAGCAAAAGATCATCGGAGGGCATCTGGCCACCTGTAAAAAAATAACGAGCCATCCAGTCATCCCCATCTCCTGTTTCGTAATGATAAGCAAATTCGCGATGTGTGAAAATATGAGCAAAGAAAGATCCGTTCGGTTTGAGCCAATTGGCGATTCGCGCAAAAAGTTTCTTGTAATTTTTCATGTGTTCTAACATTTCCACCGAAACGACACGATCAAAAAGCAATTCTCCTTCACCTGAATAATCAATCATGTTGATGGTATGCACGGTAACATTATTGATCTTACGTGCTAAAAGTTGAGAATCGATATAGCTCTTCTGAGTCTGAGAGTTTGAGATGGCCGTGATCTCTGCATCTGGGTAGTGTTCTGCCATCCAGAGTGTCAGTGATCCCCAGCCGCAACCGAGTTCAAGAATGCGATCTCCATTTTTAATTTCAGCTCGTTCGCAGGTGAGTTGTAACATTCTTGCTTCAGCTTCGTCTAAGTTATGGACCGTTGCATCCCAGTAGCCCGAGCTATATTTTTTGTGTTTTCCTAAAACTTGTTCAAAAAAGAGGGTTGGCATTTCGTAATGCTGCTCATTGGCTTTTTCTGTATCAATTGCGATAGGGCTCTGCTTCAAGGATGCGAGGTGTTGCATCAGGAGCTCTTGGCGCTTTTCACAAGTGAGCCGTTCAAAAAGAGCAAGATGATTGGCAAGACGACGTTGAATTCCAAAACGGATGATGGGATCAGGAATCAGATTCTTAGCAAGAACCTCGTTGATGATGGAGTTTATTTTTTTGGAAACCATGGAATGAAGATGCTCGTTTTTTGTTGATACTGACGGTAGGCCTCTCCTTTGCTACGTAATGAAGAGGCTTCTGCCGGAGGAATGCCGGTGACTTTTAGTAGTAAAAAAATAATCGTTGCTGGAGCATAAAAACTCAACCAGCCCTGGGGAGAACCAGCGATGATCAAGTAGAAACTCATCCAGACGAGTGACTCAAAAAAATAATTAGGGTGGCGAGAGTATTTCCAGATTCCTTCCTCGCAGATAGCTGAATGGTGGGGCTCGGTTTTTTTGAAACCGGCAAGCTGTTTGTCTGCGATTGTTTCTCCTAAAATTGCTATCGTGAGTAGGCAGCATCCAGCAAGTTCCCAAGAATTCCATTCACGATTTTGATCAATTCCAATTAATAAAAACGGGAACGCCAAAAAGAGAACCGAGAGAGCTTGTGCTTGGAAAAATAAAAATGAAAAGAGCTTCTCGTTGTTTTTCCAAGCATCACGAAGATTTTGATAACGTCGATCTTCTTGCGGATGATGCTTAGCAATACGATAACCTAAATGCCATGAGAGTCGCACACTCCAAGTAGCAACAAGAAAAGCAATAGTTCCTTTTTTCGCGCTCCATGCTCCTGGGCCTAGCAAAAAGAGAATCGAGATGAGCCCCATTCCTGCACTCCAAAAAGCATCGACGAGCGAGTAATTATCGCAACGGCGAGCCCAGAACCAGGCTAAGATAAATAAAAAAAGGATGAACGCTGTGCCTTCAAAAAAAAGAGGTAAGGGATGCATGAGTAAAACAGGTTCTTAAGATTCCTTTCCGAAAGATTGCTGCAGATGGTTGTTGTTAGGTCGAGTATAGACTGCTTGAACAACGGAGATGTTACGTGTTGTAAAAGCGGCCTCGCAATATTTGAGATAATAATTCCAGCTGCGGATGAAGGCTTCATCGAAACCGAGCTTTCTAACCTGAGGCAGCACAGCATTGAAATTTTCATGCCAGATTGCAAGAGTCCGTGCGTAATCATTTCCTAAGTCTTCTAAGTCGTGAAGAAAGAGATCGCTTGTATTGAGCAGGACTTCATTAACTCTTCCAATGCTCAGCAAGAGAGAGCCAGGAAAAATATGACGTTGGATCCAATCGACGCTCCGCTTTAGGCTAGAATAACGATGATCAGGAACGGTGATCATCTGGAGGCCAAGCAATCCTTTTGGTTTTAGAAGTTGATTGCATTGAGAAAAAAAAGCTTGATGGTAGCGATCTCCAACGGCCTCGAGCATTTCGATGGAGACAATTTTATCATAAGAACCGCTGAGGTGTCGGTAGTCTTTGATCTCAATACTAATTTGATTTTCTAATCCCGCTGCC
>JAIEQF010000053.1 GCA_019747895.1 Chthoniobacterales bacterium
TCACCGTTGCGAAATTGGGCCGTTTTGACCCGCTTTTGAAAACGCTAAAAAAACTGAGGGCTTTGGGACAGGCTCTACATAGAATGCATTATCTCGAATATTCAAATTGGAATGCTCTTTTAAAGGTTGTAATTGCGCCGCCAAATTTCTGCTTTTCTGCTCCAACAACTTGGCTTGATCCGCAATTTTTTTATTTTTTGCACCACCTGCGACGCCAACTTGATCGAATTGCTTACCAAGGGTTGTTATTTGCGCCTTCAGGGTCTCAGTCTCTTCATAGGCCCGGTCGATAACATCCATCGAAACATTTCTATCCAGGTAACCGATTGCCTTCCTCATTTTATCTCCAGATAATCCCTGTTTCAGCGTCTCTTCATCATCTTGTTTTGAAAAATAACGATCCACATTGTTGCTTCCAAAACGATCTTTCAAAGCGGATAAAAAGCCATCTGTAATCTCTCGCTGCTCTTCTGGAAGAAGATGTGCCGCGACTTTATTATCCCCAATCACCGTTATGTAGTCATTACCCTCCCGTTTCTCTAAAACACATCGACCTGACTCAATTTTATTACCTCGAATACCTAAAACAATTTTCCCTTTATTAACAGGATCTTGAGCAAAGGAAAGATACTCTTCGAAAGAAGCTCTCGCACCTTGTTTTGGTGGTTCCAAGGGGGCGACCACCTTCACTGAACCTGGCTTAAAAGTCTGTTCCGTTTGCCCTCTTCCAGATCTATTTTTAAAACTTTCTATCAAAGAGAGAAATTTTTGATCCTGCTGTTCAATCATTTCTTGTCTGCCACTAGCCGTAGCATTCCTGATTTGTTCTACTTTTGTGGCAAGGCTAGGAGCTCTTTCGAGCATTCCTGTTTTTTTAGCTGTCACTTCAATCCCCCCTAAAGATCTCTTGTGAATTTCGCCCAACTCCTCTCCAGTGAGAGGAGCCGTCAAAGATTGGAGAGCATCGTTAATCAGGTGCATATCTTAGTTTGCGTATGTTGAGCAATCTAGTAGATCAGGTCGCTTTTCACTAGTCGCTTCTACTGCTTGTTGATGACGCCAAGCAGCGATGGCTTGATGATTTCCTGAGAGTAAGATCGGAGGGACCTGCCATCCTTTGTAATTTTCAGGACGAGTGTAATGCGGATAATCGAGGAGTCCCTCGCTAAAGGAATCGTTGAGCGCTGAGTGCTCATCCCCCAAAACGCCAGGAACCAAGCGCACCACAGCATCGGTGATGACTGCAGCCGCTAAGGCTCCATTGGTCAAAACATAATCGCCTATTGAAATTTCTTCATCGACGAGATGCTCAATCACGCGTTGATCAACTCCTTCGTAATGACCGCAGAGAAAAATCAGATGCTGCTCCTTGGCTAAAGATCGAGCCATGGCTTGATCAAATTTTTTTCCCTGTGGTGACATAAAAATCACTTTGCTTTCGGGACATCGCAATTCCTGAAGTGCGGCATCAATGGGCCCAATCTTCATCACCATCCCAGGACCGCCGCCATACGGCGCATCATCGACTGTACGATGCTTATCACTCGTCCAACGTCGCAAATCAACAGCCTCCAAGCTCACCAAGCCCGCTGCATGGGCACGCCCAAGCATGCTTTCTGCAAGCACTCCCTGACAGATAGCAGGAAGAGGCGTGAGGATTTGAATTGTTAAATGTGGGCGCGACGAATTTTCCATGATGTGTTATCTTAGGGCATGTTAAATAAAGTTACAGCCGCAAGAACGCAGAGTTAAGAGGCTGAAGGCTAAAGGCTGAAGACTATGTTAGTTGAAAACAAAGATACAACTTTTTGAATCCAATATTTATTATATTATCTTCTTTTAATACGCTTCCTTCAGCCTTCAGCCTTTAGTCTTCAGCCTGCTTAAATTCATGCATTCCAAAAACAGACATCGTCCTCCCTGCTCGAAAAAAAAACGAGGTTTGCCGTGGATTGTCGCGTTTAAACTGATTCTTGCTTCACTCTTGCTCTGGGCCTTGATTGGCGGCTTTTACTATCTCTGGGCACTCACGTTTAATCTTTCCAAAATTGGACAGATGTCTCAACGCTCGTTGATCTACGATCGCACTGGAGCCATCTACAGCCTCGCAGGAGGAGAAAATCGACAGGTCGTTCCTTTTGAAAAAGTCTCTAATAATTTCATCAATGCGCTCATCAGCCGCGAAGACGCTCGATTTTATCAGCATCATGGTGTTGACCCGATTGGCATTGCTCGCGCAGCCGGTCGAAACCTACTTCTTGGTGGTGTTCGTCAGGGAGGAAGCACGATCACCCAGCAACTCGCGCGCAACAGTTTTCCACTCGGCGGTCATACATTACATCGAAAATTATTAGAAGCAGCCATGGCTTTTCGTATTGAAACCGAACTTTCAAAAGAAAAAATTTTAGAACTCTACATGAATCGGATCTACTTTGGTCCTGGATTGTATGGCGTTGAAGCTGCAAGCCAGGCCTACTTTCATATTCCAGCCTCACAGATGAGCCTCTCGCAAGGCGCGCTGCTAGCGGGTCTCATTCGAAGCCCGAATCGCCTCTCTCCCTTCAATAATCTTTCTGGCGCCATTCAACAACGTGATGTGGTACTCAATCGCATGCAAGAGTTGAGCCTCATCACGGCGAAAGAGCATCAACAAGCGCTCAAGGAAACAATTCCTCCCGTAAGCAATCACCTTGTCAATTCTCACAACAGCTGGGCCGTCGACGCGGTTCTTCACGAACTCTCTCAGGTTTTGCCGCCAGAAAAATTAGATGGAAGCCCTCTTCACATCATGACGACGATTGATGCTGGCCTCCAACAAGCAGCTGAAAAATCAGTCGCCACACGCCTTACGGAGATTGAACATCGAGAAGATTTTCAAGAATCTCATCGTCATCACCCCACTAGTCACTCTCCTAACAAATCGAAGAAAAAAATTCTTCCTGAAAAACTCCCGCCGCTTCAAGGAGCCGTTATCGCCATTGATAATGCCAGCGGCGGCATCGTAGCAATCGTTGGCGGTCGCGATTATAAAACGAGCAAATACAACCGCGCCACCACGGCCGAACGTCAAGTCGGCTCTGCCGCCAAACCTTTTGTCTACGAAGAGGCTTTGCGACAAGGAATGACGCCCGAGTCAGTGGTCAATGATGCTCCTTTGACTCCAGAAGAACTTCCGGAAGGATTCAAAAGTTACAGCCCTCAAAATAGCGATGGAACTTTTGGTGGTTGGCGTCCCGCACGTGAAGGTCTGATTCATTCGCGCAATACGATGAGCGTGAGGGTCGGCCTCGGAGCAGGATTGCAAGATGTCGCCACGACGATGGAACATTTGGGCCTTGCTGAAAAAGTTCCACCCTATCCTTCCATTTGTTTAGGCACCTTTGAATCGACCCTTCGCAAGCTGACAGCAGCCTACACAGGGCTAGCAACAGGGGGAGAAAAATTACAGCCTCACATCATCGAACAAGTCACCGATGCTGATGGCAAAATTCTTTTTCTGGCGACTCGCGGCCGCCTCCCCGTTTTAGATCCAACAGCGACCAAGACAACGACAGCCATCTTGACTCAAGTTCTCACTGAAGGCACAGCTAAGCGAGCTTCTTCCTTAGGCCTTCGCAAACCAGCCGCTGGAAAAACAGGCACGACCGATCATTTTTACGACGCTTGGTTTTTAGGATACACCGAAGGCCTAACGTGCGGTGTTTGGGTTGGCTTCGATCAACCTCAAACCATCATGCGCGGCGGCTACGGTGCGGAACTGGCATTGCCGATTTGGGTCGATGTCATGCAAGCCTCCGCAGCTGATCATTATCCGGCGGGAGAATTATAACTTTCTTCTCTCTTTTCAGGTCGCAAAGATTCGTGTAGCATTTCTTTTTTCATGAACATCCACGAATACCAAGCCAAACAACTTTTCGATCGTTTTAACGTTGCAACCTCACGAGGCGGTGTCGCCACCACAGTGAAAGAGGCTCGCAAGGTTGCCTCCTCACTCTCTTCCAAAGAGCTTGTCGTCAAGGCCCAGATTCATGCCGGAGGACGAGGCAAAGGAACTTTTACCAACGGTCTTCGCGGCGGCGTTCAACTCGTAAAGAGCGTTGAAGAGGCAGTCGAGCTTGCAGGAAAAATGCTCCAGAACACCCTGGTGACTCATCAGACAGGACCTGAAGGAAAGCTCGTTCAAAAAGTTCTCATCGCAGAATCGGTTGACATTGAAAAAGAATATTATGTTGCCATCTTGCTCGATCGGGCCTCGGGTGCTCCTGTCGTCATTGCGAGCACGGAGGGAGGTGTCGACATCGAATCAGTCGCAGAAAAGACGCCGGAAAAAATTTGGAAAGTTCCTGTTCACCCGCTCCTCGGCCTACAGCCTTATCAAGCGCGCCATCTCGCTCGTCGTCTCGGTTTTTCAGGAAAACAATTTTTAAAGGCTAGCCAACTTCTCCTCAATCTCTACCGCCTCTTTGCAGAGTCTGACTGCATGATGGTTGAAGTCAATCCGCTCGTCGTTACAAAAAACGGTGAAGTCTTTGCTCTTGATGCCAAATTGAGTTTTGATGACAATGCTCTCCCACGCCATTCCGAGATCATGGAGATGCGCGATACCAGCGAGGAAGATCCTCGTGAGGTGGCCGCTTCTATTTTTAATCTCAACTATATTGGCCTTGATGGAAACATCGCCTGCCTTGTCAATGGTGCAGGACTCGCTATGGCAACGATGGACATCATCAAGCATCATGGTGGAGAACCAGCTAATTTCCTCGATGTAGGAGGCGGTGCCACCGAAGAACAAGTGACGGAAGCTTTCAAAATTCTTTCTGCCGATCCCAAGGTCAAAGCGATCCTTGTCAATATTTTTGGAGGAATCATGCGCTGTGACATCATTGCACAAGGAATTATCAACGCTTTCAAAACCACAAAACTTTCTATGCCACTGGTGGTCCGCCTAGAAGGAACCAATGTGGAACAAGGAAAACAGTTACTTCACGACTCTCAACTCCCTCTCAAAGCTGCTAGCGATTTAACTGATGCAGCGAAGAAAGTTGTTGCTGCTGCAGCTGGCGCGACTGTTTAAAAAATAATTAGCCACAAAGAACACAAAGGAATAAAAAATAAAACTTTCCGATTCTGCAACCTGCAGGCCTGTAACCTGTAACCTGAACCCCTATCTCTATGTCTATTCTCGTCGATAAAAACACACGCCTTCTTGTTCAAGGCATCACCGGAAAAGCAGGCGCTTTTCACGCCCGGGGCTGCCGCGATTATGGCACCAATGTTGTTGCTGGCGTCACTCCTGGACGCGGTGGCGAAAAACTTGATGAAACGATTCCTGTTTTTGACACCGTTACAGAAGCCCGTGAACAGACGGGTTGTAATGCAACGATGATTTTTGTTCCTGCAGGAGGCGCTGCTGATGCGATTCTGGAAGCAGCGGATGCTGGCGTTGAGCTCATTGTCTGCATCACCGAGGGAATTCCTGTTCACGATATGATGCGGGTA
>JAIEQF010000018.1 GCA_019747895.1 Chthoniobacterales bacterium
TTAGAGTTTGGTTATTCAAACTTAATCTAACCACTCTTGGCCGAACCTTACGAGCACCCCATGGGGTGCTCGTAAGGCTTCATGCCTACCTCTGTCTAATCTGACAACTCCACCTCTAACAAGAGACAGAAGTACTAAAATCAAAAAGACCTGAGGAAACCAATTTACAGACGAATTGTTGCACTACCGCATAGGACGTTGCTCGCAGATCTTTCCATAGTCAAGCTGGCTCTAGATGGAGTGTGATATCTTCAAGAGATAACGCGGCATTAAGTAGATGGTTTTTTACTTGATGAGAAATGGTATGTCCTTCGCTAACACTCATCGTGCCATCTACTCTGATATGAAGGTCCGCAATGAGCACGAGTCCGCTTTTTCGGACGCGACATTTTTCAGCGCTTTTCACGCCCTGTATTTCACAAGCTAGTCGAATAATTGTTTTCTCCATCTGATCAGAAACTCTGGTGTCCATAATTTCAGCAAGAGAGAAACGAAAAATATGGGTAGCATTATAAAAAATGATTCCACAAGCAACCAATGCAGCCCAACTATCAGCATTTTTGTAACTGCTGCCTGCAAACAGAGAAATACTAATGCCGATAAAAGCAGTTAAAGAAACCATCATATCAGAACGATGATGCCAAGCATCAGCCAGCATAACAGTGCTTCCAATTTTTTGAGATAGCCGATGAATCAGTTGAAAAAATGTTTCTTTGAATAAGATAACAACTATTAAGATTACTAAAGTATAGACCTTAGGTTGATAGGGGGGGAGACCATGAGAGGCATTCACCAATCGATGAATACTAAAGAAAGCAATGGTGAGTCCCAAAAGCCAAAGAATAAGAGAGCTAATAATCGCAGCTAGTGATTCGGCCTTCCCGTGACCGTAAGGATGGTCTAAATCTGGAGGTTTTGAAGCATAGCCCAAAGCAAACCAAGTTCCCAGAGAAGTCATCACGTCTAGCATCGACTCTATGCCATCTGCGGTTAATACAATAGAATGTCCCAGCAGTCCAGCCGCAGTTTTAACTGTTCCTAAAACTAAGTTAAAGATTGCTCCAGCAAGAACAAGTTTTTGTCCAGCAGCGGCTTTTTGATAAAGGTTACTCACCATGGTTTGTTTTTACATCATTGATATACTCCTTAACAGCTTTTTGGATGGAGGATGCCAGGTCTGCTTTTGGTGTTACAAAAGAAGGGCGAAACCAGGGTTGTAAGCCCAAGAGATCGGTCCATACTAAAATCTGCCCGTCACAATGAATGCCGCTACCAATTCCGATAGTTGGAATCTCTAATTCTTGAGTGATTTGTTGAGCCACAGGAGGGGAGACTAATTCTAATACGACGGCACTTGCTCCTGCTTCTTGTATTTCATGCGCTTCACGCAAGAGTCTCTTAGCTTCCTCTGGCGTTTTTCCTTTTATTCGATATTGTTTCTCTATAAGAATTTGCTGACAGAGCATTCCTAAATGAGCGATAACTGGAATTCCTTCTTTAACAATAGCCTTGATTTGTGGACAAAGGGCTCCTTCCAATTTTATCATATCAGCTCCAGCGGCGCTTAATATTTGAGAAGATTCTACGGCCTTTGGAACTGTATCAAACGTATTGATAGGTAAGTCGGCTGCGACAATTGACCTGGTTGCTCCTCGCCGAACTGCTTTGAGATGATGTTGGATATCATTAAGAGTGACCTGAGTTGTGTCAGGATGTCCCAGGACAACCATTCCCAACGAGTCACCAACTAAAATGAGATCGATGCCTGCTTCATCAAGTAGACGAGCAGAAGGATAGTCGTATGAGGTTAAGCAGGAAATTTTTTGACCTGTTTTTTTTAAATTTTTTAAAAATTCCATTAAATCTTTTTTGTTCATTATAAGTTAATTGATATGATTTTTTTTTAAATCTAGTAAATATTCTTGTGCTGTTTTTTTCCACCCAGGAAGGATGAAATGTGGAACCATTTCTGAAAGTGGTCCAAGGACAAACTCTCTCTCAAGGACCCTTGGGTGAGGCAGGGTTAATAGATCTGTAGTAAGGATATTTGTACCATGGTAAAGAAGATCTAAGTCAAGGGTCCTCGGAGTATTTTGAATGCGAGGGAGAGTGCGACCTGCTTCAGCTTCAATTTTTTGAAGAAAGCCAATCAAGTCATAAGAAGAAAGAGAGGTTTCCAACTGAATAACAGCATTTAAAAAATCGGGAGAATTGGGCGGGCAATTAAGGGGTGCTGTTTTGTATAACGAAGAAACTAAAAAGGTAGAAGGAGGACCAAGGTGGATTTCTTGAAGTCGTGTGATGGCTTTGCTAAAAATCAAGTTACTGTCTCCAAGATTAGAGCCAAGGGCAATGCCGGCCTGAGTAGGTCCAGGAAAGTAAAAATGGTGATCTGACATTTTACTTTTAACTAGTTTTTATTCCTAGAACATGTTGCATATCATATAAACCTGATTTTTTAGAAGAAAGCCAAATGGCCCCTCTGAGTGCGCCGCTAGCGTAGGCTGCTCGTGTTGAAGCGCGATAAGTTAATTCCAGTCGTTCTCCTAAAGTTCCAAGAATAACCGTGTGCTCTCCGATAGCATCACCGACTCTTAAAGCATGGATTCCTATTTCGGAAGGCTTCCGTTCGTTAAAAATCCCAACGCGTCCATGGCGCGCTTCTGCTTCATAGTCAAGGTTGCGGACTTCGGCTATCACTTTTGCTAGCTGCTTAGCTGTGCCGCTTGGAGCATCTTTTTTAAAACGGTGGTGCATTTCAACGATTTCCGCATCATATCCTGGCCCTAAAAGTTCAGCTGCTTTTTGAGTTAGCCAAAAAAGTGTATTTACGCCGATGCTGTAGTTCGGAGAAAAAAGGACAGGGATCTCTTTGGAGGCCTCGAAGATAATAGCTTCTTCGTCTTTAGAAAGACCAGTTGTCCCAATCACGATGGCTTTTTTTGCTTTCTTGCATTTGAACAAAAGATCCATGGTTGCATGCGGGGTCGTAAAGTCGATGACAACATCGGTCTTGTTCATCAAGGAATCAATTGAGTCTTTTGATGAAATGGCGCCTAAAAGCTCTAAAGAAGATTCTCTTGGAAGTGACTCCAATAAGGCCTGTCCCATTTTTCCTTTCGATCCGTAAATAATAACGTTAATCTTTTTCACAATAACAAATTATTTAAATTAAAAACAACCTAGTTCTTCCACTGTTTTCGCTAAAATAGCACGGTGCTCCTTAGTGAGCTCAACAAGCGGCAACCTAAACTCTTCCTTGATCATACCTTTCATTGCTAAGGCAGTTTTGATGGGAACGGGGTTGGATTCTATAAAAATATTCTTAAAAAATGGCGTGAGGTGCGCGTGGAGCGCCTCGGCTTGCTCAGCTTTTCCAGCGGCAAATAAAGAGACGAGCTGGGCAATCTTTGAAGGGATAAAGTTCGAAGCTACACTGAAAACCCCAACGCCTCCTGCTTTTAATAGAGGAAGGGTAAAAATATCATCTCCTGAAAGAAGCTCAAAATGCAAAGGGAGAGCTGCTTTGAGTTGATGAATGCGGTCAATATTGCCGACGCTATCCTTGAGGGCAACAATATTAGGGCAATCGGCAGCAAGGCGAAGGATGATTGAGATTGGCATTTCGATGCCGCAGCGTGTTGGATTATCGTAAGGAACGATCGGTATTTTTACAGAGGCTGCAACTTCTTTAAAGTGACGATAAAGCCCCTCGGGAGATGGTTTGTTGTAATAGGGAACAACAATGAGGGCTGCATCTGCTCCAAGCCGCTCTGCTTTTTGGGTCATCTCGATGGTTTTTGCAGTAGAATTGGACCCGGTGCCCGCGATGACAAGTGCTCTTTTATTAACGGTTTTAATGGTTAACTCGATAACGCTCAACTGCTCCTCGGGAGTAAGAGTAGGGGCCTCTCCCGTAGTTCCGGTTGGAAGAATACCTCGAACATTTGCGGCTATTTGAAATTCAATAAGCTTAGCGAAAGCTTCCTCATCGACCTTACCATCACGAAATGGAGTAACAATGGCGGTATTTGCGCCAGCAAAAGAGGGAAAATTTTTATTCATAGGATTTTAAAATAGGTTGAAAAACTAAATAGAGATGGTCCCGCTAAAAACAAAATCAGCTGGGCCCGTTAAAGCAACTTGATTTATTTGAAGAGGTTCAGTGACTTGAAAATCGACCTGCAGTTTATCTCCGCCTTTCGTTATAACAAAAACAGGTGAAGAGGCCCCTGAAAGCAAATGATGAATCAAAGCTGAAGCAACTACTCCTGTGCCACAGGCAAGGGTTTCATCTTCAACGCCTCGTTCATAAGTTCTAATTGCAAGCAACTGAGGTTCTTTAATCTGAACAAAATTAACATTCGTTCCTGCTGGCGCAAAGTGGGCATGATGTCTAATTTTCTGACCGCTCTCCACAACAGGAGCTTCAGCTAGATTGTTGACAAAAAGGACAGCATGAGGAACACCTGTGTTGATGCTGTGAAGTTCCAGTTCTTGGACTGAGTCTAGTGACAGAAGTTCATTAAGTTGAAGATCAAAAGGGGTGCTCATCAAAATTTGAACCTGGTCGCCCTGAAGGGCGCCTTGAATGATTCCAGCTTTAGTTTGAAAAGCAATCTTCCCAGAAAGCTTTTCTAACTGTGCAAGGTATCGAGTGAAGCACCTTGCTCCATTGCCACACATTTCAACCTCAATCCCATCAGCATTGTAATAACGCATTCGGTAAAGTGTCTCGTTTTTGACAACTTCTAATACCAAGAGCCCATCTGCGCCAATGCCTCTATGGCGATCGCATAAAGCTGCGATTTGTTGCTCTGTTAAATGAAGATTGCCACCTCGGTTGTCGAGCATGACAAAATCATTACCAGCTCCATTCATTTTTGTGAATTCAAGAGACAGTGACATAGTTGGAGAAGGATTGTAAACGAAGGGGCGCAGAGAATTAAAATACTTATTTTTAACAAAAGGTCACGCTGATAAAAAGAAGGAAGCTGTTTTTATTCGCTTTTGCTTAGTCTGGGTAATTCAAAAAGAAAAAAGCGAGCCACCGTTGCTCGATCTGAAAAAACCAAAAAACAGACCGCGGTGACTCGCTGAATTCAAAAGCAATAAAACCTTGTACAGTTATAGACTCCTCAGAACGGAAAACGTTCAAAATTTTTATCTATTTAGTAGAATAGAGGATAACTTTCCTTGATGTTAATAACATAAGATAATATATGTCATGAATAATTAAAAGCTAAGCTTTGTCAGAGAGGCAGTCTAGGTTTCAATAATTCATGACATAGAGTCTCTTGTTATCCAATAGTGATGTTTACTTCAAGGCAACCTTTCAATTCAATAGAGCATTTTCACTAAAGTTGTATAGCCGCGCATTGCGGCGTCACTCTGGTGCTCGCGCGTCCTCGAGTATCACAGAATACACTGCGGATCTGCGGTTGAACTCGCTCGCTCACGCTCGGCTCGCCCTTGTTGCGGGCTGCTAACAGCAGTCCATCCAGCGGCCGCCCGGCCGGCTTTATTCTCGTTTCTGGCACTGCATCGGCTGCAACTTCAGTCAATATTCTCCCATCTTTTTGACAGAATTTAGCAATGTTCCTACAGAGAAAACCCCCAAAAGTCTTATTGTGGAAAGTCAAAATATTTGCAGCAATATCCTAACTATAAGAATGTTATGTTTAAAATCGAAAATTTCATTTGCCTGCTGTGGTTATAGCAACCGGCTTTCTTGAAGCCCCTACAAGGCCAAATAAACGCGTTTTTAAAAAGTTACCCCTTTCAAGTTTTGGTTAAGCAACATTATTTCTGTAAAATTGAAAAGAGGGTAATGAAAAAGTTAGAGGTGAAGGGTTAGTTTTTAGCGA
>JAIEQF010000005.1 GCA_019747895.1 Chthoniobacterales bacterium
AATCGTTGGTCTTCCTTTGCACGAAAACTACTCTTCTGTTGTAAAAACAAAAACTCATCTTTTTGGACAGAATCTATTTAACATGCTCTAGGGCAGAAAAATAGGGAGCCCGAAGGCTCCCTATTTTCAGAGCATCACATGCAGCGATGAATCACCGCATGTGATGAGGTTGGTTTTTAAATTTCATGTCACCATGCTTATTCTAGCTCAACTTGGCGACCTCCACCTTCGACACGCATTACAGGCACTACGATTATTTATGACTGAGTGGTGTTTGGGTAACAATCTCCGGAGAAGTACGTTGGCTAATAATTCCATCTCCAACTCTTGCTTGTGCCTCTTGCATTAGACGACTATCCTGAAGCCAGCGTTCTTCGACTTCCTCATGCATTTTCTGAACAATCTCTTGAGCTTCAGTATCTGTGTTCATTGCGTCGAGTGCAGCGTTTAGAGCGAAGAGATGTCCTGGATGTAGTTGGAATTCGTCTTGATTTTTAGCTATAAAATAGGCGAATGTTTGTCCTTTCTGATCATCATTGGTAGCGTATTTTTTTAATGGCTCCTGTATGGCTTGTTCTATCTCAGGATCCAAAACAGCTAAGATCTCATGAAGAGAGCTGCCAGGATTTAAATCTGCAATAGCTTTTTTTCTCGCTTCTTCGTTATTGAGGTGTGCGTTAAGCTCGCGGGCTTCTCCCACCTTGAGATCCCCTTGTTTCATCATCAAAAGAGGTTCGTATTTCTCAACTTTCTTCTGCCTCTCTGTCCGATGATCTGGCTGGGTATCTGTTTTAAGAGCAGCAAGATTGTAAGCAAACTGCCCCCATGTTCTCTCAGAACTTGCATTAGCCAACGCTTTTTTCACTTGATCTTGATGTGCTGTATTCAGGTGTTCCATCAAAGATTTTCTTGCTACCTCACTTGCTGGCCAGCAAGATTTCAGAGTCGCTAGATCATAGGCGCCTTGCCCTAACCTCGATACTCCTTGTCGCAACCAAGCGAGTGAGTCACTAGCTTTTTCGCTCCATCCTGAACCTGCAGCAATAGTTTTGCCTGCTGCTCCATCAATTGTCTCCCCTTCCATTTGGGCATCACTGCTTTTGTCTGGAGCTGTTACATCGCGCTGATGATCATCGCTAGCAGCCGCCTTTCTTCCTTCTTCTGCAATTTTTACCTGGCGAGCTTCATAGCATCTGCCAGCAGCAACGGCTCCTCCTAGGAGAGCAGCTCCTGCTATGAAAGCTCCAATTTCCCCCATTAACGTCCAATGCTGATTATCATCAGCGTTGGGATTACTGGCTTTAAGAAAAGATTCGCTGTTCAATTTATCCCCTGATGCAGCAGCGTTATTATTATTGGCGTCAACATTAGCTCCAAGAGGCATAGAGGCAGCGAGGAGCTGACTGTTCATGCCGCAAAAAAGAAGAGCCGCCATGAAAATCGAGAGCAAGCGATATCCGCTCGCACCGACTACAGATTGAAAAATATTTCTATTTTGATTGATTGGTTTTGTTAGTTTCATTTTTTGGTTTGTATGAGGTTTTAAAAACTACTGCGCCCATGGTTAAAGGAGAATGAAAAATCTACAAGAACAATTTTTAAAAAATTTATTCTTCCTCTTCCTCTTGAATCGAAGCATTCCCCTTAGACCTTCCCTTACAAATGCCACGTTTTTTAGATTGATCAATAAAATCAAAAAAAGCCATCGCCTCGGAGGACCATGCTTCCTGACGTGCAGCCTGAAGAGCCTCCGTCACGTTTAGACCTGAGCGGTAGATTAGTCGAAAGGCACGCTTGATTTCCATTCGAGTCTCTATGCTCAACCCTGCTCGTCGTAGCCCTACAGCATTGAGACCCGAGACTAAATTGCTTTCGTAAGCCATGAGATAAGGTGGAATATTTTTACTAATACGGCTCCCTCCTCGCACCATGGCTAATGTCCCAACTTTAATAAATTGATGAAAGACCGAGCCTCCTCCGAGCACGGCGCGATCTTGTACTTCGACATAGCCCGCTAACAAGCAGTTATTGGTAATGACAATTTTATTTCTGAGATGAACATTGTGCCCTAAATGAACTCCCACCATCAAATAGTTCTGGTCCCCCACAATCGTCTGACTCTCGGCCACAGCACCTCGGTGGATGGTTACATATTCTCGAATTGTATTTCCCTCTCCAATCACAACTTCACTCTTGCTCTCTTTTTTAAAACTCAAGTCTTGCGGATCCGCTCCAATAATAGCTCCATAACCAATCTCATTGTCAGCTCCCATGCGAACGCAGCTTTTAATAACAGCATGTGCCAAAATGCGTGAACGAGGCCCGATCTTAGCCCCCGCCTCAATGATGGCAGAAGGACCGACCTCAACATCATCAGCAAGCTCAGCTTTAGGATCAACAATGGCGGTAGAATGGATGACAGGACTCATGGTTAACCATGAGTGTAACGAGTAACGAGTAATGAGTAACGAGTATTTTTCACGATCAAAACAAATTTTGCTTTTTGAAATTCGTGTTTGGATAGATATTTTTTGACAAGACCCTTCACAAAAAATAGTGCTTCAGCCACTCCTTACCCATTACTCGTCACTTCAGCCTAGTGTATTAAAAAATTTATACTTTCGCTATTTGATTAGAGAGATATCACCTCAGACTAGTGCGTTGAAAATTCGCTAGTGCGGATGAAGAGCAAGGCGCGACGGCGCACAGACGAGAAGTGTAGTATATGAACATACTCGACGAGTCGAGCACCGGCGCAACGCAGCTCTTCGCCGCAATAGCAGAATTTCCAATGTACTAGAGCATTCCCGCTTCAAAAAAACTATAATAGGGAGCGCGACTGATGGTAGCTGCGCCAATGATGACGTGATCGATCAGCGGCAGCTGTAACAAATCACCGGCTTGAGAGAGACGCTTTGTAAAACGAATATCAGACTGACTAGGAGCCGGATCGCCTGAAGGGTGGTTGTGAACAAGAGCGACGGCGTAAGATCGTTTTGCAATAGCCCATTTAAAAACCTCTCGAGGATGAGCGATGCTTTGCGTGAGGCTCCCACGAGAAATTTCCTGCCGCTCTAACAGCCGGAAGCGCGGATCTAAAAGGAGCACCCAAAGTGACTCATATGGCAATGCTTGGAGGTGCGGCCTCATGAAGAGATAGATCTCTTTCCCCTCTTTTAAAAGTGGCGCTTCCGTTTCAACATTCGTCATGCGCCTTCCCATTTCAAAAGCAGCCTTGAGCTCTGCAGCTTTAGCAGGACCGATACCTCCAATCTGCGAAAGCTCTTCCAGAGAACAGCCAGCCAAGCGCCGCAGCGATCCCCACTCACCAAGCAAATCTTCTGCTATTTCGAGAACATGCCGACCCACGCGCCCTGTCCTCAAAAAAAGCGCTAATAGCTCCACATCGCGTAATGTCTCTGCACCATGCATGTACAGACGCTCTCGAGGCAACTCGTTTTTTGGAACATGATTTTTTTTGTCCATGCTGGAAAAGAAGAGGAGAGATGTTAGAGAAAAAAGATTCGCTAGACCATAGAAAAAATTTCTAGCCTCTCTATCCTACCTCGCCTTTTCCACTTCTCTGACGGATTCCTTGAACTTCGCTCTTCATGTGCCTACCTTAAAGACAACTTCTGCATTATAACTTGTAAGACAATAAGGCGATTGCCTTTTCTTTTCCTATTATTATAGCGTTTATGAACTCTCTTCTTAGAGCCAGCCGAGTTTCTAGTACATTGCTGCCGGTTGTAACAACATTTCTTTTTTTTGAAATGACCATTTCGTTATTTGGAGTCGTGCTTTTGAGCCCTAATCACAAAAAGGGATCAGGCCTTGAGGAAAAAAATGTTCAAACCACTGAACAGAATCGACGGATGCCATTAGCAGAGGAGGAATACGATGATGCTGGCAATCCTCTTGCGAGCTCGACCATGTCAAGAGGAACAGTACGAAGCCTTGCACCTAGAAGAAATCCTATCGAAGAGCAGCATAGTAACCTCTGCGACCAACCGTTCTCCAGCGAGCTTGCCATCTCTCGCAACCAAAAAGATGCAGCCGTAGCAGCAGAACGAGCTCAAATCTCCAAGGCACTTTCTGAACTGCAAACTTTATCACAAAGTCGATTGAAGGTAGTTGAACAAACCATCTCAGATAAAAAAAATAGCTATGCTGCTAGACTTTCTGCCCTGCTAGGCCTCTCTAGCTATGTTCCTTCAGAAAATTTGGATCATCAAAAATTGCTTGCTGTAGTAGAAAAAAAAATCACCTGTTATCAGCTTGAACTACAACAAATGGTTTCTTATTTGCCAAAGCGAGCAGCCCTTCTTTTCAAAGATGATAACTTCCCATTGAATAAATCGCAGAATGTCGTAAAAGAGAGCCTTGAAAGAGCTCAAGAAATTGGCGACGCACTCATCCAAGATGTTTGCAAGAGTGCTCCTGGTAGCAAGGCTACTAGTAATGATCAACTAGAATCATTACCCTCATTATCCGATGAACAACTCCTTTTTCTCGATAAGGTGATTGATCTCGTACAAAAGATACAACTATTCATCTTGGGATATCATTCCTCATCCTTTATCACGATGAATAAAGAACAACTTGCTGAAGTTGAAGCAAAATTAATGGAAATACCAATCAACGGAGTAACACTCCAAGAGTTTGAGGATCCTGATCAAGTTGACAATTTCAGTACAGCAGAGCCTAATCAATCTGAAAATTTCAGTACAGAAGTCCGCGATCTTTACTTGGCTGCACAAAAATTCCTTAAAAACAATCAAGCTTTGTTTTTGTTAAAAGAAGCAGAAACCATTCCTACAGAAAAAGCCTCCTTTACGGCTCAAGAAAGCGCCAGAATTATTAGACAGAATGTTGAAAAAATAGAAGAACGAAAAACTTCTATCCAATCAGAGGTAGAAGAAACAAGAGAAAACAACAAAGAGAGTATAGAAAATGACTTAGCAGCAATGACAACACTACATGATCTTCTCCTGAATGCCTCGCTCTCTTACTCTGCAATCGAAGACGAAACATCGATCGAAGAAAAAAGTGGTAATTTAAACCAATTGCATGATCAAATTATAAGAGCGATAGAGGAGTTGACTGATCAAGGAACTAAATTAAATTTTACCACGCATACCGCACGTCTATCTTCACTCGAGACGCTTTTGGAAAGGGAAGAATTTAAAATTAATGCCCCGGACTTACAGCCCATGAGACCATTAGCGTTTTTGAGCGCTCTTAATAGCTTAGAAAATCTTGATAGAGATAGAATCATCGGAACCCATGGAAGAATTGCTTTGGATCCTATCAAACATAAAAGGCAAGAGGATAGATCATCACCCATACCAGAGGAAGATTACACCGAAAAAACTCGAAGAGAATGGACCTCGGGAATTGATTTGATCAGGCTCGCCATCTGTAGAACTTTTGGCATCCATGTTATCAACGAATTTGATCAAATGTTTTTTACAAAAATAAAACACAAAAATTCTCTTAAGGTTCAAGAAGTAAAACAATTTTTATTCGATGCTCAGAATCAACTAAAACATTCCCCTGGCTTTTTTGTTGATTCACAAATGTCGCATGCAGATTTTTTGAAAATATCAAAAGCCATATCAACCCAGGAATCCTCTTTCCCTCATAAGGTTATTAAAAAAGACCAGGAAAGATTAGCATTTAATCCCTTTATTAAAAAATTTCCTAACTCCCAATACGAAAGTTTTTTTGATGAGACGTCACAACAAGATGAGGATATACGACAACGTGAAGCTGGTTTTGAATATGTCCGAGAGGCTCTTAGAGAAGCATTCCCTGAAGAATTTCTCACAAAAAATCAAATGGATGAGATTCTTCTGAAATTTGATACAAAGTTTAACGTCGTCGAAGACTCGACACTCCTCACATTAGAAACACTTCATGATTTTATTGATACAGAAAGAGACATCTTAAGAAAACGCCCTTATTGCAGCAAATATATGGCTAGATATCTAGACTCCGATGCGATTCGTAATCTGCGCAATGGTCTTTTCATGTCTATTGGCAGTCATATATTACCTTTTATATTTGGCATCCTGTCCTACATTGCCATACAAAGTAGAAGCTAGGTAGAGCCTGTCCCAAAGCCCTCAGTTTTTTTAGCGTTTTCAAAAGCGGGTCAAAACGGCCCAATTTCGCAACGGTG
>JAIEQF010000050.1 GCA_019747895.1 Chthoniobacterales bacterium
CTGATGAGAGTGAATTGTTAGAAGAATTTTTGAATGATCCACATTTCGATGAGCTTTCACACAGTCATCATTCTTCTCAGCACTCTTCACGAAATTTTTCTCATGATTTGAGCCTTTCTCCTTCATTCGAAGAGATGAGGAGTCAGACTCCTTCTTCCGAGTTCGTTATCTCAGAGTGATAGCTTGTAATACTTCACTCCATGAACGATACCCTTACCATCCCAACACCATCGCAAACATGAGCGGCGCCACGATGGAAGCATCCGATTCAATCACGTACTTCGGAGTCTTCACTCCTAGTTTTCCCCAAGTGATTTTTTCATTCGGAACAGCTCCGGAATAGCTTCCATAGCTGGTTGTCGAGTCGCTAATCTGGCAGAAGTAGCCCCAGAGCGGAATTTCATCACGCTGAAGATCTTGGTGCAACATAGGAACAACACAAATCGGAAAATCGCCAGCGATGCCGCCACCTATTTGAAAAAAGCCGATGGAACCTTGATCTCCGATGAGTTTCGATTCCTTGGTATACCACTCAGCCAGTGAGATCATATATTCAATGCCCGTTCGAACCGTATGAACGCTTTTGACATTATCACTGATACAATGTCCCGCATACATGTTGCCAAGGGTTGCATCTTCCCAGCCTGGCACAAACATCGGTAAATTTTTCTCAGCAGCAGCGAGCATCCAACTATTTTTTGGATCGATTTGATAACTCTCTTTTAATTTTCCACTGCGAAGAATTTTATACATGAACTCATGAGGAAAATAACGTTCCCCTTTTTGATCAGCTGCAACCCACTCTTCAAGGACTGCAGACTCAATGCGGCGCATCGCCTCCATCTCAGGAATGCAGGTATCGGTCACGCGATTCATATGACGCTCGAGCAACTTTTGTTCATCATCTGGAGTGAGGTCACGATAGTTCGGAACACGCTCGTAATAATCGTGAGCGACCAGATTAAAAATATCCTCTTCCAAGTTCGCGCCGGTGCAGCAGATCGCATGGACTTTGTCTTGGCGAATCATCTCGGCTAAAGAAAGTCCTAACTCAGCAGTGCTCATCGCGCCTGCAAGTGTTAGAAACATTTTTCCACCACCAGCCAAATGCTTTTGATAACCATGGGCTGCATCTTTTAATGTCGCAGCATTAAAGTGCCTAAAATGATGTTCGATGAAGGAAGAGATGGGTGTAGATGTTTTATTCATATGAAAGATGATTTATTATACAGATATCTGATCAAAAGTAAGCTTCATTAAAGTGTTTTTGTAGCAGTTGAGGAGTTGAGCCGCTGCTTCGCAGCTGTTGAGCGCCTCTAACGTGGCTGTTGAGAAAAAATTATCCTCTCAACCTCTCAACAAAAATCTTCAGTATCAAATAGGTTTTTCTTTTGTTCAATCCAGTCTGCTGAATGAAGAAAGCTGCACGCGAACTGAAGAAGTTTCTCCAGGAGCGACCTGAAGAGTAAACTCTTTGACGTTACCAGACTCAACGCAGAGCATGTGACGATAATCTTCAGGACCAAAATCGGCAATCTCTTTTGCTTTTTTACTCCAAGGATTCCAAACTACAGTTGAACGAGAGTGTTCTTTTTCAATTCGTATCGTGCGCTGAAGAGAATGATCATGAATTTCAATCGGAGCTGTCGAATCAAGATAGACGCTGTTCGTTTCACCAACAATCGGCAACTCATCACAGAGCTCCTGCTTAGCAGCGAAGTCTTCGTTTTTATCAAGGTAGGTTAAACCCTTCAACCCATGAACTGTCACTTGATTAATATCTCCCACTAAAAAGTAGGAATGAAAACATTCTTCATAAGAAAAAGGAAGAGACGTTGTATTATTGACGATGAGTTCGAGCTGTAATTTTTTCCCAACAGTCACTCGATACAAAACCTCAACAGGAGCCCATCCAGCCTCCTTGAGAACGCTCATGGGCAATTGAAAAGAGAGTTCAACATCACCATCCGATTTTACTTTCGTCTCCACCAAATCCCAAATGCTATTACGCGCAAATCCATGAGAGAGTGTTTCGCCCTCTCGATTTCCAAACCATGGAAAACAAAGCGGAATCCCACCATGCAGCATATTTCCACGAGGCATCTTGGCAGATGGACTCATGAAAAGAAGCGGTCTTTCGCCTTCTTGTTGAAAAGAAGTCACGTGGGCGCCTTTTAAATATATTTCAGCGGAGCTGTAATCGCTTGTTGCCATGAGCTTCAGAAGACCATCTTGATCCCTGACGAGTTTTACTCGATCGGGGATTTCAAATTGTTTGTTAATTTGAGAAAGAAGTTGTTCGCTCATATTATAACAAAGGCACTATGTCCTCAGAATACTCACTGTACACAGACCAAGGCAAGTAATCTAACAGCGGCTTTCTTCCACAGGAATATTCATAAAAAAATTGTTCGCTATAACCCAAGGCAATACTTGCAACAGAGGGTTTATATTCATTTTCTTCACCTGCAAGCGCTCTCTTAGCAAGATTAATATATTCTTCCGGCTTCTTATCAGACGTCAATAATAGATTGTTAATTTTCCTTCTACGATAAGCAGCCATAGCATAAAGCTCACCAGCACATCTCATTTTCAAAGATAGGGCATTATCTTTCTTCCAAGAACCCATATTCCATCTGCTATGAGGAACTTCTTTTCCATGATTGCTAGCCTCACGGGCACTTTTCATCAACAAGAGAGCTGCCTGAAGATGATCTTGCGCCACTTCTTTATTTTGCTGATCTCGAACCGCTCTGTTTAACTCAGCAACAGAGGCTCTAGCTCTATTTCTTCCCTCAAGGTTTATTCTAAAAATGGACCAATTGCTAGAATCTCTTACAGCAAACAGCTCTCTTGCATTTGCTAAAGTCATTTCGGATGTTGGATCATTAAAATTATTTGGATTATCAATAAAAGAAGCTACTCTATTTAAAAATTTAAAAGCAGAGTCTTTTCCTGAAGCAATGCGATCGCTCCATTCTTCGTCGAATCTTGGATTCCATACTGTAAAGAAAGATTTAAAACTCATCATGTCTAGAAACAACTCAGCACAAAGCAAAATCTTTTTTAGCTCAGGAGAAGAAGGACCATCTTTTCTAAGCTCCATTAACTTATTAAAGGCTTTATCAAACAAAACTTCTTCAGAGTTCTGATCATTTTCCTTATTAGCTGTGATCAATTTTTCCGGTTCTCGATTTGAGGGGCATGATAATGGAACTTTTATTTTCTCCAATTTCAAAGCAAGATCAGCACAGAAAAATCGAAAAATCGCCTCCACTAATTCTTGTTTGGTTTCTTCTAAAGAGCTTTCCGTTGGAACATTGATAGGAAGCTGATCAACTAACAGACTCACAATAAAAGTATCGATTGGTATTTTTTCTCTTCCTTCTACTCCCTCTAAGCTTTCAATCAAAGAAGGATCAAGAACAAGTGTTTTAATTTGAGTTAAGGTTTCTTGTCTTTTTTCTTTTAAAGAGGCTACCAAATCCTCGCAACCCATTCGATCTGGATGATCAAGAGCAACCATCCATTCTTCTATAAAAGGGAGAGAAAAGATTTTTTCTGCTATTTGATTGCGTTGTTTTGTTGGTAACGGAAAATTAGGCACGATTATTTGATTGCGTTGTTTTGTTGGCAACGGAAAATTAGGCACGATTGTTTCTAACTGGCGCACTAACTCTTTTTTATTTTCGAAATTTGCTGTTAATTTTTCAAATTCTGAAAAATTCACATTCCATTCCATTTTTTTGATTTTATTGATAATGGTAGATCGCTGCTCATAAGAAGTTGCCTTTTTAAATTCTTCCAGTAGTCCCATGGCCTCTGTATCAGTAGAAGAAAAACAACTTAATAACGATCCAAAAAGCAGAGAAGAGGTTGGCTGAATTTTTTCAGCAAAACCTTCTGCAGCTTGTATGGTTTGTTTGAATTTTTCTTGTGATTGATTGAGAAGATCATTGATGAGATGAAGAGCCTCAATATCCCGCAACTGGGAACGTAAGTATTTTTCCCGTTCTTCGTATGCCTCTCTTCTAAGTGATGCGGCTTCGACACGTAATTTTGTTACTTCTTCTTTGTCAAAAATAGATAAAAAAGAATTACTTTTTTCTTTCTCTTCTGCTTCAGCCTCTAATTTCTTAGCACTTGCTAGACGCCCTTGAAAAGTCTCTCTTACCTGATCTGGAAGAGTACTGATGAGGCGTTTTTGAAATGCTGCTTTTTGATGGTAATCAAGTGAGGGTGCTTTTTGGTCTTTAATTCCTTCAGCAATAGCTGGATTGATTCTGGCTAATATTTGTTCAAGAAAGACCTGATCACTTTCCATTAGAGCATTTTCAGTAACTTGAACAGAAGCTTCTCCTAGATGTCCAATGACATTTGAATCTGAAGCTTCTTCTTGAATTTCTTGAGGTCCTCCAGCTCCTATGGTTGAACTCCGCTTAAGAATAGAAGGAGATCTTTCATCTGATGGATAATTAATCATTCTCTTCCTTTCTTCTTCAGCATTTTTTTTTGCTATTGTTATTTTTTTATTCCCTTCCGGTTCTTTCTCTTCACCAGGCCATGCACAAAGCATCTTTGAAAGTAAGAAGAAAAATATCAATAAAATTAATGAACGGGGGAAACTCATATTTCAAAATAGGAATGAAGGATAATATCCCCCTTCTATTCGTTTTTTTAATTCTACTTTGACCTGGGGCAAATCATCAGGATAAGTTAATCCAAACCATGGATCCTGGGTACAAAGCAATTTAACAGAAATTGTTTCTTCCTTGATTAACTGGTTCACCGCAGAGGGAAGATAAAATTCAGCAGTCGTTGACTGCTTTGTTTCCCATACGTAATTCAAAAACTCTTCAAATAATTTTTCAAGATGAGGAAAAAAATCGGGTAAGAAAGCCCAAAAATTTAAAGAGACAAGCTCTTCACCTGTGAAAAAAATTTCTTTGCCGGTTGCTTGCTGCGCTATAACTCCACCAACAGAAGCCCGCAAATCAGTCTGCTCCGTAATCTTTTTTAAAAAGCCAGTGTTAGTACTTTCGGTAATACCTCTGGAGACAGTCCCAAAAGCGCTCAAGGTATTTTTAAGTTGATAGCCAACCATGGCATAGTGACCGGCTTGAGGTTGCCTCAAAAAGGCTGCAAGGAGTTGATATCCTGAGGAGCCGTAGTAGTCATCGGCATTAATGACCGCAAAAGGAGTCTTTACTTCATATCGAGCCGCTAAGAGAGCATGTCCTGTTCCCCATGGCTTGGTGCGGCCCTCCGATACTTTAATGTTCTGAGCCAGATCCGTCATCTCTTGAAAAACATACTTCACTTGGAGCTGAGGAAATGCTTTGGCATATCGATCTCCAACCATCTTGCGAAAAGGTTCCTCAATCTCTTTCCGAATGATGAAAACAATTTCTGAAAAACCAGCACGCACCGCATCGTAGACAGAGTAATCAAGCAAGGTCTCGCCCGAGGGACCAACGGGATCAAGCTGCTTAAGGCCTCCATAGCGGCTTCCCATCCCTGCAGCCAAGACAACGAGAGTCATTGGTAACGAATCCATCACTATTTTTTAGGCAACGGCTTCAGCACTTCCCCTGTCTCTGCAGAAAGTTCCATCGTTCCAACAGGAGTAGCCCCAGAAGTTTTATAGATCTGAACAATCCAAAGCGGTTTTCCTGAGATGGCATCAACGCGTAAGACATAATTAATCGAATCAAAACCGATACGAGCAGCTTTGGCCTCACGGTCTACAATTTTAAAAACAGCGCCTGAATCAAGCGTAGTAGGAGTCACTGTCAAATGAGGCAATTCTCCCTCACCTGCAAATTCTCCCATTGGCGTGCGCTCCGAAACAATATGTCCATTGGAAATGCTCAGCTCACGAACACCACCATGGGCACTCGGATCATTGCAAAGCACAATCCATTCCTCGGGCTGAGGAACTCCATCTTTAGCTTTGATCTCGGCTAATCCTGATAAGAGATCGGGACGTCCAGAGCCTTTCAAAACTTGAACAGCTGACTGCGAAGTCTCAGCTGCAGAGAGTTGACTGAACAAACAAGCTAAGACTCCTAAAATTAAAAATGACTGCTTCTTTAAAAAGTAATTCATAAAAATTATTAATATTTTGTTCTTGGTCATTACTTCTTCGCCGTATCTCGATAGAAAATAACTCCGTGTTTCCTCAAATTATTAATAAAGGCTTTCATGTCATCAGCTGCTCCTTTTGCCGAATCCATCGTCTCATTTCCTTTTTTGACAAAGAGACTTGCATCCGCCATCGTCTTCTCAGCTTGTTGTGAAGCGGCTGCAATGTTAGCTAGAGAGTCTTGAATATCTTTGACTCCTTTTTTATTAAAAATATCTTTTTTGAAAGTATCCGTAATCTGAGTGATATTGCTCACCGCTTTTTCCACCTTCGGCATAATTTCACCAACTTGTCGTTGGAGGTCAGCTATGTTGGCTTCGCGCATTCCCTCGACCACAGAACCAGGAGGCAAGACATCATCAAGCGCTGCATCCTCATTGATCGAAACAGTCACAAATCGATCTCCTAACAATCCTGAGCTTCCAATAGAAAAAAGACTCTGCTTCGGAATTTTGATATTTCCATTGATGCGCAGCCGTACCTGAACTGCTTTCATGTCGGGAAGAATCATCGGAGCCTGCTCTACGTCACCAATACGTGCTCCTGCTAACAAAACGTCAGCACCTTTGAGAAGACCATTGGCATTCGTGTAACGCACGATGATCGGATAGGAGTGTTCAGTCCATTGACTAAACCGACCAAAATAAACCACCAAAGAAAAAACGGCGGTCAGACCTATGAGCAGAAAAATGCCAGCTTTCAGTTGAACAGAATAACTATTGGAATCCATGAGAAAGTCGCTTCGCGACTGGTTGAGAAGTTGAAGTGTTGAAACGTTGAGAGGAGATTATGTTAAAATCAATGACATCTCAATATAAATGGCAAACTGCCTCAGAAATTCGCTGAGGCTAACGAAGAGCAAGGCGCCTCGGAGCACAAAAGCCGAGAGTATTGAAATACGTGAGGCTTTGAGCACCGAAGCAACGCAGCTATTCGCAGTCTCAGTAGAAGTTATGAGGTAGTTTAGTCAATTTCGTGAGAACGCCCTTCGATGAAGTCCCTTAACAAAGGATCCCGTGAAGCGTGAAACTCTGCTAACGTGCCGCAAAAATGAAGTCTTCCTTGATGCAACATAGCAACACGATCGGCAATATGATTAGCACTCGTCATGTCGTGAGTCACCACAACGGAGGTCACCTGCAGTTGGCGTTGCAAGCGTCGGATCAAACGATTGATCGTGTCGGAAACAATCGGATCGAGCCCTGCTGTCGGTTCATCATAAAGAATGCAAGCTGGTTCACTAATGATCGCACGAGCCAGAGCTGCTCGTTTACGCATCCCTCCACTCAAGTTAACAGGCATTTTTTCTTCATGGTCTTGCAAGGAAACGAGCTCGAGTGCTTTTCCAACTTTTTGCCGCAATATTTTTTCATCACGAATTCCACGTTCTGATAACGGGAAAGCAACATTTTCAAAAACCGTCATCGAATCAAAAAGCGCGCCATCTTGAAATAGCATTCCAATTTTTCGCCGCACCGGTTCGAGTTCACGTTCTGTAAAAGCAGAAATGTCCTCTCCCTCAATCAAAACCTTTCCTGAAAGCGGCCTCATGAGGCCAATGAGGTGTTTTAAAAAAACACTTTTTCCTCCACCGCTCCCCCCCAAAAGCACCATCGTCTCCCCGCGCTGCACGGAGAGAGAAAGACCGCGCAACACTTCCTGTGTCCCGAAGCGCTGCTTCAGATCACAAACTTCGATGAGGGATGAATTTTTTTCTGACATAAAGAATTAATTAACCACAAAGAGCTCAAAGAAAGAAGAGAATAGCCACAAAAGAATGCAAAGAACACAAAGAAATTTTACACCTTATCACGATGATAGGAGTAGCATTAGAGCGTTTCAAAACTCGCTGATGCGTATGAAGAGCAAGGAGCGACGGCGCACAGCGACTGAGTGTATAGTCAAATTACTTAGAAATTACAGGGAAGAACGCAGGAATTTTTAGAAAAGGCCAGGCCGAAGACCGAGCGC
>JAIEQF010000016.1 GCA_019747895.1 Chthoniobacterales bacterium
GCTCGGTCTTCGGCCTGGCCTTTTCTAAAAATTCCTGCGTTCTTCCCTGTAATTTCTAAGTAATTTGACTATAATAAAAAGCGAAATTATACACTTTTTAAAGTACTAGTCTCCTGCTTCCTCTATTTTCCATTTTAACGAAAGCAAGGCGCTCAGGAAAGCTAGGGTGCTGCAAACAAGGAGTGCTGTAGGAACAGTGGAAAGAGAAGCAAGTTTTCCCCACGCTGCACTTCCAAGGGCAACGCTTCCATTAAAACAAACCCAATAGAGCGCAAAGGCACGTGATTTGAGATGGTCGGGAAATGTTTTCAGAACAGCAGTCACAAAAGTAGATGATGAGCTAATCCAGGTGAATCCAATAAAAATAAGAATTCCATAAGTCATAAAATGATTTTTGGAAAATAAAAGAGCGCTCAATAAAAATGAAAGCAACAGCAAAACACTGAAAGTTAATTTTTCATCGGAGAGTCGACTTCGTAACGTGGTCAGGGAAAGCCCTCCTAGAACGGCTCCAAGCCCCAAGCAGGTGACAAAATGAGTGTAGGAAGTAATTCCTTCTCCCAATTGAGCCTTGGCAATGATGGGAGAGAGGGCCCAAATAATGCTGGCACAAAAGAAAAAAGAAGAAGTTTTTTTGAGAATGTTTTTAAAATGATGAAGCGTTATGATTTTTGAAAATCCTGAAAAACTTTTTTTAATATCAAAACCAGAAGAGCAACGACGCTGAGGCTGCTGATAGAGCCATAAGAAAAAAAAGATCACGCCGAGGAAAGAGATCGTGTCGATCATGAAAACCAAGGCTGGACCGCATAAGGCAACAAGGAAGCCTCCAAGGGCAGGGCCGACAACGCGAGCCGTATTGAAGCCAATGCTATTGAGTGTGCTGGCTTCTTTTAAATCGTCCACAGGAACCATGGTGGTGATGGCTGTCTGCATCGCGGGAATGTTGAGAGCGGCTCCAGAGCCTAGCAAAAAAGTAATTCCCAACAAAGACCATGGAGTCACCAAATGAAAAACTGTCATGAAGGTGAGGGTGCAAGCCGCAAGAGCCATCCATGCCTGCGTGAAGCAAAGAAATTTTTTCAAAGAAAAAATATCAGCGAGCATTCCGCCAGGAATCGAGAAAAAGAAAACAGGTAATGTCAGTGCTGTTTGTAGCAAGGCAATCAACGTTGGCGAACTCGTTATGGAGGTCATGAGCCAAGCTGCTGCGACAATGTGCATCCACGTTCCAATGTTGGAAGTCATATTGACGATCCAAAAATAGCGGAAGGTTCGATGGCGAAGGGGGGTGAAGGTGCTGGCCATACAAACAGGTTACAGGTTGTAGGTTACAGGCTACAGGAATTTTTTTAATTCCTGTAATTTTTATAAGCAATATAAAGCGTCACCACACCAAAAGTCATCGGCTTGAACGTGGTTTGCTGAAAGCCACATTGTTCGAGTAGGGAGCACATCGCAAGGCCCGATGGAAATTGTTCAATGGAGTCAGCCATGTACGAGTAGGCTTCGGATCGGCCTGTAATGAGGCCAGCCAGCCGTGGTAGAAGATGGTGTAGGTAGAAACGATAGAGTGGTTTCAAAAGCGGCAGTGTTGGAAGTGAGAAATCGAGGATGAAAAGGGGAGCTCCTGGGCGCAAGACCCGACGCATTTCTTGAAGACCTTTCTCCCACGATTCCATATTGCGCAGTCCAAAAGCAATTGTGACAGCATCGTAGCTTTCGTCACGAAACGGGAGCGCCAATCCATCAGCAGCTACTAACGTTAAAGCAGGGATCTTTTTTTTTGCGGCTTCTGCTAACATCTCTTCACAAAAATCAACTCCAGTGATCTGAGCTGTGGGAATTTTTTTTAAAACTGCAACGGCAAGATCGCCGCTTCCTGTCGCCAGATCCAAAATAAAGTGCGGACTTTTTTTTGCAACGGCGAGTGCTGTTACGTGCCGCCACCACAAGTCGAGTCCTCCGCAGAGCAGGTGATTAGCTAGTTCGTAGCGCGTGGCGATGCTAGAGAAAAGGTTTTTAATCTCGATTGGTTCAATGCTGTGTTTCATTAAAGAAGAATCTGCAATCTCTAACCTGCAACCTGTTGATAGTGCTCACGAGAGGACTCGAACCTCCATGGAATTACCCATACGCTTCTGAGACGTACGCGTCTGCCAATTTCGCCACGTGAGCAAAAGATGAGTGAAGAAGGTAGGGGAGCCGGAAAAAGATGTCAAACGAAGACTGGGGTAGCTCTTTTAGCAAAAAAGAAAAAATAAAATTTTTGAAAAAACACTGGCGCTTCTGGCATTCTCGTGGCACTTTTATCTATCTTAATTATGAAGCCCATGAAAAATTTTGCATTACTTGCCATTATCATTTCCACTGTTGCACTTGTTCATGCTGATACTCCGACTACCAGCTCTCCTGCAGCAACGCCACCAACTCCTCCTAAAGCAGCAGTAACAGCCGCTTCGGCAGCGAAGCTTCCTGGTGGGCCAATGGGTCTGCCTCCTGCTGCGGGTGCTACTTCAGCAGTCATTGCTTTGAAAGATTCTGTTGCGACCGTTGATGGAACCAAAATTTCTAAAGATGAATTGGAGAAAGCTTTTAAAGAAGCATTGAATGCAAGCAGAGTTAACCCTGCTTCTTTGGGAGCAGAGCAAAAGATTATGGCCTATCGTCAAATCCTTGATGGTTTGATTATGGAGAAGCTGGTCGACAAGAAGTCAGCAAATGTTCAGGTTTCCGATGCTGATGTTAATGCCGAGATCGAAAAAATCAAAAAGCAGTTTCCTTCCCCTGATGTTTTCAATGCCAAGCTTAAAGAGTCAGGACAGACCATGGATCAGTTCACAGCGAACCTAAAAAAGTCAAAACGTCAGACCGACTGGATTAAGTCTCAAATTAAAGGCAAAGATGAAGTAACCGACGCAGAAGCTGAGAAATTTTATAAGGATAATATCAAGCAGTTTGAAAATCCTGATATGGTCAAAGCTTCTCATATTCTTTTCATGGTTCCACCAGCTCCTCCAGAGGTTATTACGAAGGACAAAGAGGCGATGGCAAAAACAGCTAAAGCAAAGGAAGAGAATGCAAAGATTGCTAAAGCAAAAGAAGAAGCTGCTAAAGCTGCTATCGCTCGTGCAAATAAAGGTGAGGACTTTTCAAAGCTTGCTTCCGAACTTTCAGAAGAGCCAGGTGCTAAACAACGTGGTGGAGACCTTGGGTTTTTTAGCAAAGAACAGATGGTTCCTGAGTTTGCAACAGCTGCCTTTTCACAACAAGTTGGAACCATTAGTCAAGTTCCTGTTAAAACAAAGTATGGCTATCATATCATCAAGGTAACTGACAAAAAAGCTGCTGGTACCATTCCTTTTGCTGAAGCTAAACAAAATATCGTTGCTTATTTGCAAAATCAAAAACGACGCGCGGCTTTCAAAACTTTTATGCAACAGCTTCGCCAAACAGCAAAAATTGAAAATACGCTTCCTGCTCCTCCTCCTATGCCAATGGTGAAGCCTATGGCTCCAAACCCTGCTGCAATGAAGGCTGCTACTGGGAGTACAAAGACAACGGCAACAACACCAGCAGCAGTTACAACAGCTCCTCCTGTTTCAACACCGGCTGCTGCTCCAGCTGGGAAGTAAGGCAATAAGAAGAATTAGCCACAAAGAACCCAAAGAAATTAAAGAGAAGATTTTTCTTTGATTTTTTTGTGTTCTTTGTGGCCATTTTCTTTTTTGTATCTTCTGTGGAAATTTGAATTTCTTCCATGCAAAAAAAACAAACCATTGGCCTTATCGGTCTAGGGCTTATTGGTTCCCGAGTTGCCGCTAACTTGCGGCGTGCTGACTTTCCTCTAGTTGTCTGGAATAGAACGCCTCGTTCGGAACCAAATTTTCTAGCTTCACCAGCGGAGGTTGCTGCAGCTGCTGATATCATTCAGGTTTTTGTTCAGGATGGAAAAGCTTTATTAGAGGTTTTGCAAAATCTCTCGCCAGCACTGACAGCGCGTCATGTGGTCTTAAATCATGCGACGGTTCATCCTAAGCAAACATTTGAAGCGGCTTCTTTGGTTGAGCGGCGAGGGGCTCAGTTTCTCGATGCCCCTTTTACAGGGAGTCGCGATGCTGCTGCGGAGGGAAAGCTTGTTTATTTTGTGGGAGGATTTGCGGATATTTTGAATCAAGTTCGTCCTGTGCTTGAAGTCTCTTCAAAAGAAATTGTGGAAGTCGGGCCCGTTGGAGCTGCAACATATGTTAAGATTGCGAACAATATTTTAATCGCGGCACAAGTGGCTTCTTTGGCTGAGGCATTAGAGCTTTTAAAATTAGGAAAGGTTCCACTCGATAAGCTAGGCGAAACCCTCCAGCATAGTGCTGCTAACTCTAGCACTCTTGCCATGAAGCTCCCACAGATGTTGGGAGCTGATTATGAACCTCGTTTTTCGAGTAAGAACATGTTGAAAGATCTTCAATTTGGACTGGAGATAGCTCACTCTTACGAAACGGAGTTTCCAACAACAGCGGCTGTAGCTGCTGCTTTGACGCGCACTGCAGAACGTGGATTGGGAGATGCTGATTTTGCTGCGCTGGCTGGTGAATATAGTTTTCCTGGTACCGAACAAAATCTTTTTTCGTTGAAGCCTCCCTCTCATTCTCCTGTTGAGGAAAAACCTCAACATTCAAAAAAGGGATTTGCTGCTCTCTTTAATTTTTTTAAGAAAAAGTAGCTGCTAACGTAGTCGAAGCAGGAAGAAATTCATAACAAAGATTACAAAGCCGCTAAAGCGGCACGCAAAGAACACAAAATAATTTTTTATAAAAAAATTAGCGATTTGAAAATTGCCATCAAAGATAAATGACCTATTTTGAACAAATAAGCTCCAAAGGCGCTTTTTTCATGCTTCCAGAGCGATTGCTGATTCGTGTTACAGGCAGTGATCGATTGCGCTACTTGAATGGCCAAGTGACTAATGATTTGAAACGACTTGTTCCTAGAGAGGCTATGCAAGCTTGTTTGCTCACACCGAAAGGAAAACTTTCCGCCGTGATTTGGATGACTCTTCAAGAAGAGGCAATCTTGCTAGAAGCACCTCTTGAGTTATCTGAGGAGTTGATGGCGCGCTTGGAGCGTTATTTAGTTGCTGATGATGTTGTGCTAGAAGTTATTCCTTCAGAGCCTACGATCCATGTTTTTGGAGACTTGCTCGACAACCCGGTGCTAAAAAAAATTTCTGGAGTCTTGATTCCACGACTCGCTTTTCCTGGAAAAGATATCAAGATTTCGCAGCTGCCTTCTGACTTTTTGAAAAAACATCAAACTTTGACGGAAGACCAAGTCGAAGTCTTGCGTATTGCACAGGGGGTTCCCAAATGGGGAGCAGAACTGACACCTGATCGCCTTCCTCCAGAGGCCCATTTAGAGCGGCAAGCGATCGATTACAACAAGGGATGTTATGTGGGACAAGAGGTGATTTCACGTTTGCGAAGCGTGGGGCGTGTGAATCGTTTGTTGGTTGGTTTTTCAACAACGAAAGAAGGAGAGGTATTACACGCAGGAATGAAACTTTTTTCTTTGAGTGATTCGGAAAAATCAATTGGCTTTATTACGAGTGCTGTTCAAGCCTTTGGTGCTGATCCGTTCATGGCACTAGGTTATCTTGCTCGAAATTTTGAAGGTCATGACATCATCGCTATTGATGAGACGACAGGCAGGAAGGTGAGGATTATTAAAAATCTCTAAATTGGCAAGTGCGTTCTTCGATATGTTTGAAACTTTTTAAAATCTTCTTTTGCTTGTTGAGCCTCTGTTTCGTAATGAGTGATAAAATGGGATAAGTAGGTGCGTAATTCTTGATTGCCTTTTTCAGAGAAGATCTCTTGGCGATGCTCTTCATCTATGAGACTGTTCTTGTATCGATGCTCTTTATCTCCTACTCCTCGAAATCTTAAGTTGGGAGCTCCTGGAATAACGGGAAGATCTTCTTTGGCTAAGACGGCTGTTTGAAGCTCTCTGAGTGATGTGTTATATGCTTCAGAAATATCTCCAGCTGTTTTTTTGAGTAACTCTCTCATGGAATTCCGTGCCGCTGCTTGATATTCAAAAAAAGCTTCTAGAGCATCAGCCACCTCAGGTTCCTCAATTGTTGCTACCAATTTTCTTAGATTCTCCCTGATTTCAGTGACTCTGTCTTCAAGACGTTCCGCATCTGATTGTTCGCCTCTGACTTCATTTGCAAATTGAGAAAATTCATCTTGATGAGTCTTGTTAGCTAATTGAAGATTTTCTCTGATCGTAGCAATAGTTGCTAGAGCTTGTTTTTCTTGCTCAGAAAGCTGTTGGGGTCTTTTAATGATTTGCTCTGTTTCCTGTTCCTTTTCTTCAACCGTTGCGAAGGGGGTAAGAATATTTTCTTCTAGATCTTGAAGGATTGTTTCAAGAAGCTGCGCTTGTTTTAGAAGTCGACGACTTGTTGCTTCATTTTGCTCCACCGCTTTTTCTTCACTCATTTTATGTGCTAACAAAACTTTTAAAGACTCTTCGAATTTTTTAGCAGGAAGGGCGGCTTCTGCTCTGGCATGAGCGCTGAGAACAGTGGCTAGTTTTATTCCCACTTTATAACCCGATCTCATCGTATTGAGAGAGATAGGAAGACCTAATACGTAAGAGGAGATAGCATGAATTAAAAAAGAGCGTATTTGGCTTTCAACAAGCAAGCAAGCTTGTTCTTGGATTACTTTTGGATTGATGATGGCTGCCAGCGCATTGTTTCTGATAATTTCATTTCTATCGTCTTGAAACGCTGCTTTTGCAGCTTCAAAAAAATCTTGATCTAAGATTTTGTTTTCAGTTGTTTCTTGCGCTATCGTTGCTGCGAGTTGATCTCTTGATGCTACGAGTGTGTTTCGCGATTGTTCTAAAGAGTGAACGTAAGATTCATTATTCACTGGAGCTCCAGGCGTAGAAAAATTATACGCAATGAGAGCTTCGTTTTTTACATGAGTAGTAGTGTTATCACTATAGGGATACGATATTACATGACCGTAGGATGTGTTATCAGGAGGATTAGAAGTGGATGACCTATAATTTTTCCAAAAAATGATTGCTTCATTATCATGCTTGATCTCTTGATTGAAGTTATCGATCTGAACTTTTTGATTATCAATAATTTTATCTGTGACTTGCTGATCGGTCAGCTCAGGAGGAACTGGCCAGGTGTTAATGAGCTGATCTTGTAATTCCTGATTAGCACTAACTGTTGACTCTTGATTCCATTCACTAAGGGCCATTCCTATTAATTCAGAAAAAGCCCCTACCGCTACACTCCCAACAAGTGTAGCGGCAACCTTTTCCGGCAGGGCATTGTAGAGGTGTTGCACTTCTTGTGATGTTTTAAGAGATATTGCTAAGCGAACGATTTCTAAGGCTGTTGGTTGAGTAGGAGAAGTTTTATGAGCAGCATCTTTTGCAAAAGAAATATCTCTGGAGAGAGATTGGACTGACTGTTCCAAAGAGGATTTTTTTGATCTCCGACCGATGACTGTTCTTAGAATTTCCCTTGTGAGAGGTTGTGAGCGATCAACATCTTGAAAAATGAATTGAGTCATCTCTTTGGCTGCTTCCAGACCATATTCTTCTTCGTAGTCGTGTTGCACAGAGTTTTCTAAAGCATCATAAGTTTGCTTGGCCTTTTGTTGAAACTCTTCCCTCTCTGCTTGAGGAATCAGAAGTGTAGGCACATTTTCATAAGGCATGCTTCGTTCTACAACAGAAACACCATGATCAGGGTTGTATTCTAAGATAGTAGTTGGATGGGGGGCGATGGTTTCAGCCAGCCAATCGCACCATTCTCTAAAATAGAGATTTTCCTCTCTTTCTATTTCACCAGGGCTTTGACGAAGAAATGAGCGCCACTGATTCATGGGAAGAAAAGGATGTTCAGAGTAGTATTTTTCTTTAGCTAGGTCTTGTTGAGAAAAACTAGAGAGGATAGAGTGAGTACCTATGGCTTCCTGCTCTGCTCTTCTTGCCTGGGCAAAATCTAGGAGTTGGTTTGTCTTATCTAAGACTTGAACAATCTGGCGTTTTGTTAATGGCGTTGGATCATCTGGGTTAACCATCTGATGAGCAAAATCACGCAAAGCACTCTGACTCATTCTTGCGTTCATTGTTTGCACGTCAGAATTTTGATGGGAAGGAACGGGAGGAAAAGAAAGTGCTATTTTATGAAATAAGAAGTCTGCAAGGAGCTGTTTAGTGTTTTCACTATCTAAACAATTTGCATGAGGAAGTTGAGCTAAGATGTCAGTTACTCGATCTGTTTCAGGATGAGCTGCAACAAGTCTATTAGGAAAAGCAATCCTAATGATTGCATCGTTTGATACAGGACTCTCTCTTAATGCTTCAAAATTATAGGGAGCCGCTGGAAATTGATGAGGAGTTGTTGAGATGTTCATAATTCATGATGACGCTGATTTATAATAGTGGCCCTTTCAACGGCGAAGTGCAATAGCGAGTAAAAAATAGAAAGGCTACATGATGTTGGTAATCTCAGAGGTGACAAAACCGAGGAGATTATCATGGCCAG
>JAIEQF010000039.1 GCA_019747895.1 Chthoniobacterales bacterium
GGGTGACCGACGGGACTCGAACCCGCAACAGCCAGGACCACAACCTGGAGCTCTACCATTGAGCTACGGCCACCATATTTTTAAGCGGTGTTAGAGAATCTTTGATAATCGTAAAAACAGCAATAAAAAATATTGAAAAATTAATGAGAAAAAAGTTGAAACGATTTCAGGACACGCTCAAATTAACTTTTCATGAAAAAACCAAGCGAGCCCATTCGACGCAAGTTTATCTTGCTGACCTCTCCTCCTTCGCTCGTTAGATTAAAAGGGGTTGAGTTGGAAGAGGGCTTTATTGTCTCTTCTTCACTGCGAGATCTCCGCTTGCGTCGCAGTGGTAAAAGCTACTTGATTTCCTTTAGAGAAAAACAGAAATCATTGTTTCATAGCAAAGAAATCAAAATGACGAAATCCAATTTTCAGGCGCTCTGGCCTTTTACCGAAGGAAAGCGGATTAAAAGCAGGCGTTATCTTTTTCGATTAAAAAATAGAAAAGTTAAAGTGGATCGTTTTTCGGCAGAGCATGCTCCTTTGCAGTTGATTGAAGTTTTTTTTCCAACGCTAAAAGCAAGTCGTGCTTTTAAAAAGCCAAGTTTTTTTGGAGAAGAAGTAACCGGATGTGAAGCATATGATGCGGAGGAGATGGCTCTTCATGGAGTTCCGGAGCCGCCTGGAATGTGCCAGATCGGGGTGCTGCCCTATTTGATGAAACGAGGAAAACTCCAAGTGCTTTTGGTAACGAGCTCTTCCGGTAATCGTTGGATTATTCCCAAAGGACACCAAGAGCCAGAGATGACGTCGCATGAGGTTGCGATGATGGAAGCAGTGGAAGAAGGAGGGGTGCTGGGAACCTTGCATCAAGATCTTCATCTGCGCTGTCAAATGGCCAATGGACGTTTTCTCCAACTCTACGCCATGAAAATATCCAAACTTCTTAACAGCTGGCCAGAAGAGCGTTTGCGGCTGCGGCGGCTCGTGCCGTTAGCTGAAGCGCTCGAACTGATCGATGATCCTGAGATGGCTCGTGCGGTTAGACGAATGGCAGCGGAGCTGAAGGAAAAAAAGTGCTAGACGCTTCCTTGACCTGGTCAGATGGAAGACATGATCAAAAAAGTTAAGCTTTAATAAAATTATCTTGAGGGGGAGGAAGCTGGGAGCCTTCTTCAAGAGGCTGTTCGCTATTGTCGGCAGGAGGAGCATCTTGAGCAGGAGCACCAGAGAGAATGCCTTGCCACTGTTTGACGGTTTCTACAAATTTTTCGACGAGGTGCACAAAGTCAGTTCCGTTCAAACTCAAGACAGGAAGCTGAACAGCGAGGTAGGCTGTTTGAATTTCAGGACGAACGCTTAAAGTGCTGCCATTCGTGCCGGACCAAAGAAAATTGGCTTCTGAAATTTTTTTGAGAATCTCCAACTCACGCTCAGGAGGATAGATTCCTAATTCTGAAAAGAGTTCTACAAATTGGGTCTCTTCGTCAAAATCAATTGTTACTGTTGGTCCGTTTTCTAGCTCTAGATCCAACTGCGTTGAAGGAAGGGGATCTGGAAAAGCTGGAAGACTGCAATTGGAGCGGAGCGATTCGAGAAGATCTAGATAAGGTGTAGAGGCCATAGGAAAAGAAAGAAGTAATGAGTAATGAGTAATGGGTAACGAGTGCTGGCGCAAGCCATAAAAGTGCCATTTCTTAAAATTTATAAAAGCAATTAAACAAAATAAAACTTTCAAAATTAATCGCCTTTCCCAATCTTAAAAACACTCATTACCCATTATCCATTACTTTATCTGCGGCTGGCCCAGGTATCAAAGAAAACAAAAGGATCTGTTCAAGATTCAGTTTCCTTTAGAACAAGAAGACGGAAACCGTTGCTTCAATTCTTGAAGTGCCTTTTGCGATTCCTGGTCATTATTAGCGCGGTGATAAGCTTCAGCGGCTTTACGGAGAGCGCGAGGGGCGATGGTTGAATCTTCTGTTAAAAGTGCAATCGCCATGTAGGCCCGTGCAGCATCCTCTTCATGATGCTGAGCGAGTAAAAGATCACCCATCAGAAAGCGGCCTTCCATATTGAGCCGTCCCTCAGGTTGCAGTAGCAGAGCTTCGCGGACAAGGCTGTCAGCCTTGCTGTAATTGCCAAGGCCTTGTTCTATTTTTGCGAGCGTTAAGATCGCAGCTGCTCTTGTGAGAGGATCGGAGGCCAATTCCAAAGCTTTTCCTGCAGGAGCTTTTGCCGCATTATATTTCCCTTTTTTGACTAACGTTTCTGACAATGCCATGACGACATCTCGAGTGATCAAATTCGGATCGTTGCGAGCGATGACCCTATTAAGAAATTGTTCTGTTTGATCGAGGTCGCCTCGCTCATAAGCTTTTAAGCCGATCCAGCGTGAGACTTCTCCTGGAACAACGTTCGGCGGCAATCCTGCTGCGTCACGAACCGCGAGTTCTAGCTGCCCCGAATAATAGTGGCAGAGCAATAAACGCACACCGGCTTTTTCCCCAAGTTTTTTAGGATCGAGCTGTTTTGCTTTTTCTAAAAAAGGAATTGCTGCTTGATAATTTTTTTCTTCAAACGAGTTCCAACCGATCCAGTAGTTAGCCTCGGCAGCGCCAGCGCTCTTGGGATAAGCAGCGAGGAATTGTTGGAGCGTCACGACCATTCCGCGGTTGTCCTGCTGGGTTCTTTGAATTAAGGCTTTTTGTTGAAGCACCAATTCGCATTCGGGAGCCTGTGGATATTTTTCTAAAAAATGAGAATAGTCAGCCAATGCTGCACCTAGGTCGTTCTGTTTTTGTTCTAAGTACGCGCGCTGAATGAGGGCATCAGGAGCTGCTGGCGATTCGGGGTAAGTCGTTAAAAAAGTGGTATAGGCACCTAATGCAGAGATTGCGTCTCCGAGATGTTGCAACGACCAAGCTTCTTTGTAGGCGGCATCGGCTTTCAAGGTTGATGAGAGATCAGATTCTTTTACCATGGCATAAGCCTTAGCAGCTGGGGCATAGTCTCCTTGTTGAAAAAAAGTTTCGGCTTGGAGCAATGCGGCTTGTGCTTTTTGATGAGGGTCCGTCGTAGTGAGAATGAAGTCATTGACCTGCGCTAAGAGGGAAGGGTCTTTGAGGGCCTGCAAGAGCAAGAGGCGTATGAAGGCTGCATCGTGAGCCGATTCGCTTCCTGAAAATTCTTTGAGCAGTCGATTATCAAGTTCCAAGGCTTTTTGAAAATGACCGAGCTGACGTTCTGCTTGAGAGGTCAAAAGTAAAGCTTGCGAACATTCTTCGATATTAGAAGAAGCGATGGCCTGAGAGCTTCTCTCCAAAACTTTTTGATAATCTTTTTCTTCATAAGCTAATCGCATGATTCCTAGCGCTGCAATAGAGTTCCAAGGATCTGCATCTTTTAAATCAGCCGCTTTTTCAAAAAGTTGCCGCGCTTGCTGTTTGTCTTTGAGTTGAGTGCTGATCATTCCTGCTTTGACCAGTGCCTCTGCAGCGAGCTTGGAAGTGCTATCCGAGCTGATCGTAAGATAAGAGTTCAACGCTTTTTCCAAGCGGCCACATTTTTCATCTTCATTTGCTGAGAGCATGATTGCAGTCGATCGCGTTGTTTTATCTTCTGTCGTTTTGGAAATTTCGTCAAAAAGAGTTGCCGCTTTTTCCTGGTCGCCTAACTCATCATGACAAAGTCCCTCTTGATAACGCGCCGCATTTTGAATGGTGACATTCTTGCTGAGTTGAGCGGCTTGAGAGAATGCTTCAATCCCTTTTTTTAATTCTTTTTTTGTATGATAATATTCTCCTATGCGATAAGAGGCCGAAGCAGCGATGTCCCCCGAAGAATTTTCTTTGAGTAGCTGCTGGTAGGTTGCTTGGGCCTCAAGACTTTTATCGAGAGCGCGATAAGCTTCGGCAAGATGGAACAAGGCCTGATCACGATGGGGCTCGCCTGGAGCAGTCATCTGTAAAAATTTTTGAAATTCAACACAGGCAATTTCATATTCCTTGCGTTGATAAAAACCATCCGCCATCGCGAATTGAGATTCCTTGATTTTTGCAGGATCGGTAGAAGTCATTGGCGCGATGCGAATGTCGCCGGCCGTATCTACAGAAGAAGGAATTGTCGGTTCAGTAATGGGAATGGCTTTCCGGACTTCCGGCTCAGGTCCTGACTGTGCTAGCACGGATCTGCTTCCTATTAAAAAGCAGAAGACGAGAGGTAAAAATTTAGTCACTGTTAGTTTCATTGGTATGACGCGTTGCGAAAGCAACATTCCAAATGTTAGCGCTGCGACAGATATCAAGCGTTTGGACAATGTGGCCATAATCAACTTTTTCATCGCCCCGTAAAATGATGGCTTGATCAGGATAGAGCGTCGCAATACGAGTCAATGTTGTTTGTAATTCTTGAGGAGACATGGTGCGTCGATTCATCACTAGCGAGCCGTCCGCTTTGACATTAATGATGACTTCGCCGACAGAACGACGATTTTCTTTTCCTTCTTTGGCTATGGGAACTTGAACGTCGAGTTCCGTTTCGTGACGAGCAAAGGTCCAAGTCAGCATAAAAAATCCGAGCAACACGAGCAAAATATCAACCATAGGGGCAATGAGAAAGCCCTTAGGTTCAGGTTGGGAGCGAGTTCGAAAATTCATGGATAGTCTAAAGGCTGAGGGCTAAAGAAATTTTATTTGTTAACTATTTAAACATCGAAAATATTTTTCATTGCAGACAGTTTAAGGAATGATGTTGATGGGTTTAATGGTAAACGCACAAAAGCCCTTCCGCCCTCAGCCTTTTCTCGGCAGCATTGCCAGAAGCTGTCCTGTTGCGGCTTCTAGGTCTGAAATCATGTGATGCACACGACTCTTAAAAAGAGCGTAAGCTCCCATGGCAGCAATTCCGATGACAAGTCCAGCTGCTGTTGCTACAAGAGCCTGGGCAACGCCGCCAGCTAGGAGCATGGGGCGTGTTGCTGCAACATCATTAGCCATGACATTAAAGGAACGAATCATTCCAAAAACCGTTCCTAACAGTCCGAGCATGGGGGCTATTGTTGCAATGTCGGAAAGCCAGGTGATGCGTTGTTGCAATAAAGTTGCAACACGCGTTCCTTCGGTCTGAGCAATGTCGCGGATTTCGTCAAAAGTTGCTTCAGGATGGCGGAGAGAAAAATCGAGGATGCGGCTCATGATGCTTGCTAAAGCTTCACCATGGCGGTGAGAGAGCGCTAATAACCCAGAGAGATCTTCTTTTTTAAGAAAAACTTCAGCAGCGTCCATGTAGCGGTTTGTAACCACACTCCTGAGGCGCAGTGTAAAAAAACAGACTAAGATGAGCGCTAAGGTGATGATCGAAAGGAGAGCCAAGGGAAGCATGACCCATCCCCCTGTGATGAGGAGAGTGATGAGACTTCCGGTTGGGGCGTTCTGAGATAAATCGGAAAGAAACTGGTGGAGCATGGAAGAAGTTGAGGGGTTGAAATGTTGAAAGGAAGCTTATTTTAAAATGTTTCCCCGGGTTATAGAACCAAGTCTGTTTTTATTGTCAATTGTTATAAAGATTTTCATTGAGATTTAAAGCTTCCTTTCAACCCCTCAACTTTTCAACGTTTCAACATTTTTTCAACTCCTTCGTTAGAAGGAGTTGAGCAAATACAAAAATTTTCTATTCCCTATTCTAAAAATTAGTACTATTATTTTGATATTACTTTTTTGCAATGATGAGGTTACTACTTGTTGATGGTCATTATTACCTCTATCGCTCTTATTTTGCGATTAGAGGCCTGAAAAATTCGCGGGGAGAACCGACGAATGCGATCTATGGTTTTGTTAAAGCGTTGCGCAAGATGCTCCTCGATTTAAAACCAGACCTTGCTGCAGTGATTTGGGATGCAGGTTTACCAGAACGCCGGACCACGTTGCAACCAGCCTATAAACAGCATCGCGAGGAGATGCCAAATGATTTGGATCTTCAGCAAGAACCTTTGAGGCAAGTGATTCCTCATCTCGGAGTTAAAAATATTTTACTTCCTAATACCGAAGCCGATGACTTGATTGCTTCGTATGTTGTCGCGGCTCGAAAACAAGAAATAGAATGCGTCATTGCAACCAATGACAAAGATATTTTGCAGATCGTTGATAATCATGTTTTCATTTACTCGGTTGCTAAGGCCGATCTCGAGGGGAAGGATGAGAGTTATACGTTGCTAGGCGTCCCCGAAGTTCGTGCTAAATGGGAGGTGGATCCTCATCAAATTGCGGATGTATTAGCATTAACGGGAGATGCTTCTGATAATATTCCTGGAATTTCTGGTGTTGGAAAAAAAACAGCCGCAAAATGGATCCAACGCTATGGTTCGCTCGAGGCCTTGCTGACGGCCTCCGACTTAGATCCTAAAATCCATGCTAAACTAGAACCCTCTCGAGAGCAGGTGATGCAGAATCGTTTGATGGTTGCCCTTGATCTTGATCTTCCACTTCCGCTTCCCCTGCAAGAATGTGAAATTAATCCTTGTTATCCGGAGTTGGTAAAAGCCCTCAAAAATTTTGAATTTCAATCGCTCACGGAGACCATTGAAAAAGAAGCGGCATCGTGGGGGATTACAACCGATATGTAAAAAGTTAGATTTAAAAACCAAAATTTATGAAAAGAAGTATTTTTCGAGAAATCGGACGCACTCAACGATTTTCCATTTTGGAGTTGTTGAAAAAATCAACGAATGGAGTGGATGTTAGTGAACTGGCAAACTCACTTTCCATGAGTTATATGGGAGTCAAAGCTCATTGTCTTGACATGCACCGTCAAGGCTATTTGGAGACATGGCGGCAGCCTGGTAATCGTGGTCGTCCAAAGATGTTCTATCGATTGACCATGAAAGCACATGAATTTTTTTCGGAGAAGAAAAATGATTTTGCTCTTTCTTTGCTCAAAGAAGCGCGACAACTTTTTGGTCCTACAGCGCCTCAAAAATTATTGATGCTTCACTTTCGGTCTCTTGCTTCCAAGTACAAAGAGGTCGTTAAAGGAGAAACACCTGAGGAGAGGGCTCGTTCTTTTGCAGAGGTGCGTGACCTAGAGGGAAATCTTAGTCAAGTTGAAGAAAGAGATTCTAGTTGGGAGCTGATCGAAAGTCACGATTCTCTGCAAGGTCTCCGCATGCCTTATCCAGAAATTGATGCTCTCGAATCTCAAATGATGAGCCAGGTGATAGGAATTCCGCTGCATCGTCATGTTCATCGGGTGGCGGGGCTGTATCGGGCTGTTATAACTCCACAATAAGATTGACAGGGATGAAAGCGATGGAAGGGATAAAGACAAAAAATAAATTTATCTTTTTAGATTTCCTTGAATTATCTCTCAATAAATTTTTGATATCACTTTTGAGTCCGCGGATTTAAAATTTTATTTTTCTTTTTTAAATCTTTCTTATCCCTTCTATCGCTTCCATCCCTGTGAATTCTTTTTAAAAAATCTGACTTTGCAAATAAGCCTGCAACTCCGCGATCGGAATGCGTCTCTGCTCCATCGAGTCGCGTTCGCGCAGGGTGACCGTTTCTGCCAAGGCGGGATCAGGATCGCCGAGTGTTTCAAAATCGACGGTAACGCAGAAAGGAGTTCCAATTTCATCTTGGCGACGATAGCGCCGCCCAATGGCGCCAGCTTCATCGTAGAAGACAGTCATGTAAGGACGTAAGGCACGAGCAATAGCCTGAGCTTTTTCAACAAGAGCTGGTTTGTTTTTGAGAAGTGGAAAAATGCCAACTTTGATTGGAGCCATGCGCGGATGAAAACGAAGCACCGTCCGGACTTCTTTTTTGCCACGATCATCGGTGATTTCTTCTTCCTCAAAAGCCTCACACAACAGTGCTAAGACAGTGCGGTCCGCGCCAGCGCTTGGTTCGATGACATGAGGAATAAACTTTTCTTTTGTTTCTTCGTCAAAATAATCAAGTGGCTTCCCGCTTTTGGTCATGTGTTGCGTCAAATCATAATCGGTGCGATAAGCAATTCCTTCGAGTTCTTGAATGCCAAAAGGAAATTCATATTCGAGGTCATATGTTTTTAAAGAATAGAAAGCCCGATCGCCATCTGGGATATCTTTGACATGAATTTTAGAACGAGGAATGCCGATGTCTTCATAAAAACGAAGTCGCTCTTCGAGCCAGTAGTCCAGGAGCTGTAGACCAGCGTTGACGTGACAGAAATATTCTATTTCCATTTGCTCAAACTCACGCGAGCGGAAGATGAAATTACGAGGGTTTATTTCATTGCGGAATGCTTTGCCAATTTGAGCAATGCCAAAAGGAAGTTTTTGACGGGAGGTTTCTAAAATGCTTCGAAATTGGACAAAGATCGCTTGAGCAGTCTCAGGACGAAGATAAGTTTTATTGCTCTCATCAGCCATCGGGCCTACGTGAGTAGTGAACATCAAATTAAAATCACGAGGCTCTGTTTTTTCACCATCGCAGCACGCTACCATCTTGCTCGGCTTGATTGGGCAGGGAGTAATATCAAGTTGATCAGCGCGGAAACGACCTTTGCAGGTTTTGCAATCGACCATCGGATCAGAGAACGTTGTTTCATGGCCGCTCGCCTGCCAGACAGCTCGATTCATTAAGATAGCGCCATCCATGCCGACCACATCATCACGTTCTCTCACGTTACGGCGCCACCAAAATTCTTTGAGATTACGTTTCAGCTCCACGCCCATTGGACCGTAATCCCAGACGCCATTAAGCCCTCCATAAATTTCAGAAGATTGAAAAATAAAACCGCGGCGCTTGCAGAGGCTGACGATTTTTTCCATGAGGTTTTCATCGTTTGTATTCATAGGGAAGAGAAGTTTTTTAGGAATTGAAGCGAAAAGGTTGTCGTTCTTGAGGGGCTAGAGAATAAAAGGCCTGAAAGAACGACCAACCCTTTTCTTGCAGAGGCTGACGATTTTTTCCATGAGGTTTTCATCGTTTGTATTCATAGGGAAGAGAAGTTTTTTAGGAATTG
>JAIEQF010000035.1 GCA_019747895.1 Chthoniobacterales bacterium
GGGGCTAGAGAATAAAAGGCCTGAAAGAACGACCAACCCTTTTCTTGCAGAGGCTGACGATTTTTTCCATGAGGTTTCCATCGTTTGTATTCATAGAGAGAATTTTTTTTCTTAAAGTCGCAACAAAAAGTCTTTCCCTGCTGCAATTGAACCTTCTATCCTATCCTAAAGACTTCAACGTTTCAACCTTTCAACGTTTCAACATTTTTTCTTATGTCAAAAATTCTTCTTTATAGTGCCATCGTATTAACGCTGCTAACCGCCGGCTTAGGTTATTGGAATCACTCTTGTTATCAGATTATTCTTTCAGAAAAGAAAGCCGCTATTCAACAACAGCAGCAAGAAATCGAGAAAGTGAATCAAGAATGTCATTCACTCAAAGAAAAAATAGCATCAACAGCAACAACAGAAGAACAGCAGCAAAAAAATCTTGCCGACGCACAACAAGCTCGCACCAAGGCAGAGAGCGATTTGGCAGAGGCCCAGAAACAGCTTGCAGCCAAAGATGCTGAGTTGGAGCAGAAAAATAAAGATCTTTTATCTAAAGAGGCAACGATTCAGTCATTGATGACTGCTCAAAAAAATGCAGCGCCTGCACCAACGTCTGCGCCTGCAACAAAGAAAAAATCTTCTAAGAACGTGACCGTATCAGAAAAAAAAGATCCTGCTGCTCCGCCTGCTGATGCTGCTAGCGTTTCCGCTTTGTGTGCCCCTGTTGGAGGAATTGAAGGAAAGGTAGCAGCTGTCAATCCCTCATGGAATTTTGTTGTGCTCAATGTAGGAGAAAATAATGGAGTGACGAAAGATTCTGAAATGTTAGTTCAACGGGGAGGACAGGCGATTGCAAAAGTTAAAATTACTTCTGTTGAACCGTTGACTTCGATTGGAGATATTATTCCAAATAGTGTGGCTCCAGGCTGTGCTGTGCAAGTGGGAGATCAAGTGTCCGCTACCTTCATTGAAGCAATCAAGAAATAAGTATCTCAAAAAAATTAGTATGAAACTTTTATTGCTTACGCTGTTAACGACGATCCCTCTCTTCGCCATGAGTGGATGTGAGACGGAAGGAGCAGAACATACCGCCTCGCAGAGTGCCATTCCATGGAATAAGCCAGCCTCTTGGGAGGGGGCTGGAGCGCTAGGTGCGATGGGGATGGGATCGCATTAGAGCTATTCAAAATTTCTGGTGCCGCGCATTGCTTTGTCGCTCCGGTGCTCGCGTCCTCGAGTATTAGATATGCACTGCGGAGCTGTGCTCCTCGCTCCTTGCACTGCATCGGCACCAAAGATTTTTAATGCGCTCTAATCAGAATTGAGATGTTAAGCTAGTTAGAAAGAATTTTTAAGAAGAAATTAAGATCAATAGAATGAAATAAAACTTCTATGCAGCTTCCTCCAGCCTCCAGTCTCCAGCCTCCAGCCTTTCCCCTACTGGCCATCGATCCTTCCTTGCGTGGTACTGGCTTTGCTATTTTAGAAGGATCAGATCAAAAAGTGCGGTGTTTAGAATATGGAGTCATTCATAGTCCGCCCGCGTTGAGTATTGCTGCTTGTTTAAAAAATATTCATGAGCGACTGACGGAGGTGATTGAAAAATATCATCCAGAGGCAATGGCGTTGGAACAGATTATTTATGTGAAGAGTTTATCTGTCGCCATCGTGATGGGAAGCGCTCGTGGTGTGGCTTTACTGGCTGCAGCGCAAGCCGGCCTTTCTATTTATGAATATCCTCCTCGACGGATCAAGCAGGCAGTAGTAGGACGAGGTGGGGCTGCTAAAGATCAAGTCGGCTTCATGGTGCGAGCGCTACTCGGATTGAGAGAGACGCCGCCAAGTGATGCAGCCGATGCGATTGCCGTTGGGCTCACTCATTTGCGAGCGATGGCAACAGTGCTTCCGGTAAATGTCAAAGTTTCCAAGACGAAAAATTAACCACAAAAAAATTTAAAAAAGAATAGCCACAAAAGAACACAAAGAACACAAAAGAATTTTTTGTGTGTTCTTTGTGTTCTTTTGTGGCTATTTCATTCTTTTTCCTTTGCGTTACTTTGCTCCTCTATTCTTTTTCATGAAATCCCTTCTCACAACACGCTGGCTCGCTCGCAAAAGCTACGAAGAAGGTCTCCGGCTTCAAGAAGAACTCGTTGCTCAAAAAATCGCAGGCGATTCAAGGAACTATCTCCTCTTACTCGAGCATGAGTCGGTCTACACGATTGGACGGACGCAGGATGTTTCCAGTCTTGGAGATGATCCGCTGCCGCATCCTCTTCACCGTATTGGACGTGGCGGTCAAGCCACTTACCATGGGCCTGGACAGCTGGTTGCTTATCCGATCATTGATCTCACGTTAGTTGGTCGCGATCTTCATCACTACTTGCGATTGTTAGAAGAGGTGATCATTCAAACGCTCGCATTTTATCAACTTCAAGGATCTCGCCGCGAAGGGATGACTGGCGTTTGGGTCAACAATAAAAAAATTGCATCTCTCGGGGTTGGCGTTCGAAAATGGATTTCGTTTCATGGGCTCGCACTCAATGTCTGTGGCGATCTTGAGCCCTTTGAAAACATCACGCCATGCGGCTTGAGTGGGGTGCAGATGACGTCAATGAAACAAGAATTAGAATCCAGAAATCAAGGAGAGTCTATTCCTCGGTTAGATGTTCTGTCCGTAGGGAACGAACTCAGTGATATTTTTGAGAGAGTCGTTTTGTCCTGACTTAATAAGTCGTCTGCTCTTGATTCCACCAGTTGTAAGAAGGATTGTACCTTGAGTCTGCAGGATTAAAAAATCTTTGGAGGAAAGCATAGTATTGAGGCTGTTCTTGCTGAATTGCTTCACGTGAGAAAGGTTGCATATCAGATGTTCCATAGAGATAAGTTACAGCGGTCTCAGCAAAAAACTCCAGGTGGTTGGTAAAGATATACTCTTGATATTGCATATATGGATTGGAAGAACCGTAGTCAGAAAAATCATAGCAATCACGATGTCTAGCCTCATAAAAATATCCCATGACCTCTAGATCGTTATAATTACCGGGAGGATAGAGATCATGAATGGCATGCATAAATTCATGCAATAATGTTGTTCCACCCATGGAGCCAAGCTTATTAGGGAGGCAAAAAGTAGCATTAAAAAAAATCTCAGAACCATTAAAATGAAAGAGTGATTGATATCCTCCCCGGATATATAATCCTGCATAATGATCCGTTTCATCTCGCGTCGCCCTGATTCGAACAGCATGAAGAATGGCTAACATATCAGCAGGAAGAGTCACAGCATTGACGACATCAACTTGTTTTTTGAAAGTTGTTTCAACAATCACTCGATCAGCTTCATTTTGAAGAATTGTGTCATCAAGAGAAAATCCACCATATTCAAATCCAAAAAGATCGATCGAACTAAAGGCACAAACGAGAAAAAGTATAAAAATTGGTTTCATAGCGTTGAATAAGGAGCTCGAAAAGATACAGACGATTTGAGGACGTGCAACAGGTTTTATAAAATTTTTTAAACGAGTTGGCATGATGAAGTGTCAAAGATGGTATGAACATCATCTCCAGAAAATATCTTATTCCTTCATTGTTCGTTGCGGCTTCGCTAACCATGATCGATTGCGCAGGGCTTCCTAATTCAACTTCCTGTTCAGGAATGATGACGCAGAATCTTTGCAGTGCAGGATTTGTTCCGATGCCGATGAAGGTTTGTCAGACAGGCCTCTTTGAATCGCTACCTCCCAATAAAATCACAACGATTGAACAGAATGGAAACAGCTATTATGTTTATGCCGATCAATCGAGTCATCAAGTGCTCATGGGACAAACCAGCGCTTTAACCTAAAAACGTGAATGAAAATAAAAAATTTTACGCAATATAGCTTGTTTCAAAATGTTCGTTCTAATGCCTCACTAACCGTTCAGGTTAGCCACGGCCTTACAACAACCATTTTTAAATCAACCTCCTTACGCAAACTTTCTCATTTTCATTCACGTTTTTAGGTTTAAAAAATTACAAATCACTCGTGAGTCGTCAGCTTCCAGCGCTGGCCAGGTCTGGTCAGCAGGCAGAAAAAATTTCGTAAAGAATGGAATCAGCCCACAACAACGCCATTCCCTCGCGGTAGCAGGAAGACAAGCCAGAAATTCTTGGAAAATCTGTTTCACGGAAAACACCAAAAGCATGGTGTTCCTGTAGCAAGTAATCCTGTAGGCGGTTCGCAAAAGAGTGATCCGATTGCAAAAGAACTCTCTTCTTCAAAAGGCCTTGAACGGCAAGCTGAGCGGGAGTGGAAAAAGGTGAGTATTTATAGTCAAATTACTTAGAACTTACAAGCAACTGACTTGTCCTTTTTAGGAAAAGACTGCGTTCTCATCCCGTCACGTTATCGTTTAGATAGCGCTCGGTCTTCGGCCTGGCCTTTTCTAAAAATTCCTGTGTTCTTCCCTGTAATTTCTAAGTAATTTGACTATAATTAAAAGTCTAAAAAGTTTTTCAACAGCTCTTTGCCGTGAGTTGTTAAGATCGATTCTGGATGAAATTGGACTCCCCAGATGGGAAGTTCTCGATGTCGGAGCCCCATGATTTCTCCTTCTGCGGTTGATGCTGTGATTTCGAGAGAGTCAGGAAAATTTTCTCGATCGACGATGAGGCTGTGATAACGGGTGGCTGAAAAGGGATTTGGTAAATTTTTAAAAAGTGAGTTGTTGTCGTGGTGGACTAAAGATGTTTTTCCATGAAGTTGGCGCGAGGCTTGCACGACAGCTCCTCCAAAAACTTCAGCGATGCACTGATGTCCAAGGCAGACACCTAAGATAGGAATTTTTCCAGCGAAGTGACGAATCGCGGAGCAACTGATGCCAGCTTCTTGAGGATTGCCGGGGCCTGGCGAGATGCAGAGGAGATGAGGCTCGAGAGCCTCTATTTCAGGGAGAGAGAGCTTGTCGTTCTCAATGACTTGAGGTGAAGCCCCTAGCTCTCCAAAATATTGGACGAGGTTGTAGGTGAACGAGTCGTAGTTGTCAATGAGGAGCAAGTTCACAAAAAAAGAAATTAACCACAAAGATCACAAAGCAAAAGAAGAGAATAGCCACAAAAGTACACAAGGAACACAAAGAGTAGAGTCAACAATTCAGAAGATAAAATGGGTTTCAAAAACTTTCTTTTTTGTGTTCCTTGTTTTCTTTTGTGGCTATTCCTTATTTCTTGCCCCGTTCGAAGTGAGCGACTTCTCTCTTCACCTCACGATCGACGGCTTTCTTTTTCAAATCGTGACGTCGATCAGCGGCGTGCTTTCCTTTGCCTAGGCCGATCTCGACTTTGACGCAGCCATGGCGCCAGTAAAGACGGAGCGCTGGCAGGGCGCCACCTTTTACCAAGCTGTAAGCGGAGAGTCGTTCGATTTCCGATTTGTGGAGCAAGAGCTTGCGCGGACGTTTGGGTTCGTGAGATACATGACTCGCTTGCTCATACGCCTGGATCGTTGCATCGTAAAGAAAAACCTCTTTTTTTTCAACCCGAGCAAAGGAGCCCAATAAATCGATGCGCCCTTGGCGAATGGATTTCACTTCGGTGCCCAGCAGCGAGATGCCTGCTTCTATCTTTTCGCTAATTTCAAAATCGCGATACGCCTTGCGATTGGTGACGATGTCCGCCATGAGTTTAAGTCAAAAGTTGAAGTTGAAGTTTCGTGCGCTTCGCGAAATAAAGATCTTTTACTTTTTCGCTGAAGGCGAGTCCTAACTTAAACTTAAACTCTTCACTTCAACTGCTGCGAAGGAGCTCTACGCCACTGCTGGCTCGTTTGAGAGAGAGCCCGTTGTCATGACAGCAATGTGATTGTTGGCAATTTCCAAAAGAGCAATATCGGCAAGACCCATGCGAGTCTCAATCTCAATGAGCGGACGGCTGCCAGCCATGAGTTGACGGACGCGTTTGCTAACCATGTTTACTAATAATTGCTTGCTAGGCATTACTTTCATGGCTTGTTCAATATATTGAGAATTCATACTTAAAAAATTAAAAGGCGGGTAGGAAAAGGTAAGTGAAAATGAACGAGGAGGCAATATCTAAATAGAGCTTAGCGTTTTTCCCAAGCTCTCAACGCGTGGATAATTTTTTCTGCAATCGCTTCGGCTGTTAGGCCATATTTTTTTCGGAGAATGGGAACAGAGCCGTGTTCAATAAATTGATCTGGCCAGCCGATTCGGAGTAGTGGAGTGGTGAGTCTTTCATTGCTCAGGTGTTCTGCAACTCCTGTTCCAAAGCCGTTGAGAAGTGCGTGGTCTTCGAGTGTGACGAGGAGTGAACTATTTTTGGCAAAGCGAGTGATCATTTCCGTATCGAGCGGCTTGATCCAGCGAGGATTGATGACAGCGGCTTGGATGCCTTGTTGAGCTAGAGCATTTGCAATGTTGTTATAGCCGCGCATTGCGGCGTCACTCCGGTGCTCGTGTCCTCGAGTATCAGAATACACTGCGGTACTGCGCGCCTCGTTCCTGGCACTGCATCGACTATCACAACATTTAAAACGCTCTAGGAGTTCTGCTACTTCTAGGGCGACGGAACAAAAGTTTCCAAGAGCAAAAATAGCAACGTCGGTTCCTTCGCGAAGGAGTTCGGCTTTTCCAATTTCTAAGAGTTCTGGATTTTTTTTGGGAGTGGCGCCTGTTCCTGTGCCGCGTGGGTAGCGGATCGCGATTGGGCCTTGATGGTAATTCGACATGGTCCAGAGCATATCGACGAATTCCTCTTCATCTTTGGGTTGCATGTGAACGATGTTGGGAATCCCGCGGAGGTAGGCGATATCAAACAATCCGTGATGCGTTGGGCCATCATCTCCAGAAAGTCCAGCGCGATCCATACAAAGTCTAACATTCAGATTTTGAAGGGCAATATCATGCACAATCATGTCAAATGCGCGTTGCATGAAGGTTGAGTAGATGGTCAAGAATGGCTTGAGCCCTTCAATGGCCATTCCTGAGGCAAAAAGAGCAGCATGCTCTTCGGCAATACCAACATCATAGAAACGGTCGGGATGTTGATGGGCAAAGCTAGCGAGTCCTGTTCCCGTGGGCATCGCAGCAGTGATGGCTACGATCGCACGATCTTGTGTAGCAAAGTCAGCAAGAGTGTGGCCAAGAATTTCAGAATACGTTGGGGTTGTCGAAGGATCGGTCTCACCTGTATCCGGCTGATATTTTCCAAGGCCATGGAACTTGTCCGGCTTGGCCAGAGCAGGAGCATATCCTTTTCCTTTTTCCGTCAAGATGTGGAGGAGGACAGGTTCCTGTTGAGTTTTTAGAAATTCAAACGTGCGAATGAGGAGGGGAATATCGTGGCCATCGATTGGACCATAATAACGGAAGCCGAGATCTTCAAAAATCACACCCGGCAGCAAAATTTGTTTAACACCTGTTTCTATTTTGTGAGCGAGGTGGCGCGCTTTTTTTCCTCCAATCCATTCCACAAATTTTGCGGCTTGCTCGTGAAGATGGGCATAAGCAGGGCTTGTCGTAATGCGATTGAAATGCTGTGCAATGGCGCCAGTGTTTTTTGCAATCGACCATTTGTTATCATTAAGGACAACAATGAAGCGCTTGGTTGTTGCAGCAACGTTGTTGAGAGCTTCGTAGCTAACGCCGCACGTGAAGGCGGCATCGCCTGCAACAGTGACAACATGTTCTTCCCCCTGACGCTGATCGCGCGCTGCTGCAAAGCCAAGAGCAGCGGAGAGTGAGGTTCCAGCATGGCCTGCTCCGTAGCAGTCGTGTTCACTTTCCGTGCGTAGTAAAAAACCGTTGAGGCCTCCGTGCTGCCGAATCGTGGAGAGTTGAGCGCCTCGGCCCGTTAAAATTTTATGAACATATCCTTGGTGACTGACGTCAAAAAGAAATTTGTCTTTGGGTGTTTCAAAAACACGATGAAGAGCGATGGTCAATTCCACGACTCCGAGGTTAGGCCCAAGATGGCCCCCCGTTTTAGAAAGCGTCTCGATGAGTTGCTCCCGAATTTCTTGTGCTAGCGTTGGGAGTTGATCTTCTGGAAGGCCTTTGAGAGAGGCTGGCGAATCAATCATTGTCAAAAGGTTGTAATGTGACTTCTCCTTGCGCGTTGCGAGAGATGATTTCAATCCGTCGTTCTGCGGCCGTTAATTTTTCTTGGCAAATTTTTAAAAGGCGAACACCCTCTTCATAGCGTTCAATCAATGTTTCTAGCGGAGGAGGGTTGGCTTCGATGTCAGTAACAATCGATTCCAGGCGCTCTAGAGCTGATTCTAACGAGTGTTGAGAAGGTGAAGGATTCTTTTTTTCCGGCATAAGCATGACTATCAATGTTTCGTTGATAGTGTTGAAAAGTTGAAGTGTTGAAACATTGAAAGGAGGCTCGTTTTTAACATGGTTTCGTGACTTATAGAAGCAGTACTGCTTGTAATGTCAATTTTTCTAAATTTTTTTACTGAGATTTAACGACTTCAACGTTTCAGCCCTTCAACGTTTCAACACTGCCAACAATGTTGGCAGTTTCAGTTTTTCATTTATTTTCTTTGATCTCTATGAAAGCATGATCGCCTATGAAAACGATTTTTGTGGTTCGTCTATTTTTAGCACTACTATTCACGACTGTTGTCCTGTCAGCTCAAGACCAAGGAGCTTCGTCTTCAGCCCCTTCTAATGCAGTTATAACGTCTCCGACAAATGTTGCTCCTTCAACGTCTGCAACTCCAACTACGACGAACCCTGCCTCAGCATCTTGTCCTCAAGGAATGGTCTGTCCTCATGATGAAAAGATGGTTTTACCAGCGGATGTTCATCCTGCTTTGAAGAGTTATTGTTCCGTGCCTGTTGATGGTCCTTACATTGCGATGTCATTTGATGATGGTCCGAGTCCAACCTTGACGCCACGGCTGTTAGATATGCTGAAGCAAAGAGGGATTAAAGTAACTTTTTTTGTCATTGGTCAAAATGTAGAACATTCTCCTGAAGTTGTCGCTCGGGCTGCTGCTGAAGGTCATGAAATTGGGAATCATACGTGGGATCATCCTGCTTTGACAAAGCTCTCGGATGCACGAGTTCAAGAGGAGATCAATAAAACATCGGAAGCAATTTTTAGCGCTACTGGGAAAAAGCCAGTTTTACTTCGACCTCCTTATGGAGCCATGAATCCTCGAGTTCATCGTATTGTTGATCAAGATGGAATGAAGGTGGTGCTTTGGTCTGTTGATCCGAACGATTGGAAGCGTCCTGGCTCAGCAGTTGTGGAGCGTCGTATTTTGGCGGGAGCAAAGCCAGGAGCAATTATTCTTTCACACGATATTCATCCTGGAACGATCGAAGCTATGCCAGCAACGCTCGATGCTTTGCTTGCCAAAGGATATAAATTTGTGACCGTTTCCGAACTGATCGCAATGGAGAGTCAACATCCTAAAGCGATAACAACAACACCAGCTTCGTCAACTGCTCCTACAACAAAGAAGTAGGTAAGCTTTCAGTTGCTTGGCAAAGAGTAAGATTCTTCAACCTGCTTTTGTAACAGTTGAGATGTTGAGCCGCTGCTAAAGCAGCTGTTGAGCGCCGCTGGCGCGGCTGTTGAGAGGAAGGCGTCCTTTGCAACTCGCTCGCTCCCGCGAGCCTCTCCCTTGCGGGCTGCCTTCGGCAGTTGATCCGGCGGCTGCCACGCCGCACGTATTAACCCCTCAACTCCTCAACAAAAACCTTTATTAACAAAAGGCGATTTCTTTTTCAAAACCGGTCGTCTGAATGGATACAGAAGTAGAACTCTGAACAAGAACGCTGGATTTAGTGACATTGGGGTTCCCTTCAATGATTTGAGGAAAAGGAAATTGAGTGAGAGATTTTGTTATAGTCAAATTACTTAGAAATTACAGGGAAGAACGCAGGAATTTTTAGAAAAGGCCAGGCCGAAGACCGAGC
>JAIEQF010000003.1 GCA_019747895.1 Chthoniobacterales bacterium
TGGTTGCGGGGGTAGGATTTGAACCTACGACCTTCAGGTTATGAGCCTGACGAGCTACCGGGCTGCTCCACCCCGCGTCATTGGATGTAAGAAGCTACATCATGCTTGAGTAAGCCGCAAGAGAAATTAAAGAATCGTTTTAGCTCGAATAAAAATTTACCGTCTTTGCTTTACAACATTAATCATAAGCGCGAAGCGCCCATTAAACTCAAACTCAAACTTCTAGCACTCAAACTGCCTTGCTGCAAAGCAGCAAAGGCCTCACCTCAATCCCACAGCCTTGCGCACCCGCTCTAGCACTTGATCCGCAATGGTGTTCGCCTTCTCGGCACCTTCTTTTAAAACAGCATCGACATAACCAGGATCGCGAAGAAGTTCTTCACGCCTTGTTCTCATTGGCGCAAGATATTCCCAAATCGCTTCGAAGAGTTGTTTTTTATAAACGCCGTAACCGTTGCCACCAGCTTGGAAAGAGGTTTTCATCGCCTCGTAATCAGCAGGCGAACCCATATGCCGATAAAGCTCTAAGATCACTGATCCTTCTATCGGCTTGGGAGCTTCAACGGGAGTCGAATCGGTTTTGATCGACATCACTTTTTTTCGCATCACAGCCTCTTCCCAAAAAAGTCCAATCGTGTTCCCATAACTCTTGCTCATCTTGGCTCCATCAAGACCTGGGAGCGCCTCGGTCTCCGCACGGATGCTATGTTCTGGCAGCTTGAAGAGCGGACCGTACGTTTCATTCATCTTCACGGCCAAATCACGCGCCACTTCGACATGCTGCTTTTGATCTTTGCCAACGGGAACGAGATCACTCTCGTAAATCAAAATATCAGCCGCCATCAAGACTGGATAAGAAAAAAGCCCCACAGAAGCAGGGAGCCCTTTTGCAATTTTATCTTTGTAGGAATGACAGCGCTCGAGCAATCCCATCGGAGCGACCGTCGCTAAGATCCAAGAAAGTTCGGCCACCCCGCGGATATCGCTCTGACGAAAAAAACAACACTTCTTCGGATCGAGGCCTGCCGCAAGAAAATCGATCGCCACCTCGCGCACATTCTGTCGCAAGACTGCAGGATCCTTCAATGTCGTCAAAGCGTGATAGTCCGCAATAAAATAAAAAGCTTCGCCTCGATCTTGCAGCTCGATCGCAGGCTGCATCATTCCAAAATAATTGCCGAGATGTAACGTGCCACTAGGTTGAATGCCGGAGAGAATGCGCATGGGATGGAAAGGTTGAGGGGTTGAGTCGCTGCCTTGCAGCTGTTGAGAGATTGAAATATTAAAGCACTAAAAAGAAATTTTTTTCTTTAGTAGAAAGGAATAAAAATTTTTGCTATCCGAGAAGTCCACGATGCCTGTGTTGCAGGAGAGGATCCTACATAGTGAAGCATGGCTGCTGTTAAAATGCGTTGAGTATCGGTTTCACTCGCAACAACTCCTGTCGAAAAAATTCCTTTGAGAACAAGAGCTATTGGATCAGAAGTATTGCGTGTTTGATCTAAAATAATGGAGGCTCCTGCTAAGACACCCAAAGCATGATAACTCCCTTTGACAAACTTACCGACAACAGCTGCAACATCGGCTCCCTCCTCGCTAACTTCTTCCATCAAGATACGCAATGGCCCTAACACTCCACTTTCTGCATTTCTGATTTGAATAGCTTTGTCCACAAAACTCGAAAGATCCTTAACCTTTAGGGGTTTTCCTGTTTTAAGTTGATCGGCAAAGCTGATATTAAAAAGATTCTCTACATGCTCGCGCATATGAGTTTCGTCTTTTGGCAACAAATCTAAAATCATTTTTAGCGATCCGGCGATACCATCCGCATCTCCTTTTCGTATGTCTTCAACATTGGCAGCGGACTCAAACCAAGAGCGCACAATCGGGAAAAAAGGAGTTACCTCTCTCTTCTGTTCCCTCGGGGAAGCCTTCTCTTTGCTCCCCCCAATAACAAGACGGCTATCTCGAGAAGAGCCTGCTCCACCAAGCTCTGTTTTAAGACCTTCTAATGTTGCTGGTTTTTTATTTTCTTCAACATTACTGATATTAAGCGTCTCTCGGCGGAAGTCGTCTTCCTCATCGATGAAATTTTCCAACGCCCGCACAGTGAGTGGCTTTCCACTCCACATGCGATAAGAAAAATGTTTGTCAAAACGATCAACGGCATTTTGATCATATTTATCGAGCAGTAAACTTTTCACATTCTCTATACCTCGACGATAGCCATCTCGTTGCGTTTGATTGCGCATCATCGCACGATAACCTCGCTGGAATATGGAAGGGGCCTGATCATGGTGATCTTCATGAAACTGATTGCAAATAATCTTTCCATCGCTACTACCAGTAATTTCTAAATGACCAGGAAAATGATCAAACGTTTCTAAGTTAAAACCGAGATGTTCCATCTTTTTAGGAGAAGCGGAAACAATATCAGGAACATCCTTCCATGTGTCATCCAATCCTGTTCCTTCATATACTTCTGCTTTTATACGATCGATCAGATTGGCGTGAGGACTAACAAAGAGCTTCGTGGAAGCGGAATCGGAATGACCTGAAGTAGGTACTTGCTGTACAGAAATTCCATCTTCCCTCTCTCCCGTCGCCTTCTTCTCTGAAGCAGATGAAGAGACGCTCTCGGCAGTGAGGTCTTGTGATCCTACTTTGGGAGAACGAGATCCGAATCCAAGAAATGAAAACATAAATTTTCTCCAGTAAAATAAATTTTAGAAAGACCGAATTCCTAGCTTTCTGACACTGTCGTTTTCCCTTCCGAAAGCTCTTGCAGCAAGACCTTCCAATCCGAAGCAACGGCTCCAAATTTTCCGACCAGGTTCACAAAATCTTCTTCTCGCCCTTCCACAAAAGCGACGATCGGTGACTGATAGGCGAGATAAATTGTTTTCAAGTCTGGCCGCGCGCTCAGCGTCCCACCAGCGGTTGCAGCCCAGAGGTAGTTGGCCTGCATCAAGGTCTTCATGACTTGAGCCTCTCGCTCTGGATTGTAAGTTCCAATCGTGGAAAAAAGTTCCACCATCTCCGTCTCCGGATGCCAATCGATCGTCACGGTTAATCCATTTTCCAGTTCCATATGAAACTGCGTCGAGGGAAGCGGATCAGGAAACGCTGGCAATTGATATTGCAACCTGAGCACTTCTAAAAGATGGAGATAAGGATCAGTCATAAGGAAAAAATAGCTGCAAACTCAGACAAATCGATGAAAAATTTAGTGAATTTGCTCGGCACCTGCTTTTAGTTTCTAGAATTTTTTTATAAAAAAATTCTTTTTTGTGTTCTTTGTGTTCTTTGTGGCTAAATTCTTTTCTGAAAGAAGTCGTCATTGATAGTCATGTTTCATTTTTAAAATGGCGAAATTTTCCCAATCTATGCCTCTTAGCTCCAAAAAAAAATTAGCCCCGCCAGCAACTCAACCCTCAATCCAACCGGTTAGGGTCAACCGCTTCCTCGCCTCCGCTGGGCTCGGATCACGACGCTCTTGCGAAGAAGATATTTTAGAAGGCCGTGTTTCCATCAATGGAAGTGTCTGTCGCAATTTGGCGACTCGCGTGATGCCCGAAGATGATGTGCGCGTCAGAGGACGTCAAGTGCATCAGGCTTCTCATCGCTACATCCTCCTCCATAAACCTTCAGGCTATGTCTCGACACGTTCTGACCGCTATGCAGCGAGAACGATTTTTGATCTTCTTCCCTCGGATGCCTCTCACCTCTTCCATGTTGGCCGTCTCGACAAGGATAGCGAAGGCTTGTTGCTCCTGACTAACGACGGCCTCTTCGCACAAAACTTGTTACACCCTTCGCGTGGCATCGACAAAGAATATGAGGTCACCCTCGATCAACCTTTCACTCCAAAAGTTGCGGCTGCATTAAAGAAAGGAATTTGGATGGAGGGCTCCGTCGCTCGTATCGAATCGGTAAAACAGCTGAGTCCCTACCGCATCAAGCTCGTGCTCCATCAAGGATTGAAACGCCAGATCCGCGTCATGCTAGGAACACTAGGCTTCAAAGTAAAACGCCTCATCCGCATTCGCCTTGGCCCGATCAAGCTCCACGGGCTAGCACTGGGTCGCTATCGCGATCTCAAAAAAGAAGAACTAGAGGCTTTGCGCCAAACGACTTCAACTGCTGCTCCTAAAAAACTTCGTCCAAAAAAAGCAATTCCTAGAATACAACTGGCGGGGAGATCATCTGATAGAATGCCGAAGGCAGCACCAAAGGGCCGATCCGAACGAGAGCAAGTGAGCCCCAGGAAAAAAGAAAGATTCACCACAAGGAACACAAAAAGTTTTCAGAAAAAAGGAATAGCCACAAAAGAACGCAAAGAACGCAAAAAAAGATTTTGATAAAATTGAATATTTTATTTAATCCTTCATTAACTCTGCAGCGGGCTGCCTATGGGCAGCCTTTAAAGCCAGCAATAAGCACAATATCTTCCTCAAAAAAACTTCTTCCTCTTTGCGTTCTTTGCGTTCTTTTGTGGCTATTCTCTTCTCTCTTCTTTGTCTTTCATTCTTTGTGGTTAATTCTCTTCTTCTTTCTTTTTTATTATGCGCTCTTTGTGGTTCCTTATTTTTTCTCTGCTCGTTCTAACTCCCATTGCTTCGGCAACAAGCTTCCAACGCGAAGAGATCGTCATTAGCGGGGGCCCTTCACTTATTGAATGGGAACAATATAAACCCATTCCTCACGACCACTGGTGGGCCAATTTTGTTCGTGGCGCTCGCGTTCGCCTTGCAGAACTGCGCGAGCAAGCAACTCCTCAAGATGAAATCACTTGGATGGTTTACCAACCAGCTTATGCACGCCGCGGCCAGCGCCAAGAAAAACAGGACCTCCTAGCCAATATCAAATCAGTCCGCGATAAATATAAAGTGCACCTCGTCTTTTTTAATTCTCAAAAAGAATTTTTAAATTATCTGAACGCAGGACGTCCACGCGACCGAGAAAAGATTGCAGACCTTGAATACTTCGGTCACTCCAATCGAGCTTGTTTCATGTTTGATTATAGCAATCAGATCGACACTGGCTCTAAAGCCTGGCTGCATGAAACAGAACTGACTCAGATCAATCCTTCGATCTTCACTCGTGACGCCTTTATCAAAAGTTGGGGATGTCACACGGGTGAAAGCATGAGCGGTCTTTGGCGCAAGGCCACGGGCCATCCGATGATTGGTGCTATCGGGCCAACGAACTACGCTGATAGTGATGCTCCAGGATGGCATCCTACGTTAGCTCCTAATGGAAGATGGACGCAGTGATTTTTGCAAAGCAAAAATCAGTTCGTAGTTGGCAGTTCGCAGTTCGTAGTAATTTTTACGAGTGAATCAATATTGAAAGTAACATGTTTTTTATCCAATGAAAATTTTGCAGCCTTATAGTTTTAAAAAAGCCTGGACCTATTTTCTTCACGCTCTCTTGCTGCGCTGCCCCACCTGCGGGATCACACCCATTTTTCCTTCGCTAAAAAAAACGCGATCACTTCGCGATTGGTTCACTCCACTTGATGGATGCCATCGCTGCGGCTATCCCTACGAGCGAGAACCAGGATATTTCTTGCTAGCCACGTGGGCTGGAAGCTATGGCATGGGAAGTCTCATTGGTTTAATCCTCTATTTCACCATCGATCTAAAATTTCATCCTCCCATTTTTGAACTCCTCGCCCTGGTGCTCATTCCTGTCATCGCTGCCAATCTTCTTCTCGCGCGTCATGCCAAAGCGTTCTTCATCGCCTTTGACCATTTTTTTGATCCTCATGAAAAAGAAGGTGGAGAGAATGATGATGATCGACCTCATCGAGAAACACCGAAGCCTATTGCTCCAGTGACGCCTAATGCTAAACGTTCTGTTGCATTCCAAAAAAAATAGAAAGCAAACATGAAAAAGCATGAGGCTATAGTAAGCCCAGAGTCTAGTCAAAATGGGCTACTGGGAATGCAGGACAAGGAACGAGGAGCGCAGCTCCGCAGTGTATATGGACATACTCGACGTACCGGAAGCTGGGAAGCTTCGGGACGGCCTGCTGCAACCAGGCCCCGAAGGGGCGAGACGAGCGGGTGCGAGCACCTCAGTGACCCAGTCCTTCGCCCCAGCAGTAGCATTTGGACAGACTCTATCTATTTTGACTACAACGCGACCACACCCATCGATCCTGCTGTGCGCGCGGCGATGCTTCCCTTCCATGACCAAGAATTTGGAAATGCTTCCAGTTTTTATTCACTCGGACGTCGCGCTGCAACAGCTGTGACAGAAGCTCGAGAACGAGTGGCCCAACTTCTCAACACCACCTCCTCAGAAATTATTTTCACCAGTTGCGCTACAGAATCCATTGTGACGGCTTTTCTTTCAGCCTTGGAAGCAGCTCCTGACAAACGCCACTTGATCACGTCCAACGTCGAACATAGTGCCACGCTGGAACTTTGCCGCTACTATGAATCTCGCGGTTATAAGATCACCTATCTTCCTGTTGATAGGGATGGAAATCTTTCGTTAGAACAATTAAAACAATCGATCACTCCTTCCACCGCACTGATCTCTTTGCTTTGGGCCAATAATGAAACTGGCGTGATTTTCCCCGTTGAAAAAGTGGCAGCCATCGCTGTCGAACAAGGAGTCCCTCTCCACCTCGACGCGGTCCAAGCCGTTGGGAAAATTCTAATCGATCTACAAGCACTTCCTGTATCCTACCTCTCTCTCTCAGGTCATAAGATCTATGCACCGAAAGGCATTGGTGCCCTCTACGTTCACCGCCATGCCTCTTACACACCTTTGCTACGCGGTTCCCAGGAAGGAACGCGACGAGGGGGAACTGAAAACGTGGCCAATATTGTTGGCTTTGGCCATGCAGCCATGATAGCTACAGAAAAACTTTCTTCCGAATGGCCACGTCTGGCAGCATTGCGAGATCGTTTTGAAACAAATTTACTTCAACAACTCTCGGGAGTTCATTTCAATGGAAATCTCTCTTCACGTCTGCCTAATACCAGCAGCCTGACCTTTGATGGCATCGATGCTGCATCAGCCTTATTTCTTTTTGATGAAAAGCGATTCTGCTGCTCAGCGGGCTCTGCTTGCAACACTCAATCTCGCAGCCCTTCCCATGTCTTGAGTGCCATGGGACGGAGTCTAGAAGAGGCGCGTGCGACCCTTCGTTTCAGCATTGGACGCTTTACGACTGAGGCAGAAGTTGATCAGGCTTTAGAAATCATTTCAGGTGTCGTAGGAAAGTTGAGAAAGCTGAATTAATTCTTCTCTGTTTTTTCCTGTAGCCTGCAACCTGTGACCTGTAACCTGTTCTCATGCCTGCTAAAATCTACACCGATAAAGATGCTGATCTTAAGCATCTCCAAGGCAAGACGTGTGCCATGCTCGGATTTGGTTCTCAAGGTTCTGCTCAGGCGCGTAATTTGAAAGATAGCGGCATCAACGTTCTCATTGCGCTCCCTTCCAAAAGCAAAAGCCGCAGAGTGGCTCAGAAAGAGGGTTTTCAGGTGATGACAACAGCCGAAGTAGTCAAAAAAGCTGACCTTCTTTGCTTAGCACTCCCTGATTTAAAAATTCCTGCCATTTTTAAAAAAGAAATTGCGCCTCATCTTCGTCCAGGAATGACGCTCCTCTTCCTGCATGGTTTTGTGGTGCACTACAAAGTCATCAAGCTGAGGCCAGACATCAATGTCATCATGGTTTCGCCTAAAGGTGGCCCTGGCCCAAATGTTCGTGCAGCTTTTCTTGCTGGAAGAAGCGTCCCAACAGCGATCGCCGTCCATCAAGATTTTTCTAAAAAATCAAAACAACTTGCTCTTGCTTGGGCTCACGGCATCGGAAGCAAAAAGCATGACATAATCCTAACAACTTTTGCGGAAGAAACCGAAAGCAACCTCTTCGCCGAGCAAGCCGTCATCTGCGGTGGCTTGAGCGCGTTAATTCAAAAGGGATTTGAAACTTTGGTGGAAGCAGGTATCTCTCCAAAGCTTGCCTACCTCAGCACGCTGCGAGAAATCAAACTCACCACCGATCTCATTTATCAATCTGGCATCAGCGGCATGCGCGCAGCCATCTCGGAAACCGCTAAATATGGGGATCTCACAGTGGGCCCAACGATCATTGATGCTTCGGTGAAAAAAAAGATGCAACGAGCCTTAAAAAAAATCCAATCCGGTCAATTCGCCAAAGAATGGATTCACGAATATCAAAACGGTTTAAAAAATTATCACACTTTATTGAACCAAGCCTCACAGCATCCTATTGAAAAAATAAAAAGAAAAGCCTGATTTTTTTCTGTAACCTGCAACCTGCAACCTGTAACCTTCTCTCATGATCGACTCCATCCAACAACAACTCGGCACGGAAGCCTCTTCTCTTCTGGATCACAAGTGCACCACGATTGATAAAAAATTGCTTCACTTGCCCGGACCTGATTTTGTCGACCGCATTTTTTCTCAAACCGATCGCAATCCTCGTGTCTTAGGCAACCTTCAACGGATGTATAGTCATGGCCGTCTCGGTGGCACTGGCTATATGTCGATCCTTCCTGTAGATCAAGGTGTGGAGCACTCGGCAGGAGCTAGCTTCGCCAAAAACCCGATCTATTTTGATCCAGAAAATATTGTCAAACTCGCTATCGAAGGGGGTTGCAATGCGGTCGCCTCAACTTTTGGCGTCCTCGGATCTGTGGCTCGTAAATATGCTCACCACATTCCATTTTTGGTAAAACTCAATCACAATGAGCTCCTCACTTACCCCAACCAATTTAAAGAAATTATGTTTGGTGGCGTTGAAGAAGCCTACGACATGGGGGCTGCTGCTGTTGGCGCTACCATTTATTTTGGCTCTGAAGATTCAGGTCATGAAATCGTCGAAGTGGCCGAAGCCTTTCGTTATGCCCACCAGCTCGGTCTGGCCACGGTGCTTTGGTGCTACTTGCGCAATCCTGCTTTCAAGAAAGATAAAGATTATCATCTCTCTGCTGATCTCACAGGCCAGGCCAATCACCTTGGCGTGACGATCGAAGCCGACATCGTTAAACAAAAGCTGCCCGAAAATAACGGTGGATATAAAGCACTCAACAGTGGAAATTCCAGCTATGGAAAACTTGATGAGCGCATCTACACGCAGTTGACGACCGATCATCCGATTGACCTCTGCCGTTACCAAGTGGCTAATAGTTATATGGGACGTGCCGGCTTGATTAACAGCGGCGGCGCTTCTGGCGAGCATGATTTTGCTGAAGCAGTGAGAACTGCTGTCATTAACAAACGCGCTGGCGGCACCGGCCTCATCTCCGGCCGCAAAGCCTTCCAACGCCCGATGGAAGAAGGCATCAAGTTGTTGCATGCGGTTCAAGATGTTTACCTCTGCCCTGAAGTAACAGTCGCTTAAAACTAGTGTTGATGTTCTACTGAGGAAGCGAAGGGCATCGTCGCGCCGATGCCCGCGCCTTCGAGTATGATCTATACACTCAGTTGCTGTGCGCCGGCGACTCCTTGCCCTTCATCTCCCTCAGCGAACATGAACACTGGTTTTTCAATCCCATGACCGATCCATTTCAAAAACTGAGAGAACAACTCATAACGGTTTTTCAAAAAACGCTTAAGGAAGAACTGTTTGGTGGTGCCTCTCTCGCCCTTTATCATCGAGGAGAAAAAATTCTTTCCCTCTATGGCGGCTGGAAGGATGCTGCCTCCACACAGCCATGGGAAGCCGATACCATCACGCTAATTTGGTCAGCGGGAAAAGGAGTCGCTGCTGCCTGCTTGCTTCATGCGTTGCAGGAAAAGCAAATTTCTTTGAACAGACGTGTTGCTGAATTCTGGCCTGAGTTCGCACAGGCAGGAAAAGAAAAGATCACGATCGACCAACTCCTTTCTCATCGCGCTGGACTAGCTGCCTTAGATCAAAAAGGATTATCACTCACTGACCACGAAGCCATTGTTCAAGCACTCGCAGCGCAGCCTCCCAACTGGTCTAATGATAGACCTTTTTCAAAACTCGCTGCTGGCGATGAGAGGCAAGAAGCCGACGGCGCACAGCGGCTGAGTGTATCGTTACATACATGCGGCGTGGCAGCCGCTGGATCAACTGCCGTTAGGCAGCCCGTAAGGGCGAGACTCGCGGGCGCGAGCACCGGCGCGACGCAACCTGTCGCACCAGCAGTAGAGTTTAGGGAGAGTTCTAGCCATGGCTATGGCGCACGGACCTTTGGATTTCTGATTGATGAATTACTGCGGCGAATTACTGGCGCAACTTCACTTTCCAATTACTGGCGCACTCAATTTGCAGATCCTCTAGAGCTCAATCTTTGGTTTGGCATTCCTGAATCATTGCTTTCTAAAACAGCTGATGTCATTCCTGCCAAAACCGCACCGCCTCCGAGTGACTTTGGAACTGCTTATGCAGACCCTTCATCGCTGACACGACGCGCGTTCATGGAACCAGGAGGAAATTTTTCAACCTTGGCGATGAACCAACCAGCATTGCGTCAAGCCTCTATCATCTCCTCAGGCGCGATCAGCACCGCTGATGCCCTCGCGAAATTTTATTCGCTCTTAGCAACGCAAGACGACACTCGTTACTTCAACTCAACCACACGTCGCTGGATGGAAACCCCCATGACTTCAGGACAAGATCGCGTCTTTTTGAAGGAAACAATTTTTTCAGCTGGATTCATGATGAGTGGAAATCTGAATATCTTCCCGAGCTCACGTTCCTTCGGCCATCCAGGGGCTGGCGGAGCCACTGCCTTTGCCATTCCCGAAGCAGAATTGGGATTTGCTTTCCTTCCTAACGCCATGCATCACGGTGTTTTCTCAGGAAGTCGCACCCAACGTTTTATTGAAGCGTTTGCAGAATAGAGAAGTGGACCCCAAAAACTGGACCAGTAGTTAAGCTTTAAAATGAGTGGAGAAGGAAGGTAAAAAGGCCCGACCTAAACCACAATGAAAGCAAAGGTCATTCTTTTTATAAATTTCTACACATTTTGTTTAGTGGCCAGCAGCTGATAGAATCTTTATCTAACAGTCTTGCTTCATCCCTACTTGTTGGCAACACAACAAAAATTCAAAAAGTGAATGATGCGTTACAGGAAGCTTTTATTTGTCACAATGATGATATGCTCCAAGTAAAAAAAAAACATATAGTTCTGTGTGCTGGTATTGGAAATAATGCATTCATAGAAACAATGACTGCATCTTCAAAAAAGATTCCAACGATGCAAGCACGATCTTGCCTCACCCTGGTTTTAGAAGGCGATTTGCCTGATATGAGCATTCTTCTTCCTGGATTAAAAATATTCATTGCTCCTCAATATCATCAAAGAAAAATATATTGGTTGTACACCTATGGAGTTGATTTAATGATTACTAAAGAAAAAAAAGAAATTGATGCTATGAGGCTTAAAAATCAACTTCATGCTTTATTTGATTTTTTCCCTTCATTAAAAAAATTTGATTTAAATTTTTATGCTCGCCGATTCAAAAGTGAAGTGCAACACTCTGCTCTGAAAAGCTGGCACTGTGGTTACTCAAAGGTGTGTTACTTTTT
>JAIEQF010000006.1 GCA_019747895.1 Chthoniobacterales bacterium
CGTTGGTCTTCCTTTGCACGAAAACTACTCTTCTGTTGTAAAAACAAAAACTCATCTTTTTGGACAGAATCTAAATAGCGGAGCTCATCGCGACAGCGGTACCATTTGGACAGAGCTTACAACATTAAAGTCTAGTCAAAATGCGCTGATGTGCATGAGGAGCAAGGAGCGGCGGCGCACAGCGGCTGAGTGTATAGCTAATACTCGATGACGCGAGCACCGACGCGACACAGCTCCTCGTCACAGCAGTAGCATTTGGACAGACTTTAACGGGACCAGGTTGGTTCCGTTACCTCTCCCAGCCCACTCACGACAGGAATTGCCTTCCCACTCGGTACATCAAAAAGCACGAGCGCATTGTGGGTACTAAAAAGAAGATGCCGTGAGTCAGGACCCCAGACGGGATTCTCGCCTTGAGCCACGATGCGAGCAGAACCACTCCCCAAATCGAGCACCGCAACCGCAAAGGCGCCTCCCGAGCGAACATTGAAAGCGACATGCTGTCCATCCGGCGACCAGTTTGGTTCGGTAGCATAACCAAAGCCTGTTGAAACCAAGCGCCCAGAGCCACCCACAGCGCTGATACGATAGAGCTGAGGACTTCCATTTTCATCGGAAGAATAAATCAACTCCGCTCCATTGGGAGACCATGTCCCACACGATTCAGCTCCACGCGTCCGCGTGAGGCGCAGCAAGCCTCCATGAATACCGACGATGTAAAGCCCAGGATGCCCATCTTTACTGAGGGTGCAAGCGAGACGATTTCCATCAGGAGAGAAACGAGGACCAGAATTCGTTCCTGGATATTTCACCAATCGTTGACGCGCTCCTGTCGCGAGATCAATCAAATAGATATCGGCATAACCACTGAGATAGCCGGTGTAAGCGAGCTCGTGCCCACTTGGACTGAGCGAGGGAGAGACGCTGATTCCATTATCATGCGTGATCTGCCGTCCGTTGAAACCATCATAGTCAGCCGTATCAATTTCTTTGCGACCAGTGCGCGTGCTGACAAAAGCAATCTTGCTCATCGCAATGCCGGGATGCCCCGTCAAGGTTTCGACAATGTCATTGCAAAAACGATGAGCCATCGTGCGAGGATCACCGCTGTAACTTTTGGAAAGAACGATCGAATTGCCACGATCAACAACTTTTCCTTGCAACGTTCCTCCAACCGCTGTGCCGCTGATGACAAAGGAAGCTTTGCCAACAGGCTCGACGTGCAGCGAGCCAGCCAGAGCGAGATCATTAGAAAAAACTTTCGTCACCGCAGCGCCTTCGCTCCCACTAAAATTCGTGAAGGCGACGTTGATTGCATCGCTTTTGCGCACGGTGATCGTCGGCGCATCGGCGGCACTTAAAATGGAAGCCCCAAGGCTCAGCGACAACAGGAGAAGAAGAATGAAATTTTTCATAGAAATCTATTCTTCCTGTTCTTCCTAAAAAGGCAAATCAGAAACCATCATCAGAATCGTCTGAGGAACCTAAATCAGGATCGAGAGCTGTTCTCAACGCTGCTGCCTTTGCTCGAATAAAATCAACAGGAGAAGCGTCAACACCATTTAAAAAATAACGAAGAACTTCTTTTTCATGCTCAGGCAACGTGCCTTTGATGGGCGATGTGTAGGTAGTCAGCGAGAGAATACTACGTTGATTGTACAGCGCTTGCTGAATTTTATCGTACTGCCTTTGAATCCATTGTTGGTAGTAACGTTGTTCCTCTTCTTCCGAGGGATAAAAAGGATAAATTTCATGTTCCGTATGAACTAAACCAATGGCACTCTCGACAAGTTTTTTGTGCTCTGCAGTCATCGAGGATACTTGGTCTGCAGGCCATTGATGATTCACCGCATCATAGCGCTGTTCCGCTCTTGCGATCACATGTTCTGTCTTTTTTTTCCAATCCTCATAAGCATTCATCAATGTTGCTGTTTCTTGATCGGCTAACTGCACAAGCTCTTGAGCATGCTGCGCTGCGCCCTCGGCCTGATCAGGACTCCAAAACCGAAGCTCCTCAAATTGTTGATACCATCCAGGAAGCTTGGCTTTTGCTGCTTCAGTGCGCCGCTCTATTGCTTGCTGATCAGCTACAAATTCTTTTCTAAAAGTTTGTTCAAAAAACTTTTTGATAGAGTTGGTCCTTAGAGCGCGAAGTTCTCCAACAGCTCCTTCATTAAGAGAAGTGTTTATGCTTTCTTTTTTCTCTCGGACTAAATCAGGAAACGCTGTGTTAAGCCAATCTCCTTTAACCTGAAGCTCTGTAAAAAAGTCATGCTGCTTCTGAGTCGCTTCAAGAGCCTTTGCCCAGCTCGCATCAAAGTCGCTACAATATTTGTTTGCCGCTGCCATGATGTTTTTATGTTCTGCAGCTAAAGAATCACTCACCACACTCGCTATCCTGCCGATCACCGTCGGAGAAGTTGGTTGTTTTACTGCTTGCTCCAATTTCGTTGTATAAGGCTCCATGAGCTTTCCGAGAGCATCTGTTCTTGCCTGATATTGAAAAATATTTTCGAAATTGTTGTTGAAAAACTGGATGTACTTTTCACCGTTCGCTCGCACCGAAGCTGCCTTGCTTTTAAAAGGCTCAATAAGCTCACCAGGAATACGACATTCAAGAATAAGATCTACCGCTTGAGTCCGCGGAAGTATCTGTTGATTAATAGAACGTTGAACTTCTGTGTGCAAACGTTTCTCCCTGATCTCCTCGGGAACCCCTGCTGAAGCAGAAGTAGTGGTTCCTTCTCGTGCATGAAGTTGAGAAGGATCTCTTCTTTGTTCATTTCCTTTACCACCGCCAGCTGATCCATTGGCAGTAATATCTCTCAACCTCGCCTCAGTACCACGACCAGGAATTCGTTCATCCCCGACTCTTCTAGGATAAAAATGATCTCGATACTTAAAACAAGTCGCCAGGGCAGCAATTCCAGCAAGCGTTCCCACTACATATTTAGCATCTTGTTTTAAGGAAGATGGCTCTTCGTGACTTAGAGAGACTTCCATATTTTCCAAACGTCCTTTCAAATGGAAGACCACTTGATTCGATCGCAGCCAGGAAGCAGGATCACCGAGCGATCCCAATCTCAAACAAACTCCTTCGATCGATGAAAGTTTTTCATCCTGTTCCGAGGGAAGAAAATAATTAGTTGTGTCATCGATGTGCACCGAAACCAGTTGGTCTCCCTCCAACTCATAGACTCCATTCTCCGTCGTTTCCGGATCTTCCTGTTCTCCATTTTCTTTCCAGTTACAAAAACGCATCGCGGAGCGAAGATCCACGAACATCACCGACTCTTCTGCTTGCTCTTCGTTAAAACGATAGCTGTAATTTCCAGGACTTCCCAAACGTTCAATAGAAGCAACACCACTCTCCTCTCCCATTTTTTGGTCATAAAGCGTGCAAGAATCCTCTTGAGCGACAGTATTGAGAAACTTGCTATATTCGCTGACAGTAACATTATTCAACGAATTCGCAGCAAACAACGTTGTTGCACTTAACAAGAAAAAAAGTATTTTCTTAATCACAATATAAAAAACCGTGGGGGATTGGACAAACTGTCGCCCATGGTTCTACCAACTTTTTTAAAAAAATAAAGAGATCCTTTTTATTTGAAAAAATTCGCCCTCCCTCTTCTGCCTTCTGCCTTGCTCCTGTAACCTGCAACCTATAACCTGCAACCTGCTATGTCTTCAACCTCGAGCCCCTCCCCCTATTCTCGCAAAAATCCTTTTCCTGCAACGCTCAAAACCAATAGCAAACTCACGAGTCCCGATTCTGCTAAAGACACTCGTCACTACGAAGTCTCCATCGCTGGCTCTGGCCTTGTTTATGAGCCTGGAGACTCACTCGGTGTTTTTCCAGTCAACGATCCGAAGCTGGTCGAAGAATTACTCGCCGTTCTGAAATTTGACGGATCCGAATTTGTCCCCGATCCCAACGCTCAAATACTTCCGATTCGCGAAGCTTTGCTCCGTCACTACATTATCACGGAGCCATCGAAACAGCTTCTCACCGCTATTGCAGAGCGCGACGCTTCAGCTTCTCATCTCGCAACCTACATTGTGCCAGAGGCCAAAGAACATTTAGAAAAATATCTTTGGGGCCGCGAAGTCATTGATCCGCTCTTAGATCATCCAGACGCTCGCTTCACACCAGAAGAATTTGTAAAACTCTTGCGCAAGCTCCAACCGCGGCTCTACTCGATTGCTTCCTCTCCCAAAGTTCATCCTGAAGAAATTCACCTCACAATTGCAACCGTTCAGTATGAAAGCCTCGGTCGTCCTCGCAAGGGCGTCTGCTCTACGTTTCTAGCCGAGCGCGTTTCTGATGAGCTTCCTGTCTCCGTCTTCATTCACTCTGCAAAACATTTTCGACTTCCTGAAGATCACAGTCGCGACATCATCATGGTGGGACCTGGCACCGGCATCGCCCCCTTTCGCGCTTTCTTGCACGATCGCAAGGCGACGGGTGCTAGCGGAAAACATTGGCTTTTTTTTGGTGACCAACGTTCTGAAACTGATTTTCTTTACCAAGAAGAATTGGAATCTTGGCACAAAGAAGGAACGCTTCATCGATTTGATACAGCTTTCTCTCGCGACCAAGCTGAGAAAATTTATGTGCAACATCGGATGCAAGAGCAGGCCAAAGATCTTTATGCTTGGCTCGAAGAAGGTGCCTACTTCTACGTTTGCGGCGATGCCTCTCGCATGGCTAAAGATGTAGACCAAACACTTCACGATATCATCGCCACACAAGGGGGACATTCCCCCGAGGCTGCTGCAGCCTATATCGACGCGATGAAAAAAGAGAAGCGTTATCGCAAGGATGTTTATTGAGTTGCGCTAAAATTAATACATGGACAGAATTCTGTTCATTTGTTTTATTAGAACGATGCAAACCATCACCTACACTGATGCACGGAATCAACTCACTCGCCTTATGGATGAGGTGGTAAAAGATCGCAATCCAATCACCATCACACGCAACGGAACTGGAATTGTGGTCTTGATGGCAGCAACTGAATACGACTCAATGGCAGAGACGCTTCATCTCCTCTCAACTCCAGCTAATGCTGCACGGATGCATCAAGGATTAATCGATTACGCAAACGGCAAACTGCAAACGGCCGAATTATGCGACTAACATGGTTGCCTGGCGGGCGGGATGATTATCTTTTTTGGCAGCAGAATGATCTCAAAACCTTAGCAAGGGTCAACGAACTCATTCGAGATGCCATGAGAAATCCTTTTACTGGTATTGGCAAACCGGAGCCACTCAAAGCAAATTTCAAGGGATGGTGGTCTCGTCGCATCACGCAAGAACATAGATTGGTTTATCGCTGTGAAAATGATATGCTGATTATTTTTCAATGCAGGTTTCACTATCACCAATAATATTTTTCTAAAATGAGTTCTCCACGACGCATTCATTTCCTAGGCATCTGCGGAACAGCCATGGGAGCCGTTGCAGCAGCCATGAAAGAACAAGGATGGGACGTCACCGGATCTGACGCAGCTCCTTATCCTCCGATTTCCGACTTTCTCGCGAGCCGCAACATTCCGATTGCTGTTGGTTTTTCATCAGACAATCTTCCCAAAGAAGAATCCCTCATCGTTATTGGCAATGCCCTCTCACGCGGCAATCCAGAAGTCGAAGCGATCTTAAATCGCCGCCTCCCTTACATCTCGCTGCCAGAATTACTCCGCACGCACTTCCTGCAAGGCCGCCACAATCTCGTAGTGACCGGAACACATGGAAAAACGACAACTTCATCAATGCTCGCTTGGATTTTTGAATTTGCTAAAAAAAATCCGTCGTACTTGATCGGTGGCATTCCCAATAACCTCGGCCAAGGAGCCTGCTTCCGCGATCGCTCAGAATCACATCACGTGATCCTTGAAGGCGATGAATACGACACCGCTTTTTTTGACAAGCGTTCCAAATTTCTGCACTACTTGCCAGAGCTCGTCATCATCAACAACATCGAGTTTGATCATGCTGACATCTTCGCTAACCTTGATGAAATCAAGCTCAGCTTTCGACGGCTTTTGAAAGTAGTTCCTTCCGAAGGCATGATTTTGATCAACGGAGATGATGCCAACAGTCGCGATGTCGCTCAAGATGCACCAGCACCCGTTGTCGAAGTTGGCTTCTCCGAAAATTGCGGCCATCGCATTCTTGCTCCATGGCAAGAGGAAGGCCGCGCCGGTTTCGAATTGCTCGGAGAAAAATTTGAACTCACGATGAACGGCGAATACAACATTCATAATGGAGCAATGGCAGCCTCAGCAGCTCATTTTTACGGCATTCCGCTCGCAACGATTCGAGAAGCACTTTTAAAATTTCAAGGCATCAAGCGCCGGCAAGAAGTGATAGGCATTATCAACGGCATCACGATCATTGATGATTTTGGTCATCACCCAACCGCCATCCGCGAAACGCTTGCTGGTCTTCATGCTCACTATCCTCATGCTCGCCTTTGGGCTCTCTTTGAGCCTCGCAGCAACACCTCTCGCCGAGCTGTTTTTCAAAATGTCTTACCTGAGGCTTTTTCTCAAGCTGCTGGCGTGATTATTGGTGCTGTTGCTCGAGCTACTCAACTCAACGATGAAGAGCGTCTTCATCCCGAGCAGCTCGTCGCGGATATTGCAGCGACTGGAAAGCCTGCTTTCTACGAGCCAGCGACCGATCAAATTATTACTCGCGTGCAATCATTAGCAAAGCCCGGCGATGTGATTGTCATTTTTAGCAACGGCTCATTCGATAATCTCAAAAACAAATTGAAAAATAACCTGTAACCTGTTCCCTGTACCCCTGCTCCCATGCACCACCCCTTCGACCTCAAAGCAGACAAAAAAGCCTTCCAAATTAATTTGGATCCAGCCATCTATGGCACCTTCGCTGAAATTGGAGCAGGCCAAGAGGTCGCTCGCCGTTTTTTTCACGTGGGCGCAGCAGCAGGTACCGTAGCCAAAACGATCTCAGCTTATGACATGGCTTTTTCTGACGCGATCTATGGCCATTGCGGACGTTACGTCAGTCGCGAGCGGTTAGGAACAATGTTGGATCATGAGTATCAATTGCTACTCGAGCGCCTAAGCGCCAAGAGCGGCTCTTCGCGTTGCTTCTTTGCTTTTGCTGATACGGTTGCAGCCCGCTCTTACAAAACACAAAATGAATCCCACGGATGGATGGGAATTCGTTTTCAAACAACACCACTGGGAGAACCAAACGAAATCATTCTTCACATTCGCTTACTGGATCAGGAAAATATTGATCAACAAGAAGCGCTGGGAACCGTCGGCGTGAATCTCATTCATGGTGCATTTTATTTACGAAAAGATCCAAGAGCTTTTATCGGAGCGCTTGTTGATGACTTACCTCCATGGCGCGTAGAAATTGATATGATCCGTTTTTCGGGACCTGAATTCAAAATGCTCGACAACCGCATCATGTGCCTCGAACTTGTGACTCAAGGGATTGCGAATGCCGTCCTCTTCAATGCTGATGGTGATGTGATTCAGGCTGCTGATAAATTTCACAACAAGCCACTCCTCGTCGAACGTGGCAGCTTTCGCCCCGTCACGCTCCTTGCAAATGACATGCTCGATTGTTCCTTGAAAATGTTTTTAAAAGAAGAACAACTGGCCGCAGAACAACCTGAAATTCTCATGGAGATCACCATGTCAAATTTGTTACGCGAAGGAAAACTCGATCACAAGGACTTCATGGATCGCGTTGACATGTTGAGTGCCTTAAATCGCACGGTCTTGATCTCGAATTACGGAGAGTTTTATCGCCTCATTCAATACCTCACGCGCTACACAACCAAGAGCATCGGACTTCCACTCGGCATGCCAAGCCTCTACGAAATTTTTGATGAAAAATATTACACCAACCTGGAAGGCGGAATTTTAGAAGGTTTGGGACGCCTCTTCAAAAAAGGAGTTCAGCTCTACGTCTATCCGACGCTAGATGAAAAAGGAAATCTCTTAGAAGCTAATGCCTTCCCCGTTCAACCTCATCTCAAAGAACTCTACGAATATTTATTGCGTAATCATTTCATCATTCCGGTGAACAACTGCCATCAAGAGTACCTTGGCATCCAATCCCTCACCGTTCTCAACAAAATTAAAAAGAAAGATGAAACTTGGAAACAGATGGTGCCGCCGGAGGTGGTAGAGCTGATCCATAAGCGCAGGTTGTTCGGTGTGAAGTAAGACAGCGGTACAGGTTACAGGCTACAGCAAAAACTGCCTTAGAAATTCGCTGATGTGGATGAAGAGCAAGGAGCGGCGGCACACAGCGACTGAGTGTATAGTCAATACTCGATGTCGTGAGCACCGACGCGACGCAGCTATTCGCGACAGCAGTAGAATTTATGAGCCAGTTTTATTCGCGAAAATTTTTAAAGCTGAGGGAAACCCCAAAATCCTTCCCCTTCACAAACCCAATCACTTCTTGCAGCTCATCGCGCTTAGTACCGGTCACGCGAATGTGCCGTTCTTGCAATGCTGACTGCACTTTAAACTTTTCGCCTTTGATGGCAGCAACGATTTCTTTTGCCTTGGCGCCTTCAATTCCTTGAGTGATGACAAGCTCTTGGCGAGCGTGGCCGAGAGGAGAAATATCGGCTTTCTTTTGGTCCACGTTGCGAAGATCAACATTTCGTTTCGCTAATTTACCAATCATGATTTCATTCAAACTCTTGAGCCGATGATTGTCTTCTGCTGTCAGGATGATGGTTTCGGGCTTGGGCTGTTCAATAGCCGCTTTACTTCCTTTAAAATCGAATCGATTCACAAGCTCTTTGCGCGCTTGATTCACGGCGTTCTCAATTTCCATTCGTTCTATTTCGGAGACAATATCAAAAGAAGGCATAAGAATTTTGTTAATGATTAAAAAAAGGAATAGCGACAAAAGAACATAAAGAACACAAAAAAAGAAGCCTGCTCAGAAAATTTCTTTTGTGTTCTTTGTGCTCTTTTGTGGCTATTCTGCTGTTTGCTTTTTGTGACTAATTTTTCTAACACATTCTCTCTAGCAGATATTCTACCGCATGTTGAAAACAAACGGATTCATGACATTGTGCGCCTCATTACACCACGCACGGTAAAAGAAGGAGCTCCTGCTTCTCCGTTGCTTTTAAATCAAGTCCTCGAACATCGCAAAACGATTTGTAAAATTCTTCGCGGTCAAGATCCTCGTCTCCTTGTGATTGTCGGCCCCTGCTCGATTCATGATCCTCTCTCAGCGCTTGATTATGCACGTCGTTTAGCAACGTTAGCAAAGGAACTCAGCGATCGGCTCTTTATTGTCATGCGTGTCTATTTTGAAAAGCCACGGACGACAATTGGCTGGAAAGGACTCGTGAGCGATCCTCATCTTGACGACTCCGGCGATATGGCTCACGGGATTGTCCTTGCGCGACAATTGTTACTCGACGTCGCTGCTCTTGGCTTGCCAGCGGCCACTGAATTTTTAGATCCCATCGTACCTCAATACATCGCCGATTTGATCAGCTGGTCAGCGATTGGAGCTCGCACTACCGAATCTCAAACCCATCGCGAAATGGCAAGCGGTCTCTCGATGCCAGTCGGATTTAAAAATGGAACGGATGGCACGATCCAAACAGCGATCGATGCGATGCGCTCTTCGCGTGTCCCTCACAGCTTCTTGGGGATTGATCATGATGGAATGACCAGCATTGTGAAGACGATGGGAAATGAAGAGAGTCATTTGGTGCTGCGCGGAGGCCGTCATGGAACGAATTATCACCCTCATCAAATCACCGAAGCGATCCGACAACTCGAAGCTGCTGAAGTTCCAACGGCGATGATTGTCGATTGTAGCCATGCCAACAGCGGTAAAGACCCTACAGGCCAACAGCTCGTCTGGGAGAGCCTGCTAGCACAACGCAAAGCAGGGTGCCGAGAAATTATCGGAGCGATGATCGAAAGTTATTTGGAACAAGGTCAACAAGAACTTCCTGCTGATCCTTCCCAATTGAAGTATGGCATGTCGATCACCGATCCTTGCCTTGATTGGAAGACAACGGAGAAGCTGCTGCGCAGCGCGTAGGGAAAGAAGATTTTTTTATGATTCCGCTTTTTAAAAATGCTTCCCTCGTCGCCATCGACTTCGAATCGAGCGGGGAATCTGCAGGAGAGGCTGGTGTCCCGATTCAAATTGGACTCGCAGAAATGAAATCGTTACAACTTGATTCGACTTCCTTTTTTTCTTCATACTTAAAAACAAATTCCGGGATCACCAAAGTCGCCAAAAAAATTCATGGCATTACTCCCACCGATTTACAAGAGGCTCCTTCCCTACTAGAACTCTGGCCTGAATTGCAGCGGCGGTTGCAAGGCCGATGTCTGGTTGCTCATGGTCATGGCACAGAGCGCCGCTTTCTACGGGCATTTCCCATGCACGGCTTCGGCCCTTGGATTGACACACTGACATTGAGTCGCCAATTTTTTCCTGGGTTGTCCTCCTACTCACTGTCAGATGTGATTGAACATTGCAACCTCACCCAAGAACTTCGTACACTTCATCCGAACTTTCGATGGCATGAGGCACTCTCCGATGCTATCGCTTCCCTTTTACTCTTGCTCCATTTGATCCAAACAGGAAACCTTGCTGACCATCCCGTTTCTTTTTTAATCGCCGGAAAAACATTTCCCCGCTAAGAACGCTCAAGCTCGGCAAGCTGATCATCAGCAATTCTCATTATCGCGGAGGCTCTGTTACTCAAATTTTGGGAATCAATCGTATTTCCTAGTAGAGTAGCAGTATTAGATAATTTTGCAGCCTCTTGGTATATTTTGGCAACTCCTTCATAGCTTCGAGCAATTGCCAGCTTTCCATTTTTATATGCTTCAGCCGCTTTCAACTGAGCTCCTGCACTCGAGCGGGTAGCATAACCTGCATTACCTAATAAAATCCCTTGCTGAGTTTTACCTTGCGCCTCAGCTTGGAGCGCCTGCATATAGAGGGCTACAGCTTCTTCAAATTTTGCAGCAGCTCCTCGATACCGCCCAGCAAGCTCTGGCTTTCCGCTCTCCTCTACTTCAATAGCTTTCAACTGAGCTTCTGCACTCGAGCGGGTAGGATAACCTGCATTATTTAATACGATCCCTTGCTTAGTTTTTCCTTGCGCCTTAGCTTGGAGCTCCTGCATACGGAGGGCTAAAGCTTCTTCAAATTTTGCAGCAACTCCTCGATAGCGCCCAGCAAGCTCTGGCTTTCCGATCTCCTCTGCTTCAATAGCTTTCAACTGAACTTCTGCACTCGAGCGGGTAGCATAACCTACATTATTTAATGCGATCCCTTGATTAGTTTTTCCTTGCGCCTCAGCTTGGAGCGCCTGCATATAGAGGGCTACAGCTTCTTCAAATTTTGCAGCAGTTCCTCGATACCGCCCAGCAAGCTCTGGCTTTCCGCTCTCCTCTGCTTCAATAGCTTTCAACTGAGCTTCTGCACTCAATTTGGTAGCATAACCTGCATTATTTAATACGATCCCTTGATTAGTTTTTCCTTGCGCCTCAGCTTGGAGCGCCTGCATATGGAGGGCTACAGCTTCTTCAAATTTTGCAGCAGCTCCTCGATAGCGCCCAGCAAGCTCTGGCTTTCCGCTCTCCTCTGCTTCAATAGCTTTCAACTGAGCTTCTGCACTCAATTTGGTAGC
>JAIEQF010000044.1 GCA_019747895.1 Chthoniobacterales bacterium
TTCTTAACGCTTCAGGATAGTAATACATCTTTCAATCTTACCTCATTTTTATTGTATTTTCTAAGTAATTTTACTATCCGTTCGTTCTAATCCTCAACCACAGGACAAGAACAGAAAAGATTCCGATCGCCATAGACATTGTCAACTCGCGCGACACTTGGCCAGAACTTGTGCTGCCGCAACCATGGAGCTGGATAAGCTGCTTGTTCGCGAGAATAACCACGATCCCAGGTTGCAGCAACTACTGCATGGGCGGTATGAGGGGCCCGTTTCAAAGGATTGTCAACGCGGTCGAGTCGCCCTTCTTCAATCGCTAATAATTCTCCATGGATCGCAATCATCGCATCACAAAAACGATCGAGCTCTTCTTTTGACTCGCTCTCCGTTGGCTCTACCATGAGGGTTCCAGGGACAGGCCAGCTCATCGTTGGCGCATGGAATCCATAATCCATGAGACGTTTTGCGATATCTTCCACTTCAATGCCAGCACGTTGTTTCCACTCCCGAACATCAAGAATACATTCATGGGCAACGCGTCTCTGCTCGCCACGATAAAGAACGGGATAGTAATTTTCGAGACGCTTTGCAATGTAGTTAGCATTAAGAATCGCAACTTGAGTTGCCATTTTTAATCCATCCGCTCCCATCATGCGAATGTACATCCAGCTGATAATGCAAATGCTCGCACTTCCCCACGGAGCAGCACTCACTTCTCCAGTGGCATGACTTCCTCCTGTTGGAATGATTGAATGCCCTGGCAAATAAGGTGCCAAGTGCTTCGCCACACCGATCGGTCCCACACCAGGTCCACCACCACCATGAGGAATACAAAAAGTTTTATGCAAGTTAAGATGACAAACGTCTGCACCAAGATCGCCCGGACGACAGATCCCAACTTGCGCATTCATGTTAGCTCCATCCATGTAGACCTGTCCCCCTGCTTGATGCACAAGAGCACAAAGCTCTTTGATGGAAGATTCAAAAACGCCATGGGTCGAAGGATAAGTCACCATCAGTGCTGCGAGGCGATCACGATGAGCGGCTACCTTTGCTTTAAAATCGATAAGGTCAATGTTTCCCTCTTCATCGCAAGCAACCCCAATAATTTCCATACCTGCCATTGCTGCACTCGCTGGGTTCGTTCCGTGAGCAGAGTGAGGAATGAGACAGACGTTGCGATGCGCTTGGCCATGGCTATGGTGATAAGCTCGAATGACGAGAAGCCCTGCATACTCGCCCTGAGAGCCTGCATTGGGTTGCAAGGAGACAGCATGAAAACCCGTAATCTCAGAAAGCCACCGCTCTAATTGAGAAAATATTTCTTGATAACCTTGAGCTTGGTCCACCGGCACAAAAGGATGCACGTTGGAAAGATGTTCCCAAGTTACCGGCAACATTTCTGAGGTTGCATTGAGCTTCATCGTGCACGAACCAAGAGGAATCATCGAGGTCGTGAGCGACAAATCTTTTGCCTCCAAACGCCGCAAATATCGGAGCATCTCCGTCTCGGTGTGATAGCGATTGAAAACAGAATGTGTTAAGAACTTCGTTGTACGCCGCAACTTTTCAGGAAGCTGCCAATGCATTGGATGAGCACCATGATGAGCATCAGTTGCTCCAAAAATTTTTAACAAGGGATCCAGTGATACGGTTGTTTCATCTAATGTGATCGTGACCGCTGCATCACTCTTAAGAAAACGCAGGTTAATTTTATGCTGATGAGCTCGTTCTTTTAACAAAACAGCTTGTTCCTCAGTCAACTGAATTTTAATCGTATCAAAAAAAGGCCTCCCAACAACATGCCAGCCAGCGTGTGCCAGAGAAGAAGCTAGCTGGAGCGCTTTGAGGTGAATGCGATGAGCAATATGAATCAGCCCCCCAGGACCATGATAAATGGCATACATCGAGGCCATCACTGCTAAGAGCACTTGAGCGGTACAAATGTTACTCGTCGCTTTTTCTCGACGAATGTGTTGCTCCCGGGTCTGCAACGTGAGGCGCAGTCCTGGATTTCCTTCAGCGTCTTTAGAAACACCAATGAGGCGTCCTGGAAGTCGTCGTTTCAATTCATCCTTCACGGCCATGAAAGCAGCATGCGGACCGCCATATCCAAGAGGAATTCCAAAACGCTGCGTCGATCCAATCGCCACATCAGCGCCACATTCTCCTGGAGGCTTCAGCAAGGTCATGGCAAGCGGATCGCAAGCGACAACCGACAAACCACCAGCTGCGTGTGTCCGCTCAATGAATGTTGTCGGATCAATGATAGTTCCATCAGTTGCAGGATATTGAAGCAAGGAACCACAAATCGATTTTTCTGCAGAAGGAAACTCACTGATGCTTCCCACGATCAGCTTGATACCAAGGGGCTCTGAACGAGTCTTGAGCAACGCGATCGTCTGAGGATGACAATGACTATCGACAAAAAATGTAGGAATTTTTTTTAAATCGTAGCAGAGGGCCATCGCTTCGGCAGCGGCTGTTGCCTCATCCAGCATCGAGGCATTAGCGACGTCGAGCGCCGTCAAATCCGTAATCATCGTCTGAAAATTCAGAAGCGCTTCCAGACGTCCTTGAGAAATTTCAGCCTGATAAGGAGTGTAGGCCGTGTACCAACCTGGATTTTCAAGAATATTCCGACGAATCACAGCGGGAAGGTGTGTGCCATGATACCCCATACCAAGGTAGGTGGGACAAAGTTGATTCCGCAATGCTAACTCTCGAAGCTCTTCCAAAGCCTCTTCTTCAGTTGCTGCTGCAGGAAGCGTTAAAGAATTTTTTAAACGCAAAGATGCGGGAACTGTTTCTTCGATGAGCTGCTCTAGGCTTGTACAATCAAGCGTCTCGAGCATCTCCGTAATGGCATCTGGACCTACCCCAAGATGGCGTCGAGAAAAACGGCCGAATTGAAAAACGGATGATGGAGCAATAGAGGATCCAGAGCTGCTCATAATAAAATCTGCTAGGAGGTAATCTGGACTTTGTAGGCTTCCGGCGAAAGGAGAGATTCCACTTCACTCGGCGTGCTCAATTTCATTTTAAACATCCATCCTTCTCCAAAAGCATCCGTGTTGAGAAGCGCTGGGTTGCTAGTTAAATTTTCATTCACCTCGGTCACCGTTCCAGAAAGAGGTGCATAGATGTCACTGGCAGCTTTAACCGACTCCACAACGGCTGCTGGAGAGGCTGCGGTCAAAGTTGCTCCAATTTTTGGGAGCTCAACATAAACAATATCAGTCAGCTCGGCTTGAGCATGATCTGTAATTCCAACCGTGACAAGCGCTGCATCAGATGCGTCGCGGCGAATCCATTCGTGAGTTTTGGCATAGAGCAAATCGCTGGGAATATTCATCGCGCGACTCTAGCTGATTTCTTCCAAGAGTGAAACTAGAAAAAACTACGTTTAAAAAAACCAGCAGCACCACGTTAGCGATGCTGCTGATCAAGTTGTTATTTCAACAAAAAATATTTTGTCGAAAAATTAGTTATACCATCTTTAATAAATAATTGGCGTCTTATCTTGGACAGCAATGAAAAAAAATTTGTTTTAAAATTGTTTCGATTTGCGAGAGAGTCAATCTATGAAAACCTACATCCACTCACTACTCGCCATCATTGCTGCACTTCTTTTCCTCACCTCAACTCATGCTCAGCAAGTAAAAGAACGAGACAATATGCGCAATGCGCGTTACGGAGAAATCATCGTTATCACTGGCGGCCCTTTCAATTTCACTGGCCATGTTTATAACACGATTGGTTTGAATAATTGTCCAGAAGCGGCATGGAAGTCACTAGATCCTCAAAAAATCAAAAGTCAATTTCATGCTCGTGCCGTCATTCTCAATGGACCACGTTATTTTTTGATGGATACAACATCGATTGCCAACCCTGGCGCCGTTGTTTCATTTGATACCTTGCAGGCACGCTTCTTAGCAGACGTTTCCATCTCCCTTGCTTCAATACTTCGGGGCAGTTCGCAACCTTACACTGAAAATAAAGTCAGCCGCACCACTCGATATTTATTTAAAAAGGGAAATACGCTTCACGAGCTGATCTCTCCTCGAGGAACACGTTATGTGATGCAAACTTACTCTCAACAAGTAGACCCAAAATTGACCGAAGCTGATTTGGCCTCACTCGGAAAAAAACTCTCCCTTCCCGCAGGATGGCACTATGAAATCCATCCACTCGATCAAGACTATGTGATGCAAACTTCAGGCGTCGCTTATGTCCTTCAAGATAATTTAAAAAATAGTTATCAGAGGGAATAAATTTTATTTTGTGTTCTTTGCTAGCCGCTTGAGCGGCTTTGTGATCTTTGCAGTGAATTTCTTCCTGTTTGGACTATAGAGCATTTTAAATGAAGTTGTAGCCGATGCAGTGCCAGAAACGAGAATACAGCCGGCCGGCCGGCCGCTGGATGGACTGCTGTTAAGCAGCCTGCAAGGGCGAGCCGAGCGGGAGCGAGCGAGTTCAACCACAGATCCACAGTGTATTCTGATACTCGAGGACGCGAGCACCGGAGTGACGCCGCAATGCGCGGCTACAACTTTAGTGAACATGCTCTATCTAAACGATAACATGACGGGATGAGAACGCAGTCTTTTCCTAAAAAGGACAAGTCAGTTGCTTGTAAGTTCTAAGTAATTTGACTATACATTGGCAACCATCCTTAATCGCAACGAATTTCCAACGACTGACAACGAGCTCAGGCTCATCGCAGCTGTCGCCCACATCGGATTGAGGAGCAAGCCGAGCGAAGAATAAAAAAGACCTGCAGCTAATGGCACCGCAAGCAAGTTGTAAGCAAAAGCAAAAAATAAATTTTGGCGGATGACGCTCATTGTTCGATGACTCAACGATCGTGCACTCAAAATTGATTTCAACGATGGCATCATCAAAATAATTCCTGCTGTTTCTTTCGCAAGATTAGAGCCTCGATGCACCGCCAAAGAAACATCAGCCACACTCAATGCTGGAGCATCATTGATGCCGTCACCAATCATGACTACTTTTTCTTTCTCCTGTTGCCATTTTTGAATTTGCTCTGCTTTCTCTTGAGGCGAGAGGTTGGCATTCCAAATTGGCACTCCAATCTCATGAGCGACTTGGCACGCTATGTTTTCGTGATCGCCCGTCAGCATCCCCACCTTGAGACCTGCTTCCATCAATGCATGCACAACTTCAGCTGCGTCTGATTTTATCGGATCACTCAGGAGCACGGCACCGATTAAAACATGATCGATAGCAACAGCGACCATTGTTGCTTTTTGATTTTCAAAAAAATCTTCCCACGCGCTCAATTCTACTTTTTCTTTCGCCAAAAACTTTTTATTTCCAACGAGCACTTCCCTCCCCTCGACGACAGCACGGACTCCTCCGCCTGGGGCTGCCTGAAAAAATGAGGCTTCTTTTTTTTCAACTCCTTGCTCTTCTGCATAACGCAAGATAGCAGCACCCAGAGGATGCTCACTCCCACGTTCAGCAGCAGCCAAGATGCTCAGCCATTCTGAAGTTGGCAATGCTGAAAAATTTTTTAATTCAACGACTTTAAATTTCCCTTCGGTCAAAGTTCCCGTTTTATCAAAAACGATCATGGTCGCAGCTGTTAACTGTTCAAGTGCCACAGGATCACGCACCAGCACTCCTTGGCGTGCTGCACTGCGAATGCCGACTGTCAGCGCCAGCGGCGTTGCCAATCCCAAGACACAAGGACAAGTAATCATGAGCACCGACAAAGAACGGGCGAGTGCGAAGGCAGAACCCAACTCGGGATGTAGTAAGTACCAGCCCAAGAAGGTCAACAATGCGACACCAAAAATCAGAGGAACAATCTTCGCTGCGAGACGATCAGCCAACTTTTGCACCGGAGCACGATGCTGCTCAGCCATGAGGACTATTTCTTTCATCTGTCCCAGCACTGTTGCCGCGCCCACTTTATCCACGCGCATCACAAAACTTCCATGCCCATTAAGCGTCCCGGCATGAACAGAAGATCCTTGTTCTTTTTCCACTGGTAACGATTCTCCCGTGAGAAGTGACTCATCGATGAAAGAACTTCCTTCAACCAGCGTTCCATCAACGGGAATTTTTTCTCCAGGATGAATACGCACTAAATCACCTGGATTCAAGCTGCTGACAGGAACTTCTTTTTCTTGATTTAAAAAAACCAACATCGCTGTCGTTGGCACTGCCTCCAAAAGCTCTTGCAAAGCAGTTCCAGCTTTTTTACGTCCAAGCGATTCTAAAAACTGTCCCAACAAAACCAACAACATGATCATCGCTGCCGCTTCAAAATAGAGATCGTGACTCGGTTGTGATGATGCAACGAATAATTGCCAGCTGCTATAAAGAAAAGTTCCGCCAACTCCAACAACGATCAGCGAAAACATATTGAGCGAACGTTGATAAAAAGAACGTAATCCTTTTTTCCAAATCGGGGCACCTACCCAAAAGATGACAGGAAGCGTCAAGAGCAACTGAATCCATGATGTCCAGGGTATCAGCGCTTCTTGAAGCGTTCTTGGAAGCAACATTGCCCCCATCGAAAGCAAAAAAAGCGGCAAGCTTAAAAACAAAGCGTTCCAAAAACGCCGCCGCCAATCGTCTACTTCAAGCTCACCTGTAACCTTACTAGAAATGGTAGAGGCATGACAGCAAGTTTTCATAAGAATCTTCTTATCGAATAATTCCGCGTTTACTTGTCGTAATAAATTCTAAAAGTGTCTGAATCGTTTTTGATTCAGCATGCTTGAGCGCTTCAACAGCCTGAGCCGTATTAAGAGAGCTTCGATAAATGATTTTATAAGCCTCACGAAGCGCCTTGATCTCTTCTGTCGAAAACCCACGACGCTCCAGCCCCGCTTGATTGACACCGCGAATTTCAGCTGGATTTCCATCAGCGATCATAAAGCTCGGGACATCTTGAACGATCTTCGTGCAACCACCAATCATCGCATGTTCTCCAATGCGGCAAAATTGATGGACAGCGCTCAAGCCACCAATAATGACATAATCTCCGACAGTCACATGCCCGGCCAACGTTCCATTATTAGAAAAAATCACATGGTCACCAACAATGCAGTCATGAGCAATGTGAGCATAAGCTAAAAAATTTCCATGGCTTCCAACAAATGTCTTTCCATGAGGGGCTGTGGCACGATTGACCGTCACAAATTCGCGAAAACAATTATGATCTCCAATTTCTAAATAAGTTGGCTCACCAACATATTTCAGATCTTGCGTTCGTTGCCCAATCGATGTGTAGGGATAAAATTCATTATGAGTCCCAATTTTTGTCGACCCCATGATCGTAACATGTCCGTGCAAATGACAATCTGGACCAAGTTCTACGCCAGCCCCAATGATGCAGTAAGGCCCAATGCGAGTTCCAGCTCCGATAATGGCGCTGGGATCGATGATGGCGGTGGGGTGAATATCAAGCATAATTTATCTTACTAGAATAGACTTCTTTCAAAATTCGCTGATGCTGATGAAGTGCCAGGAGCCACGGAGCACAAAGGCTGAGCGTATTGAAATACGTGAAGCCTTAAGCACCGGAGCGACACCGCAATTCGCAGCAGCAGTAGAATTTTCAAAGAAGTTCATTTCGAGACCAATCCAAACATTAATACTCCCTCCGAAACAACTTCGCCATTGACCATACAACGACAGAGTGCTTTTCCAATATTCTTACGAGCCCGCATCATCTCTACGTGGATGAAGAGCATGTCTCCTGGAAAAACAGGTTTCCTAAACTTGACTTCATCAGCACTCATAAAGTAGCCGATCTTTCCTAAATTTTCCGTCTTGCGCATCATGATGATACTGGCGACTTGAGCCATGGCTTCAACTTGCAAGACTCCCGGCATGACCGGATGCCCCGGGAAATGACCTTGAAAATAAGGTTCGTTGATCGTGATGCTCTTGACGCCAACCGCTTTTGCTTCTCCATCGATTTCAATAATACGATCAACCATGAGAAACGGATAGCGATGAGGCAAGGTGCGCATGATTTCATTAATATCCATGACCATTGCTGCTGAGGTCATAGGACGTGGCGCCATGGCCAACAAGTCTGCATGCCGTTTCGCAATCACACGAGCGAGCTCCGTGTTGGGCCCATGTCCCGGACGAATAGCCACAACATGCCCTTGCAATGGGCGTCCAACGAGAGCCAAGTCACCAATGATGTCGAGAATTTTGTGTCGTACAAACTCATCTGGAAAACGCAACGGCTCTTTACTCAAGACCGACTCACCACGAATCACCAAGGCATTTTCGAGACTTCCTCCTTTGATCAGTCCTTTCTCCATCAAGTCTTTGACTTCTTCGTAAAAAACAAATGTTCTCGCCGACGCAATCTCTCGAGCATAGACCTCAGGAGTGATCTCCAGTGAAAGGTATTGCGTGTAGCGTCCATCGGGTCCCGCTTGAGTACAAGAAATCCGGAAACCTGGCCCTGGAAAAAGCGCCATCATGGAGCCCCCTTCCGATTCATAACAGAGCGGCTCACTCACTTCCAAACAGAAGCGCGCTGCCTCTAATTCAACAATACCAGCTTGTTGAATGAGCTCCACATAAGCCTTGGCGCTCCCATCAATGATCGGAGGTTCATTGGCATCCATTTCAATGAGCGCATTATCGACACCCATGCCTGCTAAGGCGGATAAGATGTGCTCAACCGTATGAATCTTGGCGTTTCCTTCGACAAGCGTTGTAGAACGTTCTACTGTTTTGACATGTTCTACCTTGGCATCAATGATCGGTTCATCAGGCAAATCACTCCGCTTAAATTTATAGCCGTAGCCAGCTGGAGCAGGATGAATAGTCAGTGTAACATGATTACCTGTATGAAGAGCACTCCCAGTAAGGCTCGCTGATTGTGCTAACGTGCGTTGTTTTTGCATAAAAAAATTAGAGCTCAGAAGTTTAGAAGTTTAGGGTGTTGGAGGAAAGATTTTTTTATGCAACACTTAGGGGTCGGTTCCGTTATTTCGCTAACTTGGTGCCAGGTCCGTTATTTTTCAATTACTTCATTGGGTTATATGAATAATTGCTATGGCACCAAATTATTGAAATAACGGAACCGACCCCTATGTGACCCCTATGTTACGCCGTGAATCAAGAACACTTCCAAATTATCGACGAGACTCCTGATCTTTTAGTGATCAACAAACCGCCGCACCTGCTTGTCCATCCAACCAAGCCAGGCGGTCCCATCACTCTTTGGGATCAATTAAAAGATCTACTCGCTTTTGAAACAATCAACGGCGGCCAAGTTTCTTTGATTCATCGCCTCGATCGTGAGACCAGCGGCATTATTCTTGTTGCCAAACATCACGCAGCAGCACGAACTTATGCGATGGCTTTAGAACGCGGCGCTTTTAAAAAAAAATATCAAGCGATTGTTATTGGTTGGCCCAAGGAAGATCAAGGAACCATCGATGCTCCCTTACTAAGAAAGGGCGAAGTAGTTCCCACGAAGGTCTGGCTCCAACGAGCTGTTCATCCAAGAGGAGCTCCAGCGATCACCGACTTCCAAGTTGAGAAACGGTGGCAGCATCCTCAACATGGACCGCTCTCCCTCATCCGCTGCTGGCCTCGCACCGGACGCACTCATCAAATTCGCGTCCACCTCGCTCACCTCGGACATCCGATCGTCGGCGATAAAATTTACGGACCTTCCGAAGAGTACTATCTTGATTTTATTGAAAAAGGCTGGACCCCCGCTTTAGAAGAAAAACTCTGGCTTCCGCGTCATGCTTTGCATGCAAGTGCCCTTGAAGTCAACCTTCCAGAAAAAACGGACCGGTGGAAAGCACCGCTGCCAGAGGATCTCCAATCGCTCTGCTATGAAGGCGAGGTATTATAAAAATAGAGAGCCCATAGCAAGTAACAGCCCGCCAAACTCCAAGCAGTAAAAAGCGCCGGCCATGCTATTCTCGAACAGAGATTTCGAGTTTGTCGTAGAGGTTCTTGTAATGGACGTTCAGAGCTGCCCAATACAGTCAAACCATCTTGGAACTTTCGCTCATCCTCATTTCTGATTTCATCGAGAGCATGTGTTAAATAGGGGTCATTATTTTGAGTGATTGTTTGTTCAGCAAGCAGTCGTGATGCTGCTAACTGATCAAGTTGCGTTAAAACGCTCTTTGTTGCTGCATTCATCGTGTTCCAAAAAGGTTCAATCTTCCCACTATATTCATACCACCATTGACCCGCATCTATTCCCATGAGTCGCCGGCAAAGCTCTATCTTTTTTTCCACATAAGGGTAAAGAAGCTTTGTCTCTTCGATAGCTTTCAAGAAAGCATCTTCGGACCGAGAGCTTGCTGATTGTATTTTATTAATTTGACCTTCCAGCAATCGCAACAAAGGATCTTTGTTCTGATTTTGAACATTTCTAACAATATCAAATTTTCTATCACCAAGAATCTCCCCAAATCGTTTACTCAACTCGTTTGCCTCAACAACCACAACTGTTCGATAACTTGCGGCTTGTAATTTTCTCAGCTCACTAGCTCTTGCCTCTCCAGTGAGAAAAGTTACTGGAAATTGAGATGTTGGTCTTCTTGAAGAAAGTGGCGGGGCGACTTCACTTGCTAACTTATTTTTCAGCGCCTGCAACTTCTCAGCCTTAGCTGTTTCCAGGTTGCCCTCCGCTTGGATGCGCTGAAGATTCTCCAAATTTTCATGGTAAGGTTTCTCAAAGTTCCAAGGAAAGGAAGCTATCTCTTCGTCCACAATCTGTCTCATTGCTGGCTCTGTTTTCATTTTTATACTAAGGACTCTCGCCTCTGCTCGCAGTAATAGTGGCTTTGGCCTATTATTCAGGGATGAGTTAGTTAGAAAAACTTTATGTTTCTCAAGTAAAGGAGTGCTGGCGTCAACAGCTTGCGTCCTTCCTTCACCGAGAGCCTGAACTGCTTCCCCTGCCAACTTCAAAAATCCCTCATATATTTCTCGTGTTGCAGGACCGAAAGACCAAGGGGTACAATATCCAAAACATTCAAAATTTTTCGACCGCTCAAAGGAGCTGAATGAAATAATTTTTTCATAAGCTGCCATCAGTTTCTCCCGCATGGAATCTAATCCTGGAGTTGCATCAAAGCGAAGTTGAGAAAGCGCATCTAGAGAATGTGCTTCTCGCAATTTGGAATCCTTCGTTGCCGTGTTCCCAGTCAAATGAGCATCACAAGCCTCATTAACCTTTTGTTGGAAAGCATCATAATCTTTTTGCTGAGTTTTCCATTTTGATGGCACATCCGCCGAGGAGTTTGCTTGGCTGTTAACAAATGTCTCGAGCGTTACAGAAGAATGCTCTTGAAGCAACCTTTCAGCTGCGCGCTTCTGGATCGCATCAAAGGGAGCTCTCAAACCAGATGTTCCACTGAATATCTGCAAATCGTTATGCAGCGACACTAAAAACTGCTGATGCTCTTGAAACTCTTTTGAACGCACTCGAGTCTGACGTAGTTGTTCTATTTGCTGATCGATTCTTGCATTCTGTAAATCGTATTCTGCATTTGTAGCACGAATCGTATCTTCACTTAGAACTGGATTACTGGCAGTCCGAGCTTTTTCAATAAGATATCCAGTTTTCTGAAAAAAGAGTTCAGCTTCTTGCTTCGCAAACATTGAATCTTCTGCCGAATCCTCTTCTTCTTCTAAATTAAATGGAAAGTAATTCTCAACAGATCCGAAGAATACCGTTCCGATATAAGCCCTTCTTCTTGCACAGCTCACATATTTCGGAAAAGCCTCTTTCCATTCTGGCAATGCCCTGGTAAAACCTCTTTGAAAATCAAAGGCTGTCTTGGGAGAAAAACCGAGCATCTCTGTTGCAAGCGCTTTCTTTTTATTCACCAAAGAGTGAAAGCTCTCTGCTATCCTGACATCTTCTAAAAATAGAGAATGATTGTTGACTGCCAGAGCATTATCCATGTGTTCTCTTAACCACTCCCAGACCCATGAACTTTCTTCTACCACCTCCCTTTTTTCACTAAAATCATCTACCAAAATAATTTCTTGTGCAGTTGCTTCTGTTTGATATTGCTTCATTTTTTCTAGCAATGCGTTCCTAACTTGAGCACTTCTTAACTGAGCTAAAACTTCTGGATCTGTTTTTTTAAGCAACTTTTCCACCTCATCGCCTTGAGAATCTTTGATGGTGCTATGATCAACCTCATCTTCTCTTGCACCTATGTTAGACTCTGTCCAAGCGAGTTTGGAGCTAGATTTTAAGAGGGTTTGAGGGTTGAAAAAAGATGGGCATAAGCAACG
>JAIEQF010000032.1 GCA_019747895.1 Chthoniobacterales bacterium
TTCGCCCTCAAACTACCTTAAATAAAGGATCCCAGATCACTGGGACAGGCTCTATCTAAACGATAACGTGACGGGATAAGAACGCAGTCTTTTCCTAAAAAGGACAAGTCAATTGCTTGTAAGTTCTAAGTAATTTGACTATAATTGTAGGCAATTGGAAAAAGTTTTCTGCTTTTAACACTTAGAATTTTTTTATAAAAAAATTCTTTTTTGTGTTCTTTGTATAATCTATGTGTTCTTTGTGGTTAATTCTTTTCTGAAATGAACTGACAGTGATCGCAATTTTAAATATGAAAACTAAAACACTCCTTTTTTTACTCCTGATTAGCGCGCTCATTGGTTCCCGAGTAGCACGAGCAGAGCATCCACAAGAAAAGAAAAAACTCATCTTTGCAGTCGATCTCATTCGTCATGGAGACCGCACTCCTATTATTGCAATACCAAAAGCCCCACACCACTGGCCAGAAGGGCTTGGACAACTGACTCCTTTAGGGATGCACCAAGAATATGAGCTGGGACAGAAATTCCAGCATCGTTATATCGATCAAGAAAAATTACTACCTCGTATTTATCAAGCTGGAACCCTTTATGTGCGGTCCACCGACGTTGATCGGACTCTCATGAGCGCTGAGTGTGTTTTAATGGGACTCTATCCTCCTGGAACCGGTCCTTTTCTTCATCCTACATTCTTAATGAATTGGTTTGCGCTGCCATATGGTTTTCAGCCAATTCCTATTCATACGGCACCTCAAAATCACGATACTCTACTCATTTCTCATAATAGCAAAGAAGACATCAAACAATCGATCAAGGCCATTCCTGAATGCCAAGAAAAAGAAAATGAATTGAAAACACACTTTGCTGCATGGAGCGAAGCAACAGGACTTTCCATCCATGATCTTCTTGCTGTCGAACGACTCGGTGATGCTTTACGCATTTATCAATTAAAACATATTGCAATGCCTAAAGGACTCAGCAATACAGATGTTAATACTATCCTTAAAGCTGATGAGATTATTTTTAAAAAATCGATTGCGACCAGCGACCACTCAGGAAAAAATCTACTGTCAGAAATTTCTGATCGTTTAGAACAAGCAGCAGAAAAAAAATCTGCTTTAAAATATGCGCTCTATTCTGCTCATGATAGCACCATCATGAGTCTCTTAAATGCGATGCACGTTCCCATCAAGGAAATACCTCACTATGCATCTGATCTCAATATTGCTCTTTATGAAAAACAGAACCATTATTTTGAAGTGCAAGTAACACTCAATGATCATCCAGTACAACTGAAAGGCATTATGAGCGGCACCTGCTCCCTTCAAGAGTTTCTTGCTTTGGCTAGGGCTGAATAGGAGAAGGCACAGGACGCTGCGGCAAGTGAAGCCATGACTCAGCTACACGATTAATTCCATAGGAAATGAGTGTGGCTGGCACAGCGTGCAAGGCATGCGGCAATACTGTTAGAGCAGTAATGGTGTGAAGAAGATATCGATGACCACCATAATGGACGGCGATATCAATAGGAGTACAGTCAAATTACTTAGAAATTACAGGGAAGAACGTAGGAATTTTTAGAAAAGGCCAGGCCGAAGACCGAGCGCTATCTAAACGATAACGTGACGGGATGAGAACGCAGCATTTTCCTAAAAAGGACAAGTCAATTGTTTGTAATTTCTAAGTAATTTGACTATAATGATACGCGGATCAATTCTAGAAATAACACCAGCACCAGCCACGACATTCCAAGCCATTGAGGCATAAAGAGAGTTATGAAGAAATTGGCAAGTATTTTTCCACTCTTTACTCGCTTGAATCTCGCTTTGAACAAAAGATTTGAATGCTCCCACTGTGAGAGCTTCAGATTTTTGCTCTTGTTCCTCAAAGATAAAGGATCGGAGGAATTGGACCCAAGTTCTTTTAGGCGTTTTTTTATACGCAATAAAAATATTTTGCTTTTAAAAGATAATCCTTTAAAAAATACAAAAACTTCTTCCTAACTTATTTTAAACCAAAGCAATACTGCTTTTAGTTTCCGCAGCACTTATCTTTTGTTGAAGTCACTTCCAATAGGAAATTACTTCCCATTAAGGGCTCCGCTTTCATACCGTTCACGAAGTCGAGCTTGCTTTAATCTGTAGAGGTTAGCTTGCCGTGAAATACCAGTCAGTGGACGTTGTCGTTCTTTATTGAACTGCTCACCACCATAATTAGAGGCATAAGCAATAGCCAAAGAAGGCAGCAGATGGAGAGGCGTTGGGAGAAGAGCCAAGAAAGGTACATGAAGAACATACTGAGGCACCGCAAGACCAAAGAAGTGAGTTGTCAGTGGAATAGTAGAATGACATCGAATAATATCATTATTAGTTCTAGCCAACACAGCTGCACCTGTAACAATATTCCAGGCAGCAATGGCAGCTGCAGGAGTATCTAAAATTTTGTAATAAATCGACCAATTCGCACTGATTTGCTTCTGTTCATCAATAAAAGTTCGAAAAGCCTCTGTGGTTAGTGGCTCAAGCTTCTCTGGATCCCTAAGACCAATCCATTTTTTCCAAGGAATCAATACTACTTTAGATTTTAGATATCTCTCTTTATAAGCTTCCGAAATATCAGATCTCTGACGCTCTGTTAATCCTTGATACCAATTCGTTTTTTCAAGCTCAGAAAGAGCTTTTGTACGTCCTTCTTGAGCTTCATTAATGGATTCAACGTTCTTGAGTCCACGCACCTTAATAATTCCTCCAGCATTTTTATAAGAAGCATTCAGTAGTTGCTCCAAAGAATGGCCAGGAGCGAGATAAAAGGATTCTTCTATTCCCTGTTCTTCTAAAGACGCAAGAAACTCGCGCAGTTCCCGCCGTTGCAATGGGCTTCCTTGCTCGCGTTTTATCTGAAATCTCCTCTGAAATTGTCTTATCACCTCATCGTTGTAGCAATGTTGTAGAGATAATTCTACCAAGTTAATGCCACGCCGATATGCCTCTTTCTCTTTTTCTGACAAGACTCCTTCTGGTTTAGCTTTCATTACGAGCTTAGCATCCCAAGTAGATGATATTACATCGTCATCTTTTCCCTCATTGAGAAACTCTCTTTCATTTGGATTAAAATGAAAAGACTGTTGCCCCAGATCGCCGTCTTCTTCCTTGTCTTTGAATCGGCCAGGAAGGAGCATTGAGGCATAGGCATTTGCTAGCTCATTATAACCTTCCTGAAGCTTCTTGAGATCAGTAGCAAGACTATCTAATTTTGAACAATAAGATGATAAAGTTGCATCGCCATTTCTTTCAAGCAGCCCTATCTCTCCTTTTGCTGCAGTGCTCTTCGCCTCAATCTCACGCGCTTGCTGTTGGAACAATCTTGCATTGTTAGCAGCCATGAATTGAGTCATCTCCAACTCTCCCTGATCATGGGCAGAACGAGCCTGTTGTAATAAGAATTTTTCTTTGAAATCAACAACTGCTTGTTGAATTTTCGCTAGATCTTTTTTTGAAAAGATGGGGCTCTCCTTAAAATCATGAGTCAATTCAGATATTGATTGTTGAGATGCTTCTAAGCGATTGAAAGCATTTTCAACAGAGGAAGAACGGATAGCTGTTTTCAATCTTTGGATCTCTTTGGCTTTTTCCGCATATCTATAAACAGCAACTCTCCAAGCTATATAATTTTTTGTATCGCTAGCATTTTTAAGATCAGATTCAATTTGTTGAAGTTGGAAATAAGCATCATCAGTCGGCAACGATTCCTCTCGTACTGCCGTCATTTGCTTGATCATCTCTGCGATATGGTCCTTATAGGTCTTTTGTTCACGATAATTCCCATACCTTTCAGTGAGAATATCAGTAGCATAGGTTACTCCAAACTTGGATTCCCATTGTAAAGCTTGAAAATCAGGCTGAAATCGATACCCGGAAAGAACTGACATTGCCGTCGACCATATCGATCCTATGTTTGAAGGATTACGAACGGTATAATAGAGACGAGAGGTCCATTGTTGACTTTTGTTTATTTCTTCCTCAACAAATTTTTTAAATGCACCAATTGTTAAGGGCTTCCTTCCTTCACCTTGAAATTGCTTTTCATAGCTCCAAAGAATTTCTTGCTGATTAACAGAATTAACTTTTTCAAAGAAATCCATCTTCACAAGAAGCTCTAAGGCATGTTTTGCCCCCTCCTCTGCTGTGCTTTGGTCATCAATTAAGTAATCTTTAGGAAGCTCCTTCGATAAGAAGAAATTATAAAACAAGTTACGTCCATTAGAACGAATCACTTTGTCATTCTCGGTATCAGGAGCGTGATAGAGATCATATTCAGAATAATGCAAAGGAAGATAAACACTACGAGCATTGATTCCTTTTTGTTGCAAGGCATTTTTTTCTTGAGCAATAAAATCCCTGAGTTCTTGTACTGTGATGAATCTTTCAGCAGCTCTCAGTGGAAAACTCTCGTTAAATCGTCGCACTGCATCCAATCCATAACCATCCTCAATAAAGACTTGTATTAATGCCAATGTCTTTTCTTGCGCCTCAGCTGTAGTCGCATGCCTTATAGAAAGGTTTACTGAGTCATTGAGATCAACTTCGCTGCTTGGATCTGCCTGCAAGAGTTTTTCTATTTCTTTAAAAAATAGAGGCCGTTGAATAACAATTTCTTTTTTCTGATTTTTGAGCTTCTCTTGCTCTCTTTTTTGAAGCTGGTATTTTAATAAATAAGCATCTGCGAGCTGATCATATGCTTCTTGAATAGTTGTTAGGTGCTGTGCGAGTTTCTCTAAGTCGGCTGCATTTTTTTGTGCTTTTTTTCCACCTTCAACTTTAGCTTTTATCTCAGTTGCTTGTTCTGAAAAGAAGTCGCTACTTGTCTTTAGAGAATGCCAAATCTCTTCCATCCCTTGCAAACCTTGAGGCAATCGTGCTTCAAGGGATAAAAATTCTGCTTGTCGCTTCTTGAAACTTGCCTGCAACGCTCCTGCTTCTTCTGGCGAAAAATAGTGACTATGGCTTATTTCTTTTCCTTGTGACTCTATTTTTTGATGCGCAGCAGTAATAGAACCTTCAATATCTGCTCCCAATTTTGGAAAAGCTTCATCGACCTTACTCTCTGTAGCAATAGTTATATCAACTCCCTCAATCTCCGAACGCCTCTTCAGCCAGTCTGTTACAAATTTTCTTCTTTTTTCAAAAGCCGGTTTAACATCGCCACGATTCACCAAGTAGTGAAGCCCCATGAGTACCCTGTTATCAGAAAACTCATCTGCTGCTTCTCTTAGATCATAGTTCCTCCTAGACGATCCCTCCTCTATATTTTCCTTATTTACTTCAGGAGGTTTGCGATAAGAACGTGTCTGATCATTTATCCAAGTGGTCCCCCACGTTATCACCACTGAAAGTGCCATGCTAATATCGCTATTCCATGCCTTCAATCCAATCTCGCTTCCAAAGTGTGTAGCACAAGGCTGGCCTTTTACAGCAGAAATAATGGCATAAAATATACTCCATTCTTGTCGATTGATTTGATATTGCTCGGGAAGCTTATCATAAAGCTTACTAAAGCAGCCATAATAAAGCCGATCTGACCACTGCTGCTGTTTTTCAGATTCTACTTTAAAAAAGGAAGCTAATGCAGAAGCTGTTAATGCGTTTTTATATTTCCCAGTATCGTTAAATTGTTTAAAAAAATGATTTGCCACATCGTGCCGTTTAAGAGCCGTCATGTTTTTTGCAAATTCTATTTCGCCGTTCCGCAAGGCTTCCTCGATGCTAAGGACCCCTCCATGAGCCATCTTTCCCTCTTCCACTAAGTATTTTTTTGAAAATTTATTTGCTGCAAAAGGATTGAAATCTACTTGGCTCCCATCCAAACAGATCAACGCCTCTTGATCTGTTTTTTCTTGTTCAGAACCTTTGTATGATAGATCTAACGATCGTTGATGAATTCGATTTAATATTTCTATTCCTTTTGAATCTTTGGTTAAAAATAAACTTTTAAAGCCAGAAGTTCTTTCCTTTTCCTTTTCTTCTTCACTTGTTACAAATTCTTTTAATTTTTTAACAGCAAGTGGAGCCGAATCCATCATTTCTGTATGAAAAAAATTATTAAATCGATGCAAAGCATAAGGCCCGAACCGTTCGAGGATTTCTAGACTGGCTACCATCATTCCATCACGTGCGTTTTGCTGATCAACATCCTCCAAGTTAGGTGGTGCCTCCTCTACCCTCATTCTTCCATGATTTCCAAGCAGAATACGTTTATCAGAACTGGTGCTAGAACTGCTTGCTTGTTCTGATTTTAATAATTGAAACAAAGAAGCCCTCTCTTCATGTGGCATGTTTTGATATATTGTTGCAAGTTGCTGATAAGCGTCACTTCTTGTTTGTAACCCTTGAATCATTTCGTCCCAACGTTCCATCATCGGATCATTCGGTAAAAACTCAGAGCTCCCTCCCGCTTTTATTTCTTCTAGTTCCCTAATTTTTTGATGTAAAAATTCTTTGTTCTCTTTCGCTTTTGTCTCAGCAGCCTTATTGGAAATGGATTCTTCCAATAAAAATTCAGCGTGTTTCTTTCTCATGACTTCTTGCAAATCACGTGCCTCTTCTTGGAAAGAACCATTTGATGCTAATTGCTCGAAGTCTAATCTGTTTTGTTCCAAGACAATTTTAGCATCTGTGATGGTAGAAAAGGGTGTTTCTTCAGCCAGAGGACTAATGGGTCGAAAAAATTTTTTATCTTGGACTTCGCTAAGTCTAGGAATAAAAGCCTGCTCTTGATCTCCTTTTTGACTCAGCACTTTCGGAGCAGCTATCTCTTGAAGTACTTCCATCAGCGGTGTGTAATTTTTTTTACGAGCATCCTTCAGTTTGCTAGTAACATTATCCAACGCTTGATCTAGCAGTGTTAGAGTATCACGCCTCACTAGAGAACCCGCAAAAACCGCCTCTTCTCTCCTCTTTTGTAAATCACTTGCCATCCTTGTTGCCTCTTGGCTTTTAAAGTCAGCTTTCTCACTCTCATCTAACTCCTGAATTGCGTCCAACCGCCTATCCAAAAAATCATTAACTGAACCAAGAAGCTTCTCTTTTGGTTGATCAAGCAGATTATTTGTTCTTAGATAGTCTATAATATCGGCTAAGTTGATTGCTACAACAGCCTCTGCTTTTTGAGCCTCTTCTGCCTCTACCTCGACCGGTTTAATAAATAAGTTTGATTTATCCACTGGAAGCGCAATGGGAAGTGTCTGTTTCTCAGGAATCCTAACATCAACTCCTCTCTGCTGATTGGAACTATCATCCATCTCTGTTGTTGTAGTATCAGTTGTAGTATAGTCCCGATTATGCTCCCACCAATCAGAAGCGAGATTCCTCTTGGGCTCTGGTTTTTGTATTACTCGGCCCTTCATCTGAGCAAATAAAACAGTGCTCAGGAAGAAGAACAAAAATACTTGGAGAACTGTTTTCATTTTTAATTAAGTTATCAATTGAAATATCACTATCGCTTGTGTAAATTTTCTTGAATCAAATATTTTCTACATAATGTAGAAAAAAATACGGCGAGTAAATAATCCAAGAGAGCTCAGTCTTGCTTGGCTGGCCACTGAAACGACCGTCGGCAGTCTATCGCACCTCTGCACAGAGGCACGATAATTAAGATTTCCACAAGTTGCAATAAGTGGTGACATGGAATATTTGAATATTCTGGCTAGCCTTCTGTAACCTCAAAATACTCCAAGCACAAGAAAAGAATTCGCAAACAACGTATTTAATTTTAATCTCTCATTTTCCCCCACTTGTTTCATTCACTATTCTAGCACCAAAACGAAGAGAACCTTTCTCTGCTGATAGCTGCTCGATTCGTCTTGCTTGAGCCTCAGCTCCAGAGGCTAGTTCATTCAATATTTTTGAGCGGTTCTCAGATGATGCAAGATCCCCCTCATTGTCTAATATCAGTTGCTCAACCATACTCATAATCAGATGGCAATGCTCTCGATGCCACTGAACGGCGTCTTGATACAAAATAACTGCGCGTTCCTCAGGAGACTGCTGGGCAAGATCCTTGTTCTCCCTTATTTTTTCTTGCAAAGAATTCACTGTTGAACAAAACGCAAGAATACTTTTATTGTTTTTGATAATTTCATCACGCCTTTCTGAATTGTCTAAAAATATATTTTTCATTTTATCATATTCACTATCAGCTACTCTTGCAAAAAAAGAAGCAATTTCTTGATCCTCATCTTCACTATGATTAGCTGCTAATATTTGTAAGATTGAAACGCCATTTTTGTAGCAATTTTCTTTTTCCACTTCCATCATCCCTAGATCATTAACAGGTGCATCACTAGAAGAACTCACAGCAAAGATCAAATGGTTGGTCCATAAATCATGAATCCATTCATCGATAATGGTAGTGCCACGAAATAAAAAATGGATCATTTTTTCATGATGGGTAATGGCATTTGTTAATAAATCTATTTCATCTTGTGCCAACCTTTTCTTTTCGAAAGAAGCCTGGTCAATGGGAATCTCACTTTGTGACTGGAGTAGAGACGGAGATCGTTCTATTTCCATTCTCAATTTTCGCAATTGATCTGTTTCCTCTCTTAAAAGAGAAGATACCTCTACGAGTTTAGCCCATAAATTTGCAAGTGTATTAAAATCATTTTTTTTCATAGATGAAGCAGTTTCTACTAAGTTTATATCAATCGCACTAGCAGCATTTGAAGCAACCTTATTTTTTTCAGAAGCCGTTGCTATAATTTGTTCAATATCAGACAGACGCTCATTGATCTGATCTAGTGTAAAACGAGGGTCTTTTTCTTCCGTCTCGCGCAAAATGGCTGACTTTTCCCTTGCTTTTAACCTTCCCCCTTGATTGGCTTCTTTTTTAAAGTCAAGATTCAACGTTCCATCATTCTGACTGTAACCGAACGTACTGTTATTAGGACTATTTACTGCACTATTACCAACACTCTTCACAATGCAAAATATTTCATCCCCTTGATCGGAAGCTGAATCAGATTGATTTATTTTTTCACTAGGCAATTCACCATTAGTTCTTCGGGTTTGTTTTGCTGCTGCATTGTCCAAAGAGGCAGTAAATTTTTCTCTCTCAACCTGTTTTGGAGACCAACAATTTCGCTGATTTTCTTTAGGAAAAAAAATTCCCTGCATAGAGTAAGCACGGAAAGAAGTGACAAATAAGAACAAGAAAAAACAGCTTCTATAAAAGGGAATAATTTTCATAACACCACTGGATATTAATATATTATATTTGAAAAGAGAAATAAATTTATTCTTTTGTTTTATTTTTTTCAAATATTGGCTGTGAAAGGCATAAAACCTTGATTACATTTTCTTTTTTTCTAAATATTGAAAATGGAATCCATCTCTACTCAAAAACCACCATCTCCTCTCAATGTTTTTTCAAAGAGGGATCGTCAGATAGCATTGCTCTGTTTTTTAATAGCACTGGTCACTTTTTGGTGGACTGCAATGCCCAACATTGGCTTAGGAGATGATGGAGAGATGGCCACTGCTGCCCTTCACATGGGCGTTCCCCATCCTTCTGGATATCCTCTTTGGACTATCTTAGGTGGCCTTTTTGCTAAACTTTTTCCCTTTGGCAATGGAGCCTGGAAACTCAACCTCTTTTCAGGCTTGTGCGCTGCTGGCGCCGTTATGATTTTTGCTTTGTTAGCTCGAAGCTCCGCACGCTGGCTTGGCATGACAGGAAGACCGGCAACATTACTCGCCATAGCAGGATCACTCACTTTTGCTTGGTCGGTACCAGTTTGGTCACAAGCAACTATTGGAAAAGGAACCTACTCGCTGCACGTGCTGCTGATGCTGACATTAGCTGGACTTTGCTACCTCTGGATTCGAACCCCCTTGTGGAAAAATGCTTTCGTCTGGATCGTCTTTAGCTTTGCTCTTGGAATGAGTAATCACCACATGACGCTGGCGATGGCCATTCTCCCTTTGCTCGTCATTCTACTTCTTCATGGTGATCTTTTTTGGGAATACACTGTCTACAGCCTTTTGATTGGAAGCGGGCTCTACCTAGGATTTGCGGGACTCTCGAATCTTCCAGATGCCATGAAGGCCGCTTTCCGTTTTTTTCTTACGATGGCTGGTGCCTTGATGATGCTCATCATTATCAAAAAGAAATTAACCGAGTGGAAACGAGGCCTACTCTTAGTCTTAGCAGTTGTTCTCGGACTCCTTCCGTACCTCTACATGCCACTTGCTTCGAGCACTAATCCTCCAATGAACTGGAGTTACACGAGCACTCGTGAAGGATTTTTTTATGCCATCAATCGTTCTCAATATTGGGGAACATTAGCTGATCAACTTCAAAGCACCTTTGGAAAGCTCATGGGTGTGCCTCCAGCATCGAATCCAGGGGCCGCAGCTCCTCTGCAGGAAGAATCACCTGCTAAAGCTTTTTGGGGATTTTTCAAACGCTTTTGGCGTGTTCTTTTTAAAAACATTTCTCCGCTCCCTCTGCTTGCGGCCTTTGCCGGGTTCTTTTTTTATCGACGTCAATCAAAAGAACAACGTATTTGGCTCATCCTACTCACTGCCGGATTTTTCCTCTCTGCCTTCTTTGAGCCGATCATGGCTCCTAATGGATATGATAATACTGGCTGGGACATGCAAAAACCATGGCAAGGGCTCTGCTACGGATTCTTACTCCTCCTTGCTTGCTATGGTGCAGCAACTCTCTTTGTCATTGCTTCTCCTTTTTTAGCGAAAAAGATAAGCAACTCCAAGGCTACAGGCCGTATAAGCCGCTTCACGCGATCATTAGATTTACAAACTCTCCTACTTGCTGTTGCTGCCCTCGTCTGCTGTTACACTTTTTATCATGGCCTCCCCCTAAGCTCGCAACGTGGGCATTGGTTTGGATGGATGTATGGGCATGACATGCTAGATGACTTACCGCCAAATAGCTTTGTCTTTGGCGGAACAGATCCAGGTCGCTTTGTTCCAACCTACATGATCTTTGGAGAGAGTTTTGAAAAAAACAAACGCGATCCTCATTTTGATCGGCGTGACCTTTATATCGTCACCCAGAATGCCTTGGCTGATAATTTATATAATCATTACATCCGCTCTCAATACAGCTACGAGCGTCCTTCTACTTTCAATTGGTTCGAGCGATGGCTCGGACGTGATCGTGTTTATCCGAAGGGGCTGCTGGTGCTGCCTCACCGCGAAGAGATCATTGCACTTTTTAATGAGTCGATGCGTTCTTTCCAACAAAATCCGAACCCCTCTTTGAATCCTCAGAGCAATCCAGCTGTTTTGAACACCGCCATTGCTCAATGGATTTTTTTAAACAACCGTGACCAGCATCGCTTCTTTGTGGAAGAAAGTTTTCCAATGCCTTGGTCTTACCCCTATGCCATCCCGCACGGTCTTTGTTATGAAATTAATCATGACCCTCTCCCCACCCTTTCACCAGCAATCGTTGCTCAAGATCAAAAATTTTGGACGGATTACATTGAGCGTCTTAAAAAAGTCAACGGCTTCAAAGAAGATGAACTTGGTCGGCATTCCTTTGCCAAGTTACGAAACACAACGGGAAACATCTACAATGCTCGCAATATGCTTCCAGAAGCTGAATTTGCCTACAAACAAGCCCTGGAACTCTGGCCGGGCAATAGCGAAACTGTTGAAAGCTTGGTCAATGTTTTGGCAAGAGAAGGACGTCTTCAAGATGCTGTAGATCTCGCAACTTCCTCTCTCCCTTTTGATCCAGATTCTAAAGCATTACGAAAAGTTAAAGTCCTCGCTCAATCACGGCTCAAAGCAAATCAGGAACTGGTCGCTTTCCAACAAGAGCTATCAACAACAACAAAGAATCGAGCACTACTTGGAAAAGCGATTCAAGATTATCTCATTTTAGGAATGCCTCAAAAAGCGGATGAATTAATTCAACGCGCTCTGAATGAGACGCCGCAAGACGCTCAACTTTTCCGCGATATGATCAATTTTTATGCAACTCAAGGACGCTTTAAAGATGCACTCGAAGTCGCTCAACGTCTTCAAAAGATTCAACCAAACCAGTGGGACATTCCCTACACCATGGCCAAGTATGATGTGATCTTAGGCCAACAACAAAATGCGCTCGCTAATCTTCGTCTCGCTACAAAACTTGGAGGCAAAGATGTCTTTCAAGCAATCGCTCGAGAACAAGTTTTCCAGCAGTTGAGCGCACTCCCTGACTTTCAAGATCTGGTCAATGCCTCGGAGTTTTCTAGAAAATAAATAATTGTTCAGGCGCCTGATCAAGAATAAGCTTCCTAATACCATCTTTAATAAATAACTGGATTGTATGACGCAGGAGTTTTTGTGTTGGTAGAGTAGAGAGAGGATACGGGTTGACAGCCTTATAGGCAATGACCGCTTTCCTCTCCCCCTCGTTCAAACC
>JAIEQF010000048.1 GCA_019747895.1 Chthoniobacterales bacterium
GGTGGCCGTAGCTCAATGGTAGAGCTCCAGGTTGTGGTCCTGGCTGTTGCGGGTTCGAGTCCCGTCGGTCACCCATGCTTTTGCGAAGCAAAATCATGGAGTTCGTAGTTGGCAGTTGGTCGTTCGTAGAAATTTTGATGTTCCTCGATTTTTAAATTGAAATAAAAATATAGCATTGAAGAATAGATTTTCTTTTTCTGATAGACCAACGAGCTGAAAATAACTACGAACTGCCAACTACGAACCACGAACTAATTAGATGAGCATCTTTGAAATCATCGGTCCTATCATGGTTGGTCCGTCGAGCTCACACACAGCAGGAGCGTGCCGAATCGGATATGCTGCACGTCGACTCCTTGACGAAAAGCCACTCAAGGCGATTATTTATTTGCACGGCTCATTTCTTGCTACTGGCGATGGCCATGGAACAAAAGAAGCACTTGCTGCTGGATTACTCGGTTTTTATCCTGATGATGAACGGCTCATTGCTGCTCTTGATCTTGCTGCTCAAGAACACCTCGATATTGTTTTTGAACCGATTGATCTAGGACAACAAGCTCATCCCAATTCTGTCAAAATTCTTCTTCAAGGACCAACTCATTCGCTCACACTCGTAGCAGCTTCGATTGGCGGCGGCAGTGTCCGTTTGCAAGAGATCAATGATCTCCCTGTCGATATTTCTGGAACGTTAGAGGCATTGATTCTTTGGCACAATGATACTCCTGGTTTTCTCGCTCGCATCACGGCTGTCCTTGCTTGCGTCCAAATTAATGTTGCCACGATTCGCACGAGCCGCTTTGAACGTGGAGAAACAGCAATTACTGTTGTTGAAATTGATAACTCTCTTCCATCAGAAGTAGCAGCCCTGTTAAAGAAAGTCCCTTCGATTAATCGCCTACTGGTTCTTTCTCCTCTGCCTGGTTTTTGAGGCAGCTTTTCAGGATACAGGTTGCAGGTTACAGGAAGAAAAATATTCTGTTCCCAACAATTCACTCCCTGTAAGCTGTTCGCTGTAACCTGTCCACCTGTTTTATGAACTACCAATTCCGCACTGCTGTTCAACTGCTCGAGCTTTGTCAGCGTCATCAGATTTCCATTGCTGAAGCCACGATTCAAAGTGAAATAGAAACAGGCTCACTCTCCCGCGAGGAGATTGAACACCGAATGCTCACTTATTATGGGCGCATGAAAGAAGCTGTCCATGCAGGCCTCAAGATCACGGAGCGAAGCCGCAGTGGCCTTTCGGGGGGCGATTCACGACGTGTCTTGACGCATAGTCAAGGAACTTCCGTCAGTGCTCTTGGTTCCATTTTTGAAAAAAGTATCGCTTATGCTTTGGCCGTTCTGGAAACGAATGCTGCTTTTGGTCGTATTGTCGCAACACCAACCGCTGGCAGCGCTGGGATTTGCCCTGCTTGCTTGCTGACCTGGCAAGAAGCGAGAGAAAGCTCTGACGAAACAACTTCTCGCGGGCTCTTCACGGCTGCGGGCATTGGTAAAATCATCGGCCATGGCGCCTGCTTCTCTGGAGCTCAAGGAGGCTGTCAAGCAGAGGTAGGAAGCGCCTGCTCCATGGCAGCTGCTGCCATCTGTGAGCTTGATGGCGGCACACCAGAACAAGCAATCAATGCCGCAGGACTTGCTTTGCAAAATACATTAGGCCTGATCTGTGATCCGATTGGTGGTTATGTAGAAGCTCCTTGCACCATGCGCAATGGCCTCTATGGCCTTCATGCTTTTGGTGCTGCTGCGATCTCGTTAAGCGGCGTGCAGAGCGTTGTCCCTTTTGATGAAGTTGTAGGAGCGTTGCGAGAAGTGGGCAATAAAATGCCTCGCATCTACAAGGAAACTTCGGAGGGAGGTTTAGCAACCACACCCACGGGCCTTCTGTTCAAGCCGACCAAGCGTGCTTGCGCCTCCGGAAGCTGCAACTAATCACTATTCATGAAAAATCCTGCTCTAACGGCAAGCAAAGCGTCTAGTCAAAATGCGCTGTTGTGGATGCAGGACAAGGAGCGAGAAGCACAGGCGCTGATCATACATGAAATACGTGAAGCGACGAGCACCGTAGTGACGCCGTCCTGCGCCGCGGCAGTAACATTTGGAAAGACTCTATGAAACTCCCCCACTTTCTTCTTTTTGTTTTCGCTTTACTGATCTTTGTTGCAGGACTTTTTTGTTGGAAATTATTCCAACTGCGACCGACTCCTTTAGAGCCTCATCTGCCGACCAACCATCATCACACTCATCTCTTGCCGCCACCCGGCTCTGAATCCAAGTCTCTTGAAACTCCCACACTCGCTGCTATCGATGAAGAGCAAACTCGTTTGATTGCCAAATTGATTCCTTCTGTCGTCAGCATTATTACGACGGATTCCCCGAGTCGCGAAGAATTGCTCCGCGAGTTTTTTGGATTTTCTAATAAAGTCTCTCCCACGAGTGCCAAGATGGGTTCAGGAATGATTGTTTCTAGCCAAGGTCACATCATTACCAATTGGCATGTGGTGAAAGATGCTATTCAAATTATCGTCCAACTTAATGATGGACGCACTCTCCCAGCGAAGTTAACAGGTTTTGATGAACATGCTGATATCGCTCTTTTAAAAATTCACGCTCCTGGCCTCATTCCAATTGCCTTGGGCGATTCTGATTTAGTAAAAGTGGGACAACAAGTTTTTGCTATTGGCAATCCTTTTGGGCTTCAAGAAACGGTCACTCAAGGAATCATTAGCGCCAAAGGACGTCGCGCCATGAGTGAGGCAACTAATGAATTTTTCCAAACGAGCACTCAGATTAATCCAGGCAACTCAGGAGGTCCCTTAATCAATATTCATGGAGAAGTTATTGGCATCAACAATTTCATTATTAGTCAAAGCGGGGGTTCAGAAGGTCTCAGTTTTGCTATTCCTTCGAATGTGGCTCACCGCATTTACAATGATATTATTGAATATGGCCGCGTCACTCGCCCCTGGTTTGGCGTAGCCTCACGCTCACTCAACCCAGCTTTAGCAGAGCAACTGGAGCTGAAAACAACCTCAGGAGCAATCTTAGTAACAACCTTTGCAGGCTCTCCAGCAGAAGCTGCTGGGTTAAAACCAGGCGATCTTATTGTAGAGTTTAATGGAAAACCAATTGCCGATCGCGTGGATCTCCGCAATCGCGTTGCTGAAACAGAAGTTGGAAAAGAAGTTGAGGTTGCTCTTTTGCGTCACGGAACCCCAATGACACTGACCGTTAAGATCCAAGAGGAACCCAAAATCTCTCGCGGTCATTTTGAGAATTAAGATGGGCTTAGGGCTAAAGACTGAAGGAAAAAGCTAGCTGTTTTAAAATTCACTTGCTTCCTCTAATAATTTATGGCATCGTCTTTGACTCTCATGAAATCTGGCAAACATCCCGAATATAACCCGACAACGATTATCTGCGCTTGTGGCGCGGTTTATCAAACACGCTCCACTCGTGATAATCTTAAAATCGGTATCTGCTCTGCCTGCCACCCCTTCTTCACTGGGGAACAGAAATTTATTGATACAGCAGGACGCGTTGAGAAATTCTCTCGTCGTTACGGCAGCGTTCGCGCTACCCGCGCTCAAGGAACCCTCAGCGCTACGCAGGCTCAAGCTTCTAAGCTCGCCACGAAAAAGCGGTAGCTTTTAGGCCTTGCCTTTGCAAGGCCAGTAAAGGGTGAAGAGTAAAGGGTGAAGAGTCCTGAGACGCAGCTTGCTTCAGCAAATATTTCTGAAAAAGTGGTCTAGCAAAAAGCGAACTCCAAAAAAGAGATTTTATTTTGATCTGAAAACACTCTTTACCCTTTACGCATTACTCCCTTTTCTTTCCTTCCATGTCTCTCGACTTTACCAATCTCATTCAACAACGTCGGGAGCGTTTTTCTGTTTTAGAAAAAGAGATTACAGACCCCAATCTTTTCCAAGATGCCAAGAAAGCTCGTGGAATCTTACAGGAGCATGCCCGTGTTAAAGAATTGCTAGCAACAGTGGAGCAGCTAGAGCTAGCACGCCGTCATCTTCAAGAGAATGAAGAGTTGTCACGAGGAGCTGATGCCGAACTCGCGGAAATGGCCGCTGCTGAGATTTTGGAACTGGAACAAAAAATCCCTAAACTCGAGCAAGCACTTCACGTCGGGCTTCTCCCAGCACAACCAGACGATGATCGTGATGCGATTGTTGAAATTCGCGCAGGAACAGGTGGATCTGAAGCGGGTCTTTTTGCTGCGGACCTCTATCGCATTTACACCCGATATGCTGAAACACATGGTTGGAAAATGGAAACGATTGAAGCGAGCTCTGGCGAATTAGGAGGCTTCAAAGAAATTATTTTTCAGATGAGCGGAGAACAAGTTTTCCGCAAGCTTCGTTATGAAAGCGGCGTTCATCGCGTGCAACGCGTTCCTGCTACCGAGGCTCAAGGGCGCATTCACACTTCCACAGCGACGGTCGCGGTTCTTCCTGAAGCGGATGAAGTTGATATTGTGCTTCGTCCTCAAGATTTACGTATCGAAGTCTGTCGCTCTGGCGGCCCAGGTGGCCAAGGAGTCAACACAACTGACTCAGCTGTTCAAATTTTACACATCCCTACGGGCAAAATTGTTCGTTGCCAAGATGGTCGCAGCCAACAAAAGAATAAAGAGAAAGCGCTGCAAGTGTTGCGCGCACGACTCCTCGAAGAAAAACGCGCAGAAGAAGAACAAAAATATTCTGAACATCGCCGCAGCCAAATTGGAACAGGGGGCCGCGAAGAAAAAATCAGGACTTATAATTTTCCACAAAATCGACTGACGGACCATCGCATCGGATTGACTCTTTACAATTTGGATCGCGTGATGGAAGGCGAGCTGGATGCCCTCATTGGAGCCTTGGAAACAGCTCACGTGCAGCAGCGCTTGGAAGAAGCGGGAGAAAAAGGCTGAAGGCTAAAGGCCGAGGACTAAAGGTAAGATAACTTGAAAAACTTTACCCAATTTGAACGCCATTTTGAGATAATTGTTTTTTGTTAAAAAAAATATTGAATGAAAATTCCTTCTGCCTTCAGTCTTCAGCCTTCAGCCTCTATTTCTTCCACCTCTCTTCTCGAAGTTCTACAAGGTGGAACTGCTTTTTTAAAAAAGCAAGGCGTTGAGCAAGCGCGCCTCAATGTGGAGCTGTTGTTAGCTCATGTTTTAAAAATTCCACGCCTGGAACTTTATTTGCAATTTGATCGGATGTTAGGAGAGGCCGAAAAAGCGCCTTTGCGCGAGCTTTTACGAGAAAGAGGTCGTGCCGTTCCCTTGCAACATTTGCTAGGAACGACAGAATTTTTTGGAAGAACTTTTTGCTCTGATGCTAGAGGACTGATTCCAAGACCTGAGACAGAGCAACTCGTGGAGCGAGCTCTTACGCACCACCAAGCCTCTCGTCTCCTCGATGTTGGAACAGGAAGTGGCGTCATTGCTATTACGCTAGCCCTTGAAAAACCGACTGCCTCCATCGATGCTATTGATTTTTCTCCAGAGGCCCTGTCCCTAGCTCAAGAAAATGCAGCACTCCATAGGGCTACCAACATCCAATGGCACCAAGGAAATCTACTGCAAGAACAAACGCAATCATGGGACTTGATTGTTGCTAATTTACCTTATATTGACACGGAAGAGATCCCGACTTTATCACGCGAAGTCCAATATGATCCGATCATGGCCCTCGATGGCGGAAAAAGTGGGTTGGTGCTAATTCAACAACTCATTGAGCAAGCCCCAGCATACCTTACCGAAGGAGGCTGCCTTCTTTTAGAAATCGGAAAAGACCAAGAAAAAGAAGTTATAAAACTACTTGAAATTAATGATTATTCGGACATCCTTGCTCTGCCCGATTACCAGGGTGTCTTGCGGTTTGTGGAAGCGCGCATGCTGAGGCTTTAAGGCTGAAGGCTGAAGACTAAAGGCCATGTTAGTTAAAAGCAAAGATACAACTTTTTGAATCCAATATTTATTCTGTTACCCTATTATAATCATGTTGCCTTCCGCTTTTTACCATCAGCCTTCAGCCTTCAGCCTTTAGCCTTTCTTTCTTATGCATAAAATGCTCGTACATGGTGGCCACACTCTTCACGGGGAAGTGTTCATCGGCGGTTCCAAAAATTCAACGTTGCCGATTTTAGCAGCCACGCTCCTCACGAGGGATCGTTGTGTCATTGAAAATGTCCCTGATTTAAGTGATATTCATTACATGCTCACGATCTTGAGCACCCTGGGATGTGATGTAGAACGAGCTAGCGGGATTGTTCAAATACAAGCAGAGAGCATTAAAACCGAAGCTCCTTATGACATTGTTCGTAAAATGCGAGCTTCTGTCTGCATCTTAGGCCCTCTGCTAGGACGAGAGCATGCAGCGACGGTCTCTCTTCCTGGAGGTTGCGTCATTGGGGATCGCCCCATTGATCTTCATTTAAAAGGATTCGAAGCCCTAGGTGCCGCTGTACAAGTCAAAGGAGGCAACATTCGAGTGCTTGCACCACACCTTCGCGGAAATACGATTCACCTCTCTGGAAAATATGGATCTACTGTTTTAGGTACTGACAATATCATGATGGCAGCTGTTCTTGCTGATGGCACCACCATCATTGAAGGTGCCGCTGAAGAACCAGAAGTCATGGACCTTGCTAACGTGCTTCAAAAAATGGGAGCAAAAATTGAAGGGGCTGGAACTTCTCGCATCGTCATTGAAGGAGTCAAGGAACTACATGGCTTCCATCATCAAGTTATTCCTGATCGTATTGAAGCTGGCACTTTCCTGATAGCTGGTGCCATTGCTGGAAAAGGAATCACTCTTCGTCATGTTGTACCTCAGCATCTTCACTCACTCTTAGAAGCTCTCACAGAAGCTGGATTTGAAATTGCTACAAAAGAAGAGAGCATCACGCTCTCACCAAGCAAACTTAAAAAATCTCTCTCTCTCGAAACGCTCCCCTACCCAGGCTTTGCAACGGATCTCCAAGCTCAACTTTGTGCACTGTTGTGCACGGCAGATGGCATCAGCACAATCATTGAAAATATTTTTCCTCAACGCTTCATGCACCTTGCCGAATTAAAACGCATGGGGGCCAACATCGAACTAGATGGATCCACCGCCATCATCACGGGAGTGAATCAACTCAGTGGTGCTCCGGTAATGGCAAGTGACCTACGTGCATCTGCAGCCTTGATATTAGCAGGCCTTGCAGCCGATGGCATTACTGAGATCAACCGTATTTATCATATCGATCGCGGTTATGATGCTATTGATAAAAAACTAAACCGCCTCGGCGCTCACATTGAAAGGATCAAGGAGTAGACGTTCATAAACTTCAGTTACTCTCTCTGCCGCTCTGATCGCACTAAAATCAGCCTCCACTTTAGCGCGAGCGCTGATGGCTTGATGTTGAGGAGGCGCTTTTAAAAAAGCCGCGGTCATTGCTTCCACGTTGTCGGAGAGAACAAGAATTCCATGCTTCCCCTGCTCAAGCACATGGCAAGCGACTTCCAAGTCGGTGCTGATAACAGGAATTCCTGAAGCCATAGCTTCCAGCAACACAATCGGCAACCCTTCGTGAAGAGAGGTCAGCGCAAAGCGATCCAAGGCCCGATAAAACAAGGCCCTTTCTTCCACTTGTCCCAAAAATTTTACATGGTCTGTGATTCCTAACTCAGTAGCAAACTGCCGCAGCATCTGCTCTTCAGGACCACTCCCCGCAAGAAGAAATACGGCTTTCAATCCGCTCTGAATCGCCTTTTGAGCCGCTTTTAAAAATAATTTTTGATTTTTAACAGCAGCTAATCGTCCTACTGTTCCAATCAAAAAATCGGTTTCATGAAGACCAAAAAAATCACGAGCCTCTTTTTTTTCTAAAGGTGTGCAAGGACGAAAGAGCGTTGTGTTCACTCCATTCGGAATCACCGTGATGTCATCTGGAGAAAACGCTTCATAGTTTACTAAAAAATTTTTTACCTCAGGTGCCACAGCAATCGTATGTGATGAAAATCGATTCACAATTGCATCCATGAGCATCGAGCTCATGCCACGAAACTGTAGATTGCCACTGGCATGATCATGAAAAATGCGCGGCTGATTTCCCATGAACGCAGCCAAGGGTTTGGCAATGCAATTGGCACCAGAAAGATGAAAATGAAACAAATCAAACTGCCGCTGGAGCCTCATAAATGCTGGAATGTAGAGAGGAGGCCAAACCGAAGGGGCAAGCGAATGCACTGTGATGTTTTTTTTCTCCAATGCTTCTGCAAAAAGTCCTCGGCCATGCAAAACAGCAACTTCAATATGCCACTTATTGGAATCAGCTAACGTGACGAGATCAAATAAAACAGCTTGAGCTCCCCCCAAACTTAAATGATCAATGACGTGAAGAACGCGTTTCATGATAAAATAGACCGAGGGCTGGAGGCTGAAGGTTGAAGGCTCTCCAGAAAGATCTCAACATTTTTTTTGTTATCGTGCCATTCGCGGACAAAACGATTGGCTTGGTGCTGAGCCAAAAAAAGATTTTCTTGATTAGCAAGAAGAGCTCGCGTCTTCTCAACGAGCAACTGAAAATCACCATGAGCACAACAACCTGCTTGAAAATGATGAAACATATGATCGGGATCAACCTTTAACGAAGCAATTGCGGTCGAGCCAAGACCAGCATGGATAAAGGTGTTGGGGACCCCTTCATCAGAAGAAGTGTTCACAAAAATCCTGGCTTGGTCAAAATGAGACTGAATATCCCGATAAGGAACTTTTTCTAAAAATTCAACATGAGGCATCGTCAAGGCTCGCCTTTTTACGGCCTGCCACAACTCCTCATCCTGATTCGAACAGATCATACGGCAACGTGCTTGAGGAAATTGCGCTGCAAGATCTAAAAAAAGCATTGGCTGCTTAACACGGTTACAACGCGCTACCCAAAGAAGATCGATTGATTTATTTTTAACATCTATGACACGATTGGGAGAAAATTTTTCTTGGAGCAAGAGCCGCATCACGTCGCACGACATGCCTTGCGCGCGGAAGAGGGCTACTTGGTCTTCCGTAATAGCCAAGCGAATGTCACAACGCTCCATTCCTTTTTGAAAAAGGCTTCCCCTCCACGGATGAGTTTTGCGAAAACCTCCATCAATTTCTGAATCAAGCGCGCAAACAAAAAGAAGCCGATAGCGCGCCCAAGCTCGTAAGTTGGCAAGCAGATAGAGCCATGAAGTCCAACCGTAGACAGCCACAACATCCGGTTTTTCTTCGCGCAAAATAGAGACGATGCGTGGCAACGCTCTCAACGTATCCCACAACGTTCCTGTATCAAATCGCCCCCCATTACGAACACGAATCCCTTGCTGAGTCAAGGCGTCGCCCTGTCCTGTATCCGCTGCTAAAAGAACAACTTCTTTACCTCGCTGAACCAGCTCCTTTGCTAAGAGCGCCACTTGCAACTCAGCACCTCCCGAAGCACCTTCAGCGGTGGGATCTAGCCCAAGATGTGCATGGCCAGACAGGAAAAGAATTTTTTTGAGGTTCACTTGAAAAATAAAGCGCTTTAGTTAGAGTGTGCAGTCTGATGGAAGTCTCCTTTTATTTACCAGAAAAATATTTTCCCAGCGAGGAATGGATTCAAGCTTGGAAAGAAGACCGTCCTTTTCCCTTCGAAGAATCAGGAAAAGCGGCTGCCGTTCATTGCTGGATCTATCAAACGTGGGCCCTGCTCACAGAAGCTGGCATTAAAACTTCTCTCGTCTCAGAACTACCAACAACAGGCCTAGTGCTAGCATTGAGTGGAACACTCCATTCTTCTTTCCAATCAAATCATCACGCTCCTGATTTTTTCCTCGTCGATATTGTGGCTGATGGTCTCCCACATCCAGCTGCTCATTTTCATCTTGTTCAAAATAGAGCTCATGCTCGTCGTTTGCCGCACTCACACTTTATTCCTCTTTGGCCACAACCAGCACTCATCCACCGCGAAGCAAATCGGAAAGGGGTTTTTGAACGCATTTCTTTTTTTGGAGATCCTAAAAATCTTGCAGCTGAATTTTTTTCTTTCTCTTGGCAACAACATTTAAAAAAAGAACTCTCTCTGGAATTTGAAATAAGGCGTGCTGCTCAATGGCATGATTATTCGAACGTCGATGCCATCATCGCTATTCGCGATTTTTCACGCTCCCGTCAACTTCATAAACCAGCCACCAAACTTTATAATGCTTGGCTAGCAGGCGTTCCTTTTATTGGCGGCAATGATTCCGCTTATCAGTCTGATGGCCGACCTGGAGTCGATTATCTCGTTGCACAATCTCCAAAACAAGTACTAGAGCACCTGCGCAAGTTAAAAGTAGATGCTGCTTTCCGATCACGCCTTATTCAAAATGGCATTGAGTCAGGAGAAAAATTTAGCCGATCAGCAACTTTGGAGCGTTGGAAATTTTTGATTCAAGAAACTCTTCCTGGGCTTGCTTTTCAATGGCAAAAAAAATCACCTTCTCAACGTGCCTGCTATCTCCTTGCTCAGGGTGCTATTTGTTGGATCGATAGAAAGTTAAGATGATAAATTCTTCTAATAAACTTATTGATACCCTTGCCAACTATCGCAGCAAGATCATTGATGCCAGCATCGTCGGCCATAGCACTCGTGCTCGTGCTCTCCGCTTGGAAGCTGCAGGAGCCATGATGCAGGCAAATTTAAAAGAGGAGAACCCCTTGTTTGAACAAGCGGCTCTTTTTAAAAAAAATCACCTCAAAGCTCTACAAAATGGAGCGCAAGAAAAAGCGAACGAATGGTTGCTTGCTGCTTATGCTGCCTATCAAGTTTTGCTTTATGGACCAGCCATTAATAATGCGGCTAACAAAGCCATGGAGCAAAGAATTCTCTTAGCTTCTCAACTCATTAAGAATCCGCAAGAGCAAGATTGCAAAGAGCAGGCTGCTTTTCATGCAGAGAATGCGGTCGATTATTTATTGCGTGCTAGCGAAGCAAAATATTCCAAAAATAATTTTTTAATCAACTGCTGGGAAGAGGTTGCTCAAGGAGCCAGAGAGATTTCTTCGTTATGGATGAAAGCTGCAAAGAGCGCTCGTCCTCAAAGTTTTTTTGGACTCATCGCGCTATGGCGTATCGAAACTGTCCGCCACGCTGAAAATAAAAACAAAAGAAAACTCCTTCGCATCGCCTCTTACTTCTCCACATTACTCTCTCAACAACAATGGAAAGATCCTCTTGCAGAAAAAGATTTCTGCCAAAAAAAAGTTCTGCTAGCAACGAGCACCGGAAACATTTCTCTAGCTTCGTGTTGGAGGCTCGTAGAAAAAGAGATTGATGATTTTCTTGAACATTCAAAAAATATTTCTACCTCAAATGCTGAAAAGCAGTGGTCTTCGTTTGTCTTGGAAAACAACTCTCCACTTCATGCTTTTCTTTATGGTGTCCTCAACAGTTCCGTTCCGATCCCTACAGCAAGTTGGGTTTTTGCGACCGATGATCGACTGGAAGCTGCTGCTAACTATCGCTACTGGATAATACGTTCACAATTTCTTCGCCGTCATGAACCCCCTCATGAGCTTTCATCTTTCGTCAAAGAACCAAACTGTTTTTCGGAAAAAATTGTACCAGAAAAAAAAACACAACAACATCTTCTCTCAACATTGATGCAAAAAATTTCTTTTTGTCTGCCAGAGGAGTGCGTTCCTGATCTTGACTGCGAACAAGCTTGGAAGGAAGGAAAGCTGGTACCGCGTATCGAATTTACCATGTTTTATAGTTGGATTTATCAAAGTTGGCAGCGCCTTCAACAAGCAGGCATTACTTCTACTCTTTCTACCAAACTTTTAGAGCCAGGAGTTATTATCACTTTAGGAAATTACCTCACCACTTCTCTTGGCCTTGATACCGTGATGCCCAAGGAAACATTTTTAGTTGATGTAACAGCTGATCGAGCCCCTCATCCAGGAGCTCAACTTCATGTGGTAGAAAATAAGATGCAGGCTCGACTTCTCCCTCATGCCATTTTCATTCCTCATTGGCCTCAGCGCGGATTAATTCCACGCGATCCGAGCCGTGGACTTCGTTTTGAAAATGTTGTTTTTTTTGGAGAACCAAAAAATCTTGCTTCAGAGCTACGTTCAGAAGAGTGGCAACAACGTCTCTCTCAAGAATTGGGAATCTCTTTTTATCTACAAGGCAATCAGGGATGGCATGATTATAGTAATGTCGATGCAGTGATTGCTATTCGTAGCTTTTCTTCTTCTCGTTATTTGAATAAACCAGCCACCAAACTCTACAATGCGTGGCATGCAGGCGTTCCCTTTATTGGCGGAAGAGATACTGCTTATGCTACTGATGGCCGCCCTGGCATTGACTATCTTGTTGCCACCTCTCCAGAAGAAGTTCTCTCTCATCTTCAACAATTGAAAGAAAATCCAAATCTTCGTGCGAGTTTGGTCCAAGAAGGCTCTCTCTCTGCAAAAAACTTTACGCAAGAAGTGATCTTAGAGCATTGGAAAAAACTGATCCAAGAAACCATTCCTAAAAATGTTGCGACATGGCAAAAGAAATCAACGTTGGGTCGGCGCTTCTTTTTTATACGTGAATATCTTGCCTGTTTACTTTGTCGTTATTGGAAATGAAAACTTTCTTTTGTTTAACGAGAGAACATGTTCCTCCTGGAGAATGGGTCCAGGATTTGATTGCTGGAAAAC
>JAIEQF010000052.1 GCA_019747895.1 Chthoniobacterales bacterium
GCGCTCGGTCTTCGGCCTGGCCTTTTCTAAAAATTCCTGCGTTCTTCCCTGTAATTTCTAAGTAATTTGACTATAACCATGCGAACATTGATATTCCATCAGAGAAACTTTCAAAAAATAATTTAAAAATAGGAGCTCTTGTCGGATTCAATAATGACGGCACCCAAGTAGCAGGCGTCATTATTCGTCTCAATTACAAAACCGTGTCATTGATGACAGAGAATCATCAAAAATGGAGGCTGTCCTACAATCTTTTGTTTAGAGTGATTGATGCAGAGATGGCCAATAAATTTAAGATGTCACAAATAGCTGAGTGGACCAAAGAAGAATTATCTCTTCCCTACATTACGATTTGAAGACCTTTTGCTTTTTTCAGTTTTCGATTTGACGATCTTCTTTTTTTTAAGCCGTGATGGTCGTTGTTGAGATCTTTTTTTTGTGGGTGTAGTGATCAAAGTGGGCGAGGTAGAAACAGTAGTGATTATTTGAGGAGTCGAAATTTTCTTTCCCCTTTTTTTATCTTCACTGCCCAGATCAATACCAAAGATCTCAGAAAGATAATCGTCACTGAGTATGGAGCTCTCATCAGACGTTGCGACTTGATCAATCGTCATATCATGAGTTGCCGCATCAATGAGTTACTCATGGTTAACGCTTCTTAGTAGAAAAAGTAGTTCTGGGCGTGTATGGGGTACTAAGCCCAAAATGAGGCATGCTTTTCACAAAAAAGAAATATTCTCTTTTTTCCTCTTTTATGACAACTGCAGCCTAGCTGAAATTGGTTCTCAGTTATCGATTGGCAATTGGATAGTGAATTTTTTTATAATATTAATTTATCTTGGACAGCAATGTAATGATCCTTGTTTTTGCTTAAGGAGAGTGACCTGTGACTAGCAAATAATCAGGGGCCTGTGTCTGCAAAGGACGTGTTGGCAGTTGAGGATTAATCATTTTTTGCAATAGCCTCCCTACTTCACGCATTTCAGAATAGGTGACAAACTCCAGCAAGCCATCGCTTCTTGATCCTGGTTGAGCCGCTTTGTATGGCTTTGCATCAAGCTCAGAGCGGAGTGCAGCAGGAGTAGTCGGCCCATTATTTCGCTCTCCTTTCCATGAAAACAGGACCATGACTCCTGTAGATTTAGCAAACGATAAACCAAGTTTACTTGTTTGACGAAAAAAAGCATTTCTGACAACCGCATCCAAGAGTGTCCTTTCCTCCTGTGAGAGCCGCTGATAATCAGCCGGAGATCTTGATCTCAAACAATTCACAACCGGTGCGAGACGCTGTGAAAAATTATTTAACGAAGCCTCATCTAGAGTGTATGAATTACCATCTGTTATCTGCGGAGGATTGCGATTATCAAGGAAGGCCAAGTGTTCACTCAGAGAGTTTTTAATGATAAACCGAAGGGCCGTAATCGGCGTGCCTAGTTTTCTAGAAAAATCAAATTTCTCAGCATGTGCTTCTAAGTGATTTGCCCACGCTAACACTTGTTGCTGATTAGATGAGGCGGCGGCGGGATGGCTACTTCCTATGCTTGATCCTTGGAGGTTTGCCATAACCCCTCTTGAATATTCTGTGCTTAAGTTAGGAATAATCCTTCCTTGCAACGGATGCCCCACATGATTCTGTGCTTGTGTGTAAATCTCACAATAATCTGAAAAATTTAATAATGGAGGAATATTAAGACAGGCGTTATAACCATCAATAGTCTCTATAACAGCTCGCTCGTGAAGATTGAAGTTAGTGACGACATGATCCACAAGCGCTTCACGATTGTCGCCCATACCATAAAGTAAAACACGCGGAGGCTCAGCCGCCGGAGGTGCTGGTGGCACAACTCCTGCCTGTGCCAAAACCGGTGTCAAAACTTCTTCTTGCTCTGCCCTAATAATATTAAGTGTAGCTGTTCCAGTAAGATTAGGAGAATCCCTCAAGAGACTATACAATCCCCCAGCAGTGGGATCATGCCCCTCAGCCCTGCTGCCCTCCTTATCCTGCTGTTCACAATTATTGAGAGCAGTAGCAATGTTTGCTGTTAGTAAACGTATTTGCTGTGCTTGAGCAGAAGTACTACTAGAACAGCAACAGGCTTTATAAAGTGAATTGCATAATGATGGTTTTTCGGCGACATTAAAGCGCTGATCTTCTTCGCTCCAAGTAACTTTGAACTTTTGTGTTCCAAGAGAAAGAAAACTAATTGTACCTTCCTTGAATTGCTTTAATTCGAAATGAGAAAAAGTGGCAGCATCGTTAGCCTCTCCAATATTGCGTGTGTTATTAGCAACATTAAACATAAAAGCATTTTTAACCCATCAACTTCATGCCAACTCCTGCGACTGCAAAAGAGAGAGGCTTTCTTTTCCTAACAGATCTTCCACTGTTTCTGCATTAAAAAGCCCTTGGCAATTCATATACTCTTCAAAAAATTGCACTAACCGTTCCTTGAAGTTTTCTTTCGTTGTTGCTTGCAAATAAAATTCCTCTGCCAAAAACAGAACTCCTGTCTCTTGATCAAGAGCAATCCAAGGTCGCGGTTGAGCAATGCGAAGAAAATGAAAGGAGAGTATAGAAGAAAAAAGGTTGCTAGAAATTTTTTTGAGAGTTGCAAATTCTGCAATCATGATGAACCGTTCTGTCTCTTGATCATGCCTCAAAATAAAAGCAAACTGATCCTGCAGCTGTAAAATACAAAACCCATCTTGATTAAAACTTATTTCTTCTATGCCAATAAAATCGCCAATCTCCTTTAAAAGCTCTTCTGAAAAATCCGTGATCATAAACTATTTACTGCTTCATTAACCCCTCGCTGCGCTTGATATTCTTGCTGTGCTTTTTCCATTGCAGCCAAATAAGAAGCCTGCATTGCTGGAGCGAAGGTAAAATAAGATTTTGCATTAGTCTCTGTTATTTCAAGAGCGCTCTCAATAGAACTCTCAAGAGTATCAATCGTTCTCTGAGCACTAGCCAACATTCTCTGGGCTACAGCCTCTCGACAAAAAGTATCCTCGCTACGAAGGGCCAAACTAGTTCTCGCCAAAGGCAACCTCTCTTCACTAGTTAACTGTTCTCGTAGTTGTTGAATCTTAGTGTCTGCATAATTCATCATCGCTTGCACTCTCATAGAAGATTGTTGAATAGGCAATGTCTGAAAAGGAGCAGAAGGGAGCATTGCGCCACGAAGATTGTCAAGATTTTTGTCAACTTGATCCGCATAATTCTTAACTGCTTCCATGTCTCCAAGCGCTTGCCGAAGCTGCTGCTTTCTAGCTGTTGCTGCAGTTGTCATACTTGTCACATCAAGTGAAGAAGAAGCTATTATTGCTGGAGCATCTCGATACGTCTTGTAAGCATCATGCGCATCCGTTGCACTCCAGAGGGCTTCTGCTGCTTTGTAATCAAGATGTCTTTCTTCACCTGTGGTGACTATCGCGAGCTTAGCAATAGTCGCATGAAATTGTGCTGCAGCCAAAGCAGAGCGAGCACCAAAAGAAGAATCCAGTGTCGTTATTTTTTGTAGTGCTGTGACAGCGACATCCGCTGCCTCTGCGGCATGCAGCGTTGCTTGAATGGCATCTTCTCGAACCGCGATAAAGTCTGAATGCTTCTTCACTGCTTCCTTGCTCTTATCATTAGACATTCCCTGGCCTTTAAAAGTATTAAAGAGGCCTTCTTTCACATGGAGCAATTTAGTAACGGCATCTTGAGCAACTAAGGTCGTATCTCTCGCATAGGTTACCAGACTCATGTTCTCATCACTGATATTGGAAAGAGGATATTCGTTTCGTTTTTCCTGAATCACTGGCGCCATCTTGAGAATATGATCTGCTTGAGGAGCGCTTAACATCTCCCCGTCATAAACTGGAGGACAAACTCGATTGGCAACCTCTGGGTTATATTTCTGCCTCACGCCTTCTCTCAAAATTTGGCGCGCTTGCTGATCTGCACTATTTCCAAAGACAATACGCAGTGCTGAACCATACCAGGGACTATGAGCAACCAGAGAAGGATTGTTTTTATTACCACCCACAATTAAACGTGCTGCTCTAGGATCAGCATCAATCACTTTACGAATAGTATCCAGAGAAATAGAAGAAGATGCAGATTTGATACCAATCATCATAGGCTCTTCTGTAGCATATTGAGGAGATGATGTGCTACTAAAATCGTCTTGGCCTTTTTCCTGCACTCCTTGTTGAGCAAGGTTACTTCGTTGAATCAGACTTGTCTTATCCGAAACATCTCCACAACTTAATCTCTCCCTCATCAGTTGTTGCTGATTTTCCGTTTCGTCATTCTTTTTTTCTTCCTTTTCCTTGTTAGGATTGAACATCATCAGAGGGGAAGATAACTCTTCGTCATCAGTTGCACTATTCGCTTTCCCTGTTGGAGCAATGATCATGCTCATGAAAGCTATTACAAGAAGGAGGGGTATATTATTTTTCATTGTTCTTAATGTTCAGGCCAATGTTGATCTTATCCAAATTTGGACAGCACACGCATACTAACAAAAAATAGGGGAAGATCTCTAGTAATCACTAGGAATATTGAAAACAAACCGCTCCTATTTCTTTTGCTTTTTAAGCAGTGGAGTTTGTTTTTTAAGTCGTCTTTTTAAGGGTGTTTTTTTGGTAGGTGCAGCGAGCAGAGTGGATACAGGAGAATCACTAGGAAGCACTTTAGCAGTCAAAATTTTCTTTCCACTTTTTTTATCTTCACTGCCCAGATCAATACCAAAGATGTCAGAAAGATGATCGTCACTGAGTATAGAGCTCTCATCAGACGTTGTGACTTGATCAATCGTCATGCCACGCGTTGCCTCATCAACGAGCTCCTCATGGTTGACGCTTCTTAGTAGAAAAAGTAGTTCTGGCCGTGTATCGAGACGAGAGCCAATGCCATAAAGAACACCGGCTAGATTTTTGCAAAGATCAGCCCAGTCGGGGCAGGAGCAATCAAGATGGATTTCTTTTGGTTTTGGAAAAAGCCCCGTTTCAAGATTAGTCATGATGGCCATGACTTCTTGAGAGAGTTTTCCGCCAAGCAGTTCAATAAGAGAACCAACCTTACCCGCAGATTCTTTTTTAAGAGCTTCCCATTGTTTCGTAGAAATAGGATTAATTTTAATGTGACCCGTATAAACCTCACTGCCACTGATGAGGGCAGTGATGGTTCCTTTGCTGATTTTGAGATCAATCACGGAACCATTCCTCGCATACGTGCGTCCACGAGGAAGACGACTTTCGTAATCACTGTAGGCCTCAAGATTATCACACCACGCTTTGCCCCAAAAGGTCGTAGTAATCTTGCGTCCTTCGATCTGCACAGGCTCGAGAACTGTTTCTTTCTTCATCATTTTTTTAGCAAACTTTTCTGCCTTAGCACGGCGCTTAGCTACAGGAACGTAAGGTGGATAGTAGGAATAGTGGCTCATAACTCATTGAGGGTTGTTGTTAAATCGAGAGAGACAAATTTCAATAACTCGTCGTTGTTCACAGAGGTCAGCATTTTTTCAGCCCCGCTATCTAGGCTCTGTCCGCAAATGGTGAGTTTTTGATTTTTCTACTAAAAACGTAATTTCCCATGTCTAGCAACACTACCAAAAAATAATTTTCCTGATAAAAAGTTCTTAGTTGGTCAATTTATTCGCATTTTTTAGTTTTGTCGGTTGATTTTTTGAAGGAGCATTTTTCCAATTGAAGTATTGGGTCCAGATTTAAGTTTGAAGAAGTTTTTTAAGCCGCTAGCGGAGCCAGCTCTGCCTCTTTCCATGAGGCTTTGCGAGCCACTAGCCAGAAATTATGAGCCAAGACAGCCCATGTGACTTGCATGACTCGATTTTTGTAACCTTTGGCTTTGGGAGTTCCTTGCAAGAAGACATTTTTAAGGATGCCAATGCGCTCTTCGCTTGAGCATTTTTTTCAGTGGCTCATCTTCTTGCATCCGCCTGGAGAGCTCTTGTGGATTTTTTGGGCAAAGGCCGTTGTAGATTTTTTCTTTTGCGAGAAGCTTGTTTGTCGCGGCGCTATCAAACTGTCTATCCGCGCCAATAGCTGATAACCGATGATTGCTCACCTGTTGAAGGTTACTACAATGTTTTATCAGAAGCCTGGCATCTCCTGGAGATTGCTTCTCAACAAGCTCGTGGGCCAAGATATAACGACTCGCTTCTTCAGCAATGAGAAGCGTGTTTCCAAATTCCACTTGTGCCCCATGCTTGCCACGATTAATGACGTGGATCTCTTTTTCATAGAGGCTGAGGATTTTTTTCTCAGAGACAACTTGTCTTTCTCCGATGATGCGCTCGCGCACGTGACAGATGGCCTCAGGAAGTTGAACGAGAATGTTATCAAAATGACGAAGCATCATCTCAGCTTGCTTGCGAGTCCAATCAGTCTTGGTCCATTCTTGATAAAGAGCGTCGCGATAGCGCTGGGCATGGCTTTTGACCGTGTTGGCAAGCCGCTTCATCAAGCGAACAATGTTCTTCTTTTGTTTTTTGCCATCAGCTTTTCGGTGCGCAGCCGTCATAGCAATACAAAGTGAGTTGATTTTTTTAATGAAGCTGGCTGGCTCTGGCATCCTCTTTTTAAGGCCATGGTAGCGGATTGTTGTCATTGTTTTTATAAGACTGCGAATCCCATCTCTCATTAAGATCCAGTCCGCGGGGAAGTGAATGTTGGCTTTCAGGCAGGTCGTATCAACGTAAGCGACTTCCATAACCAGCGCTTCCTCCAATCCCATCTCTGCTGCTTTCTCTGCGTCGCCAAGAGCCAAGGTCAAAGCATCTAGCACTTGCTTCATCTTCTCTTGTGGCAACCAATTCTCATAATCTTGCAAGGTGCTTTTGCTGGGAACTCTGACCATTTCTAATTCTTCCAATTTACAAAACTGAGGAAACAATTGGCATTCAGCCAGGCGTTTACTCATCCCTCGAAAGCTTTCTCCCAAGATACTTCGCAGCACATTACAACGTAACACTTGCTCGCTACGCTTGGCGTGTCTTGAACTCTGCTGTGCTGTTCGTGCTCGATCTTTATCGGTGATGATTTCTTCTCAACAGCCGCGCCAGCGGCGCTCAACAGCTGCTCTAGCGGCGGCTCAACATCTCAACTTTCGACAACAACAGTGTTACGAAGCGTGTTCTTTACCAAGCAACTGAACGCTTGCCTGTTAAAAGATTTTTTTAACAGGACTTTTCTTGGTCGACTTTTTAACATGAAGAACGCGATGTTTTCTTGCGACATAAGACGAAGGCGAGGGGATGTCGAAATGAGTGATGGGCAAGATCGCCTTGCGTCCTCCTTCGGGAAGGGTTCTTCTTTTGACAATAAATTCGGTGGGAATCCAATAATTAACCAATGTTTTTGCAAAGCCGGTGTGATTGACGCCGATATTAAGATTCTTGTGTATCTCAAAGTGAAGGTGAGAGGGGTACATGCCATGATTGTTTCCAATCGTTCCAATTTTTTGACCTCGTTCTACGGTTGCCCCTTCTTTGACACCGATGTGATCTAAGTGGGCATAGAGTGTATCTACAAAACAGATTTGATTTTTTTCAAGATAGGCATGGCGAATGACGATCACATTTCCCCAAGCAACATGGACATCACGAGCTAGCAAAACGACCCCTTGTCCAATATTATAAACCGGTTGTCCGAGGCTATGGCCACTGCCGCCATCAGTGACCCAATCTTCTCCGAGGTGTCCCCCAGCGCGAAAGCCGCGCGACTTATAAAATCCATCAGCATCAGGACGTTCTACGGGAAAATCAAAACCGTTAGTGAGCTTGATGGAGGTTGGTTTGAAGAAAGATTCTGCATGGAGTGTTCCAATAAAAGCGATGCTGGCAATAACACTGAAAAAAGAAAAACGATACAACACGGGCCAGAATGTATTCGAGTTTTATACTGATCACAAATTTTTTTTAAAAATGATAGCCTGATCCTTGTTCATTGTTTATAGTATTTGCCGACAATCACACGCCACATTCATGTCTTCTTTAACTCATCTACCTGCCCTCCTTGCTTTGGAAGATGGACGCGTTTTTCAAGGTTTTTCTTTTGGTGCGTTGGGAAGTTGTACTGGTGAGGTTTGTTTCAACACATCGATGTGTGGGTATCAAGAAATCCTGACAGACCCTTCTTATCGAGGTCAGATTGTTGCGATGACCTATCCAGAAATTGGCAACTATGGAGTCAATGAGCTTGATTGCGAGAGCGCTCGCTCTCACGTACGTGGCTTTGTTGTTGAGGAGAGGAGCGATGTTGCTAGCAATTGGCGCTCTCAATCAAGGCTCCAAGAATATCTTCAGAAAAATGGAATTGTCGCCATCAACGGCATTGACACACGTGCTCTGACGCGGCATCTGCGGATTGGCGGAGTGATGAGAGCTTGCATTACTACCGAAGAAATGAGCTCGATTGAAGCTGTCGCGATTGCAAAAGAATCTTCCTTTTTAGAAGAGATGGATTTAGTAGCTCAAGTTTCAACGAAGCACATTTACGAATGGGATCCTAATGGCAGTGAACCTGCTCCTTGGAGTGTTGTCAAAAATCTGACGCCAACAACCGATCGCTCTCCGCTTGTTGTTGCCTATGATTTTGGAGTCAAAAAAAATATTTTGCGCCTCTTGCGATCTCAAGGATTGCGCGTGATGGTTGTGCCAGCAGCAACGACCGCAGAGGAAGTCTTATCGATGAATCCTGACGGCGTCTTTTTTTCTAATGGTCCGGGCGATCCTGCAAAATTAACTTCTATTCACAAGCATGCCCGCAAGCTGGCTGAAGAGAAACCTATTTTTGGAATTTGCTTGGGATTACAAATTTTGGGCCACGCTTTTGGAGCGAGTACCTTCAAATTAAAATTTGGACATCGTGGCGCCAATCATCCCGTTCAAGATTTGCGCACAGGACGAGTTTTGATTACCGCGCAAAATCATGGCTACGCTCTTGATGAAGAGGGATTGCCAACGAACTTAGAAGTGACCCATCGTCATCTGAATGACAAGACCATTGCTGGATTCCAGCATCGGAGCAAGCCTGTGCTTGCCGTTCAATTTCATCCAGAGGCCTCTCCAGGTCCTCATGATTCGATCGGGCTCTTCCAAGAATTTTTTTCGATGCTTAAGAAAAAATAAGTTCTTCTAGAGCGTTTTAAAAATTATTGTAGTCGATGCAGTGCCAGGAACGAGGCGCGCAGACCCGCAGTGTATATGAACATACTCGAGGACGCGAGCACCGGAGTGACGCCGCAATGCGCGACTACAGAAATTTTTAGAATGCTCTATTGCATTTCTGAAAAATTTCTTCATAATGTCTCACTCATTGCGATCCAGCGTAGCTCAGTGGTAGAGCGGTCGGCTGTTAACCGATTGGTCGTAGGTTCGAATCCTACCGCTGGAGCCAAACTGCCGCATGACTTCTACTGAGGCTGCGAATAGCAGCGTTACTTCGGTGCCTGCGTCATCGAGTATTATTTATACACTCAGCCGCTGTGCGCCGCCGCTCCTTGCTCCTCATCCGTATCAGCGAATTTCTGAGGCAGTTTCAAATTCGAGTTGAGTGTTGTCTTACGTTAGTAAATTCCTTAGGTTCTTTTCTCCTGCAACCTGTATTTTGCTCTTTCCGAGAGTCACAATTTTTGGTTTCATCATGGGCCTGATCATGACTTTAACTCCAGTAACCCAATCTTCTCAGATTCCGCCAGCTCTTCTTGAAAAAATAGAGGAGGCTATCACTCATTATCCCGTTTCTAAGCGGAGTGCTGCTTTGCCACTGATGCATCTTTGGCAAAATCATTTTGGATACATTGATGAAAGTGGTATCGAGTGGATTGCTGCCAAACTCGAGCTTCAACCGATTGCCATTTTAGAAATCGTGACTTTCTATCCTTGGTTCCGACAGACAGCTCCGGGAAAAACTATCATTCGTGTCTGTCGCACTCTTTCTTGTGCGATGGCGGGAAGTTATGAATTGCATGATCAGCTCTGCAAGGCCACAGGGATTGACTCAGCGGCTGGTCATGATCATGGGTTGCCAACTAGCCCTGATGGAAAATTCAGCGTCGAATTTGTTGAGTGCCTTGCGAGTTGTGGCACGGCGCCTGTTTGTATGATCAATAACGACCTGGTCGAAAAGGTGACGCCAGCAGACATTACCACCATCGTGGCACAACACTCCTAATTTTTTTTGCAATGAGCACACTTCCATCCGCACATCCTAAAGAGCGACGCATTATTTTTGGCAACGTGAGTGAGCCAAATTATGCGCCGGATTTAGAGACCTATCTCAAGCACGGCGGCTACAACGAAGCTAAAAAGGCTTTCACGATGAAGCCAGATGAAATCATTGCTGAAGTTAAAGCCGCAAACCTGCGCGGTCGCGGTGGAGCAGCTTTCCCTACTGGTGTGAAATGGGGATTCATTCGACGTGATGATGGAAAGCCACATTACCTCTGCGTCAATGGTGATGAGTCAGAGCCAGGAACTTTTAAAGATCGCATTATTCTTCATCAAGACCCACATCAGCTTCTCGAAGGGATCATCATCACTTGCTTTACGCTTAACATCCATCTCGCTTACATTTACATTCGCTGTGAGTTTACGCATGCCAAAGCGATTTTGGAAAAGGCGATTGAAGAAGCAAAAGCTCGCGGATTTTTAGGGAAAAATATTTTTGGCCAAGGCTTCGACCTCGATGTCTACGTGCACGAAGGTGGTGGCGCCTACATCTGCGGTGAGGAGACCAGCTTGCTCGAATCAATCGAAGGAAAGCGTCCTTACCCGCGCATCAAGCCACCTTACTTTCCAGCTGTACTGGGCCTCTACATGGCACCTACGATTGTGAACAACGTGGAGACTATCTGTCATGTGAAACATATTCTTCGTTTGGGTTCTGCTGAATATGCCAAGATGGGAACAGCGGGAGATGGTGGCACTCGCATCATGTGTGTCAGTGGAGATGTCATGCGTCCTGGAACCTATGAGCTTCCTGTTGGAGCGGTGACAATGGGAGAATTGATTTTTGATATTTGCGGTGGATTAAAGCCTGGTCGTTCTTTGAAGGCGATCATTCCTGGCGGTAGCTCCTCCAAAGTGCTGAGAGCTGATGAAGTTTTTAAAATCAAGAAGCCAGGACCTGATGGAGCCATGGTTGAACAAGAAACAAAACTTCTCGATATTGTCTTAGATGCTGCCTCCGTGGCTGCAGCTGGCTCGATGATTGGAAGCGCTGCTGTGATTGTTATGGATGATTCGCGGAATATGGTTTGGGCGCTCAACAACCTTAATCAATTTTATGCTCACGAAAGTTGTGGGCAATGCACGCCGTGTCGTGAGGGCGTTCTTTGGATGTCCAAAATTTCAACACGCATGTTGGCAGGTGGAGGTCATGAGAACGATCCTAAAATGCTACACACCGTTGCTGATAACATCGCCGGTCGCACTATCTGCGCCTTTGGCGAAGCGGCTTCCTGGCCGACGCAGAGCTTTACAGAAAAGTTCGCGGAAGAATTTGCAGCTGCAGCAGGGAAAAATTAGCCACAAAGAAAACAGAAAATTTTTTCTTTGTGCTCTTTGCGGTTAATTCTTTTTTAGATTTTTATCTTCAATCCATCATAAGCGAGCTTCATATTAGCAGGCAGCTCCGCCTCTTTTTTAGCGTGAGCAATGTCATGGCAGAAATGGATGAAGTAAGTTGTTTCAGCGCCGATACGAGAAGCTGCTGCGAGGGCTCCTTCGAAATTCAAATGTGTCGGATGGGGCGTCTCTCGGAGAGCGTCTAAGACCAAGACTTTGGCTCCAGCAGCGGCTTCCACAGCGGATTCCGGGACTTCTTGGCAGTCGGTAAAATAGGCGAGGAGTTTTTTTCCTTGGTGCTTAAAAATAAAACCCAGTGTTGTCATCGAGCCATGGGGCAAGGGAACAGGAATAATTTCTAAGGCTCCCAAAGAAAATGGGCCTTCAATGAGATGCGGCTCCAGACGAAGATAATTTTTCCACGGTTTTGGATCATCGAAAGCAAAACGAAAAGCATCCTTCACTTTTTCCATCGTAAAAGGAGAAGCATAAATAGGCATCGCGATATCTTGGATCTCGCAAAAACGACGGACATCATCAAAGCCCATGATGTGATCCGTGTGCGCATGAGTAAACAAGACAGCGTCGACGCGATTTATTTTTTCGCGCAAGCATTGAGTGCGAAGATCAGGCGTTGTGTCGATGAGGATTTGATGTTCCGGAGTTCCAAGAAGAATCGAAGTTCTCAGGCGTTGATCACGAGGGTCCGAAGAGGTGCAGACGGAGCAGTCACAGCTAATCATTGGAATACCATGAGAGGTTCCTGTACCAAGAAAAGTCAAATCAAGTGAATTCATAAAAGAGAATTAACCGCAAAGAACGCAAAGATAAAAACATTTTAAATTTTTTTTGCTATTCTTTCTTTTTTTTGTGGTGCAACTCGCTCGCTCCCGCGAGGCTCGCCCCTTCGGGGCTGCCTTCGGCAGTTGATCCGGCGGCTGCCACGCCGCACGTATTTTTGTGGTTAAATGATTTTTGTTTTTTGTTCTTTGTGGTTAAATTTCTTCTTTATTATGTTAGCAACTCTCAAAATTCGCAACCTGGCTCTCGTGGAAGAACTCACGTGGGATCTGCCTGCAGGTTTTGTGGCAATCACCGGAGAGACGGGAGCAGGAAAATCTGTTATCTTAGGGGCCTTGAAATTTCTCATAGGCGAGCGCGCCGATCGAGGCCTGGTGAGGCATGGAGCGACGATGGCGACGCTCGAAGCCGTTTTTCACCTTCCTCAATCCAAGGAGCTCGATCAACTGCTTGAAGAGCGTGGCGTGGATCCTTGCGATGAGGGGACACTGATTTTGCGGCGGAGTATTTCAACGGAGGCGGCAGGACGTCAGTTTGTCAATGGCTCTCCGTGCAATGTAACCCTCCTGCGTGAGTTGGGAGAACGCCTCATTGATTTGCATGGACCGCACGATCATCAATCTCTTTTTTCACGCAGCGAGCAGACACTCCTCCTCGATAGTTTTAGCGGGGCATTAATGGAACGCACTCATTATCTTGAGGCGAGAAAAAAAATATCAGCTCTGCTGAGAGAGCAAGAAGAGCTTTTGGCTGGTGTTGGCAATGCACAACAAAAAGAGCAGTGGGCGCAAGAGCTCGAAGAGATTAGCTCGGCTGATTTTCGTCTTGAAGAAGAAGAGGAGCTGATCGCGCGCCATCGGACGGCGGCTCAAGGAAAACGTTTGAGTGAGCTGGCCGCACTTGCTGCGGCGCGCTTGAGTGAAGATGAAGTGAATGTGGCTTCCGTGCTAGCAGAGGTTACACGATCAGTGCGAGAATTAGTGAGGCTTGATCCTCAAATGGAAAAAGAGCTAGGTGAAGTCGATCTCCTTTCCGAGCAACTGCAAGGCTTATCGCGGCGCTTGGCCAATTACAGCGATTCGGTTGAGCTCGATCAACAAGAGTTGCTTCAATTGGAAGAGCGACTCGATCTTTTTGCGAAACTCAAAAGAAAATATGGAGCGACATTAAGCGAGGTGATGGAGCATGGGAAAAAATTGGAAGAACGCTTGGCTTCCTTTGCTGACCTTGAAGAGAGGCTGGCCTCCATCGAACTTCGAATGAAAGAGGCTCGAAAAGATCAACAGGCAGCGATGAAGCAGCTTAGCACGCGTCGTCAGCAAGGAGCAAAAAAACTGATCACTGCCATCACGGCGGCATTAACGGATTTAGGATTTCGACAAGCTGGATTTCAAATTGCTCTGGAGACGCTCGCAGAGCCAGGAACTCACGGCGGAGAGGAAGCCGATTTTCTTTTTGCACCCAACCCAGGAGAGCCGTTGCAGCCACTTCGCATGATTGCCTCGAGTGGAGAAGTTTCGCGTGTCATGTTGGCCCTCAAGTCAGCAATGGCGCATCAAGATCGAGTGCCACTCCTCGTCTTTGATGAAATTGATGCCAACGTCGGAGGAGAAATTGCCTTGCGTGTCGGAGCGAAAATGAAAGAACTTGGAAAAGAACATCAGGTTCTTTGCATCACCCACCTCCCGCAAGTGGCTGCTGCAGCGGCTGCTCAGTTTGTTGTTGAGAAAGAAGTCCGTGACGGTCGCACGAGCACGAGCCTGCATGTGGTGGAAGGAAAAAAACGCGAGGAAGAAATTGCTCGGATGTTGGGCGGAGCGAGTGATTCTGCCTTGGCGCATGCGAAGGTTTTGTTGAAGGGGTGAGAATGAAATTAACCGCAAAGAACGCAGAGCAAAGAAAAGAAGAAAATAGCCACAAAAAATATATGCGGCGTGGCAGCCGCTGGATCGATTGCCGAAGGCAGCCCTGAAGGGGCGAGCCTCGCGGGAGCGAGCGAGTTGCAACACAAAGAACGCAAAGAAAGAAAAGTTTGCTGTGATAAGTTCCTTATAAAAAGTTTGGCTCTTTTTATTATGGTTACACTATCTGAAAGGCTGCCTATAGGCAGCCCGCTGCAGAGTTAGTGAGGTTAGATAGAGCCTGTCCCAAAGCCCTCAGTTTTTTTAGCGTTTTCAAAAGCGGGTCAAAACGGCCCAATTTCGCAAC
>JAIEQF010000051.1 GCA_019747895.1 Chthoniobacterales bacterium
AAGCAATATCAATCTTGAACTTCATGAACCATAACTGGTACTGACACATTTGAAATTTGAACACTGACCCCAAATCCTGTGAAATTTGAACACTGACCCCAAATCCTGACCCCAAATCCAAATGCCTGAACACTGACCCCAAATCTTTCTCCGATGGCTGACCCCAATGCCCAATGCCACCAAACACCATAGGATGAAAAAGGTAGCGCAGCCTTCGGATCGAAGATTGGCGGGAAATTTGGGTCAGCCATCGAATTGGGGTCACCAATGTCAATGTTGAACGGTTAGCAATGGAGATTAATTGTATCTAATGAAAGGATGGGGCTCGTTTGAAATCACGCTTATCATGATCGGCACAAAATGGCCCTGAGAATTTTTAACTATTTCATATTGGTGGTCCAATCCATCTTCAGGTTCTAAGGAAGCATTGCTCTTGAGGTTGTTCACAAATGAGCTATCTGGCAGAAAACTATTTTCAAGCCAATAGCAGTAACATTCAACCTGATACCAAGCCAACCCAATGATTTGAGCACTTTCATCAACTTGAGGTGCTGCGCGATACTCAATATGATCGGCAAACCTAATCTGAATGATCTGATTTTCTAGAGATTTTATATAAAGCTGATACGGATCTGCCTGCTGTGATGTCGCATTTAAAAAAATTCCATAACCATCAACTGTAATCATAGTCACAGGAGAAGGCTCTGGTTTCAGAGTTATAGATGTACCTATTAGTGCAGCATTAGTTCCTGTTACTCCTCCCACTTGAGCAAAGATTGAACCTGCTGCAAAAAAAAATCCAGCAATCAATAAAAGTTTGGTTTTCACTCCACTATTCGTATCAATTATCGCCGAGCAGAAGCAATAAGAATGCTATAATCAACAAAAAGCTACTTCCACCAGATCCCATCGCTAGGAAGAGGCAACGCAGCCTTCGGATCGAAGATTGGCGGGTCGGACCAGGTTTTGGTGAAGGGTGGGTTGTGGAAAACTTCGCTTAAAAGAGAAACATCTATTAAAATACTTTCAGGAGCAAAAGTGACATAGTAATTTTCATAAGAATCTTCAATTGTTTCCTCTCTTACAATTTTTTTTATTACAAATGATTGTCCTTTGACGACACACCCTATAATCGTTGCATGATCAAATTTTTGTCCAATATATTTGCTGCTAACATCTGTAGGAAATTCATTGATTCTGCCTATAAGCAAGTTGTTTGAATCATCGAAACGAAAAATATAATAATCTTGTTGAAGGACAAAAGATTTTTCTATCGCTTGAGCGTATGGCTCTATCGAACTAAGATCTATTTTTTTTTCGCACCCTGCAAGAAACACAAAACAGAGCAGTAATAATAAAAAGCGAAAATATAATTTTTGTAGAATGTAATATTTATGGAATCGGAATAATCTGGGGAGCATAAATGTTTTTAAAATTATGAATTTTCAATGGCGACTTCCAATCAAAAGAATCTTCTTTCTCGATCACGTCATATAGTTGAAACCAATTCCATGGCGTCAATAACGGAACCACATCCAAAGGATGCCTCTTGTTATTGGATCGCTTCAGTCCATAAGCACCTTGATTAATATTCCATTGCCCTCCGAATCCTTGAAAATGAATCCGAGCCCTTACCTCAGGCCTCACAAAAGACATGGCCCCTCCAAAAAGAGTTGTTCCATTACTAAACATCACTGCATTGATTTCACCTGGCCCGGCTGCATTAAAAGCATCTGCAGCTTTTAAAGAGGTAATATCAGTTGCTCCTAAATTTTGACCAATACATCTCACTAAATCAAAAAATAAACCATGCGTTGGATTTTTAATTATAGTTACATTTTTTTGGGGTAAAATTTTTAAATAATTTCTAACCGATTTTGCCATTTCTACAGCTTTAAATTCATCCATTAAAACTCCATTTCCACTAAAGTTCACAGCGCCCTGCGGCGTGACACCAAATGCATACTCGATATTTAAGTCTGCGAAGCTTAATGGAATTCCTTTCAAAATATTAATTCCATCCTGAACACTAGGAGCATGGAAAGCTTTGCCTGCCATGTAATCAAAGTTTTGGCGTCCGGTTTCATCTAGATTCAAATACTCTCGCTCCACACACCTCCCATCCGGATCCAAGCCGTTCACAGGATCGCCATCGCAATAGTCATACAGGCTCAAGCTTGCGTCGTGGCCGAGCGGATCAGGTGAAAGGAATCGTCCGCTCTTCGGTTCGTAGTAGCGGGTTCCCATGTAATAAAAACCAGTCCAATCGAGGTAGTGGCTGCGCCATTGCGGAACAAGGTCTGCATTGACGCTGGAGCCAGGCATGGCTCCATATCCTCCAAGAACATTTCCCCACGGATTGAAAACTCCACCAGTTGTTATTCCAAGGATGTCGCCAAAGACATTGTTCACGATTCCATGAACTTCATCGTGCCCTTCGGCCGTCGTTGTTTCTAAGCCTCCCACACCTTGAGCTCCACCATAAGTGCCGCTGCAATCAGGTCCATAGAGGTTCCAGGTCCGGCCAAAGTAGTCGCGACCCAATTCCAAAAACTCCACTTCGGGATCATAGTAATAATTGATCGTCAGCGCGCTCGATGTCGTTTGATTTCCTGTCGCATCGCAGTAGCTTGTCTGTAAGCGTCTACCAAGGCCATCATACGTTGTCTTCCAATTGTAACCTCGATTGTTGTTATTGCGTTGAGAAACCGTGACGAGTCGCCCAAGGCTATCCCACGTCAAATCCTGACTGATGGCTGCATCAATACCACGAGCCGTTACAGCACCAGCTGCATCATACGAACTATTCCATGAATAGGTTTTGTTCACGCCGTTATTTAAATCATCAACGACCACTTGTGAAAAGTTATTTTTTTCACTAACACTGTTTTTAATTTCTGGCGTCACTTCCTGTTTTAATCTCAGGCCTAGCGAATCAAAAGCATAAGTTGTCGTATGTGTTCCTACAGAAAGGAGATTTGGATCAACGCCCTCGGTGAGTGTGTATGGCTCTTGAGTTAAATGTCCCAACACATCGTAGTTGTAGTTGCGCGTTTCATTGGCACTTCCCACAATGCTGTAACTACTCATTTTTCCATCGCTCCTCCATGAAATACTTTCTTGTGATTGCTCTAGAAGCGTTTGATGAATTAGGCGTCCCTGTTGATCGCGCTGAAGATTTTTTGAACCAGCAGGTGTTGTCTCTCCCAACAATAATCCATTGTCACCATAGACGTAAGAACAAGTTCCAGAAGTGTTTTGAGATGTAGTCATGAGCCCAAGAGCGTTGTAAGAAAAAGCGTACTGGGCTCCTTTTCCTTTGTTATCCAAATTCCAATTCAACGCTGTCCTTCTCCCAGCTCCATCCCATGCCTGACTCCACGCTGCTACGTTCGTTCCATTCAATGATATTGCCTCCGATGTGAGTTGACCATAGCCATCATAGCCCCTAGAAACGAGTGTTGATGGGCCCGTGGAAGGATCGCTGTATTGTTGTGCAACAGATGCCAATAGTCCTTGCAAGTCGTAGGAATAAGAAGTGATTTGATTTTGTTCAGGAATAGCAGAACCACTGGAACTCACTGTCACAGGATGCATCCAAGCATCGTAGTTGATCGATATTTTTCCTCCACGAGGATCCTCTATCGAAGAGAGAAGGCCTTGATCATAACCGTAAGAATAATGACGTGTCATAACTCCATCAGACCCAATGAGTGAAGAAGACGTTTTTTGTCCTGCATTATTGTAACTGTTTTTCTCCATCAGACCTTGAGGCATGGAGCGAGTGAGTAGCTCCCCAGCCTCATTGTAGCTGTAGTTGATGACCACTCCATCAGCTCGCATTTCAGAAAAAAGATGATCAAGCTCATCATACGTGTAGACTGTCCTGTTTCCCTCTTCATCAGTAAAAGAACTCATATTGCCATTAGCGTCATAGTTCCATTTTTTAGACTTTCCATCAGCATGCTGGAGCATCGTTGGACGACCAGCCTCATCCCTATACATTGTTGTTCTAATGGCGTTGTCGCCCGTACCAACAATGGTCATCACGCTTTGATGATCACCTGAATATTCATTGCTAATATTTTGCGCCATGCTTCCATCTTTGTTAAAAACAGTTGTTAAAGTAGGACGACCTAAAGCATCAAAAATTTGATTAGTCCGTTCACCAACTCCATTAACAGTTGAAACAAGATTGGGGCCATAGATGTGAATGGTACTTTGTGCAGCACTGTTGCTAGAAGCAGGTGGACCTTGTTCGGTTTTGAGGCGATTCAAACCATCGTAACTATAGCTCCATTGATTGCCTGCAAGATCGGTTTTTTGCAACAAGTTGCCGCGACCATCATAGGTTTCAGAAATAGATCCCAACGACTTTCCAGCAGCATCACAAAAAGTTCGTGTCATCGTATTACCATCATAAGTCACCTTCCAATAACTTTTATTGGGAAGAGTTGCTTGAATGAGACGCCCACTTAAATCGTAGCAATACTGGAATATTGTCCCATTGGCATCGGAAGCTGATTGCAAGAGCCCCGTCGAGGTATAGCTGTAAGATTCTGTTCCTTGGAGCAACGTCTGGTGTGTTGCCACTTTACCACCTGCTTCGTAAGTAAAGCTCTCTTTAGCATCATGACCCTGTTTTTGAGAAAGCATTTCTCCAAGTCCATCATAGCTCATCGTTGTTGTATTGCCGTTAGGATCTGTAGCAGAAATACAGTTACCCTGAGCATCATACTGATACGAAGTTGTTGCAATACCAGCACTCAAGCAAGAAGCTTTGTGCAAGAGATTTCCAGCCCGATCATAGTCGTAATACGCATAGTCAACTGGATTGAAACGAGCTCCTTGCTCCCATTCGATTTCTCCATTTTGATTGTAGTAGTTAAAACGCCAATCGATGAGGTTGCCGCCGGCATCACAGGTTTGAGTTCCAGTAAGATTGCCCAAAGCATCATAAAAATATTTTTTCTGACTCCCATCACTCTGGAATGTAGCAACGATCTCTCCACGTTCATCACTTGTATAATTAGTCACTACATCGGGATCATGTGTTCCTGTTTTTTGTGTCATCGATGTTAAAAACCCATGACCATCATACTTGTAATGAGTGCCAGCGCCATCGAGATTGATATCCGCAAGCAGGCCACAAGCACCTCCAACGTTTTGATAAGAAAGTTGTGTCGTGCTGATGACCTTCCCGTCAGCAGTCTTAGTGATGCTTGTAGGCGAACAGGGATGCTCCTGATCATCGTAGGTATAACTAGCCGAACAGCTCAGTTGATTGGTAACAGTAGCTAGAAGATTTTTATCATTGTAAGAAAACTGCGTTGTTGCACTTTCTGATTGATTATTACTTCCCGTTAAATTTCCACTCAACGCCTGATGAATAAGATTTCCTTTTGCATCGTAATCAAAAGTAGTGTTAAGACCTCGTCGATCTGAATAACTTGCAAGCGCTTTAAAACCTGAAGTCGTAATCCATGTTTGAGCAATGCTTCTATTTTCAGGAAAATGAACGGCTGTAATTTGATTTTGCGTAATCTCATAAATAGTTTGATGGGCCGCTGCATCCTTAATACTCGTTGTTCCACTAATGGTTTTATCAGCATCATTAAATTTTAAATCATACTTGAATTGGGCAGCGATCTCGGGCTTTGGACTGAGGCCGACAGTCGCATATTGAGTAACAACGCGGTGTTGAGCATCATAATCATTTTTGATGATGCGTCCATTCGGCTTGGTTACTTGAGTGATTAAGTGACTAGAATAAGTTTTGTTACCTTCATCACTATCCGTTGCATGTTGGTACTGATAACGTATCGTTGAAGCATCTGGCAACGTCACTTGGACCAGGTCCCCATAAGCATCATAGCTATATTTCAAGTGTCGACCATCGCTAGAAAAAGCTTCGACGATATGCCCGTACGGATCGTAGCGAAAATGCAGGCTGCTCCCATTACTCGAGGTGATAAGATTAAGTTCGCCATAATCATTAGCGTTCCTATCTTGTCCAAAAATAAATTGGTAATAATTACCATTCACATCCCTCCAACGATCGAGATAAGGGCGCTTACGCTTGATGTCAGGAGAACCAGCAACAGGAAAAGAAGCGACAATAAAAGTTCGAATAGTGCCATCGCAGCTAGTGAGTTGATAAGTCGTCTCATTAACTTTGAAAATTTTATTATTGAAATGATTCGCGCTAGCAAGATGCGTGCCATCGTTGTTGTTCACGAGTTCAGGATTATCAGCAATGGTTGGCATCCAACTCTTACTCGCCGCTTGATAGCGATAAGCGATAACAGAACCATCCTGTTCAGCCGCATAAATCAAGCTTGGAGGCGCGGTTCCACTATCATCATCTGATAATAAAAGGTAAGGAAAATATCCCAACTTCCAACCACAACCAAAATTATTATTAGCATCATTTTGAGATCCATAAATACGCCGCAGATCCAACGGCATGGGCCCATTTAACTTGAGGTCCAGGGCATTAATATAAAACTCTCCTGTAACAACATTGACGGGATCATGAACAAGTTTCCATACGCCTTGCTGAATCGCTTGAGAAGAAGGCGTGTAGTAAGAAACCTTTCCAAGATTTCCATGCTCCATTTCTCCTCTCCATAATGCAGCTGTTTGGCCTCCACTGTTTTTTAATTTGAAATTTATGGGAACATTGCCATCAACAGCTTGATTCACTGTATAATTCCACATCGCGATACTTCCCATGATATCAGGGGTCAAGGTCTGATTGCCCATAGCAACTTGATCATTGGCATCTTGAAAATGATCAAACGAAAGCACACTAGGAGCAGGTTGAGGAGAAGCGTTGTTTTGAAAAAGATTTTGGAAAAAAGAAAATCCTCCATTGAATGTCGGCACAACCATCGTCGTGCTTGTTTCTGGTTGTTGAGAATAAATCGGCATATTCATCATTCCCCCAAAACCACCATTGGCAACGTACATCCTGTCGGTTATCCAAGCTGAAGCACTTGTTGAAGAAAGACTAAAAGCTCCCATCCCTGTATAAGGAATCCCTTGCTGCTTGGCAGCAGTGACTGGCTGCGGCGTTACAAAAACCGTTGCGAAGGGATCGTTTTTATTGCTCTCAAAAAAACCATCAATATTCTTCCATATAGTCACAAAACCATTGATGTCATTTCGAGCGCTATAGGTTGCAAGCGATTTGATTTTTTCACCTTGGTAATTGTCCTGTCGTAAAACGAGCATTTCATTTCCCTGTTGACGAGTGAGGTCAAGTAGTTTGACGGTGGAAATAGCGTCAGCTTGATTAAAAAACTCATCAATGATGTGATGTTCCTGTGCGGAAACCTCTCCAGCAAGAAGCTGCATCGACTGCGCTCCAGCCTCAGTATTGGCTCCGGACTCTAAATGTGATGTTTGATTACCAATAGCAACAGCTCGTTGAAAGCTCATATCCACTTTGGGATAACAAAGATTAAAATCAACGCCTCCATTATTTGTCGTCGTAAGCGGCCCGTTCATTCCTTGCTCAGGGCTCAGCTTGGAGAGCCCATGAGCTCGATAGGAAATGGCGTGAACTTTAGTCCAGTTTTCAAGCTGCTCTTGAAACTGACTAACATGATAGTAATAGGTCATCCCCATGAGTTGGAGTAACTGACCTGTGGCCAGCTCAGGATCTGAGGCTGCTCCGGGGTTTTCTTGAATGGAGTGTTGATAATCGAGATATTTTTTGAGCTCAAAGTTTTTCATCTCTTCAGTGACACGTCCGTAATCAAGACTCAATACAGCCATGTCGCCTTTGCACAACGGCCGCACATCGACAGTGGAATCTATTTCACCAAGACCAGGAAATTGAGAAAAATAATTTCGATCTGCTGTTGCCGCTTGTTTGTGATGAGTTCGCGTGATTTTATAACACAAAATATCATCATTAGGATCACCAGCGTTGGCAGCGGTTAAAAGCGTTGTGCTGATTTTTTGAGCAGAGCGAAAATCTCCATGATCAGGATTGGCACCACCAGCAAACGTGTGTGTTGTTAGATGTTCTGACGTGTTATCAGAACCTGTCTTCAAAGTCGCTGAGAGTGATGAAGAACAAGGAGCCGACGGCGCGCAGCGGCTGAGTGTATCGTTACATACATGCGGCGTGGCAGCCGCTGGATCGACTGCCGTTAGGCAGCCCGTAAGGGCGAGACTCGCGGGCGCGAGCGAGTTGCTACTCGATGACGCGAGCACCGGCGCGACGCTGTTATTTGCACTATCAGTAGACTGTGAAGGCTGGTTCTCATAAGCCTCTAGTGAGAGAATCATCTGATATTGTGGCGGCGTTGTTTCGGGAATAATTTGATGATAAAGAAGAAGCCGTCGATCGTGAAGATCTGCAAAGCGAAGATCACCAGTTTCAAGAATTGGCTCTCCTGGGTCAGGCTGACCGTTGTGATTTCGATCACTAAAAACTTGAATACTAATTGTGTCAAAAAAATCAGCGCTTAGATGATCGACCAAGTTGCTATTGTCAATAGCAGGCGTTTGCCATGGTCGCGGAAACTCGTTCCAATCTTGATAGAGCGGCTGACGATTTCTGAATCGTATCCCTACATCATCGAGCGTGAGATTTTTTTCACCAAGTTGTTTTTGGGCATAAAGAGGAAACAAAGCTGCCACGTTATCTTCTTGGCTCAGTGATCGAATCGTCGGATCACCCTGCAAGTAATGAAAAAGCCATTGCCGGCCATCTTTGTAACCATCAGGAAAGTAGCCCCAAAGATCTTCTCCCTCTTTGACCTCCGTATCTTTGATCCAAGGAAAAAGATGAACCCACTTTCCATCGATATAGGCTGCTACCCAGGGATAATTCACCGGAATCAATTCAGGAATTCCTGCTGCCTGCCCAAGAATATTTGTTGTACCTCTGAGCTGCATGTGCAACATGGCACTCAACTGTTGATCGAACATGAGTGTTGCATCATGTCCTGGAAAAACATATGCAGCTGGAATCCCTGCCTTTCGCAAAAGATAAATTAACAGTGAGCACTGCTCGATGGGAGAACCTTGCCCTTCTAAACAAGTCCCCAAGGCATCGCGCATCACGCCTTGAGAATTAAGAGAAATGGGATCATTGACTTCACTCAATCCAACGGCATCTGTCAGCTCAATATTATTTTGGACGTAATTGGCAATATGCAGCGCAGTCTGATTTAAATCATCATCATTTTTTAAATCATCAACAAGCTTGTCCAAGAACGCATGGCTTTTGAGTTCTGGTGTTTTATCAAGCTCCGTGAGTTGTTCCCATAGTGAGGCACCTGGAGGGGCAAGCGCATCTTTGACAGGAGCGGTATGGTGCAAAAGCTCATCAAGACTCATTCCTTCATAGGAACTAGGGTTCGCTGCGTCTTGAAAATGGGGAGCATTAATAAATAATGTCGTCCAGGAATTAGGTTGAGTGAAATCTAAAGCATAAGAGAGATTGTAGGCTTCATGTGTTCCCTGCTGGTCTTGTTGCCAAGCCATACAAACTCCCTTCGCTCCGTCCAGGCTTGGAGCATTGCCTTTAAAACTCACCTTATAATAAAATGAATCATTAGCGCTCCGATGCGTTACCACTAATGGTGTAATAAATGAATCATTACCCCACGTCTGATCCAACCCTCCAAACTGGTATTGTATCTTGGTATCAAAGTCGACAACCTTACCATGAATATTGTTCGTTACATGATAATCTTGAATGTAAAACTGCTTTCTTAAGACATCGAGTTGTTCTAGATCAGTACTGCCGGGAAAATTGTTAGTTTGTGTAAGAACAGGAGCAATATTGATGGCACCATTCTCAAAATCACTTTTCTCATAGACCTCGACCTTAAGAGCTCCTAGTAGTGCTGGGCGCCCAGCGATAATCCCAAAATGATAATCTTGGTTAACAAAAAGTGGCGTTCCGTTAGCAGCACTATTTCCAAAGGCCATCATCGGCGGCTCTCCTCCAACGACTTGATTATTTAACTTAGGCAAACAATTAATTACACCATAAGTACTTTGTGTAGGACTAGACCAAGGATAGAGAACAGGATCGAGGATATGCTGACACGGAACATTTACTTCAGAAGTGACCCTCAAAAACCAAGGATAATTGCTTCCATAAGCCAAACTAAAATCTGAAATTTTATCGAGGAAGTCGCCTCGCTCTTGATCCAATGCAATAAGAGAAGATAAATAGTCTTGGCGGGCTGCAGCCGCATTCCCAGGGCGTTGAAAAATTCCACGAACATAACGATTGGAAGGAAACACATCAAACTCTGTGGTGAACGTTTCCCTACTTCCGGCGAGGTCGTAGACATTGGCTGTGATGACATAGTGCCCTGCAGGAAGAGTATTACTTAGGGAAATCTCATATTCTTTTAAAATAGGATTTGGAAGAGTCAGCAGGCATTGATCCCCATTACAAAAATCTACGCGTGAGATTGCTTCTGGATGAGGCATCGATATCACTAAAACAACATTGGCTGGCGCATGATAAGGACCAGTGGCTGTAAAATTGAAAGTCGGGCTAGACGCCAACATCGTTGGATCTGCACCAGTACACCCAAGATATTCCCATTGCAACTCTTCAGGAATGAGTCCTTCTGCCTTTACTTGATTCAATGTTAACAAAAGAACAATCCAAACAATACCTATCTTGGCTAAAGGTGTTTTCATAAGAAGAGGGGAAGGTTGATGAGAGTTGGGCAAATGAATCCTCTTCACTCACCCAACTCATCAATTGTTCTTAGGGAGAACAGAGATTATTCAACAACCTGAATGTTGAATTCATTAACAACTGTCTCAGCTTCACCAAACTGAACTTTAGTTTCACCAATCTGCTTTCCAGTACAAATGAGATTTATATTAAACAACTTGCCGTCATCAGAATAGTTAACTCCACCACCAACAACATTCATAATGCTAGTATCTGTCGTGTTAAAAAAAATACTAATGCTATTTGAAAGAGTATACCGTTGAAAATGAATCGGAATGATCAATGATTCATTGAGACTAATCACGATAGGATCCGTTCCGTCAAATTCTCTCTCCGTTATTACTCGCATCGAAGGAGAGGTATCTCCTGAACAAGAGGCAAGTTGTACCAACTCACTCTGACTGCCATCATCTGCCCAAACAAGGTTGCTACCGGCAACGACCAACATGACTGCTAATTTGATTACTGTTTTCATATTATTCATGGGGTTAGGGGTGTATCTATTCATCGCCAATGAAACTATTGAATTTTTCATTCGCAATGAATATTCACAATAGTAGTTAACTAATGTGACTTTGCGTTACTATCATTCGAACACTACCAACTCAAGAAAATATTTTCTTTTTTTTGAGGTTGCGGCCTATCAATTTTTAGAAACAAAACCAATTCAAAACAAACAAGTTACATTAATTATTTTTCTTGACATTGAGACTCATTTATGCCTCTCGAAATAAATTCTGCTTTCTCTTAACCCCATCCCATCTATGCTCATTCGACAGTAAGAGGTCTTGGCTGGAAACCTTTTTAAAAACCATCCACATGCAAGAGTTTCTTCCTTTAAAAAAAATTGCTTTTTTAAGCGATTATATTCCTCGTCGTTGTTGTATTGCTACCTTTACAGCTTCACTTTGCGAGGCTGTTACCAGTCAACTTCCTGAAACAGAGTGCCTCGTTGCCGCCCTCAACGATACCGCTGAGGGGTACCAGTATCCCCCTGAGGTTCATTTCGAAATTGAAGAGCAAAATCCTCTTTCCTATCGACACGCTGCTGAATTTTTTAACCTCAACAATGTTGATGTGGTCTCGATTCAACATGAATTTGGTATTTATGGCGGAGAGGCTGGTAATTTAGTCCTCGATTTCCTGAAAGCGTTGGAGGTTCCCTCTGTTGTTACCCTCCATACAATTTTAAAAGAACCAGATAAAAAACAACATTCTAGTATCCAAGAGCTAGATCGTTATTGTGAACGACTCATCGTCATGACGCAGCAGGGTAAAGAATTTTTAGAAACGATTTATGGAGTCGCTCCTGAAAAAATAGATGTCATTCCTCACGGCGTGCTTGATGTACCATTTATCGATTCCAACTTTTTTAAAGATCGCTTCCAGGTAGCAGGAAAAACAGTCCTTCTCTCTTTTGGTTTGTTGTCTCCAAATAAAGGGCTCCAATATGTTATTAAATCACTCCCATCGATCCTTCAAAAGAATCCTCATGTCGTTTACCTCATCGTTGGAGAAACACATCCCCATCATTTAGGAAAGCATGGTGAAGCTTATCGCGAAGAATTGATCGAGATTGCTCGTGAATGCGGCGTCATGGATCATGTTATTTTTCATAATAATTTTGTCACAACAGAAGAGCTTCGTGAATTCATCGGTGCTGCGGATATTTATATTACCCCTTATTGCAATGAAGCCCAAATTTGCTCAGGAACATTGGCCTACGCTTTTGGTGCTGGCAAGGCCCTGATCTCAACTCCTTATTGGCATGCTCAAGAGTTGCTCGCAAACGAACGCGGCATTTTAGTTCCTTTTAAAAATTCAGAGGCTATCGCAGAGGCCGTTAACTGTTTTCTTGCCGATCCTCATTTAATGACAACAATGCGCAAAAAAGCTTGGGACGCAGGGCGAGCCATGATTTGGCCTGTTGTAGCGCAGCGTTACGAGGAAAGCTTTAAAAAAGCACGACTTGGAAGAAGTCAATCTTCTGGGCACATCATCAAAAATAAAAAGTTTTCTATCCCTCCCCTAAAACTCGACCACCTCGAGCGCATGACAGACCAAACAGGACTGTTGCAACATGCCACTTATCATATTCCCAATTTTAAAGATGCTTATTGTATCGATGATAATGCTCGCGCCCTCATTTTAACGGTCCTCCTAAAGCATGCCTCAAAAAATCAAAAACAGTTGGAACACTGGTCAGATATTTATTTGGCTTTTCTCTCCTATGCTTTTGATTTTGAAAAATGCCACTTTCGCAATTTTATGAATTACGAGCACCAGTGGCAGGAAGTTTTGGGTTCTGAAGATTCCCACGCTCGTGCTATTTGGGCAACAGGCACTGTACTCGGAAAATCGTCTAATCAAGGTCATCGCAAACTTTGTGAATCACTTTTTCAATGTGGCCTAGCACCTGTCCTGGAATTCACGTCTCCTCGTGCTTGGGCATTTGCAATTTTAGGAATCATGGAACACCTCCCTTCTTCCGAAGGTGATTGTACTACTCGTCATGCAGGTGATCTTTTAGCTGAAAAACTACTTCATCTTTACTACCGCAATGCTTCCTCTGATTGGAAATGGTTTGAGCAACAGATCACTTATGATAATGCGCGACTTTCCCAAGCGCTCATCAACTATGGGAGCACTCATCCTGAAATGTTAGAAGTCGGGCTCACTTCCCTTCGTTGGCTTCTCCAAGAACAACTATCACCTCAAGGACATTTTTCTCCCATAGGATGTCATGGATTTTGGAAACATGACGGGGTTAAAGCCCATTTTGATCAACAGCCGATCGAAGCCTGTGCCATGGTCTCTGCCTGCGTCTCTGCCCATGCGGCCACTCACGATTCTTTTTGGAAAAAATCTGCTCAATGCTGCTTTGAATGGTTCTTAGGACGGAACGATCTTGGGCTCTCACTCTATGATAAAAAAACAGGAGGATGCTGTGACGGCCTCCTCCCCGACCGCGTCAATGGAAACCAAGGAGGAGAAGCCCTTCTTTCTTTCCTTCTTGCTTGGGCGGAAATAAATCATCTTCTCAAATTTCCAGAGAAATCTGAGAAGAGTTGAGAGGTTGAGCGCCGCTAACGCGGCTGTTGAGAAGTTGAAAAATACTAGTGAAGTTTTTATCAGATCCCAGAAATTAAAATGACCACTTTTGTCCAACGTATCTAAAATAAAAAAACTGCTTATGTTATTACAATTGAATTGGAAAGAAATCTGTCCCTCAACCTCTCAACAGCCGCGCTAGCGGCGCTCAACCTTTCTTCATGCTTATGAGCGCCGTCACTCTCCATCCAACGAATGTTTCTCTCTTCCCTGATAGCAGGCGCGTTCTCCTTCGTTCTTTTATTCCAGGAGATACCAACCGCATTATTCATACGATTACGAGAGCTCTTGCGCTCAGCGAAGCAGAAGTCGAAAGCGAACTTTCTCTTCTCATGGATGGTTTCGCAAAACGCCATCTTGATCTCCATCAACTATGGCAACAAAATTTTGAAAAAGTAAAATCTTATCTCTTCATAAGCAAAGCCCTCTCAGCACCTCGCCAGCTTTATATTGGAGCTCTTTTTTCTGGAGAATATTCCTTAGAGTCAGCGGCTCTTTTTAATCCTTCGATTGTTCTCCATCCTGATCAATCCAATATTCCAGAGGGCTCTCTTCGCTTTATTTTGAGCCTTCGCGCGACGGGAGAAGGTCATGTCTCTTCGATTGAGTTTCGTTCAGGGGTCATTAACGAAACTTTTGCGATTACGATGGAAGAGCCCTCCAGCTACGTTATCACCCCTAAAATCAATACCAACACCAGTTACGTTAAAAGCATCTTTGAACATAAAGTCATGGAGATGGGATTTGAAAATGAATGGTCTGCACTCATCATGGCTTCCTTAGACAGTGATTTTTCTCTGATCCAACTTGAAAAGGCAGTTGAGGGGGTCTCCTTTGGAAAAAAACCGCTCGTGCAAGAATTGCGACGCACCATTGAATGTGTGCGGTGGTTGGCAGAATCCAACTATGAAGTCTGCTTTGATCCCAGCACGCATCTTGCAGAGCGTGCTATTTTTCCTATCTCTTCCAACGAAAGCAATGGCATGGAAGATGCACGTTTTGTCCGTTTTATAAAAGATGATGGAACTCCCATTTATTATGGAACCTACACTGCCTATAACGGTCGCAGCATTCTTCCACAGCTTTTAGAAACAAAAGACTTTCTCTGTTTCCGATCGATCACCCTCAACGGAAGTGCTGTTCAAAATAAAGGACTCGCTCTTTTCCCAAGGATGCTTGATGGCCGTTATGCAATGGTCTCACGTCAAGATGGAGAAAATCTCTATTTAATGTATTCCGACAATCTTCATTTTTGGCACGACGCAAAATTACTCCGCTGCCCTGGATCACCCTGGGAAGGCGTTAACATTGGCAATTGCGGCTCTCCTATTGAAACAGAAAAAGGATGGCTCCTCATCACGCATGGTGTTGGACCGATGCGAAAATATTGCATGGGCGCCATGCTGCTTGACCTTAACGATCCCTCCATTGTTCTGAGCGCACTCAAAAATCCGCTCATCACGCCACAGGAAAACGAACGCGAAGGTTACGTCCCCAACGTTGTCTACAGCTGCGGAGCGATGCTTCATCGCGATCGCCTTATTTTACCATACGGCATCAGCGATACAGCTACGACCATCGTCACCGTCGAACTCAAAGAACTTTTTGAGGGACTAGAGCGAGATAAAACAACATAGCTTTTATTTTCAAAAAAGGTCTTATTTTAACGAAATAAGGTCAATATACTTTACTTAAATGATTTTCATTTGATCATCCCAACACTGCGTGACAAAGCACGCAAAATAGCGTCCAATATAACGTCAAGCCGCTTGCCAACATCTTCGGCGAGGAATCGTAATACCAAATATCCATTCTCCTGGAGCAAAAAATCCTTCTTTCGATCGTGACGATAGGCTTCAGCGTCACTCAAATGTTGTGCGCCATCAATTTCAACAGCGAGACGGACATCAGCACAAAGAAAATCAATTTCCATCATACTCAAATTATCAAAGGGAATCGGCAACTTCACATTCAGTTGAAAGCATCCTGCTGTTGCTGGCAAGCTCTCGAGACGGCGATATAGAAAAGCTTCTGTTGCACTTCTCGCACGATCTACTCCACCTCCAAACGATCTACCTTGCACAGCTCAGAAAGAAGCGCCCATTGATCTTCAAATGGCACCAAATCCTCATTCGCAAAAAGGCTATTACCCGAATGACGCGCCTATTTTTGTAATGGCAAAGCAATAAGATTTCCAAATCCTCCTTTAGGCAAAGTATCTTGGTTGGGAAAAAATCGATCATATATAGTAAAATTACTTAGAAAATACAATAAAAATGAGGTAAGATTGAAAGATGTATTACTATCCTGAAGCGTTAAGAA
>JAIEQF010000014.1 GCA_019747895.1 Chthoniobacterales bacterium
TCGTTGGTCTTCCTTTGCACGAAAACTACTCTTCTGTTGTAAAAACAAAAACTCATCTTTTTGGACAGAATCTATGTAGAAGAAGGCAGAGGAACAGCTGTAGAAGCAAGCAAGCTCTACAAAGTAAGCTTTAAAAGCGTCTACAACTGGATTGAACAAAAAAGAGAAAAGGGTTCTCTTAAGCCTAATAAGCCAAGTTCAACAAGGCATCGTAAAATTAATAAAGAAGATCTTAAAAAGTATGTTCAAAAACATCCTGACCATTACTTGAGAGAAATAGCAGTTGTTTTTAATGTGAGTAGTGGGGCAATTTTCAAGGCGCTGAAAAGCATGCAGATTACCTTTAAAAAAAACTCTACTTTACAAAGAAAGAGACGAGAATCGGCGCAAAGAATTTCAAGAAAAAATAGAATTGATTGCTAACGATCGTCTTATTTTTATTGATGAAAGCGGCATTGATACTTTTGTTTCGCGCAAATTAGGTCGCTCATTACGCGGAGAAAAAATATATAGTCAAATTACTTAGAAATTACAGGGAAGAACGCAGGAATTTTTAGAAAAGGCCAGGCCGAAGACTGAGCGCTATCTAAACGATAACGTGACGGGATGAGAACGCAGCATTTTCCTAAAAAGGACAAGTCAATTGCTTGTAATTTCTAAGTAATTTGCCTATATGGGGAGGTTTCTGGAAAACGATATGCTCGCCATATTTTTATTGCAGCTAAAGTCGGATCACGAATTATAGCTCCGATGATTTTTGAAGGGACGTACCATTCAGAGCTCTTCGAAACTTGGATTGAAAGTTTTTTGATCAAAGAACTTATTCCTGGGCAGATTATTATCATGGATAATGCTGCTTTTCATAAGTCAGCAAAAACTAGAGAGCTCATAGAAAAAGCCAAGTGTCAGCTGCTCTTTCTTCCTCCTTATAGCCCAGATCTAAATCCTATTGAAAAGTTTTGGGCCTGGCTTAAAAAGAAAATCCAAGAAACCATCAGCTCTTTTAAAACACTCGAAGATGCTCTCTGTCATGCATTCAAAAATTTGTAACTTCTAAGTAATTTGACTATAAGTGATACTCGAGGACGCGAGCACCGGAGTGACGCCGCAATGCGCAGCTACAACTTTAGTGAAAATGCTCTAGCCAATGAATGCTTGCTTTTCCCTCATCCCTTCCATCGCTTCCATCCCTGTGAATTTCTATTCTCTAATTAATCAATTTCTCCAACGTCGGATCACCAGGCGCTCCTAGCGCTACCGCTTTTTTATAATGCGTCTTTGCCATCTCCTTGGCTGGCGGTTTTCCAGTGGCATAAATAACAGCGAGATTAAAATGGGCATCGGCGTAGTTAGGATTGATCTCAATCGATTTCATGATCTCACTCTCGCCTGCTTTGCTTTTGCCAGAGGCTGCCAGCACAATACCTAGATAATTGTGCGCGGTAAAATCTTGATCGTTGATCGCCACGGCTTGACGCAAGACTTTTTCAGCATCATCAAAACGTTCTTGGCGATAATGCACGATGCCAAGCGTCGTGAAGGCAAATGATTTTTTCGGATCTTGAACACAAGCTTTCTTCAAGGTGCTCTCGGCTTCCGACATCTTGCCAAGTTGGAACTCCACCACTCCAAGATTAGAGAGCGTGATGTAATCGTTAGGCGAAGCGCTCAAAGCATCTTGAAAATTCTTTTCTGCCTCGGCGTAGTTTTGATGCTCAAACTGCTCCTTGGCCTTGTTGAGCGAGGTGCGATATTTTCCCTGATCGATAGGATTCTCTTTTTTAACGTCCTTCCCCTCCTCTTTTTTCTTCACCTCAGTTGGAGCTTTGGCAGGCATCACATTATTAGTACCACTCGCAGGAGTTGCTCCAGTTACTGAATTCGTTAGGGCAGGACTTTTTTCATTTTTGGAAGCTTCCACTGCAACAATCAACTTCTCCTCGTCCTGCTCACTTTCTGGCGGAAGCGGCAACTTGTCTTTAAAAAGAGCCCGCTCTTCGTCAGTGAGCCTTACTGGCTTCGCTAATTTTCGAAGTTGAAGCGAGAGCGTATCTGACTTCACTTTTAGTTTGTCTAAATCTTCCACAACCAGCTTTTTGATCTGTTGACGCTTAGCTTCTGCCTTCAATTCGCGCATCACGACTCCCTTGAGTAATTCATTTTCTGCAACGATCTTGTCTTGACCGGCCTCAGGAGTTCCTTTTTTCTGGAGCGCTGCGATCTCTTCATTTTTTTGATCCAGCTGCTTCTTCAAATCATTGTAATGATCATCTCTATTTTTAACTTCGTTTTGAATGCTGGTTAATTGTTGCTGTGCACTCAGAAGTTCTTTTTGGAATTTTCCAGCCTCGTCGCGAGCCGCTGCCAACTCTTTTTCTTTGTCCTGCAAGAGCTGACTCTTCTCAGGAGCTGCTTTTTCTAAAGCTGCAATTTTCTTTTCTGATTCTTCAAGCTGCTTCTTGGCGGCCTGTAGCTCTGCTTGAGAGCGCTGCAAGTCACTTTGAGCAGCAGCAACATTTGGAACTGGCTGAGCCATCAATGACTTCATTTTTTCATTGGCTGCTGTCAGTTGCTGCTCTAGCTCGCCCTTTTTTGCCTCCATGCTTTGGCGCTCCATAACAGCAATGCGATATTTTCCTTCAAGCTCTACTAAAGCTTGTCTCTGAATGGTCGCCGTTTCCATTTCAGAAGCTTGAGCTTCTGAGAGCTGTTTTTTATTTTTTTCTAATTCTTGAGCTAATCCCTCCATCTGATGTTGCACGCGTGCCGCATCAGCTCCTGACTTTTTCAGTGAAGCAACTTCCTCGCTCGTCTGCTTGAGGCGTGCCTCCATGTTGACTCGTTCCTCATTTAAAACTTCTTGATCGGCTTGTGCCGCCACTAACTTTTTCTGAAGATCATCGAGGGTACTTTTTTGAGAGGCTTGTAAATTTTTGTTAGCCGCTTGAGCATCCGCTAACATTTTTTCTTTGTTAGTTCCTTCTGCCGTCAAAGCTGCCAAGCGAACTTTCAAAGCATCCATTTCTGCATTCTTTTTTTGTGCTTCTGCTAACGAACTGTTGGCCTGCTGAAGTTGTTGTTGGAGCGCGGTAACTTGAGTTTGCACGGCTGCCAAGTCATGTCCCTTCTGCTCCGCTGCAACCAAAGAAGCGCTAGCTTGCTTCATCTCCTCTGCAAGCGTAGCACTCTCCGCATGAGCCTCATCCCGCTCTCGTTGAGCTGCGCTCAATTGTTCATGCAATGCCGCTGATGCGTTTTTTTCAGCGTTCACTTCCACCTGAAGTTGTTCTAAAAGATTTTTATTATTAGAAGCCGCAACCAATGAATTAGCGGTCTGCTGGAGACGCTGTTGCAAACCACTGTTTTCTTCCATCATCACTTCTTTGTCAGCTGAAAGAGCTGCTACTTTTCCTTCTAATTGTTGCAATGATTTTTTTAAAGCAGCTTCTCGTTGCAAACTTCCAGCACGATCTTTTTCAAGATCATTTTTTAAATCGACTATCTGCCGTTCTGTCTTTGTTAATTGAGCTTTTGTTTCAACCAAAGAAATTTTTGAGTGATCTAACTCTGCTGTCTTATCAACAATGTCATTGTGTGCTTTCTCTAACTCTGCTTCTGTCTGCTTAAGCTGTTTCTGAAGTTGCAATAATTCTTTGTTGGAAGCACCACTTCTTGGTACTGGAGGAATAATAGAAAGCGTGGGAATATCACTCGCCCTTTTGGAAGTCGCTTGGGGAGATGGTTCCGGGCCATCTGACTCAGGAGCAGCAGAACGTGTAGAAGGAGGCATTTCTGCTGGGGGCGGTTCTGCACCATACCGCGGACTTTCATGACTGCTCTCTCCATAACGAGGCTCTTCTCGCTGTCCTTCATCAGAAGAACGTAGAGCATCGACTCTACTATTCTCAGAAGGAGCACGATCATTCTCATTAGAAGCAGAAGTACGCCCTAGGCTACTGGAGGGAGGAAGACCACCTGCATCGGACGAAGCCCCAATGCGCGCGAGATTGTTTCTAATTTTACTGAGGCGATATTCTACAATCGGCTTTTGCCAATTTGGATAGTTATTGCTGATATCAACCAAATGATTTTCAGCATATCGATATTTTATAATAGCCTCGTCTTTCCTTCCGACTTGGTCGAGACGTTCTGCTTCTTTAAAACTACGATAAGCTGCAACAAATTCCTCAGAGGGATCATTAGTGGTCGCGGCTCCCAATGACGTGACAATAAAAAGGAGCAAGAGAACACGGAAAAACATCTTTTTACTCTAAACAGCATTATTGAATAAATCAACAATGCTGTTTAGAGGTTTAAGGGTTGAAAAGTTGAAGAGTTGAGCGCTGCTAAAGCAGCTGTTGAGAAGCTGAAAAGAACTTTTTCCTTTCAACCTCTCAACCCCTCAACCCCTCAACTTTCCACGTAGCAATAAAAAAACTTCTAATTTCAAAAAGTAAGGACTATGCTACTCCCTCTCCTACATCTTGTATTTTTTCTTTAATCTTAACTAAATAACTACCATGTCTTGTTGCAACGTCTCTGACACTCCCGCCGAACTCCACGATCTTTCCAAGCGCATCAATGCTGAGGAAAAGCGATTGGTTAATTGCAAACAGGTTGATGTGAATCAGCTGATGCCGCTCAAATATCAATGGGCTTGGGAGTACTATTTAAAAGGATGTGCCAACCACTGGATGCCGAATGAAGTCCCTATGCAGAGTGATATCGAGCTTTGGAAATCGACTCGCCTTACCAAAGAAGAACGCCATGTCATCATGCGTAATCTTGGGTTTTTCAGCACAGCAGAAAGCCTCGTTGGCAACAATATTGTCTTAGCAATTTTTAAGCACATCACCAACCCTGAAGCTAGACAGTATCTGCTTCGCCAGGCTTTTGAAGAAGCAATCCACACCCATACTTTTCAATACATTGTCGAGAGCCTTTCGTTGGATCAACGTGAAGTCTTCAACATGTATCACGAAGTCAATTCAATTAATAAAAAGGATAGCTTCGAAATGAAACTCACCGCGGAGATCATGCAAGATGGCTTCTCCACCGAGACTCCAGAAGGATTGAGAACCTTTTTGAAAAATCTGGTTGGATTCTATGTGATCATGGAAGGAATCTTTTTCTACAGCGGTTTTGTGATGTTGTTGAGCTTTAAACGCCAGAACAAAATGATCGGTATCGGACAACAGTTCGAATACATCATGCGAGACGAATCGATCCATCTCAATTTCGGAATCGATCTCATCAACGGAATTCGCGAAGAAAATCCAGGCATCTGGACAGCAGAGCTTGAAAAAGAAGTCCGCGAAATGATTCTCCAAGCTGTCGAGCTAGAGGTTGCCTATGCCCAAGATTGCATGCCGCGAGGCATTCTGGGGCTCAATGCCACCCTCTTCCGCGACTATGTTCAATACATCGCTGACCGCCGTTTAGACCGACTTAATATGTCAGCTCAATTCGGCAGCAAAAATCCATTCCCATGGATGAGCGAAGTCACCGACCTCTCCAAAGAACAAAACTTCTTTGAACGCAAAGTGACCGAATATCAAAAAGCGGCATCGCTGGAATGGTGAGCTGGCTTTGCAAGAGTAATGAGTAGCTGGCGCAAATTATAAAATGCCATTTCTAAAGTTTGTTTTGAAAAATAAATCTAACAAAATAAGAATTTAGAAAAACTGGTTGCCTTTGGATTTCTAGCCACCCATTACTCATTACCCATTACTAATGTCACCCTATCAATCATTCCTCGAGGAACGCGATGAAATCTTGCGCCACAAGTGGATTGAAAGCGAAAAGGCAGGTCATGATATCGGCTTTGAAGCAGCCCTTTTTGATTGGGTCACCAACTGCCGTGCCCTTTGGAAAGAAAGAAGGGAATAGCCACAAAAGAACACAAGGATCACAAAGAAAAATCGCAAAATACGTGAAAACACACGAAAATAGAATAATGGCAATGGGTTCCCGCTTTCGCGGGAACAAGTTTTTTTAGCGATGTTTAGCGAGTTTAGTGGTTAATATTTTTTATTTTTCTCGTCTTCTTTTTTGTGTTCTTTGTGTTCTTTTGTGGCTATTAATTTTTTTTATTCATGAACAATCTCCTCATCCGCAACGGCCGCGTCATTGACCCTGCCAACAACATTGATGAAGTCCGCGACCTCTTCGTAACGGACGGAAAGATTGCAGAGAGTCCTGCTCCCAACGCTGAGATCATCGATGCCACCAACCTGGTAATCACTCCTGGCCTGATCGATATTCATGTTCACCTTCGCGAACCAGGTCAGGAACACAAAGAGACCATTGCCACAGGAACGCGTGCTGCTGCTGCTGGCGGGTTTACAACGGTCGTTGCCATGCCCAACACCACGCCACCCACCGATACGCCAGAGCGGTTGACTTGGGTTTTAAAACAAGCTGCAGCGACAGGATTCGTTCATGTTTTCTCGACAGCTGCCTTAACAACGGGCCTCGCTGGAAAAGAGATCGCCCCCATCGAAGCCATGGCAGCAGCAGGAGCGATCGCTCTGACTGATGATGGACAGTGCGTTCAAAATTTGAAATTAATGAGAGATGTGGTTCTTCGTGCCAAAAAAGTGGGCCTTCTCATCATGGATCATTGCCAAGAAGCCTCCCTCACCGCTGGAAGCATTATGCACGAAGGAGAATGGAGCGACCGTCTCGGCCTCACGGGCTGGCCCTCACTTGCTGAAGAGATCATTGTCGCCCGCAACATCATGCTTGCGGAAGAAATTGGTCACCCGATTCATTGTCAACATATCAGCTCTGGAACAAGTATCCGCCTGATCCGCGAAGCTCGTGCACGAGGTATCCCTATCAGCGGTGAAGCCTCACCACATCACATCACGCTCACCGATGAAAATTTAAAAAGTGGCGATGCGAGTTTTAAAGTGAACCCTCCTCTTCGCACTCAAGAAGATATCGATGAGATCATTGGAGGAATCGCTGATGGCACCATCACCATTTTAGCTAGCGACCATGCTCCTCACGGTCTCAGCGAAAAACAACAACCGCTCGATCGCGCTCCTTTCGGCATGTTGGGCCTAGAAACAGAACTCGCCGTTTTTTTGACAACATTAGTTCATCAGAAAAAAGCCATCTCTCTTCCAAAATTGATTGCGCTGCTCACGATCAACCCAGCTCGATTACTTCACATTGACGCTGGAACCTTGAGCCCAGGCTCTGTCGCAGACATTACCCTCATCGATCCCAACTTGCATTGGACCTACGATCGCGAAACATCTCCCTCCCTCTCGCGCAACACGCCTTATCATGGATATCAATTTCAGGGCCGTGCGGTGAGGACGATTGTGTCTGGGAAAACGGTTTGGGAGCTGAAGAAATAGCAGCAAAGAAGAAAAGAAAAATAGCCACAAAGAGCACAAAAACATCAAAGAAGAATTAAAGACAGGTTTTTTCTTTGATTTCTTTGTGCTCTTTGTGGCCATTCTCTTCTTTGTCTTTACAATCTTTGCGGCTATGCTTTTTTCCTTTTTATGTCTTCACCTTACACACTTCTCAAAAAAGATCCCACCAGCCGTGCCCGCGCTGGCACTGTTCAAACACGCCGCGGCGCAATCGAGACACCTATCTTTATGCCAGTGGGAACACAGGCCACGGTCAAAGCTGTTTCCCCTGACGAGCTCTATGCGCTCGGCGCTCAGATTATCCTGGGCAACACTTATCACTTGCATGTGCGACCTGGAGAAGACCTCATTAAGGACCTCGGCGGCTTACATCATTTTATGCAGTGGGATCGCTCCATCCTCACCGATAGCGGCGGATTCCAAGTTTTTTCCTTAGCACGCCTGAGAAAAATCACAGAAGAAGGCGTTCATTTTCAAAACCATCTTGATGGCACTCCGACTTTTATTAGCCCCGAAGTCTCGATGCAGATTCAGCACAATCTCGGTTCGGATATTGTGATGGCTTTTGATGAATGCCCGCCCTACCCCTGCGAGCATGAAGCAATGAAAACGAGCCTGGAACGAACACTCCGCTGGGCAAAGCGCTGCAAAGAATATTGGAATTGCCAATCAGAATTTCCCAATCAAGAAAGACCTCCTTTGGTCTTCGGCATCGTCCAAGGCGGCTCTCATGACGACTTGCGAAAACTTTCTGCAGAGGCTCTCGTTGAGATTGGCTTCGATGGCTACGCGGTTGGTGGCGTGAGCGTCGGCGAGCCAGAACCTGAAATGATGCAGGCGATTGATGCCTCCATTCCGTATCTTCCTGACAATGCTCCGCGCTACGCGATGGGCCTGGGAACTCCACCTCAAATGGTCGAGATGGTCGCTCGTGGAATTGACATGTTTGATTGCGTCTTGCCGACGCGCTTAGCTCGCAATGGAACGGCCTTCACGAAACATGGCACTCTTAATTTAAAAAATGCTCCCTTTGCACGCGACACCGCTCCGATCGAGGAAGGATGCACCTGCCCAGCCTGTCAAAAATTCACACGCGCCTACTTGCGTCACTTGGTGAAGGCGGAAGAAATTTTAGGCCTGCGTTTGATTTCACTACACAACCTTCACTTTTACCTCAACCTCATGCGTCAAACGCGTCAGGCAATCTTGGAAGAAAGATTTGATGTCTTCCGGAAAGAGTTTGTGACGGGTTATGTTGCCCATCACCCTTAGGGGTCAGTCCTGCCTTTTGTAACATTTTAACTTTTAGACTTGCTAGATTTAGGTTGTTTTCTGTTTTGGCAAAGAGCATTTGACAAAGTTTTCCTAGCACCTGCGTTAAGTTCACTGGCAATCCACTCCATGGATAACGTTGTTTTTGATCGCAGTATTTCAGCAAGCTCTAGCTTAATCGAAGCAGCTTTGGAAAGACTCTCTAAGTTTTTATAGTCAAATTACTTAGAAATTACAGGGAAGAACGCAGGAATTTTTAGAAAAGGCCAGGCCGAAGACCGAGCGCTATCTAAACGATAACGTGACGGGATGAGAACGCAGTCTTTTCCTAAAAAGGACAAGTCAGTTGCTTGTAAGTTCTAAGTAATTTGACTATATAACTTACTTTCAACTCGTTCAGCTTTTCTTGAATAAGACGCCTTCCAAAAGCCTCCATGGTTTCGTTGCACTCCAGGGCAATATGATTTTTTTTATCAGGAAGAAAAACCATTTTATCATGGAGATGCTCAATAAATTTTTGACTTCCAAATTTCCATCCACGTTGAATTTCCGTATAGGGATCTTGATCTGAATTTGTTTCAAGAGCGCACCGCAAATTCATAAGCCTAGAAAATTACCTGCGCCCATCAGCATTATCTTTTTGAATGCCATCTTCTCCAAACAAACGATCTACTCTCAACCATGAATATCGTTGATGGGGTAACTGCAAATAATTATTAAAACTACTCCAATGATAGTTTTCTAAATTTTCTCCCTTGCCAATAAGATGAGCTCGCAGAGGATTAAGGTGGACATAATCACATGCTCTGCGCAAATAAGATGAGTCCGACTCATCAATAATGAGTGATTTGTAACGCCCCGCAAAAAGATGCCCCCGTTTTTTGTGCCTAGCATTGAATTGCTGCGTATAAACACCAAGCAACCATTTCATTCCTGCTACCAACGTTGGTTGAGGGGTCTCTATCACCAAATGAAAATGATTACCCATCAGACAATAGGCATGAACCTCCCAATTCGCTTTAGCACAGGTTTCTCCTAACGTGACTAAAAATCTCCTTCGATCATCATCATTTAGAAAAATAACTTCTCCATGATTTCCGCGATTCATCACATGATACCTCGCGCCTTCATATTCAATTCGTAGTTGTCTTGGCATCATGTGGATCTACCACAAAATTGATTGCCTTTCGATTTTATTGATTCACTTAAGACAAAAAAACCAGCTTATTTTAAAAAAATAGACTAAGCACTTTTTCAAATGTGACAATATGACGGACCGACCCCTCTACCTGGATCCGAAGAACCTCCCAAAAATGTTTCCAAAAAGACGTGCAAAGATCGATGTTTTCGGCGGTTGATTAGCTTGTTCTTGTTGCTCTTCTATTTTCTGGTTTAAAAAGCTAATAACAGCTCCTTTGGTAATCGGTTTTCCCATCATTTTGGAAAACCAAAAATTATTACCAAAGGCTTTAGCAATTTGAGGATTCCACTCTGATAGCTTATCCTGTATTGCTTGATAAGTAACTCTATTATTCTTTGCTGTCTCTGGGTTAGCTTTAAAGCGAGCCATAAAAGATATTGTCCCGACTCGGCCTTCTGCCGTTAAACTTCCACTACTATCTTTGATGAACTTCTTATCTTCATATTTGATCTTAGTATCGTCCTCAACGCCTAGCGCATTGTGGCTAAATGCACCACCAAAAAGGATAGATGCCGTATGCCTTCCTAGTTCATACGAAGTTGCACTCATAAATTGATAAGTTAAGTTTACTTTGAATTTTAATTACTCAGGTCCGATTTTTCCACAACCATCTACGCCACCTGCACATCAACTCCAGCAGCCGCTTCAGAGGCCCCCTCTCCACTCTCTATCTTCTCAAGAACCTGCTGCCATTGTTGGACAATGTCAACAAATTTTTCGACGAGGTGGATGAAATTATCTGCTTCGAGGGCCGGAAAAGGGGGTAAGTGTTGAATGGTGCTAAGTTAAGGGAGCTTTTGGATGATTTTCGAGTTTGAAAGTTTGGGTGGTTTCGGGAGATTCCAAGATGAGTTTTTGAGCGATCTCACGCATCTCATCGATGATTTTGTCCATGGCTCGGTGGTTGGCAATGGCAAGCTTCATTTTATGAGCTTTCTCGTGCGTTAGTCCGCGAGTGATTGTTTTTCCACGGACTTTTCTTGTCCATATCCAAGCTTTAGGAGGCAGAGACATAACGCTTCCTTGGCTTAGAGTTTCAAAACTCGAGAGCTTTGAGGAAAGGGCACGATAGCGTGCTTGGAGGCTCTGGATTTTTCGAGCTGTTAGAGGTGAACTTTTCACTTTCTAAGAGTTTATACTTGCCGTCAAGCATAAGTATGTATACTTATCTAATGAAGAATACAACTCCTTTTTTTCAAGCCTTTGGTTCCCTTCTTTTTGGCAAACCTCCCGTCTCGGCGCTTGCAGAAGCTTTCGCTAAATTCTCGGAATGCAGTTCTCTTTCTCAGCTTCGCAAAACCTTTGGTGCTTACATTCCCCTGGCGCTGCTTGATCAAAGGACCTCAGGAAAAAACAGTCGCAAGCGTCTCTTTTCTCTGGATGTTGTCTTCTGAAGCTTTCTTGATCAGGTTCAAATACCAAATGGCTCGTGCCGCGAAGCGGTACGTAGGGTCATGGCTCATGTATGTCTTAGATTTCCAAACAAGAAGAGCAAGTCCATGAGTCCAGATACGAGTGCTTACTGCCAGGCCCGTGCCAAAATCCCCCTCGAAGTGATGGATAAAATCAATGAACATCTCCTTGATCGCTTACAAACTCGCATTCCCCTTAATGGCCTCTGGCATGGACGTCACGTACGGATCGTAGATGGGACGGGCATCTCCATGCCCGACACTAAGGCTAATCAGGAAAGTTGGCCACAGAGCAAAGCGCAAAAAACTGGCTGCGACTTTCCATTGATGAACCTGGTTGGTATTTTTTGTCTGCATGCAGGAGCTCTTATTAAGAGCGCTTGCAGCGACCGGCACACTCATGAAAGCAAACTTTTCAAGAATATCTGGGATACTTTAAAATCAGGTGATCTTCTCCTTGCTGACCGAGGGTTCTGCTCCTTCGGTGCCTTTGCTGGTCTGCTTGCCCGCGGAGTAGACTCCTTAATGCGTCTGCCAGAAAAAAAGATCCGCAAAGCCATCGGTCTTCAACTTCCAAAAACTGCAAACTTCGACGTGATCGTCAAGTGGAAGCGCCCCACTCAACGCGATATGAAAATGGTGTCCACTGAGTTCGATCTCTTGCCAGAAAGCCTTCTCGTGCGTGTTGTACGCTACACTATTACCCAGTCGGGCTTTCGCACTCAAACTGTAACACTTGTAACCACTCTGCTGGATGCAGTCATTCCTGCCTCAGAGGTCGCTGAGCTCTACTTCCGTCGTTGGAGTATTGAACTTCATTTCCGCGAGATAAAAGTCTATCTCAAAATGGATGTGTTGCGCTGCCTGACTCCACACATGATCGAACGTGAGTTACGCATGCACTTCATTGCCTACAATCTCATTCGCTGTGTTATGCAAAAGGCCGCTCTCACTCACAAAGCCGACATTCAGCGTCTCTCTTTTATAGTCAAATTACTTAGAAATTACAGGGAAGAACGCAGGAATTTTTAGAAAAGGCCAGGCCGAAGACCGAGCGCTATCTAAACGATAACGTGACGGGATGAGAACGCAGTCTTTTCCTAAAAAGGACAAGTCAGTTGCTTGTAAGTTCTAAGTAATTTGACTATAAAGGTTGTCTCGATACTGTTCGCCAGTTTGCCAGTGCTCTTCACGGAGCTGAAAATAAACCGCGAACACTATCAGCAATGATCGATGAAATGCTCTTCACCATCGCTCGCGATCTCCTTCCCATCCGCCCCAATCGCAGCGAACCACGCGTCAAAAAACGCCAACCGAAAAACTATCGCCTTTTAACAAAACCCCGTCATGAAATGGGGCCTTTGCCTCATCGAAATTACGGCGTCGAAAATCATCCCAAAGCTCCCTTAACTTAGCGCCATTCAGGACTGACCCCTTTCCCCTTTTCTACTTTCCTTTAAAAAGGCAACCAATTCCCGGCTTGTTTTTGTTGTTGTTCTTTGACTTTCCTGGCCAGAGCTGCAAAGTCACTTGCTGTTTCTCTGAAGTCTTCTGTTTTTTTGGCTACGCTTTCTACGCGGCCTCCTCTTCTTGCTAAAGCCTCTCCTGTATCTCCTAGAACACTATTCTGTGTTGAAGTAGATTTTGGTTGCTTGTTTGGAGCACTGACAAAGCTCCCCCTTTCACCAGGACCTGGTGTCATGGAATCACGAGGACTACTTTCTCGAGCTTGAGTTTGAGTTGGTTTTCTTTCTCCTCCTAAGATGGCTTTTCTCAAAATTCCTGCAATGCCACCTGATTGCATCAGCTCTTCATGTGCATCAACAGCAGTTGTATCATCAGTATCTACTGCTCTGAGTTCACCAGCTAGCGCTTCACCTGCTTTTACCTGCGGTGAGTTAGGACTTGTAGAATGTTCGCCGAATTGTTTGCGTACGCTATTAGCTACTGACCGTCCTGATGAACCATTGCTAGATGTAGGTTGACCCGGTATCTCTCTCAGGCCAGCGTTTGCTTTGTCACCCAAATTTGCTTTAGCTCCAACCAAAGAAGATCCTGCGCTGGATGTCTTAGATGCCCCTCCAAAGAGGCCACTGAAAAAATTGCTAATCGACTCAGTCCAAGTTTTCTTTTGAGCTGACTGTTGTTGACTCTCCGCTTTAGAAGCAAACCCAAAGAAAGCCATAATACTACCAAGGAACGCTTTGCTTTTTGGAGCGTCAGCCTTTGTTTCTCTGCCATTAGATATTTCGCTCAGACGAATTTCACTTAAAGGTCCAGCGCTGCTTATTCTCATGCCTTCCATAATAAAAAAAGTTAGTGTGAAAAAATAAAACTGAAAAATTTAGTTCTGATTTCCTACGAAGGAACTACTTCTCCTAGTGTTCCTTCTTTCTCAATCTTCTCAAGAATCTGCTGCCATTGTTGTACGACGTCAACAAATTTTTCGACGAGGTGGATAAAATCATCTGCTTCGAGGGCCGAGATAGGAGTTTGATAGGCGAAGTAGACGGTCTGTTCTTCGGGACGAGCACTGAGCGTGCCACCAGCGGTTGCTGCCCAGAGGAAGTTGGCTTGCGCAATGCGTTTCAAGACTTCCAATTCATTTTTAGGATCGTAGGTTCCAATCGGAGAAAAAATCTCCACATATTGAGTCTCTTCATTGAAGTTAATCGTAATCGTTGGCCCATCCTTCAATTCCAAATTGAGCAAGTTCGAGGGAAGCGGATCAGGAAATTCAGGAAGCTCGCAATGTTGGCGCAATGTTTCTAGTAACGAGAGATAAGGTGATGCCATAAAGATTAAACGTTGAATGATCGGGTTGGTTTTAAAAAAAGATGTGTGTAAAGCGTCAACTTTTTCAGAAAGTAAGGCAAGTTTTTATTTTATAATACGGCGCTGCTATTACTCAATATGTCTACGACTTCCCCGTCTTCAGAAGGTCTACCAGTCATAGAATCCCTTGAAGTTATAGACTCTCTCTGTGCTGACATGGATCCTCTATCCTCTGCATCTGGCTCCTCGGTCGATAAGTTTGTATAGCCACCCTTATCAGAACCTCTTGAAGACATAAACGAAGGAGGTGTAAAAGTAAATCCTTTCACCAGCGATGAGAGTGACTTCGAGGCGGAAGTTAAAGCAGAGCTTAGCGAAGGAAGAGAACTGCTTTCGGGAATAGAATTTTAATCTCTTCTTTAACCGAGAAAAAAGGTTCTTCAAAGTCTTTCCAGCAGCAGCAAAAAAAGCGTTAATAGAAGTTCCAATCCCACTGAGCCCACTGAGAAAACCTTTGGCTCCACCTGGCTGTTCTGGTTTTTCCGGTTCGTCGTCTTCTTTAGAATAAACAGTTATCATACTTTCTCTGTCATGAGCCTGCATGCTGTCTCTACTATAAACAGAGGATCTTCCATCAGTACCGATATAACTCTTATCAGTGTCATCATTACTAACGGTACTCAACTTACTATAATCCGGAGTAGCGCCTCCAAGTCCTGCTTGTTCCATAAAATTTTATTTTTTTAAATTTATTTAAAACTTTTCGAAACTGATTTTTTGCAATCCTCTTTACGATCTACAACCCAAAGTAACCTCACGAGTATCATCTCAAATTTCCAGGGAAGCCAAGTTCCAGAGCAAGCGGGTCAGTCCCACAATTCGTGATTACATCTACGAATTGGTCGGTACTGACCCCATTGCTCAGCATAATTTTTTTGAGCTGCCAGGAATTTTTGAGAAGATAGCGCCACGAAATAACAGGCAATATCTATTTCGCAACGTTTCCATTTACAATAATAAATTTCAGCTGCTCTGTTTTCGAATTGCCGTTCTTCAAAAAAAAATTTCATGCTGAACTCTTTTGGATTTTCATTTCCGATGAGGCAAGCAACTATTGACTCGTTACCCTTTACTCATTACCCATTACTCATTACTTTTTTTAACTCGTGTTTCTCCTTTTTCTTAAAAGCCTCATCATTGGATTTGCTATCTCCGCACCTGTGGGGCCAATTGGATTGCTTTGCATTCAACGTTCGCTTCGCAATGGCTTCAAGATGGGCCTTATCACAGGCATGGGGGCGGCTACCGCCGATGCCCTCTACGGCTTCGTCGCTGCTTTTGGTTTAACAGCTCTTTCGGGATTTCTCATCAGGTATCAATCGTGGATTCACATTATCGGCGGAATTTTTTTAATCCTCTTGGGGCTCAAGCTCATTCTCTCCAAGCATCTTGATTACCTGAAACAAAATGGAATTGAGCGGTCGCTCTGGCATGCCTACGGCACAACACTCTTTTTGACGATGATGAATCCGATCACCGTCATTTCTTTCATGGCTATTTTTGCTGGCCTCGGTTTAGGAAGCCAACATCACAACTACGGACATGCCTTGATCTTGGTGCTGGGTATTTTTCTCGGATCAGCTTCTTGGTGGCTGACCCTCAGCAGCAGCGTCTCCTTCATTCTTCATCATCGCATGCAGGAAAATTCGATGGACCTGATTAATAGAATTTCAGGCAGCCTCTTCTTGCTCTTTGGTGTAGTGGCTCTCATTTGGTGAGCAGGAAGAAGTAATGGCCACAAAGAAAACAGAAAAATAAAGAAGAAGAGGAATAGCCACAAAAGAACGCAAAGAACGCAAAAAAAATGAAATCACCTAATGAAATCTCTGATATTGTTAGAGAGACGGCTTATGCTATCCATCTTTATCTTGGCCATGGTCATTTGGAAAAGGTTTATGAAAATGCTCTCGTGCATAGATTGCAAAAGGCTGGCCTGCATGTTATAGTCAAATTACTTAGAAATTACAGGGAAGAACGCAGGAATTTTTAGAAAAGGCCAGGCCGAAGACCCAGCGCTATCTAAACGATAAAGTGACGGGATGAGAACGCAGTCTTTTCCCAAAAAGGACAAGTCAGTTGCTTGTAAGTTCTAAGTAATTTGACTATATAGATTCTGTCCAAAAAGATGAGTTTTTGTTTTTACAACAGAAGAGTAGTTTTCGTG
>JAIEQF010000026.1 GCA_019747895.1 Chthoniobacterales bacterium
GGGGTCATAGCTCAGTTGGTAGAGCGCCTCAATGGCATTGAGGAGGTCTGGGGTTCGAATCCCCATGGCTCCACCACCCGCTGTTGCTCATAAAATGAGCCATGGCGTGATGCGACGATGTAGCTTTAATTACGACGCAGCTTTAGCAGAGTCGAAAGCAAAGTCGGACTTTTTTGAACATGACATCCCCCTTAGTTCGCCTTTTTTTAATCACACTTTTTTCGACCCTTTCATTACACGCTTCCACTGACAACGGTGAATCTGGAGATCGATTTAATTTTAGTTCTCTTGTTGCTAGAAGTGGTGAAGGGAGCGTGACTTCATTTGGCGATCTTCCTGATGGAATTAAGGCAGTGAATGTGAAAGATCAAGGAAATCAAAATGATCCTGATACCGGCTTGGGAATGGTGACCCAAGAATATAGCATCGCGCAAACAGAAGTGACGGCACACCAATATTGCAAATATCTCAATGTGGTTGCGACTGGAGAGAACTATCTTCTTTTTTATAATGAAAAAATGGGAACAGACCCCAATGTTGCTTCCATCACTCGCAATGTGATTAATGGGAAAAATCAATATCGTGTTATTAACGATGAACATGGAGATCGGAAAAATTTTCCAATCGTCTATGTCAATCTTTACCAGGCAGCGCGATTTTGTAATTGGCTTCAAAACAAGGATACGCCTGGCTTGACGGGCGACGGACTAACCGAACGCGGAGCTTACACTTTATATGGCAAGAATAGTGGACCGATTGTACGGAATCCTGGAGCTGTTTGGTTTATTCCGACGGAAAGCGAATGGTACAAACCAGCCTACTACAAAGGTGGGGGATTGCGTGAGGGATATTGGAATTTTGCGAATCGAAGCGATTGGGCCCCCTCTAATTCTTTGAAGGCAACAGTCAATGCTGCCAACTATTATTGTTCTAGCTATACTAAAAACGGACCTCCTTACTTAACGCCGGTCAACTATTTTAAAAAATCAGTGGGAACCTACAACACCTACGATATGGGAGGGAACGTGGCTGAGTGGGTCGCGACCGAAGAGGAAAATGGAAAATATGTTGCTCGTGGTGGTTCGTGGAAGAGCTCTTATTATGGAACAACCATATTGAGCAAGTGTGATGTAGCTGATTGGGGATTTGATCTCTCTAAATGGGCGCGTCCTGTTTATGATCCCACGCAAGGATATGACAATATTGGTTTTCGTGTGGCGACTTCAATCCTCGTCGACTCGCCTGCCCCATCTGGAGGGGCTCCCGGAATGGCGGAGCTTTCGCCAACAGCAACTCTCACAGCTCCTTTTGTCTTCCTCGTAGGAATGGGAGCTATTGTTGCAGCTGAGAAAATAGGTGACCCTCGGCGCGATGTTGCGACAAGAAGAAGGCAAGTAGAAGAACAACAAAAAAGAATGCGAGAAAGGACAGAGAACGATGTAGAAGAAGATGACAAAGTCTCAGCAAATGACGAAGCGACACAAAATGCATCGAGTGGACAAGGATTTCAAAAACATATGCAAGGGGGCATCTCTTTGAGTGTCCTGCAGGAGTTTTTTACCCCATCCCCTTCTACTCAACAGCAGATAGAAGAATTTAAACAACAACGAGAGGAAATGCAGGACCAGGGACTCTTGCCAGGAACGCCTGCTTCAATTGCAAGTAGTCAGCAAGAAGAAAAAAGTATCGTACAAAGCCAGAAAAAGTTGGTGATAGGGCCATTTCAGCAAGAAGAGATTAGGCGGCTCATGGGAAAAATTAACCCTCTGTTCACAGCAGCTGTGAAAAAGCATCAAGCATTTAAGCGTTTTTTAAAAGAGCGTGGGGAGACTGATCCAGGAGGACTAGCACAGCTGGAAACAACGTGCGACGCCTACGATGCCTATGCAGGAGCTGTTTTAGAAGCAGCCGATAAGATTAAAGAACAATTTTCTGAAGAGCAAAAAGTTTGGAGTCCTTGGTACAGGACTGCGATCCATGTTGTCTTCGAAGTGGACCTCCTGCGAGATTCCATGCTTACGCCGTACGAGAGTCTTGGGTTGTCTATTAATAGGAGCGAAGTGATCAGGTTGCGAAATGTCGCCAACCAAAAAGCATTGGACAGCGGCGTCATTTTTAAAAACTACCTGAATCTACTCAACGAGCACGTACCAAAAGATGCTAACGAGCTTGAAAGTGATATTAACGAGCTTGAAAAATATCAACAAGAGATGCGTGAGGCTTTGGCAAAGTATGAAAAAAATCGAGAAATTTCTCCGATGATCAATTTGGTTGACGCTTCTCAATTGAAAGAAAAAATGGAACAAATTTTAATTCAGAGGGCCATCTTCTCTCCTGGTTCTGCTGGTGGCTTTGCTTCGATCTATAATCAAGGCAAACTTGAGAGCATTGATATGATTGACAATCCCCTGTCTCCAATCAATCTAACCAATAGGTTTAATCAAGTCCAAAGCTCAAATAAAGGGCGCGATGAGGATATCAACTCTCAACAATCTGAAAATAGTGATCACGAAGATGAGATGTCCCCTACGTGCACGATCATGTAGTTTTCCCTCTCAGCCGCTATTAGTTCTTCACTCTTGTCCAAAATAGAAATCAATAACAGAAATAAGAGGACTCAATTTGCTTTGTAGACCGACTTCGGTTGAAACGTTGAAGGGGCAGCAATACGAGGTCTGTTCAACGCTTCAACATTTCAAACCTGTTCGCAGCAATAAAAAGTATTCCTATTTCAAATGAAACAATCGTTTTGGACAGCAGTGTTAGTTGTTATAATATTAAAATAGATATGTTGATCGGCCGCAAAGATGAGGTACGATTTTTAAATGGATAGTCAAACTAGTCAGAACTTTTTCAAACTATGCGTCTTCTAGCTCGAATATTTCATATCGATCCTGCTGCGGCTTGCGAGAGCCTGATGCAGACAGCGTTGGGCTCCGGTTTGCGCTTGGGCAGTATGTCCAATACAGCCCTGCGCTCAAATCCTCGTCCGCCTTGTCTGCATCACACTGCGCTGCGCCTCGCGACGAATCGGTATGAAATATCCGGGCTAGCCATTATTTTAATCACACTTTTTTCGATCGTTTCATTACACGCTTCCCCTGATGGAAGTGGGACTGGAGATCAATTTAATTTCAGTTCTCTCGTCAGTAGAAGTAGCGAGAGGATCCTGACCTCCCTTGGTGATCTTCCTGATGGAATCATCCCCGTAGCTGTGAAAGATCAAGGGAATCAGAATGATCCTGATACTGGCTTCGGAATGGTGATTCAAGAATACAGCATTGCGCAGACAGAAGTGACGGCCAGACAATATTGCAATTACCTCAACGTGGTTGCGACCGGAGATAATTATCTTCTTTTTTATAACGAAAAAATGGGAAGCGATCCCAATGTTGCCTCGATCAAGCGGGAGGTGATTGATGATAAAAATCAATATAGCGTCATCGTCGATGAACAAGGAGATCGCGGTAATTTTCCAATCGTTCACGTCAACCTTTACCAGGCAGCGCGCTTTTGTAATTGGCTTCAAAACCAGAATACACCTGGTTTGAAAGACGACGCGCTCACGGAGCGTGGGGCTTACACGTTAAATGGTAAGAGCAGTGGGCCGATTGCACGGAATCCTGGAGCCGTTTGGTTTATTCCTACGGAAAACGAATGGTATAAGTCGGCCTACTACAAAGGCGGAGGATTGAAAGAAGGGTATTGGAACTTTGCCAATCGTAGCGATTGGGCTCCCTCTCATTCTCTCAACGGAGGAGAGAATAGCGCTAACTATTGTTCTTCCAGCTATACCAAAAAAGGACCTCCTTACTTAACGCCGGTCGACTATTTCAAGCAATCAGTTGGAACGTACAATACGTATGATATGAGCGGGAATGTCGCAGAGTGGGTAGCAACGGAAGAGAATCAGGGGGGCTCTCCATTGAAATATGTTGCTCGTGGTGGTTCGTGGAAGAGTCTCTATTATGGAGCAGCGTTCAGGAGTAAGTTCGATGTGGCGAATTGGGGGCTCGAGCTCTCCAAATCGTCTCGTCCTGCCTATGATCCCGCACAAGGATATGACAACATTGGTTTTCGTGTCGCAACTTCGTTGATTGTTAACTCTGCTCCTCCAGATAAAGCTGCTCCGGGAGCTGCAGAGCTTTCACCAACAGAAACGATCGAAGCTCCTTTCTTCCTCCTTGTGGGAGCTGCCGCCTTTTTTTCAGGAAAAAATATTAACAACTATCGCCGCAATGTGAAGGTAGTGAACGCAGCAGAAGCAGAGCAGGGAGACACGAAGCGGCAGTTCACCGAAGACGAGACCCGAGGAAATCAGGTGGAAACAGAAAGAAACCCATCAGGTATTGCTCGTATTGGAGAGAAAAAACAAGCAGGAGCAACGACTCCGCCACCAAGCCCAGAAAAAATAACGATAACGCCATCGGAGAAAGAAGAGATTGAAACTTCCATCGCGGCCATTGACCCTCTCTTTGATCATGCTGAGGCTGAATACCAAGCTTATAAACAATTCCTGCAAAAAGAGGGAGGGTCCCATTCAGGTGGGCTCCAGCAGCTGCAAAAAATGTGTGATGCCTATGATGACTATGCAACCGCTGTTGCAACAGCAGCAGTTAACATTAAAGAACAATTTCCTGAAGAGCAGGAGCTCTGGATTCCTTGGTACACAGCCGCTATGAATGTTGAGAGTGAGGCGATGCTGCTGCGGCATGCTGCTATTAAACCGTATTATCGAATGGGTATTTTTCCGCTTCAGGTCGAAGCGCCTCTTAAGCAGGAAGTGGCGCGCTTGAGAAATGATTCCAATCAAAAAGCATTACAATACATCGCAACCATTAAAAATTATCAGGAGTTTCTTAACGCAGTCATCCAAGAACAAGGAAATCCTTCTCAACAGAGTGTAGCTGCAACAATTCTTCAAAAAATAGACGTAGAAACGGCTTCTTTAGAAGCCATCGAGAGCACAATTAAGGAACACGAGAGTGAGATTCAGACAAGTGTTTCGATCGGAGCAACTGCTATCAACGGAGCCTATTCAGATTATGAAAAAGTAAAGGAACAAGAGAACGATAATCTGTTCGCCCTGTTTTTTCTTCATCATGATAAAACGCAACGCAGCATTACCAATTTAGTTTCTTCTGCTCCATTGAGAGAACAATTTCAACAATTTTTAAGTCAGCTGCCAGTGGATCAGGGCGTTTCTCCTGGAGGTATCTCTCCTGCGAAGATCATGGATTTAACATTTTTTTATGGTGACGAAAAAACAGACGGCAGTATTGGAGAGATGAATAATCCTCAATGGAGAGCTAGAGAAGATGACAACGAAGTTCGTCAAGGAATACAAGGGAAAATCGTTCCGTTCAACTTGTGGGAATTTTTAAAAGAAAAATTTAAAGATGCTGACAGAGAAGGATATGAGATCATACCGCGAAAAGGCGAACCAGGATACAATAATAATAAATAGATTTAATAAAAACCGCACGATGATGTGATCGAATCATTGATCCTCAAAAAAATGCTTCAAAAAACCACCACGCTCCTCGACAACTTTAGTTCCAAGATTGGTCTCTCGCTCCCTGCAGAGATGCTGCAGGAGGAGAGCCTTACGCTGGAATTGACGGATGATCTCACCGTTCAATTCGAAGAAGATTTGGATGGATCGTTGCTCTGGATGAGCATTCCCTTGTTCACGCTTGCAAGCGCAGAGATGGATGAGAAGGTGATCGAGTTGTTGAAAAAATTATTTCCTTATCGCCGAGAATCAGATGCACGCTTGCTCTTGGAGCCCGAGCGCGGCCAACTCCTCTTGGCCAGCCGCTTTATCCTCTCAACATTGGAGGAAGAATTAGTCATGGTCCATGCCTTAGAAGAGCAAGTTCGTCAACTCATCCGGCTCGCACAACAATTGCTAAAACCATGAACATTTCACCCATCAATCCCACAGCACCTTACCAAGCTTCTCTTGCGCCAGTAGACCAAAAGAATGTTGAAGAACTCAATAATCCTTCGACTTCACCTTTTCGTGCTTGGACGAGAGCAGCCGGAAAAATGTTAGCAGCAACTTCTGTTGCAAGCGCCTTGCCTTCGGGCCAAAGCAGCGAGGCCTTCTGGGCCGAGTGGCCTGCGAAAAAATGGCAAGCTGCTTCGCAGCTGTTGAAGAGCTGATGAATAAGACGTTAGTTATTTAAAGCATGATCAGTCAGTCACTGGATTCCAGCGACCGTCTTTTCTAAAAGTGTTATCTAGATTAAATCACACTTCTCTACGTTTTTTCCTGCAACCTGTAACCTGCAACCTGTTAACCTGACTCCATGCTTCAACTTCAACGAGCTTCTGCCGGCTCTGGAAAAACAGAACAGCTAGCTCGGCGCTACCTCCAAATTTTTTTTAAGCCAGAGCACGCCAACCTTGACCCCGCCTCGGTCTTGGCTACCACCTTCACGCGTGAGGCTGCTGGAGAAATTTTAGCGCGCGTCTTTCGCCTCTTGGCAAGAGCTTGTGAAGAAGAATCGCTGGGAAAAATTTTAGTGGAGGGAACAGACCTTCCAATTCCAACACAAGAAACTTGTGCGCTGCTCTTGCGGCGTCTCGTTGATCAAGTGGATCGGCTTTCTATTGGAACCATTGATGCCCTTTTTGCGCAGCAAGCACGGATGTTGGCGCTCGATTTGGGAATGGCTTCACCTTGGGAAATTGCTGATTCGTTGACGAGCGAGGAACTCGCGCGAGAGGCGCTCATTCGTTTATTAAAAACGGATCCCAATATTCGAGAAGCATGGTCGCTCTTGCATCATGGAACGCGCACCCTTTCTTTCGTTGAAAAAGGAACAGGGCTCTTTGAAAGAAATCGATGGGTTGCTCGTGCCCATCCGTTTCATGAAGAGTTACTACAACCTGCTCCTCCACAATTTTTCGCTGCCACAGAAAACGTGAAGGCATTTTTAAAAACATTTGAGGCACCTCTCAATAAAACAGGAAAGCCTGATGGGCGTTGGGTGAAAGCGCTTCAAAAAATGAATGAGTTTTTTGCGCAACCCTTGTTGTTGAAGGATCTGCTTGAGGGAGGCGCTTTAATGAGAAATTGTTTAGCCCAAGGGGTCAGTCCTGCCTATTGTAACATTTCATCAGGCTGTTCATCAAATGTTACAATAGGCAGGACTGACCCCTCGCCAGCTTTTTATGGAATACCGATTCCTGATTCTTTTATAAATTTCTTTTTACCGTTTTTAGAAGCATCTATTCAAGAACGGAAGCGGCTCGAAGCCTTACGGGAAGCGGCTTTCTGGCAGATGATTCAAAAATATGAAAGCCTGCGAAAAGAAATTTCTTTTCGCGCTGGAAGATATACTTTTTCAGAAGTCGAAGAAGCGGTGCAGGTTGATCAGCATCATCTCTCTCTCGAGGAGATCGCGTTGCGCATGGATAATCGCACCGAGCATCTTCTCCTCGATGAATATCAAGATACGAGTCAGCGCCAGCACGATTTTCTTTCGCCTCTTGTTGGAAATGTCTTAGCGAAAGGGGGTGATGTTTTTGTGGTGGGAGATGTGAAGCAAGGAATCTACGGATGGCGTGGCGGCAAACGACATCTCCTGAGTTTGCTCGAACAAGAACATCACATTTTTAAAAAAGAAATGCCGCCCCTCAACCAAAGTTATCGCTCTAGCCGAGCGGTGCTAGAAGGGGTAAACGAAGTCTTTGGGGCATTAAAAAATGAAAGTGCTGTGATGGCCATGGAAGGGGGTGCTGCTTTTGAAAAAGCGGCAGTGCGATGGAGTGCTGATTTTCAGCCTCACATCGGAGCCTCTTCTGTGGCTGATCTGAGAGGGAGGGTTCGACTTCATGCCGTTGCGGAAAATGAAAATGAACCGGAAGAGCCGATGCGAGGAATTATTGAAAAAGCTGTTATGCTCGTGGAAGAACATCTTGAGGAAGATCCGTTGCGTGAAGTCGCCATCCTCGTGCGACGAACAAAATTGATACCTCCATTGTTACAGCGACTTCGGGAACGCGAAATCGTGGCTAGTGGCGAAGGAGGCAATCCTCTTACTGATACGCTCGCGGTCGAATTGCTCTTATCGCTCTTGATCTGGATTGATCATCCTGGCCACACAGCTGCTTACGAGCACGTGTTTCATTCGCCATTGCGCGATTTAGTTGATCAAAAAAATGCGGCTCTTTCATTGCGACAACAATTGTTAAATGCTGGTTACGCTCCCACCCTCCGCTCCTGGGCTGCGCTGCCTGGCTTTCAAGCGGCATGCAGTCCGTATGAACGTGGACGTCTGGAGCAACTGATGGCGCTGGCAGAGTCTTTTGATGCGGCTGGCGGAGGAAGGCCTTCCTCTTTGATGAAGCGAGTTCGCAACGAGCGCGTTGAAAGTCCGCTCCCTGCCAATGTCAGAGTGTTGACCTTTCATGCTGCCAAAGGATTGGAGTTCGAGTCGGTGATTTTGATGGATCTTGATGTCGATATCACTGCCGGAGGAGAACAAGGGTTGAGGTTGCAGCAAGATGAAGAGGGGTATTTTTTTATTCAAGGAAGTCAGGAGACAATGGCCTTGCAAGGCCGCTCTGAATTGCTTGCAGCGCTTCAAGAAGAACAATGGGCAGAGATGTTGAGCCTGCTTTATGTTGGTATGACGCGAGCCGCGTCATATCTTGATTTGCTTCTCTTCGAAAAACCGACTCGTAAAAAAACAATGGCTCAATGGTTGAGAGCTTCGGGTTTGCAGGTGCATGAGGCAGCGGGCTCATCGTTGCGCTCTCTCAAGAAAAAACTTCCAGCAAAAAAAATGCAAATGCCTCTTCATCGACCTTCGATCAAGCCGCATCAAAAACTTTCTCAACGACATCCTTCCGAAGAACAAGATGGAGGCGTTGTCTCACTTGGCCAACTGCTCCAGGGAAGAGCAGCGCGAGAGAAAGGCACGGCGATGCATGCCGAGCTGGCAGAGATCGAATGGGAGGTGTCTGGATCCCTTCTTTCGCGGGGAGAAGTCTTCCAAAAGCAATTTTTCTTAAAGCGATGGAAAAAATGGGAAGTTACTCAATTGGAGCTTTGGCGTGAGAGACGTTTTGTTGTCGTAAAAGAAAAAGAATTAATCAATGGAATTTTTGATCGCGTTGTCATTGGGAAAAATGAGGCAGGTATTCCGATGGTGGCTGAGGTGATTGATTTTAAAACGGGAGCGCCATCTTCAGAGCAAGAAAAGCTCTACGAGCCTCAATTGAAGGCTTACCGAGGTGCGCTGCAGCAGATGCTGCCGACGTTGGAGGAAATTACGACGCGATTGGTGTGGGTGGAAGAGAATTATAGTCAAATTACTTAGAAATTACAGGGAAGAACGCAGGAATTTTTAGAAAAGGCCAGGCCGAAGACCGAGCGCTATCTAAACGATAAGGTGACGGGATGAGAACGCAGCCTTTTCCTAAAAAGGACAAGTCAATTGCTTGTAAGCTCTAAGTAATTTGACTATAATTAACCGCAAAGAACGCAAAGAGCGCAGAGAAAGAAAATAAATAAAAGATAAACGCTTTTTTGTTAACTTTGTTTTTTGCTCATGTGACACATAACACAACCTATCAAATAGTAATCGTTCAGTTGCTTGGCAAAGAGTAAGATTCTTCAACCTGCTTTTGTAAAAGTTGAGATGTTGAGCCGTTACGTCATTCCTGCGAAAGCGGGAATAAAGCAGCTGTTGAGCGCCGCTAGCGCGGTTGTTGAGAGGAAGGCATCCTTTGCAACTCGCTCCCTCCCGCGAGGCTGAACGATTACATCAAATAAGTTGCTGTCAGATTTTTTCTCTGCGCTCTTTGCGGTTAATTTCTTCTTCCTTCTGTCTCTCTTGCGTTTTTTTGTGGTTCATTACTCTTTAACTCCACACCGCCGTATCACTTCCTCCCATGTTGTCGTTCTACTCAGGAGCGACGCAAGGTAGGCATCGGAGCGAGGTAGCTTCATGCACGCTGCCAATGCCGATGGATTCGTGAGGCGTGAGAAAATCAGATGGTGCATCGCACAAAGAGGTACCCATTTGTCGCTGTAACCAACATGCTGATTGCTCGACCAAAAATGAATCATCTCAATATTATTTTTCTTTTCATGTCCGAGATAGACGACGAGATGGCCGTGCTCGGTCGCTCCCACTGAATTGCTCCAGAATATTTTTAAAAAATCTCCCGGTTCCGCTTGCCCTAGATCCGTGAAATTTTTTCCAAGTCCTCCGTCATAAAACAAGCAAGCAACTCCTGGGCCATTGGCATTCCATCGTCCCCAAATCCCCTCCCCGTCAGCTTGGCCGTGCGGAAGCAGTGCTGCTAAGGTTGTGGCATCGAGAGAAAGTTCTCTGCGTTCTTGGAGCAGGAGGACTGTTTTTAAAAAAACAAGATAGACTGCTTCGGAACAAAAGCTCGGTGATGCAGGGTGAACCGCTAGTTTCGCGTCGGAGAGAGCGACCGAATGGCGCAGGCGTTCCATCGTTCCACTGCTCGTGCTGTAGCCGCCACCATGAGGCATCGAAGCCATTGCCTCTAAAATAACTTTGTTGTAAGGTGCGTCACTAGCCATTTGACCTCGCAGGGAGGAGATCAGTAGCAATAAAAATAAAACGAATGAACTTTTTTTCAAAAAACTTGCTCTCTGCTGCATGGCAAAAGATCATCGTCTTTTTGTGCGAAGCGTCAAGTTTCATCCGACGTTGGCCGCGAAGCACTGCTCTCATCTTGGCTATAGCCTTGTTGATGACTGCTTGGTTTTGGAAGCGGCCGATTTCCGGAGTGGGTGGCTTGCCTATTTTGGGAAGAGTGGAAATTCCAGTGGCTCCTTTTTTTCAAGAAGATCCTCGCTGGGCAGCAGAGGTGCTCGGAGCTTCTCCGTGTGACACGCTCGGATCCGCTGGCTGTGCGGTCAGTTCAGCGGCAATGGTGCTCGCATCGTATGGGGTGATGGTTGATCCGAAGACGCTCAATCAATACCTCATCGCTCATAATGGCTATGAGGGTGATAGTTGGATTAAATGGGAAGTTGCCGCCGAGTATCCGCCAGGAGTTGCAGAGCATCGCTATGAAGATCTGCCAAGTTATGGGTTGATTGATTGGAATCTTCTTCGTGGCAATCCCGTGATTGTGCGGATCCGTCGTGCTACCGGGAATACTCATTTTGTGGTGATTGTCGGCAAGCAAGGTTTCAACTACCTCATCCGCGATCCTGGTCCCCAAGGGCTTCAAGGGGTCTATACTTTTTCTCAACTGGGTGCTCCGATTGAAGCTCTCCGTTTTTATCGCAAGAAAGCAAAATAGATCTTGCCAAAAAAGAAAAGAAAAATAGAACTTGCCAAAAGAAAGTCGTTCCGTCTTGAATAGGAATCCTAAACCAACCCAATCTTACCACTATGAGTCTTTCCGCTGTTAATACTGCTACACCATCTAACGTTAACCATCCTTCAAATCAACCACCGGCACGGGTTCAGAACCAGCAGCAACAGCCGTCGGTTCAGAATGCTCAAGGACCTCAAACGCCGACTGAGGTAGCAAAATCAAATCAAGATACCGGAAATCATACTCAAGTGCAGCACAATCAGGCTCAGGATAGCCAGGCCAATCCTCTTACTTCGCAACAATTTAATTCCAAAGTAGCGACTACGCGTTTCTAAGAATCTGTTCAAAATTCGCTGATGTGGATGCAGCCCCGCGCCTCAGCAGTAGAATTTTAAACAGATTCTATGGCCTCCGAAGTTTAAAAAAAAGGAGTCAGTATCAGTTAATTCATAGACACAGTCATGAATGCAACTCGCTCACTCCTTCGGAGCTGCCTTCGGCAGTCAATTCGGCTGCTGTCTCGCCGCACTTATGACGGGACTGACCTCTTTTTTATGGCCTCCGAAGTTTTACTTGGTTAGTGTAAGACGCATCAATCAGGTCATCGATGCGTTGTCCCGCGAGCACGTGCGTGCTGAAGCAATCTAAATTTCCATCAGGACTGATGAGGGCTAAAGCAAAGTGATCCGTTACGCCGTAAGCTGCGCCAACAGCAGAACCGTGATCAACGGTGATGAAGGGAATATTAGAGAGAACAGGCCCTTCTTCTTGTGTAAAAGCGGCGAGGCAGATGAGATGCTCATTGGCGAGATGCTCATAATTTCCTTTGAGAGCATTGAGCTGACGATACAAATCCCAACTTTTTGGTGAAGGGGCGATCAGCAAAAGAACCGGTTGACCTTGCAACGAAGAAAGATGTTTGAGCTCTCCGCGTTGGTGCCAGGTGACATCGTGGGCGGGGGTGATCACAGCATTGCTTGCAAGTGCTGGTGATGCTTTAGCTAATGGAGAAAGCAATAAAGCAATCAACAAGGCAATGCTGTAGGCTATAGGTAACAGGTAACAGGTAACAGGTAAAGTTAGTTGAAGAATAAGATTCAATTTTTTGAATCCATTTTTTGTAATTCTTACTGAATGATGAACTGTCATTTTAGAAAAGGCATTGTGTTAAAGTAACAGTGTTCATGTTGATATTTCTTAACCTGTACCCTGCTACCTGAAAAGCTGTAACCTACTTCTCACATCGTGAGAAGCTACACCGTCATCAGCTCCGCTTCCTTATGCTTCACATGCTCATCGATGCTCGCAACAAATTTATCCGTTAATTTTTGGATTTCTTTTTCGCTGCGTGTGAGATCATCTTCGGTGATCGTCCCAGCTTTTTGAATTTTCTTAACCGCATCCATCGCCTCGCGACGATTGGCGCGAATCCGTACGCGGCCTTCCTCAGCAACTTTGTGAACGGTGCGAACGAGATCTTTGCGACGTTCTTCACTCAGTTCAGGAATGCGCAGACGGATAATTTTTCCATCAATAGCAGGAGTAATCCCAACATTGCTTTCCAAAATAGCTTTTTCAATGTCTTTGATGGTGCCTGCATCAAAAGGCTGAATAACGAGCAAGCGTGATTCCGGAGAAGTGATGAGAGCAAGGGCTTTGAGCTTCATGCTGCTGCCATAGGTGTGAACATCGATGGTTTCAACAAGAGCTGGTGAGGCTTTGCCAGTGCGGATGGCAGCAAATTCATGCATCATGAAGCCTATGGATTTTTCCATTCCTTCTTCTGCTTCAAATAAAATAGTGTCGGCGCTCATGAGAAAGTTTGAGTAAAGTAGTTTGAGTTTGAGTTAGTGAGGCTTTGCAAAATAATAATGCGCGAAGCGCCTAGAGAACTCAAACTCAAACTACAAACACTCAAACTAAAACCTTCGCAGCAAAGTCAATTTGCTTTTTAAAATTGCGTTTCTTCACGAGTTTCTTCCGTAACCAAGGTGCCTACAGGCTCACCGCAGATGGCTCGAATAATAATATTGGGCTCGATCATATTAAAGACAATAATCGGCATCGAGTTATCCATGCAGAGACTAAACGCCGTCGAATCCATGACTTGCAAGCGACGGCGGAGCGCTTCAGAGAAAGTGATGTGGTCAAATTTTTTCGCGTCGGGATTTTTGACGGGGTCGGAATCGTAGATCCCATCGACTTTGGTGGCTTTCAGAATAACTTCCGCTCCGATTTCATTGGCTCGCAGAGCGGCAGTGGTGTCGGTGGAAAAGAAAGGATTGCCCGTGCCTGCTACAAAAATAACGATGTGGCCATTTTCCAAGTGGCGAATCGCACGACGTAGGATGAACGGTTCTGCAACGTGATTGATGTGAAGTGCGGTCTGGACCCGTGTTGAAAAACCGAGTTCTTCTAACGCACTCATGAGGGCCATTCCATTGATGACCGTGGCCAACATTCCCATGTAATCAGCAGTTGCGCGGTTCATGCCACGATGGCTCGCTGCTAAGCCCCGCCAAATGTTGCCGCCGCCCACAACCACCGCAACTTGCACACCCATCTTGCGAACATTTCCGATTTCCTGTGCGATCTGCTGTACAATTTTAGGAGAAACCGTATCGTCGCTGCCATGCTGGCGAAGCGCTTCACCACTGATTTTGAGAACCACGCGTTTGTATTTTGGTGAAGGAGATGAAGAGCTCATGTTTGGTGACTATAACATAATCGTAGCAGATGAAAAGGAATAGCCACAAAAGAACACAAGGATCACGAAAGAAATAAAAAGCAGCCAGTGTTTCTTTGTGCTCTTTGTGTTCTTTTGTGGCTATTTTCTTAAATACCCACCCGCAAAAGCAGTAGCACTCATGCGCGCACGGCCTTCTGGTTGGACTTCGTGGAGTTCGAGCGTTCCTTGGCCGCAAGCGAGCAGAAGTTTTTGGTCTTGCGAAAGAAAAAGAGAGCCTGGTTTTTCAGAGGAAACTTCTGACGAAATTGCGGCTGAGAAAATTTTTAAAGGGATCGATTTTTCCGAAGGAAGTTGAAATGCGCCATGAGCTCCAGGCTTAGGATTCATGGCGCGGATGAGGCGATCAAGTTCCGCTGCGGATCGAGTGACATCGATAGCGGCATCAGCACGCGTGATCTGTCTCGTGTGGGTGATTCCTTCTGCAGGCTGCGGCGTACGTAGAGCTGCTCCGCGTTCCAAAAGTTCCAATGCCTCCAAGATAGCTTCCGGTGCTAGTTCAGCAAGTTGCTGTGTGAGTGAACCAGCTGTTTCTTGAGGAGCGAGGCTGATTTTTTTTTGCAGCAAAATATCGCCTGTGTCGAGCCCTTCGGCCATGTGCATGATGGTGACGCCAGTCTCGTGATCGCCCGCCAAGATCGCAGCTTGGATTGGCGTTGCCCCACGATGACGTGGTAAGAGCGAGGTATGAATGTTGAGGCATGCGATCGCAGGAAGCTCGAGCAACTCACGAGGGAAAATTTTTCCATACGACATCGTGACGATAACTTCAGGATGCAGCGATCGGAGCTGCTCCAAAACAAGAGGATCGCGTAGTTGCTCTGGTTGAAAAATGGGAACCCCTTCATTTTCTTTTTCAAGAAACTGTTTCGTCGCAGGTGCTGTCAGCGTCTGATGCCGCCCCACAGGGCGATCCGGCTGCGTGAGAAGGCCGACGAGCTGGTGTTCAGCCAACAATGCCTTGAGGCTTGGGATTCCGATATCACTCGTGCCGGCAAAGAGAATATTCACAGGGATGAAAATGGTAGCAAAGAAAAAGAATATGACAGATTTTTTCTTTGCGTTCTTTGCGGTTAATTCTCTTACTTTTCCAGCACCGCACCCAAGATCTGATAAAGAACTTCAACTGGCGTCATCGTGGCATCAAGGTCATGCCTTAAGGCTTTGCCATAGTACTTCAGCATTGGCTTGGATTCCTCATCATAGGTGGCCAAGCGGCTGCGAATAATTTCTTCGTGAGCATCATCCAAACGATTTTCTTTGAGGGCTCGGCTCTTGAGGCGAGCCACCAGCTTGTCACGATCAGGGCACGAGAGATGGAAAATGTGTTTTACATCAATATATTTTTCCATGAGTTTGGCCTGCGCGATGTTTCGCGGAATGCCATCGAGGATTAAAAAATCGCGTTGAGGCTTGAATTGCCCTGATTCTACGACCAAATCAATCCAGTTCACCCAGAGCTTAACGGTGATTTCATCAGGAACCAATTTTCCTTTGCTCGAATATTTTAAAAACTCACGGCCTATTTTGCTTTGAGGATCGAGTCCACGAAAAACATCGCCGCAAGCACAGTGATAAAATCCAGGGATGGTGCCGAGGGTTCGCCCTTGAGTTCCTTTGCCGCTCCCGGGAGCGCCAAAGATAAGAAGTGTTTTAAAGTGACTCATGAAAGCGAATGATTGTAAGGAAGCAAAAGAAAAAATCAAGTGTGGGCTTTTCTCACTTGTTTTAAAGAATTGTTCTGTTACTTTCTTTTCTTCATGAAGCCGGCATAGCTCAGTTGGTAGAGCAGCTGATTTGTAATCAGCCGGTCGTCGGTTCGAGTCCGACTGCCGGCTCCATTTTAGCTTGAACCAAAAAATGTCTTCTAGCATTTCTTCATCACCCGGTTCATCGCTTGTTGTTTTTTCAGGAACACAGGCTCAAGCTAAAACCGAAGTCAAGAGATTGAGGAATGCGCTCCTTGCTAGAGAGCAAAGCGAGCCAGGTTCTCTCAGTCAAGAGTTCGTGTTGCTTGAACAACCTTCGAGAGAAGGCGAGGCATGGGGCTGGACTAGTCACCCTTGGGATCAATCTATCAGCTCGGAGAAAAAAGAGCAGACAGGTGTTTACGTCCAGAGTCTTCTAGAGGCAGCATATCCTGCTGGCGACTCTCTTGAAATGGAGATGGCGCATCGAGGTTTTGCTTCCTATCTTCAACGAGAGTCTCACGATGAAAAGTTAAGCAGCCGTTTGAGCGCAGAGGAACAATTAGGTCAAATTCAAGATCTTCATCTTGTGCAATTGCAACAGGAGGCTCTTGAGGCAGGAAAAAAAGAGAGAGCTCTTCCTTTTGCTGAGGACGAGCCCGAAAAAATTGAGGGATCTGTTCTGGAATTTTTAGAAAGCAAAGAGGTTGTGCCCTATTTTTCTCAACGCCTCGGAGAAGGTAATTATGGAGTGGTCGTGAATACTAGCGTAAAAGGCGAAGAAGAAAAATATGTTTATAAACAGGAAAAGAGGGATGTTTCGAAAGCGCTGACAGAAAGAGGCTCTGCTTTTTGGAGAGAAGGAGATTGTGCTGCAGCTCGACTGAACGATATTTCCGATCTAACAAGACCCCTCTTTTTTATTTTCCGGACTAGCCAAGAGGGCAAACCCGAGGAGCTTCACTATGTTCCGGCTAATCATGTCAAAGCATTTGGGATGAAGTTGCCTCCAGGGACAACTGTTTTTTTGGAAGGCCAGCTGATGGAGAGGGCAACTGGAGAAAGCCTTGATAAAATTATTCTCACAAAACAAACACTCCTCCATCCTAAAGGACAACACTTTCCTAATATTGTCCGCGGACTCTTTAACATCATCCAAGAGATGCAGGCTCATAATTTGGTTCATCGTGATATCAAGCCAGAGAATATTTTTTATAATGCTCAAACTGGCAAAGTCACCCTTCTCGATTTTGGTTCTGCAGAACGGCTTCGTAAAAAAGAGAAAAGTGATCATGGGGTGCATCTTCATAAACCGACTTCCACGCAAGTCGGGGGAACGCTAAAATATATCTCACCAAGAGTGCAGCAAGAAAAGTCGCATGGATCAGAAGTTGATCTTTTTAGTTTTGCTATGACGGTGCTAGAGTTAGTCAATAAAAACGATTTTACATCTCTTGCTCACAAGCGTTTTCCTGAAGCGGCTCACGGTAATATGAGAGATGTTCTTTTTGCAAGATGTGATGCTACAGAATATTTAGACCGTTTCTTAAATACCGTTCGTGACGAGGAGTCCCGGCCGCTAAGTAGCTCGCTTCCTGTTGAATCCTCGATCCCCTCATTTTTTGGTTGGAGCGGAAGTGGAAATACTAAGCGGTCTAGTAACAGGGCTCGTTCGCAAACCATGACTTCTTCTTCTATATCTCAAGGAAGCAGCAAAACAGAAAAAGCGCTAAACCGAAATCCGGAAGTGAAAATGGTCATCGATCTTGCTTTTCAAGCTTCGGAGGGAGGAGAAAAAGGTGCTGCCGCTTATGAACAACTGAGGCGCTTGCCTTATTTTCAACCAGAGAGCTCTCCTGTATAGTCAAATTACTTAGAAATTACAGGGAAGAACGCAGGAATTTTTAGAAAAGGCCAGGCCGAAGACCGAGCGC
>JAIEQF010000037.1 GCA_019747895.1 Chthoniobacterales bacterium
TCGCTAAAAACTAACCCTTCACCTCTAACTTTTTCATTACCCTCTTTTCAATTTTACAGAAATAATGTTGCTTAACCTTCGTTTTTTAGAGGAACTCTTTTTATGAGTGAGTGGCTGGACAATTTCTTTCACTAAAGAATTTGGAAAATGCCGTGAGGGAGTGATTGCATAAAAACTTTCTCGAATTTGATCGATGCAATGAAGTTCAACAAGAGTTCTGTTTTTAAGCTCATCTCGAATCACCACTCGAGGGACTAAAGTTATTGCGTCAATTTCACGAGCAAGGAGTCGCAGCATTGCCATATCTGAGACCTCTGCTGCAACTTGAGGGCGAATGCTCTGTTGGCTCATCAAGAGGTCAAAGCCTATTCGAATATTACTTTCAAGACTTGGAAGAATCATGTCGACCCCATCTAGAGAATCTGGAAAACGAAATTTTTTATGAGCGCGATGAGCGACAAGGATCACTTCCTGCTCACTGATCAAATGGCTGTGAAGGCCCGTCTGGTAATCAGGCGGGACAGGCAAATTAGAAAGAATCAAGTCGATGGTGTGGACGTCGAGCATATTTAAAAGATCACGTAAAGCTGCTGTACGAAGAACTAATTCGATTCCCTGTTTTTTGAGGAGGGGGCGCATCAATTCAAGTTGAAAGTTTCTTGAGAGAGTCGTGACCGCTCCAATGCGTAAGGTCTGGCGCTGTTTTGGAGCGCGATGTTTGAGGGCATCAAAAAGTTCTTCTCCTGTTCGGAAAATCGTCTCGGCGTAGTCAAGCGTGAGGTGCCCTGCTTCTGTGAGGATTAATCGTTTTTTAGTTCTTTCAAAAAGTTTCTGCCCAAGGCTCTCTTCAAGTTGAGCTAGCTGGATGCTGAGCGCGGAAGGTGAGATGGAGAGATGCTGCGCTACGCGTGTGAGATTTCCTTCTTGAGCAATGGCGCGGAAATAACGGAGATGGTGGTAGTTGAGAAAAGACATTGAAAGTTGTTTTATAAAATATAACGATTTATTATAATATATCTATTGGATAAAACATAATGGAGGATCTTATATTAGTCAGCATGATTAATACTCATTCGTTCTTATCCGCCATCATTCAGTGTGCCCCTTTTCTTTGTCTGCTGACGCCTGTCCCGTTGCTGTTAAGTTTTTTTATTCCTTTAAAATTGACAAAGCAGAAAGAAGGTTTTGTTCTCAGGACTGTTTTGTGGCTTTCTAGAGTATCGCTGTTGCTTGCTATGCTGACTTGTTTTGCTGGAGGGGTGACCCAGAAGCCGATCCAAGCTGAGTTCGTGTCGTGGGGGCCAATAGCTTTCACACTCTATTTTGATACGGTTTCCGCTGTCATGTTATTGCTAGTTAGTTTTCTGGCCCTCTCGATTGTCTGCTTCTCGCGAAATTATTTAGCTGGTAATCCCAATCAAGATCTTTTTTTTAAATGGCTTTCGATCACATCTGGAAGCGTTCTGCTCTTGGTGATATCAGGAAATTTAGCGCTCTTTAGTTTAGCGTGGATTGCTGTCAGTCTTTCGCTTCACAAATTGCTGACTTTTTATAAGGAGCGTTATGCAGCACAGCTTGCAGCAAGAAAAAAATTTCTCTTTAGTCGATGGGGTGATCTCGCGTTGATCACGGCAATGGTTCTCATATGGCATGACTTCGGGACATTAGATTTTTCAAAACTTTTTTCAATTGTTGGTAACGGATCAACAGATCACTTGCAACTCATCGCTCTCTTGCTGGTCGCAGCAGCGATGATCAAATCGGCTCAATTTCCCTTGCATGGATGGTTGCCTGATACAATGGAGACGCCGACGCCTGTTTCTGCGCTCATGCATGCAGGGATCATTAACGCTGGAGGTTTTTTAGTCATTCGCTTAAGTCCCTTGCTCGTCTTAAGTCCAAGAGCTTTGGAGGTCTTAGCTGCGGTTGGAGGTGTAACAGCACTTTTTGGATCTGTTGTGATGATCACGCAGAGTAGCGTTAAGCGAAGCTTAGCTTTTTCTACGATTGCTCAGATGGGCTTTATGATGCTTCAATGCGGACTTGGTGCCTTTGCTCTAGCATTACTCCATATTGTGGCTCACTCGCTTTACAAGGGGTACGCCTTTCTCGCTTCCGGAAAAGTTATTGATGAACGTTGTCAAGCAGGAGCTTCCCCTAAAGCGCGCTACCTTGGGCTTCGGGGAGCATTCTTTGCTTTCCTGACCTCTGGTATTCTCGTGTTTTGTTTTGCCTTTATTCTTCGAATGCAGCCATGGTCTGATTCTGGGCAATTCAGTCTTACGCTCATTTTGGTGATCGCGCTTGCGCAATTGCTCTTGCATTTTTGGTCTTTCGATTGGAGTCGAAGAGGTTTCTTGCTTGGGGTTTTAATTAGTTCAGGATTGGCTGTTCTTTTCTTTGTTCTGCATGCTGGCACAGAAACATTGATTGAGCATGCTGTCGCGGCACCTCCTGTTTTTAAAATGGCATGGCCGATTGGAATGATCACAGCATTTTCTTTTTTGATCGTAGCACTTCGGCCTTTTCTTCCGCCAAGCTGGATCAAGACAGCTTTTGGACGCTCTCTCTTTGTGCATGCTTACAATGGATTTTATATCAATACGGCTGTGAATCGCTGGCTTTCTCGGTCGCAGGCACGAGCTCTTTCTCAACGGATTATTGGCAATGGAACTGTTTCAACAATTTTGAAATCCAAATCGACTGAAATTTTAAGCCGCGCCGCTCTCAACAATGCGATAGAAATTGCCACTAAGAGAATGGCTCCCTTGTGGCCCTTGTCACGCTTTGTTGCGGTAAATCCTTTTGTTGGTCTCTCCTTAATCGATTTTTCGGAAGCAGCTTTATTGCTTAAAAAAACGATGGGCGTATCTCTCGCGATGCCTCCTGATTTCTATCGAGAGCGATATGAAAAAGGAGTGATCACTAATAAAGATTTGGATCAAGCGATCGAAGAAGTAACGACGAAAAAAAATGAGAGTAGCAAAATTTCTTCTCATCTCTTGTCAGCGTTGGGAAAAAACTCTTGGGAGGAATCTCGCGAATGCTCTTCAAGCCTATTACTCAGTTCTCGTATCGATGCTCAGCATGGAACTCGGTGGTCATCGTTTGTCTCAGAGGAAATATCAAAATGGTGTGTTTCTTTTTTTGATCAAGGGCAAGCTCTTTGGCATTCTCCGTGGAAAGATCAGTCTCTTTTTTCGGCTTGGAGGGAGCCTGCTTCTCTTGATTGCAATCCTGGGGTCGCTGGTATCAAAGGTTGGAAGAAGCTTGTTCGTAGCCTTCCTGCGGATCCTCTGCAGGTGATTGAAAAAGGAATTTTTCAACTTGGTAACGGAGAAGAAGAAGTTGCTGATGTTCTTTATGCTTTGCTCTTGAGTGTCGGTGGCTGGGCAGGGCACTTACAATTTTTAGCCCATGAAAAAAATCTTCGAGGAGAAAAAGAGAATACTATTGTTGATCTTCTTGCGATTAGAATGGCTTATGAAATGGCGCTGCACGATTCATTTGGTGAATCTTTTCAATTTAAAAAATCTTCTTGCGAGAGTCACGATCTTGCATCTGCCGCTCTTCCTTTTCCGGAGCTTCTTTGGCAACGTGCTCATGAATGCGCGATGCAACGAGAACTTTTTGGGCAACTTACGAATCCTTCAAAAAATTCAAAAATAAAATTAGAGAAAGCCCCTTTCCAAGCTGTTTTTTGTATCGATGTGCGCTCTGAAATTTATCGGCGCTCGCTTGAACAAGTTGTTCCAGAAGCAGAGACTGTTGGATTCGCAGGGTTTTTTGGGTTTCCGATTGACGTTCTTCCAGCAGGTGAGGCTGTAGGAAAACCGCAGGCGCCTGTCCTCATTAAACCGAATGTACAAGTTTTTGAACATTCATCGATTTCTCCTGCATCAATTCTTTTTCAAAAGAAAATAGCGAGTGCATGGGCAAGCTTTAAGGCATCAGCTGTTTCAAGTTTTGTCTTTGTCGAATTAGCGGGACTTGGATTTTTTTCTAAAATCATTAAAAGCTTGCTTCACTGTTCAAAGAGTTCTTCCAAATCATGCTCTCATTGCTCAATTGACGTCAGTCACATTTCTATAGAAAAACAAACTGAAATGGCCGCAGGAGCGCTGCGGCACATGGGATTGGCAAAAGGAAGTTTTGCTAGAATTGTTCTTCTCTGCGGTCATGGAAGTGCAAGTGAAAATAATCCTTATCGCTCAAGCTTAGATTGTGGAGCTTGTGGCGGTCATAGTGGAGAGGTGAATGCACGCACGGCGGCGACTATTCTCAATAATCCTGATGTCCGGTCAAAACTAGCGCAGAGAGGAATAAATATTCCGGTAGAGACGCTTTTTCTCGCAGGCCTTCATAATACGACTACCGATAATGTAACGCTTTTCGAGGGCATTTTTATTCCTGAATCTCACCAGGAAGATGTTCGTTGTTTAAATGAAGCCTTGATTAAAGCAAGTCTGCTTGCCCGCAAAGAAAGAGCTCCCTTGCTTGGCTTGAATCCTTCTGATCCAAAGTTAGAAAAATTCATTCACGATAGAAGTGTCGATTGGTCTCAGGTACGCCCAGAATGGGGGCTTGCAGGCAACTATGCTTTTATCGCAGCGCCGCGAGAAGTAACTCGAGGAATTGATCTTGCAGGAAGAGTTTTTCTTCATGATTACAATTATGACCTCGATGAGGAAGAGGCGACGCTTGAACTTATTTTATCAGCTCCTGTTGTTGTCGCTAGCTGGATTAATCTTCAGTATTATGGATCAACAGTCGACAATCATCGCTTTGGAAGTGGAGATAAAACAATTCATCATGTCGCAGGAATGCTTGGCGTCATTGAGGGCAATGGTGGAGACATTAAAACAGGTCTTCCATTACAATCACTCCATGATGGAAAAAAGTGGATGCATGAACCGCTGCGCTTACACGTCTGCATTCAAGCTCCAAAAGAAGCTATTGAGAGAATTCTAAAAAAACATCCCTCTGTAGCAAACCTTGTTTCTAACCGATGGATTCATCTTTTTGCGATGAGTGATAATTTTCGAACTTTAACAAAAGTAGTTTTATGAAGGTCGGAGATCTGCGCGGTTACTTGGTAATCGTTCAGAAAACCGGATTGTATATAGTCAAATTACTTAGAACTTACAAGCAACTGACTTGTCCTTTTTAGGAAAAGACTGCGTTCTCATCCCGTCACGTTATCGTTTAGATAGCGCTCGGTCTTCGGCCTGGCCTTTTCTAAAAATTCCTACGTTCTTTCCTGTAATTTCTAAGTAATTTGACTATATACAAAAACAGTTTTATGAATCTTGCTTTTGAGCAGACGCCTGAACGATTGCGCTACTTGAGTTTTAAAACTTCTTTCAAGAATGGCGCCGTGCGACTCTCTTTGCTCTTGATGATTTCTTCAGGAGTCCCTGTGGCAACGACCTGCCCGCCTCGATGACCAGCTTCAGGTCCGATATCAATGACGTAATCAGCTTCTGCGATGAGGTCGAGATGATGCTCCACAACAATCACCGTGTGGCCTTCATCAACGAGACGATGAAGAACATCGAGAAGCAAAGCTACATCAGCTGAGTGAAGACCAATCGTCGGTTCTTCCAAAATATAGAGCGTCGATTTCTTCGTGCGAGCTCGCGGTTTGTCATTGCTTCCACCACCGCGTGCTAATTGAGTGACTAATTTAATACGCTGTGCCTCACCACCGCTCAGCGTAGGGCTTGGCTGGCCAAGTTGTAGATAACCAAGCCCTGTTTCCACTAAGAGTTGCAAGGGTCGGAGAATTTTTGGATGAACTTTAAAAAAGTCAACGGCTTGTTCTACGGTCATCTGGAGCACATCGCTAATCGATTTGCCATCATATTTGACATCGAGTGTCTGCTGATTGAAACGAGTGCCTCGACATGCTTCACACGGCATGAAGGAAGTTGGAAGGAAGCTCATTTCTAATTTGATGACTCCTTGTCCTTCGCATGATTGGCAACGTCCACCGCTATTGTTGAAAGAAAAACGGCTGGCTGTATAGCCTCGGAGGCGTGCTAGAGGAAGCTCTGCATAGAGGTTGCGAATGGTGTCAAAAATTTTTAAATACGTTGCCGGCGTGGAGCGAGATGTTTTTCCGATAGGAGATTGATCAACCTCGATGACCTGAGACAAGGTTTCTATACCGGTCAATGATTTCCACGATTCATTGCCTCGCTTTTTGCGCTTGGGTGTCAAAGCGGCTTCTACGGCGGGAAGAAGGATGCTCCTTAAGAGTGTGCTTTTTCCAGAGCCACTAATCCCAGAGATTGCCGTGAGGCGTTGCAATGGAAATTTCACATCTACATCTTTGAGATTGTGCTTCGTTGCGCCTTTCAGTTCCAACCATCCGGAAACATCTTGGAGAGAGCGTCGCGATCCGCGGATAGGATGATGAGGTGGTTCTTTGAGGAACTGACCTGTGAGCGACTTTGGCTCCTTCATGATATCTTGGATGCTGCCTTGAGCTATAATTTCTCCACCGCGTGAGCCAGCGCGAGGACCGAGATCGATAATTGAATGGGCTCGTCGCATTGTTTCTTCATCATGTTCAACAATGACCATGGAATTGCCATGAGAGACCAATTCTTGAAGTGCATCGAGCAAGCGATTGTTATCGCGAGGATGAAGTCCGATCGTAGGTTCATCAAGAACGTAGAGCACGCCGCGCAGGTTAGACCCTAATTGAGCAGCGAGACGAATGCGCTGTGATTCTCCACCGCTCAACGTTTTGGCAGAACGATGCAGTTCCAAATAGTCAAGGCCGACACGAGATAAGAAGGTGAGTCGTTGGCGAATTTCAGGGATAATATCGCGGGCAACTAAGGCGTCACGATCTTCGAATTTCCATCCTTCGAGTAAAGCCAATACATCGGTCGCTGAGTTTTTTGTTAAATCAGTAATGGCAATGTCATTGATTTTTACAGCACAGGCGATGGGATTGAGTCGAGCTCCATGGCAAGCCATGCAGGCACTAGTTTCACCTTCTCCTCGATTGTCGAATGACTTTTCTTCTACGAGTTCTGCTTCCAATTGAGACTCAAATTCTCGAGAGGAGGCTTCTGTCCAGACTTCTCCAAATCCACGACATTGCTCGCACCATCCATGAGGAGAGTTGAACGAGAAGAGGCGAGGATCGAGATCTTCAAACGAGCGTCCACAATCGGGGCAATTCATTTCGATGCTCACGATTTGGAGAGAGAATTTATTTTTTTCTTTTGGATTTTCTTGGCGTGTCTTAGCTGTTCCTTTGCCCAGATCCAGAGCACGTCGAGCCATTTCTAAAATTCCTTTTTTCTCTCCTTGAGCTAAAGTGCCAACGAGGAGGTCGATGGTATGTTCTTTAAAACGTTCAAGAGGTTTGAAATCTTCTGCCTCAATGAGTTCTCCATCGACAAGAAGAGTGCTGAATCCTTGACTGATGGCCCATCGAGCCACTTCTGTGTGCAACCCTTTACGGCCCCGTACTAAAGGAGCAAAGAGTTGGACAGGGCCTTGAAGTGCCATAGTTTCAAGTTTGTCAGCAATGGCTGTGAGCGAATTTTTGGCAACGGCAAGATGACAGTCAGGGCAATATTGAACTCCTAATTTTGCGTAGAGGAGTCGCAAAAATTGATAGACTTCTGTCACTGTTGCAACGGTCGATTTTCCTCCTCCTCGAGTAACCCGTTGTTCAATGGCGACGCTTGGTGGCAGGCCTTCGATTTGATCCACGTCAGGTTTTTCTAACTGTTGAACAAACTGACGGGCATAGGGAGACATGCTGTCTAAGAAACGTCGCTGTCCTTCTGCAAAAAGAATATCAAAGGCTAAGGTCGATTTTCCTGAACCACTTAATCCTGTGACGACGACCATCTCATCTCGAGGAATCGAAAGACTAATATTTTTGAGATTGTGCTCGCGAGCTCCATGAATTTGGATCGATTGAGAAGTTTTTTTGTCAGCGGCAGAGCTGACTTTTGTAACTGCTTTTTTGATGGGAAGAGGAGTATGGCCTTTGAGAACTTCGCGGAGAAAACGTCCTGTGTGAGATCCAGTACAAGCGGCAACTTGTTGTGGCGTTCCCTCAGTCACTAATTTTCCTCCTTCGGTGCCAGCTTCTGGACCGATATCAATAATCCAGTCTGCTGACTTAATGACATCAAGGTGATGTTCGATCACCACAAGACTATTTCCTTCATCAACGAGACGTTTGAACACTTTGAGCAAGATGGCGATGTCATCAATGTGGAGACCTGTGGTTGGCTCATCAAAAATGAGAAGGGCCTCGCCTGGTTCTTGGCTCGCAAGACGCGCTGCGAGCTTGAGGCGTTGTGATTCACCACCGCTGAGAACATTAACCGGTTGACCTAATTTTAAATAACCGAGACCAACGTCACAGAGGAGTTGGAGTGGTGTAATGATCGATTTTGATTTTGGCTCATCCTGAAAAAAGGAGATCGCTTCACTCGCCGTCATGTCCAAAATGTCATGAATGTTTTTTTCACGATGACGAATATTTAAAACACGCTGTTGGTAACGACGACCATCACATTCAGGACAACGCAGAAAGAGATCGCTTAAAAATTGCATCTCTATTTTTTCAAAGCCAAGTCCTGAACAGCGGTCGCAGCGGCCTTGTCCCGAATTAAATGAAAAGGCAGAAGGGGTCAGACCTGCGGCAATAGCTTCTTTGGTCATGCCAAAAATATCTCGAATTGAATCAAAAATTCCGAGGTAGAGAGCAGGCGTAGAACGAGGGGTGCGAGCCAGAGGGGATTGATCGACCATGACAACATCACTTAGGTCTTCTCCTCCTTTAATGGAGCGGCAATAGCCAAAATTGTCAGTCTCTTCTGGCATTACGGAAGTCAAGTTACGATAGAGGACATCGCGAATGAGAGAGCTTTTTCCAGAGCCAGAAACACCTGTAACGCAGCAAAGAACGCCCAGTGGAACTTTCACATCTATTTTTTTGAGATTGTGATGAGTTACTCCTTTCATCGTGATCCACTCTTTTGGTTTACGATATTGAGCGGGAATAGGAATAGTGGAATCTCCGCGAAGATAAGAAGCCGTGAGAGAAGATTTAGAGCTGGTGAGCTGATCGAGTGGCCCTGAATACATGAGCTTTCCGCCTTCATGGCCACGTCCTGGACCAAGGTCAACAATGTGATCGGCTGCGCGAATCAAGCTTTCATCATGCTCCACCACGATCAGCGTATTTCCCTTATCGCGTAAGGAGGTCATGATCCCCAGAAGATTGTCAATGTCGCGGGGATGAAGACCAACACTCGGTTCATCCATGACAAAAAGAGTATTGACCAAGGAAGCGCCGAGACAGGTAGTGAGGTTCACGCGCTGCATCTCTCCGCCAGAGAGGGAGCGAGTGGGGCGATCTAACGTGAGGTAGCCTAATCCCACCTCATTTAGGTAACCGAGACGAGAAATGATTTGCTCGAGGAGCATGGGAATGCCAGTATCACCATGGGGGATCTCAAGCTTTTTGAAAATAGCGACAAGTTTAGAGACTGGGATGGCTGCTAGCGCTGGGAGTGTCAGCGGTGATCCTGGGATAGGAAGATGATAATTTAATGTCTCTGGTTGGAAACGACCTCCGTGGCAACTGTCACAGGGTTTGTACGAACGATAGCGGCTCAAGAAGACCCTTACGTGCATCTTGTACGTTTTATTTTCTAACCATTTAAAAAATCCATACACTCCGTACCAGCGACTGTTGTCTTTAATATCTTCCGTGGAAAGATCAACTCCTGATTCTCCCTGGAGAATAAATTCTTGGTCTTTAGCGGAGAGTTCTTCAAAAGGAAGATGAACGTCAATGTCATTAAAAGCACAAGCGCGCAGCAAGTCGCCCTGAGAGTCCCGTGCTTGGCCACTTTGAAAAGGTTTAACGACACCACTGGCGACGCTGAGAGAGCGATCTGGAATAATACGGCTAAGATCAAAACCGACAACGCGACCAAAACCACGACAGACAGGGCAGGCGCCAAGAGGATTATTGAAACTAAAAAGACCAGGAGAGGGTGGGCGAATCGTAACATCACAATGAGCGCAATGCCAACCAGAAGAAAAAGGATGGACGGCTCCTGTTTCGGGATTAATAAAAGCGATGCGATCTTTGCCTAAGTGAAGAGCTGTTTCGATTGCTTCTGTGAGGCGTTGTTGATTTGCTTTTTTAATTTCTAAGCGATCTTGAAGAACGGCAACGACAGGAGGTAGCTGCTTGACGGTTGGAGGCTCATCAGTGCGATGAATCGTTCCGTCAATCCAAATGCGGAGATAACCTTGCTCGCGTAAAAAATTAAAAAAGTCGACAGGTTGACGCGCTACAGGAGGAGGTAGAGGTGGTGAAGATTTAGAAAAATCTTCAAAGGCAGAGACTCCATCATCTTCTTTTTCTTCAACAGGTTTTCCTGTTGCAACAGGAAAGGTAATAAAAAGATGTTCTCCTGAGAGTGTTTTGAGAACAGCTTTGGTGATCGATTCGGCAGATTCAGGTTGAACAGGACGATGGCACTCTGGGCAGGTCGCTTTAGCTGCTCTGGCCATCAAGAGTTTTAAATAATCATTAATTTCAGTGATGGTACCAACGGTAGAGCGAGTTGTTTTGACGCTATTATTTTGCTCAATAGCGATGGCAGGAGGGATGCCTTCAATGGACTTCACTCTTGGTTTGTCCATGCGGTCAAGGAATTGACGCGTATAAGGACTGAATGTTTCAACATAGCGGCGTTGGCCTTCTGCGTAAATGGTATCAAAAGCGAGACTCGATTTTCCACTTCCGCTAGGTCCAGTAACAACAATCAGTGATCCTGTTGGTAAATCTAGGTCGAAACCCTGTAAGTTGTTTTGCTCAACGCCACGCAGGCGTATCCAAGAAGAGACTGGTTTAGAAATTTTTTTTGATTTCACTTGATGGTTGTAACTAAAATCTGCCTGGAAATCGCTATCTTCAACGTTATGGCCTTTATTGCCAGATAAGAAGGGGTTAGATAGACGAAGTAGAGGGTAAAGAGTAAAGGGTAAAGAGTAAATTATAACCAGTCAAAAATTTACAAAATTGATGAAATGCATCCACGAGATGCCACTCGTTATCCATTACTCGGTACTTCCCTCGACAGCGAGACGCAGCCTAGCGTTTAAGAGGGAGGGTAACTTTAAAAAGTACCGGCTACCGAACAGAAATTTGTTAGGCCGTTGTGTTTTTTAGTTCCTCGGTACGGAGGAGGACACGCTGCCGCATGATTTTTCCTGCCTTGAACTTTACAGTGGCACGAGCAGGAATGGTGACATCAACTTCTGGTCGGTTAGGATTGCGGCCAACACGAGCGCGTGTTAAGCGAACTTCAAAAACCCCGAAATTTCTAAGCTCAATATTGCGGCCTTGAGCAAGAGCATCAGTGATATGGTCAAGAGTTTTTTGGATAACAGCAAAAACGTCAGCTTGGATAAGCCCGGTTTCATTACTGATAGCCATTACAAGATCGCGTTTAGTAAGGTTTGACATAGAAGGCATACTTTGTATGAAGTTTTGATAAAAAAAGTGGCTCTTCACTATATAGGAAGATGACTCTGATGGCAACAAAACTATGAAAAAAGTTTACTTATTTGGCAGGGGGGCACTGCGGACGTTGGCAGTAGTCGCCCACTAGCCTGAAGTTCTTCGTAGGAGGAGGAGAGGATTTCTCGATAATTTTTATTCCATTCGCTAATAGGAAGAGCGATTCGTTCCTGCCAATTTTGCGAACTGGGAGAACCAGGTGTATTAAATTGCTGCTTACTTCCAAAGAGGTCTGTAATCATGACGATGGCAAGCCATGAGTTAGTAGCGTAGAGGCCCTTCAAAAGTTGTTGATGGATTTTTCCAGAATAGGGAGTCATCGGATCCTCTTGCTCGCATCCGATAAATGCTAACATTTCAGTGATCGTTTTCCATCCTCCTGAAGAGGCGCCTTCGCTTTGAGCCTCTGCTTGCCATGTTTCCCACTGTTTTCGAAATGGTTCGTGATCGTGCGTGGCATAGGTGGCCACTGACACTCTCGGATATTCTTGAGGTGGGAGCATCTGACCTTGGTGATCGCGTATCCAAAGAGGAATTTTAAATCCTGGAATTTGGAGTTTTGCTAAACTTTCAGGAACATAAGGAGGCGTTTCGCCTAAATCTTCAGCGATGAGGTGATCTGGCCCTACCTCTTCTAAGAAAAGATGGAGTAGCATTTCTCCGCGGCGCTGATTATGGGCGCGATGTTCTAGCGTTTCATCATCGCAATCTATAAACACAGGAAGGCGCCCGCCTGTTATTTTTTTGGCCGCTTCCGGAGAGAGGTCAATAAATTGCGCGTCGTTTTCTGGCTTCCAAGGAAAAGAATAAATGCGAAATAGACCTAATGCATGATCGATGCGGAGGAGATGAAACAGAGAGCAAAGATGTCGGAGGCGGTGGCGCCACCAAAAAAAATTGTCGCGCGACATTTTTTCCCAACGGTAGAGGGGAATGCCCCAGTTTTGCCCCCATTGCATCGTGAAGGGATCAGCGCGAAAAACTTTTTCTGGTGGCGCGCCGCCAAAAGTCGTGAGGTCAAATAATTCAGGAGCTGAAAAGACATCAGCACTCCCTAAATTAACGCCTGTGGGCACATCGCCAATGAGGGCCACGTCATGTTTATCCGCAAAATTCCGGATTTTTTTCCATTGTTCAAAAGCAATCCATTGAACATAGGAAAAAAAATCACGGCGCTCTTTGAAATTTTTTTGTTCTTCTGAAGAAAGCTGCTCGAGCCAAGCGCGAGCTGTGGAAGCTTGGCGGAGAGGAGATTCCCAAGAAGGTAAATCATCATTTTCTCCGTGATGCTCCAAAAGAACGCGATAGAGCGTGTAGTCAGGAAGCCACCAGGATTGCTCTTCTTGAAAGAGCTCATAATTTTTTGCTCGTTCAGATGTGGAGAAATGATTTTTAAAAGATTCCCAGGCAGCGGTCAGGAGCTCGCGTTTTAATTTTCTGACGAGGGGATGATTAACTGGCCCGCTGCGCAACAAAACAAGATCGTAGGAAGCAAGGATGAGATCGTAAGTTGCTGACTGGAGTTCTGGAATCCAAGATGGATGCGTCGTGATTGTGGAGGGCTCTAGCGCCATCGCGCTAACGACACTGTAAGGACTATTGCTTGTGCCTGATTCATTGATTGGCAGTAGCTGTAAGGCATGAAACCCATTCTCCTGAGCCCACACAATGGCCTCCTCAAGCGCGCTGGTATCACCAATACCGAGATCGAGGCCCCCTCGTATTGAAAAGAGCGGGATAAGAATGCCTGCTATTTTTTGATCATAATGAAGATTCATAAATAAGACTGGAGGCTGTAGGCTGGAGACTGTAGGAATAGTACTATCTCTTTTATGAAAAAATCCACTCACATCTTAGTTTTATTCCTATGGCTTGTTGGGATCTCTCAAAATACTTGGGGAGCTGATACTCCTTGGAGCACGCTAACAGCTTCTCAGCAAGAGACACTCAATGCCGGAAAACAGATTTTAGTTACTGAGGAAATTCCTAAGGCCACTTGGCCTCGGTTTCATATCTATCGCCTTATTCCAGCTGCTCCTCGTGACATCGAAGCTGTTTTTTGGGATGTGAATGATGATATCAACTACGTTCCCGATTGCATGAAAGTAACTGTTGATAGTCGTCCGGCGCCCAACATTGTTGAGGCGACCTACTATTTGAATATTCCTTTTTTGCCACAAGAAGTTTCTCAAGTTAGAACAGAAGTGACGCTTCTTCCTCTTGGTATCTACAATAATACGTGGACTATTTTGTCTTCAAAATATAGCCAGTCGGGTTCCGGAAGCTTTCTCATTGTTCCTCATAACAAGGGTTCTTTGATTTGTTATACCAACTTTGTTGTCCCAAAAAGCAGTATCGCTTGTATGTTGCGCAGCCAGGCAGAAAGCCAGATCAAGGCAACGGTGAAGGCAATTGCTCAACGAGTGGAATATCAATTGAAAGAAGCTCCTCAACATCATGCGGAGCAGCTGCAACAGATTGATGCTGCTTTGAAGACAACGTCAAAATCATCTGCAGTTCATGAGTAGGATTTCCGAAGAGAGTATTGAACGCGTTGCCGCTGCTAATGACATTGTTGATGTCATTGGATCATACTTTCCGCTCAAGCGCGCTGGGAGTAGCTTCCGAGCGCTTTGTCCTTTTCATCGCGAGAAGAGTCCGTCGTTTCATGTCACTCCTGCGCGGCAATCGTTTCATTGTTTTGGGTGTGGTGCAGGAGGAGGGGTCTTTCGTTTTGTGATGGATTATGAGCATGTTGATTTTCCAACAGCTGTGCGACGTCTTGCTCAGCGTGCTGGAATCACATTGATCGAAACATCAGATCCCCACGAAGAATCACGGCGCGAGCGGCGGAGTCGTCTCATTGAGCTTCATCGGAAGCTGGCGCTCTGGTATCATCATCAATTGTTGCGCACAGCAGCGGGAGCAACGGCGCGTGATTATCTCAAACAACGCGGCATGACGAAGGAGATTGCTGTTGCGTGGCAGCTTGGTTATGCGCCAGGAGGGTGGCATACGATGGAAGCGTGGGCGGAAAAAGAAGGGTTCACGCTCACAGAGCTGCAAGAGGGAGGTTTGCTTTCTCTGAAAGAATCTGGAGAACAATACGACCGCTTTCGTCATCGCTTGATGTTTCCTATTCGGAACGATTATGGCGATATCGTTGGTTTTAGTGGTCGCACCCTTGAAGGAGATTCTTCTCATGAAGCGAAGTATATGAATTCTCCGGAGACGCTCCTTTTTAATAAAGGAGGATTGCTCTTCGGTCTCGATAAAAGCAAACGAGCGATGATTGAAGCGAAGGAAGCGATCATCATGGAAGGTCAGCTCGATTTGATCGCAGCGTTTGAACACGGATGTCTCAATGTTGTTGCACCGCAGGGAACGGCTTTCACGGCAGAGCAGGCGCGGCTATTGCGGCGTTTTGTAGAGCGGGTGATTCTCTGTTTTGATTCCGATACCGCAGGGAAAAATGCTGCTGAGCGTTCGCTCCCTGCCCTCTTGGCATCAGGGTTTGAGGTACGACTTGCTACCTTGCCACCAGGTGAAGATCCCGACTCTTTGATTCGCAAGCAAGGGGTTGAGGCTTTTCACGCGATTCTGCGTGAGGCTGGAGATTTTTTTGACGTTACCATTGAACGCGCTTTCCAAGAAGGAGGAGGGGCCTTGAGTCCGCGAGCTATTGCTAGTCTAGCTCAGCGGCTTGCAGGGTACCTACACGTTTTATCTGAGGAAGCGTTGCGCGAGGCTACTGCTTCTAAAATAGCCGCACGTCTTGGTATTTCCGTTGGGGCCTTGATGAAGGCCGCTCTTAAAACAGTACCCATCCAAGAAGAAGTCGCTCGTGAGGTGAAAGAAAAGCCGCTGAAGCTCTCTCCTGGAATAGAGCTCCTCTGCCGTTTGATACTTACTTCTGCTGAGGTGAGGGAATGGCTGCGCGAACAAAAGGAATCCTTTTCTGGTGAGTTAGATGAAGAATTATCATTGGTCCAAGAGCTCTTGGAGCATGCCTCTCTTCTTAATGAAGGTTCTCAAGCCCTCTTCCTGGCGCAACTTCCTCTAGCATTACAACGTCTGATTTCTTCGTGGGATTTAGAACGCCCCATGGCCGATCCTTTAAGTAAGGCAAAAGACACTTGGAATGGTCTTCGCACTGCTTATTGGAAACGACGTCAGGCAGCCATGACGGCACTTCTCAAAAAGCCTGGAATGCAAAATGAGGAAATGATCAAAATTCAGAAAGAAATCCTTGACCTACAACGGATCATCAACGAAGTTTCTTGATCCACCTTTTAATTCTACTTAAGCTCCAAGGCGTCTTGTCTTATATCTCATTAGCTCAAGCAAATTTAAAAGTGGGCTGACAACCCTGTGCTGGACTTCTTTCAGATCCCGAGTTACGGCATCATGGTGGTGTTCGCTTCGTTAAATGTGATCTGTAAAAATCGATAACTATTCTAATTCTGTGGCAAATAAACAATCTCTTTCTTCTAAAGCAGCTTCTTCTAAAAAAGCAAAAAAATCGGCACCAACAAAAACGATTGTGAGCAAAAATAGTGCTAAAAAAACAGTTGTTAAGAAGGTGGCAAAGGTCCTTCCTAAGAAGCCTGCTGTCGCAACGAAAACAAAAAGTTTAAAAAAGCCCGTTTCTAAAGCTGTTAAGCAAATCACTAAGACAACAGTTTCTTCTAAAGTCCCACTGAAGAAGCAACCCGTGATGAAAAAAGTTGCTAAAAAAAAATTGGAGAAGCCAATTGTTGCTGCTGCCAAGCCATCGTCGGCAAAGGTTATTCCTTTAGCAAGACCAGTGACTGCTGGTAAAAAACCGATCGCTGCTGCTGAGGCTGTTCCTTTTTCCAAAGCAAGGGGAGGACGCACTTCACAGGAACATCAAAAGCTTCTCCAAGAAAAAGTGAGGGAGCTGCTCAAGTTAGCAAAGGAACAAGGCTACATTACCTTTGAAGACCTTGACGAATATCTTCCTGCTGAACTCAACGAGCCAGAAAATGTTGAATTTATTTTAGTTCAGCTCCGTGCTGTAGAAATCGATATTATCGATTCATCCGATGTCGATCGCGTCAAAGAGGTCAAAAAATTGGATGACGATGATGACAAAGATGACAAGGATGATAAGGAAGAAAAAATCGATGGTCGTCTTGATATCTTGGATGATCCTGTTCGCATGTACCTCAAGCAGATGGGGCAGGTGCCACTCTTGACACGGGAGCAAGAAGTTGAAATTTCTAAACGCATTGAAGAAGCAGAAGCATCGATGCAAGCTGTTCTTTATCGTTTTGGTTTTGTAGCTCACGCTCATATCGATTTGGCTCAACGCTTACTTGATTCACGAGAGCGTTTTGATCGTGTGATTTTAGATAAGAAAATTGAGAGCAGGGAGCGTTATTTAAAGACTCTTCCACGTCTTTGTCAGCAATTACAACGATTTGCTGATGAGATTGCTTTAACTTATTCAAAAAAAATTGCCTCTAAAAAAGAGATCCCTGACAAAGATCTCCAGCAATTTGAAAAACAAGTTTTAGAAGTAGGAAAGCTGTATCCTAAATTTTTCTTTAAACAAAAAATCATTGAAGATTTTGTTGCGCTGGCTGATGAGCATGTGCGCACCTTAAAAAATTTAGAAGAAGAGCATGCCAAGCACGCCAAGAGTAATGCGGATGCTTCGCGACGTCTTTGCAATGCCATCATGGCTCAACGTAACGAGCAGCATCATCGAAATTGGATGTCGACCGAGCATTTTGAAGAGCATCATCGTGGTCTCAAAAAATATTTTCGTTCTGCCCTGCGTGCTAAAACGGAGATGGTCGAAGCAAATCTTCGTCTCGTGATTTCGATTGCTAAAAAATATACCAATCGTGGTCTTTCATTCTTGGATCTCATTCAAGAAGGAAATATGGGTCTCATGAAGGCTGTCGAAAAATTTGAATACCGTCGCGGTTATAAATTCTCGACCTATGCAACATGGTGGATTCGTCAAGCAATCACGCGCTCTATTGCTGATCAAGCTCGGACGATCCGTATTCCCGTGCACATGATTGAAACGATCAATAAATTGATTCGTGTTCAAAAGCAACTCGTGCAGGAGTATGGTCGTGAGCCGACCCCAGATGAAATTGCAGATGAGATTCAGCTTCCAGTGGAGCGTGTTCGTGCTGTTTTAAAAATGGCACAGCAGCCCATCTCGCTGCAAGCACCTGTCGGCGATAGCGACGATACGAGCTTTGGTGATTTCATTGAAGATAAGTCTGCAGAGAATCCTGCTGACATGGCTGCCATCGTTTTGTTGAAAGACAAAATCAAAGATGTACTTGATTCTCTTACCGAGCGCGAGCGACAAGTTCTCGAACAACGCTTTGGGCTTGTCGATGGTTACTCACGCACACTTGAAGAAGTTGGAAAACAATTCAAGGTTACGCGTGAACGTATCCGTCAGATTGAGGCTAAAGCACTTCGAAAGATGCGCCATCCGACTCGGCTGCGGCAGTTGGAGGGCTTCCTCGAGCCGAAGGATCTGTAGAGGCTTTCAAAATTCTGCTGAGGCTGCGAATTACAGCGTTGCTGTGGTGCTCGCCTCGTTACGTATTTTAATACGCTCCTCAGCTTTCCTCCTTGAGCCTTGTAGAGGGTGTCTTGAAAATGGATAAAATTGATGCAGTACAAGGAGCGAGAAGCACAGCGACGACGCAATGCGCGATTTTAGCTTTTTCAAGAAACCCTCCTATAGTCAAATTACTTAGAACTTACAAGCAATTGACTTGTCCTTTTTAGGAAAAGACTGCGTTCTCATCCCGTCACGTTATCGTTTAGATAGAGCCTGTCCCAAAGCCCTCAGTTTTTTTAGCGTTTTCAAAAGCGGGTCAAAACGGCCCAATTTCGTAACGGTG
>JAIEQF010000002.1 GCA_019747895.1 Chthoniobacterales bacterium
TCGTTGCTTATGCCCATCTTTTTTCAACCCTCAAACCCTCTTAAAATCTAGCTCCAAACTCGCTTGGACAGAGTCTACCTAGACAATGGATCAAATGAAAATAAATATTCATTTTAAAAATCGATTTTTCTAACCAAGCTCTCATTATGCAAATCTACATTGATGGCCAATTTTTTTCGGAACAAGAGGCGAAGATTTCTGTCTTTGATCATGGGTTGTTATATGGCGATGGAGTGTTTGAAGGAATTCGCTTTTACAACGGAAAAGTTTTTTGCTGTGACGAGCATCTGGAACGGTTGTATCACTCTGCTCGTGCCATTTTGCTAGAGATTCCTCTTAGTTTGGAAGAGATGAAAAAAGCGCTTTTAGAAACAGTCCAGCGCAATCAGCTTTCGGATGGTTATGTTCGCTTGATCATCACGCGCGGAAAAGGCTCTCTGGGGCTCAATCCGAGAAGCTGTCCAAAACCGACGGTGATCATCATTGCTTCCACCGTTGCACTTTATCCGAAGGAGGCTTATGAAAAAGGACTCGTGGTGATTACGTGCGCCACTCGGCGAATGGCTCCAGCTGCTCTTAGTCCCATGATCAAATCGCTGAACTATCTCAACAATGTCATGGCTCGGCTCGAGGCTCTTCATGCAGGTGCGGATGAAGGCTTGTTGCTCAACGAACAAGGTTTTATTGCGGAGTGCACGGCTGACAATATCTTCGTTGTTAAGAAAGGAGTGGTCATGACTCCCCCAGCTTCTTCAGGTGCTCTTGCCGGCATTTCGCGTGCAGTGGCGATCCAGCTTGCTCTTGATATGGGGCTCGAAGTGAAGGAAGTTCTCATGACATGCTATGATGTCTATACAGCTGATGAATGTTTTCTCACCGGTACAGCTGCAGAAATTGTCCCTGTCATTTCTTTAGATCGCCGTCAGATTGGCTCTGGTCAACCTGGAACGATTACGAAGAAATTGATGCAGCAATTTAAGAAATTAACTCACCAAGGATGATGTTTTGCAATACTTGTAACAAAAAAGAAGCCACCGTCTTCTTGACTCAAATTGTTGATGGGAAGATGCAGAAAATGAATTTCTGTGAAACGTGTGCTCAGAAAAAAGGGATTAATGATCCTTCTGGCTTTGCTCTCACTGAATTGCTCTTAGGATTGGGGTTGACTCAGGATGTCACAGCAACCGCGGAATTGACCTGCTCCGTTTGTGAACTGACCCAGTCTCAATTTAAAAAAACCGGACGTCTTGGATGTAGTGCATGCTATGATTTATTTATCGAAGAGCTCATGCCGATGCTTCGGAATATGCATCCTAGCTTGGTTCATGTCGGGAAAGCGCCTCGTCACTTTGCTCAAGAGCAGAAGGAAAAAGAATCCATTCAGCTTTTGCAGAAGCAGCTTCAAAAAGCGATCGCTGAAGAGCACTATGAAAATGCGGCTGAACTTCGCGATAAAATTCTCGCTCTTCAAGATGTTGCCTCTACAACCCCTTCCGTAGCTCACTCTAGAGATAGAGAAGTTCAAAACATTTTTCCATTTGAAGCAACTACTGACGGGAATGATGCTAAGTTAATATAATTTTAGGGAGAAAATTAAAGTTTAATAAACGTTCCACAATAAGTTTGAGTGCTAGAAGTTTGAGTTTGAGTTCAATTCGCGCTTCGCGCATTAACAACAAAGCGAAGCCTAGATAACTCAAACTCAAACTAGAAACACTCAAACTTTCGACTCATAAAATTTCATTTTCTTTTTAAGAATGTCTGTCATGCCTAACATAAATAACAATATCGTTATTTCTAGTCGCGTTCGTTTTGCTCGCAATTTAAAAGAGCGCCCTCTTCCTGGTGTTGCTAAAAAAGCAGTGCTCATTGCTTTGATGGAAGAAGTGAAAGCAGCTGTCATGGCGCTTCCAGAGATGGAAGCAGCTTTTTCTAAAAAATTAGAAGACCTCACGCTCTTGGAAAAACAAATTTTGGTAGAGCGGCATCTCATGAGCTGTGAGCACGCTGTCAAAGCGGCAGGGAGCGCTCTGGTTCTCAATCAGGAAGAAACATTGAGCGTCATGATCAATGAGGAAGATCATTTGCGGATGCAAGCGATTCTGCCAGGCCTCCAATTGCAACGAGTGTTTGAGATGATGCGTGCCGTGGATGAGCAGCTTGAGGGAAAGCTTGATTTTGCCTTTCATCCTACCTTGGGCTATCTCACTGCTTGTCCCACGAATGTTGGAACTGGTATGCGCGCCTCTGCCATGCTGCATCTGCCTGGGCTGGTGATTTCGGAGCAGATTAATAAAATTATTAATTCCGTTAACAAAATGGGACTTGCTGTGCGCGGGCTTCATGGGGAGGGGAGTGACGCTAAAGGAAATCTCTTTCAGATTTCTAATCAAATTACGCTAGGAGAAAAAGAAGAGACGATCTTGCAACGTCTTTCTGAAGTGATTGAGCAGATCTTGCAGCACGAACAAAATGCCAGGACCGTCTTTCTGCAACAACAACCTGAAATTCTTCTCGATCAAGTGGGGAGGTCTTATGGGATTCTTTCACACGCCTATTCCATCACGACAAAAGAAGCCCTCAATCTCTTGTCGCTCCTCAAACTTGGTGTCGATTTGAATCTTTTTCCCGAACACGTTCGCCTGCCGATTGATGAGCTTTTTATGGAAACACAGCCGGCTCACCTTCAACAAGGGGCTCAACAGCCAAAAATGTCTGCTAAGGACCGCGATGCTTTGCGTGCGACCTTGATTCGGACAAAAATCAACGCGATGCCGATTCCGAAGCTACAAGCAGCTTTGGAAGGCTAAGGGCTGAGGGCTAAGGGCTGAAGGACAAAGATGATGACAGTGCTTGACCTTTTTGGAGAGTTGAAAATTCTTTCTACTTCTGTTATTGTTGAACGTCCTCCCTTCACAGTTTTCTTCCCTCAGCCTTTCGCCTTTCGTCTTCAGCCTCATTTTTATGAACAATTTCACACCACGAGCTCAACAAGCCCTTGCTTTATCGCGTCAGGAAGCAGATAAACTCAATCATCATTACATTGGGACAGAACATCTCTTATTAGGACTGCTAGCCCTCGGGCAAGGAGTCGCTATCAATGTTCTCCAAAAAATGGGATTGGATCTTAAGGCTGTCCGCGCTGAGGTTATCAAGCTTTCCACGCCAGGAGAAATTAGTAACAACGGAAATATTGCGTCGGTTCCTTACACTCCTCGGGTAAAAAAAGTTTTGGCTCTCGCTGGAAAAGAGGCCAAGGCATTGCAACATTCTTATGTTGGGACGGAACATCTTTTATTAGGACTCTTGCGTGAAGGAGAAGGAGCTGCTGCCCGTGTTTTAAACGCTCTCGAGGTCGATATCGAAGAAGCACGCAATGAGATTCTCAAAGAACTTGATCCTCATTTTTCTGCTGAGGATGATGACGATGAAGATGAAGCTGTGGCAGCAGGAGGAGGCTTGATGGAAAAGAAAGTCAAGACGCCGGCTCTCAAAGCTTTTGGCCGAGACCTTACCGAGTTAGCTAAAAAAGGAGAGCTTGATCCAGTAATCGGTCGGACTGAAGAGATCGCACGTGTTGTTCAGATTCTCTGCCGTCGTAGCAAGAATAATCCTGTCTTGATTGGAGAGGCTGGAGTTGGCAAGACCGCCATCGCTGAAGGCTTAGCTCAAGAAATCACTCATGGAACTGTTCCGGAAATCCTCGCCAACAAGCGGGTGATCGCGCTCGATTTGGCCTTGATGGTTGCTGGGACAAAATATCGTGGACAGTTTGAGGAGCGGATCAAGTATGTTATGGATGAGATTCGTAAAAGTAAAAATGTGATTCTTTTTATCGATGAACTCCACACCATTGTAGGAGCTGGCTCTGCGGAGGGGGCTATGGATGCGTCTAACATTATCAAGCCAGCGCTGAGTCGCGGTGAACTTCAATGCATTGGGGCTACCACGCTGGGTGAATATCGAAAATACATCGAAAAGGATAGTGCTCTGGAGCGTCGTTTTCAAACCGTCAAGGTCGAAGAACCTTCTGTCGAAGAGGCTATTCTCATTTTAAAAGGCTTGCGTCCTAAATACGAAGCCCACCACAAAGCAGTGATTAATGACACTGCTATTGAAACAGCTGTCAAACTTGCTGATCGCTACATCACCGCTCGTTTCTTGCCGGATAAAGCAATCGATGTTATGGACGAAGCTGGTGCTCGTGCACGCATTGCTGGGATGGTTCCACCACCTGATATCAAAACGATTGAGGCGGAGATGGACAAGATTCGTTTGGAAAAAGAAGGAGCTATCAAAGCGCAAGATTTTGAAAAAGCAGCCTCATTACGTGACACTGAAAAAGCAGCAAAAGAAAAACTTGATGCAGTCGTGGCGGCGTGGCAAAAAGAACGCAAAGAGCAAGAGGTGCTCGTAGGAGAGGATGAAATCATGCATGTGATTTCTAAAATAACGGGAGTGCCGCTGCAACGGATGGAGAAGAAAGAAACAGAGCGTCTCTTGGCGATGGAAGAGGAGATAAAGGAAAAAGTTATTGGACAAGAGGAAGCCGTCAGTGCCATCAGCAGGGCCTTGCGCCGGTCTCGCGCTGATCTCAAAGATCCACGTCGTCCTATTGGCTCCTTTGTTTTCTTAGGCCCTACCGGCGTTGGAAAAACATTTTTGGCGCGGACGTTGGCTGAATTCATGTTTGGTGATCCTGACTCCATGATTCAAATTGACATGTCGGAATACATGGAAAAATTTACTTCCTCAAGGATGATAGGCTCGCCGCCAGGATACGTTGGGCATGACGAGGGAGGGCAGCTTTCCGAAGCAGTGCGTCGTCGTCCTTACTCGGTAGTCCTCTTTGATGAAATTGAAAAGGCCCATCCTGATGTGATGCACTTGATGTTGCAAATTCTTGAAGAAGGAAAAATTACCGATAGTCAAGGTCGTAAGATTGATTTCAGAAATACAATTATCATCATGACTTCTAATGTGGGTGCAGAGATGATCAAGAAGCAAAACGTGATGGGCTTTGGTGCGCCTAGTTTGGAAGGAAACCAGGAAGCCTTGCGTGAAAAATTAATGGAAGAGGCCAAGAAAGCTTTTAAACCAGAATTTTTAAATCGCCTCGATGATGTGATTGTCTTTCATCCTCTCGATAAGCCAGCCCTTACGAAAATTATCGATTTGGAAGTGGCCAAAGTGGTTCAGCGGATCAAAAATAAAGATATTCATGTCACGCTCAACAAAGCCGCTCATGAACTCTTGATTGAAAAAGGATACGATCCTACCTATGGCGCTCGTCCGATGCGTCGCGCGGTTGAACGGCTGTTAGAAAACCCCATGGCCGAAGAGATGTTGCGTGGGACGATTAAGCCTGGAGATCATGTTGCCGTCAAGCGCGATGGCGAGAAGTTTTCTTTTAAGGTTAAGAAAACAAAGAAGAGTACTGTAAAAAAAGATGTTGAAGTAGAGGCTTGATAAAAGTAAAAGTCTTTTACTGAATTCTTTTTCTATGAAAATAAAATTCCTCCTTTTCTTTTTTGTCACAGCACTTTTTTTAAATAGCCTCTTAGCAGATCCCGTTCATGTTGGTACTCAGCTTCCCTGGGCCATCGGGACACCAGAGAATCCCATCGTTGCGTCAGAGCTTTGTGAATTTTTCAATACTAAAGATCATACTTATACTCATTTTCAATACCATTCTAAGTATTATGATCCTGCATTGAAGGGTGCTGTTAAACAAACTTGGGTACAGAAAACTTTATTTACAAATGGTCATTTTAAATACGAGGTTGTACCAGGTCACGAGAATGATATTATTGATGGGGTTAATGATCAAAGCGTGCAGCAAGAGTTTAATGCTTGGGAAAAACCAAGGGAGGAAGCTCGAGTTTTAGCGCAACAAACAGCTGAGGAAGAAAAACAAAAAGCTGAGCAAGAAAAACAAAAAGCTGCTGCTGATCAAGCAGCGGCAGAACAGGCAGCTGCAGAGGCAAAGGCCGCAGAAGAACAGGCTGGACTTGATAAAAATCCCACAAGAGCTGAACTACGCGATGTCATCAACTATCAACTTGCAGCTCGCGTCGACTCTTTCTACCTCAATAAGGCTCAAGCAATCATGGAGCGTTATCCTGATACAGCAGTCAGTCACTTTTTACCCCTTAGTTCTATAGTTAGTGATTATTATACTTATTTTTATTATCAAAAATCTGATTCTTCAAAGGATCCTTCGTTTTGGGATTCTTTTTATTATCCCTCTAACGGGATTTATACTCCTAAATTGGACAAGATTTATGTAACAATAGGAATTGGGGTGTATGCTGAATCTTCTACTCAGTATCAATGGAATCATCGTTATATTAATGTGTATGATGAGAGGCCAGTTTGGGACCAAGTTGAAGATCTGATGCATGCTGATGACTACGATTTTCAAAAAAACCCGTGTGCCATGATGGACATAAATGGAAACCTTTATACAACGATTACTCGTGAGAGTGCCTCAGATGAAGATCTCAATGCCTTTTTAAAATTTTGGGGATTGCACATTGCCGAGGAAAGCGATGCTTCATTAGGGCTCCCTCTGGAGATGTCGAAACATATTGCTTTGATCGATCAGAGCAGTGGTGACGAGCGTGAAAAATGGGCCATGTTGATTCCATTAGTAAAATCACCATTATCATATCCTCCTTCGCAGGAATATGGCTTCCAGTTTTCGAAAGTAGTTTATCCAAAAAGTCATTATATCATTCCAGTAAGCGAGACCGAAAGAAAAGTTTATTGGAAGCCTGTTTCTTAGTCTGTAACCTATTGGCAGAATGCCAAACTTTCGCGCGATTCTTTTTGATCTCGATGACACGCTCTTAGTCGACGAAGCCGTTTCATATGAGGTGTTGGAGCAAGTGGCTCAACAAGCCGAAGAAAAATTTAAGAATCTGTTTTCAAAGTCTACTGATGCTGCAAATAACTGTGTCGCGCCGGTGCTTGCGTCATCGGGTATTGACTATACACTCAGCCGCGGTGCGCCGTCGGCGCCTTGTTCTTCACAAGCCTCAGCGACTTTGAAAGCAGGTTCTAAAATTGATCCGAAGCTCTTGGTGTCCGATGCAGCAACAATCGCGCAGGAGCTTTGGCGGGCTGGAGAGTGCTATCCTTTTTGCCGTTCCATTGGAATTAGTGCTTTTGAATGTCTATGGGGAAATTTTTTGGGAGACTCAAAAGACCTCACCGCGTTGCGAGCGTGGTCTCAGCGATATAGAGAAGAGGTTTTTGAAAAAGCTTTGCTGACGCAGCGAGGCGATTTTTCGGAATTGGAAGTTGCAGCTCGTTCTTTGGCTCAAGAATTCAGCAGCTTGCGCCGTCAGCAACAAAGACTTTTTCCAAAGACGAGGGAAGTGCTCGAGCAGCTTTCTTCTCAATTTAAATTAGGACTCTTAACCAATGGGGCTCCTGATTTGCAGCGTGAGAAAATTGCTGCTTCGGGATGTGAGGATTTATTTTCAGCTATTGTGATTTCTGGCGAGTACGGTGTTGGAAAGCCAGAGCCAGCGATCTTCGAGCGCCTGCTGCAAGAGCTTGGAGTAACCTCTAGTGAGGCGATGATGGTAGGGAATAATCTTGAGCGAGACATAGCTGGAGCGCGAGCTGCAGGCGTGACTTCGGTTTGGATGAGACTTCCGGGAGAGCGAGAATCAGAAATAATTCATCCTGACTTTGTCATAACGGATCTTCAAGAGTTGTTGGATTTAATAACTGCCAACTGCGAACTACAAACTGCGAACTAAATATTCGGCCGTTGCTGGCCGAATATTTGTGATTCCAGCTTGACCCGCTAAGAGTTCCCACGTTCAATAGCAAGCTGTTTCCTGACCTCTTGCATGGCTCTTTTCTCTCCAAAAACTTTTTTTAAGACTTATTTGATTGTTATCTTCCAATGCTTGCTGCTAGCTGGCTTGCAAGCGCAAGTAGATGCTCCTTCTGCTGTAATGCCCCTCATCAAGGAGATCAATGTGCAGTTTGTTGGGCCTTCTACATTGAGCAAGGAACGTGTTTTAGAAAGTATTGCAACGAAGGTAGGACAATCTTTTAACGATCGTATGGTCGATGAAGATGTTAAAGTTCTTTATGCGACAGGGCAGGTTTCTAATGCGCGCATTTTTGCAGAGCCAATGACGGGGGGATTAAAAGTGACCGTCTTGTTGCAAGGACGTCCAAAGATTGAAGAGGTTCTCATTGAAGGTTCTTCAGCGATCCCGATGAATAAAATTCGGAAAGAAATAGCAACAAAGCCCGGAGATGCCTACAGCGAGGAACGGATTGCCGATGATCGTCAAAAGATGATCAAACTTTACGAAGACAAAAATTACACTAAGGTTAAAGTTGATACTTCTGTTTCAGAACTTCCAAGCAAACGGATGCGAGTTATTTTTCGAATAGAGGAAGGACCTAAGCTCGTCGTTCGAAATATTAGTTTTGTTGGAAATCTTTCCGTTCTGCCAAAAGACCTCACCAAGGTCATGAAAACAAAAACAGCTAATCTGCTCTCGTTTTTAACAAAAGATGGACGTCTTGTTCCGGCGCAGATGGACGAAGATGAAGAAGCAATTCGGTCACTCTATCAAAATCGTGGCTTTGCAGATATTAAGGTGACTGATGTGAAAACAGAGCCCGATGGTGACAAAGGAATCAATTTGATTATGACAGTGGTCGAAGGACCGCAATACCGGCTACATCATTTGAGTATCGAAGGAGCTAATGTGGTGCCTGCAGCAACATTGGAGCAGGATCTGAAAATGAAATCAGGATCGCTCTATACGCCTGATGGAATGGGCGCTGATTTAAAAAAATTGCGTGATACTTATGGCGCTAAAGGCTACGTGGATATGAATGTGCAGCCTCAAGTTACGCCGGTGAGCGATGGGCAAATTGATTTGACGTATCACATTGATGAAGGAGTTCAGTCTTATATTAATTTAATTTCGGTGCAGGGAAATACTCTAACGAAAGATAAAGTGATTCGTCGTGAAATGGCGGTAACACCCGGAGCGCTTTATGATTCTACTTTAGTTGACTTGAGTAAATCGCGACTGATGAACCTTAACTATTTTTCCAAGGTCGATATGGTGCCAGAAGATACCTTGGTTCCAGGCCGTAAAGATATCAAAGTCATTGTTGAGGAGAAAAAAACAGGATCGTTGAACTTCGGTGCTGGATATAGCACGGTTGACAGTTTGATTGGTTTTGCCGAGTTGCAACAATCGAATTTTGATCTCTTCAACTGGCCTAATTTTACTGGTGGTGGGCAACGATTCCGGACACGTGTTCAATATGGTATTCAACGAAAAGATTTCGAAGCATCGCTCACCGAGCCCTGGTTCATGGGGTATCAGCTTTCACTTGGCGGCCAATTTTTCTACCATGAGGCGAATTACTTGAGCCCCGTTTATAACCAGTCCAATCTTGGAGCAGCGATTCAAATGCGTAAAGCGATCACGCCGCTCTTAGCTGCCAATCTCGAATATCGACCTGAGCAGGTCAAAATTTTTAACGTTCAAACAGCTTCAGTTCCTTATAACAGCCCGATTCAATCGGACGCAAATAATAGTCCTTATTTTAAAAGTGCGATCATGGCTGGCTTGAACTACGATACTCGCGACAGTCTTTTCTTAACGCGCAAGGGAGGGAAAGTGGACTTTACTTTCTTTGGTGCTGGAGGTGGTTTAGGAGGCAACGTTCAAGATTATGGATTGAGATTGGATGGTCAGAAATTTTTTCAACTTCCTTGGGATTGTATTCTCCAGTTGAAAGGTTCGCTTGCCGCCGTGAACTCCTGGGGTAGTGGTTCCAAAGGCGTTGCAACACCTCCTGTTTTTGATGAACTCTACTTGGGTGGTGCTAATGACATGCGTGGTTTCTTCTACCGCAGAGTGAGCCCCGTTGATAGCAACAACAATTTTATTGGTGGTAATTCGTTAGGGTACGCAACGGCAGAAACGACATTCCCTATTTTCCCTCGCGTTCGTGGTGCCGTCTTCACGGACTGGGGTTTTGTAAATGCTAATTCCTACACGTATGATTTTTCTAATATGTGTGGTGACGTTGGTATTGGTGTGCGCCTCGAACTGCCGATCGGACCTGTTCGTATTGACTGGGGTTATCCTGTGCAATGTCAATCTTACAATAAGTCGAACGGACAGTTTAACTTTACCGTTGGCTATCAATTCTAAAACTGCCTCATCAGTTCTACTGCTGCTTTGAAGAACTGTGTCGCTGTGGTGCTAGCCGCTTCACGTATTATCTATACGCTCAGCGTCTGCGCTCCTCGACTCCTTGTTCTTCTGTGCATCAGCGAACTGCTGAGGCAGTTTCATGTTTGAGTTGATGCTTCATCTAAATCAGCGAGTTTCTCAACCAATTTCAATTTGGCTTGAGGCATTTCTGGCTCCGAGGCGCCTTGCTTTTCACTAGCCTCAGCGAATTACTGAGGCAGTTTCAAGTTTGAGTTAGTGAATCATCTTTTCATATGTCACTTCCAAAAACAAAGATGTCTTATTTCAGGACTATTCAACACTAAAACAATAAATGTCATTCCCGCGAACGCGGGAACCCAGGAGACCTTCAATACAGAATTGATAATTCCACAAAATAAAATCTCATCTCTCTTTTTCTCAGGAAAAAATTTTTAATTTTCATTTAACGCATTCATCGTTGAGTGGTCTAATAAGTATATGAAAAAATTATTATCTCTTCTACTCGTTTTATTGACGGCTTCTAGTGTTTTGGCGCAGGAGCAGCCTGGTAATGTTGTGTGCGAACATCCCATTCTGATTACTGGTGGTCACCTTGTTATTGGTCATGCTGTCACTGATTCCGACAATGGAAAGACCATCACGCTTCATGTTGGTGAAAAACTTTTGGTTCAGCTTCCCAATGAACGTCATTATGTCTCGGGTGATGAACACTACGGACTTGAATCCGTCTCAACAGTTTCTTTTGATGGGCTTTCTACGGACGGTATTCTTACTACGGGATCTCTTGATCTAGGAGATGGCTCTACTCTTCAAGATGACAGAAGTTTTGTTGCCGCTGCGGTAGGTGACACCACCTTGTCCTACAAGCGTATGACGAGTTATGTAGGGCATGGAGCTTGTGGTGCTCCGATGTGCATGATGATGGAGACTATTTCTTTTAACATTGTTGTTACGGAATAGAGATTGTCCCAGCAGACTCTGTTTTTAACTTAACGCCTTTCAAGAGCTTTTTGGAACGTCCTATTCCAGAAAGCTCTTTTGCTTGACTCTCAAAATACGTTAGAGTAATAGGAACAGTATGAGTGTACTTGAAATGGTAGAAGAAATCCCGAAGCTTTCGGAGCAAGATCTGAAAATGTTACGTGAGGCGCTTGAAGATGCCGAGGACATCGCTGATGCAATGAAGGTGCTAGCTGATCCTGGAGAGTGTATAAGCCTCGATGATTTAATAAAGGAGCACAGTTTGTGAAATGGAAAGTTGATTTCTCTGAGCAAGCACAAAAGCAATTTGGCAAGCTTGATTACACAAGCAAAACAAGAATTGCTGCTTATTTGAAAACAAGGATCAATATAGCTGAAGATCCTCGCTGTTTTGGAAAGCCCCTTGTTGGAGAGTTTGCTGGATTATGGCGTTATCGTGTTGGAGACTATCGATTGATTTGTGAGATTCAAGATCACGAACTACTGGTATTAGTTTTAAAAGTAGGGCATCGCCGCGAGGTCTACGATTGACAACTTTTTTAGAGCAAGGCACTCTTGTCTCTTGTAAAAATTTATTAAAAATATGTTGTCCAAAATCTATCACACACTTTTCATTCTTGTCGCTTTCTTTTTCTTCAGCGCCTTAGGAGCTCATGCCGAAATGAAGATTGGTACGGTTGATATGAATCGTATTTTCACAGAGTACAAAAAGACGAACGAGGTTAAAGCCAAATACACTGCTTCGGGCGAGGCTATTGAAAAAGAACTCAATGATCGTGCCGCTGATCTTAAAAAGAAGATGGATGAAATTAATCAGCTAACAACGGCGATTGAGAAATCAGATCTTCCAAAAAAAGAATTAGACGTTAAGAAAAAAGAGTGTGAAGACAAAATTGATAAAGCCCGTGCTCTTGACCGCGAATTGGTTGAGTATCGTTCTGCTAAGCAAAAGAAACTTCAAGATGAATTCTTGGGAATGCGGCAGGGAATTATCGATGACATCATGATTGTGATTAATGATCAAACCAAAGTGCGTGGTTTCGATATGGTCTTAGATAAATCGGGACTCAGTGCCGGTGCTGTTCCTGTGGTTCTCTTTGCTCGTCCCGATTTGGATATTAGTAATGAGGTGCTGGCGGTGTTGAATAAGAAATCAGCATCTAAGTAGAGGGTTAGAAACAATCGCAGAAGAACAATTGCTACTAGCTTGTTTTTTGCTACACTATCGTCATTCCAGCGGACGCTGGAATCCAGGCGACTGTCTGTATAAAGGGCGAAAGCTAACAATTTAAAAGTCTCAAAGAATTTTCCTAAAAGAAAAAAAATGAGATTTTATTTTATGGGATCATCAATTCTGTATCGACGATCTTCTGGATTCCAGCGTCCGCTGGAATGACGTTTGGTAGGATTGTTGAATAGTGCTGAAATAAGATAATCCTGCTTTTTCAGAAACAAAGCTACAATCTGTTACCATCTCTTCCATGAACTTACAAGAAATTCTCCGTCTCGTTGATGGCACAACCTCTTCGAATTCTCTCGAACTAGAAATTAGTGGCTTTGCCTCCTTGCGAGATGCTCAGGCTGGAGAGCTTAGTTTTTTTTATTCGCCTCGTTATCTGCAAGAACTCCGCCAGACCAAGGCTACGGCTGTTTTGGTTCCACTTCATTTTGATGAAGCTCATTCTTCTATCCTGATTAAAGTCAAAGATCCTTCAGCCGCTTTTGATTGCATTATTGCAGCGCTCGCAAAACACGAAGAGTATCGGCCCAAGCCCGGAGTTCATGCTGCGGCCCTTGTTGCGGCGACCGCTAAAATTGGTCTTGATGTTTCCATTGCTGCTTATGCCGTGATCGAAGAAGGCGCTGTTATTGGAGATCGAACCATCATTGGAGCACATACTTTTATTGGAGCGCATACTAAAATTGGAGAAGATTCTTTCTTGCATCCTCATGTCACGGTGCGCGAACGATGCTTGCTGGGAAATCGTGTCATCTTGCATCCGGGAGTGGTCATTGGGTCTTGTGGTTTTGGTTATGATTCCAAAACGGGAACGCATCAAAAAATTCCTCAAATTGGGATTGTTCAGATTGAAGATGATGTTGAGGTGGGTGCTAATACAACGATTGATCGGGCACGTTTTGGGAAAACCCAGATTGGAAAAGGCACCAAAATTGACAATCTCGTTCAAATTGCGCACAACGTCGTGATTGGTCCGCACAATATTATTTGTGCTCAGGTTGGTATTTCTGGCAGTACGCGCACAGCGGCTTATGTGACCTTAGCAGGTCAAGTTGGTCTTAGTGGGCACATTGAAATCGGAGAGAAGGCAATTATTGGAGCGCAATCTGGATTGAGTAAAAATGTTTTGCCGGGAGAAATTGTTATAGGCTCTCCGGCAAAACCAATCAAAACTTGGAAAGAAAATAATTTTTATATTCATCAGCTTGGAAAGCTTTTTGATAGGGTGAAGGCTTTGGAAGCAGCACAGGGTAAAGAGTAAAGAGTGTAGAGTATGAAGAAAATTTCTACTCTTCTCAAAAAAAATCAGCGACCTGAAAATCACGCTGACATGAGCTTTGGAGAGGGGTGGCATAAAAGAAATTATTTAACAAAGGTGATTATTCCTTCGCTCTTCAAGCGACGCCAAGGAGAAAAAACACCTGTGACCTTGCCTGAGATTTCCTCCAATCAAATTGGGATTACTTGGATTGGGCATGCCTCTTTTTTAATTCAAACAGACACAAAATCGATTCTCATTGATCCCAATTGGGCGAAGTGGTTAAAGATCGTCAAGCGTCTGCGCCATCCAGGATTGGAATTGCACGAGTTGCCAGCAATTGATCTTGTTTTAGTGACGCATGCTCATTTTGATCATCTTGATAAAAAGACGCTCCGAGCCGTGGCTGCAAATCAACCCATTGTTGTTCCCGAACATGTTGGCGAATTGGTGAAGGGACTCGGTTTTCAAAAAATTCACGAGCTCCAACGCTGGCAGTCGTTCGAGTGTGATGATATCAAGATTACCTTAACTCCCTCTTTTCATTGGGGAGCTCGAATGTTACATGACCAGCATCGTGGCTTTGGTGGTTTTCTCATCGAACATGGAGGACGTACCATTTTTCATTGTGGCGACAGCGCTTATTTTTCCGGGTTTCAAGAAATCGGGAAGAAGGCTGAGATTACTGTTGCCTTGTTGCCCATCGGTGCGTATGACACACCTACTGGCCGCGATGTTCACATGAACCCTGAAGAAGCTTTGCAAGCCTTTCAAGAATTAAAAGCAAACGTTCTTATTCCGATGCACTACGGAACCTTTCCGCTGAGTTATGAACCGCTCGAAGAGCCGCCTCAACGCTTGCTTGCAGGAGCTGCTGAGCGAAGTATTGCTGATCAGGTGCGCGTACTATGCGAGGGAGAAACGGCGGTTTTTTGACAGGTCGCAGGTTACAGGTTGCAGGGTACAGGTATGAAATATTGAAAGTGATCAAGAAATTTTAAATGGGTGATAGTTTTTTTCTGTAACCTGCAACCTGCAACCTGTAACCTGCATTTATGGTGTCAAAACAAACAACAACTGTTGGCTTGGTGCAGATGCGCTGTGTCAAAGAACCTGCTGCCAATTTGAAAAACGCAGAACGTTTTATTCGGAAAGCCGCGAAACAAGGTGTTCAAGTGGTCTGTCTTCCTGAATTATTTTCGAGTGAATATTTTTGTCAAAGTGAAGATCATGCTCACTTTCAACTTGCCGAGGCGATTCCAGGGCCTACAACAAAAAAAATGGAGGCTCTTGCTAAAGAATTAAAGGTGGTTTTGATTGCTTCTCTTTTTGAGCGTCGTGCTCCGGGTCTTTATCACAATACGACAGCGATCATCGATGCTAATGGCAAGTATCTTGGAAAATATCGCAAGATGCATATTCCAGATGACCCAGCTTTTTATGAGAAATTTTATTTTACGCCAGGAGATCTCGGTTTTCGTTCTTGGTCTACCAAAGCTGGAAATGTTGGTGTCTTAATTTGTTGGGACCAATGGTATCCTGAGGCAGCTCGGCTGACGGCGCTGCAAGGTGCAGAAATGCTTTTTTATCCAACGGCGATTGGATGGCATCCTTCCGAAAAAAAACAATATGGCAAGCAGCAGCGCGAGGCGTGGCAGTTAGCGCAGCGAGCGCATGCTTTGGCCAATGGTGTTTATGTTATGGGAGTCAATCGCATCGGGCATGAGGCGCCTGCAGGAGGAGATGGCTTGGAATTTTGGGGAAGTAGTTTTATTGCAGCGCCTGATGGATCGCTCTTAGCAGAAGCTTCGACCGATCGCGAAGAAGTGCTTGTTGCAACGTTAGATCTTGCTCGGATTGATACGCAACGAACACATTGGCCTTTCTTTCGTGATCGTCGCATTGATGCTTACGAAGGTTTAACGAAGCGTTATGGAGATGCCGCTTGAGTCTTTTAAAGGAAGATGCTTCTAGAACACATTCCAAAGAGTCACATTGCTCGGATTGCTTATATCGAGAAGCTTGAGGGAGAATTATTGGATCAAGCATTGACAGAACTTCATCAAGTTCCTTTGTTAGCCGAAAATGGATGCCGTAATGTTCCTGCCGGTTATGTGCGAGCTTGTGGTATTTCTTTTGGAAAACTGCATGATGTAGTTAGGGAAGATCCTCTCTATAAGCAGATATTTCATTTAGTCAATGGAGGATCATTGGTTGATGAAAATGTACTCATGAATTTTTTTTTGCTGCTCAAATATTCCATCAAAGAAATGCCTGGAGATATTGTTGAGTTTGGGAGTTTTCGTTGCGGAACAGCCGTTTTTCTGGCTTGTGTGGCAAGAGCTCTTGGGATCAAAGGAAAAGTTTATGCTTTAGATACGTTTGAAGGAATTCCTCATGCTGATGGCCGCATCGATTTTCATACCTCCGATGATTTTAAAGATACTTCTTTTGATGTGGTGAGTAAAATCATTCAAGAACTTCATTTGGACAATCTGGTTTTAGTCAAAGGACGTTTTCAAGATAGCTTTCCTCAAATTTGTTCTATGCTCCAACCTCTCTCACTTGTTCACGTGGATGGAGTCACTTATTCTTCAGTAAAGTATGCTATCAATGCAGCGCTTCCTCATATGCATCCAAGAGGAGGATATCTCGTTATTGATGATGCGCTCTGTTCGTCTTGCATAGGGGCATTACAGGCAGCAGAAGAGACGGTTCAAGAATACCATCTTAACGCAGAGCAGGTTTGGCCTCATTTGGTTTATCGTATTTCAAAAACTCATGGATCATCTCCTGCCAAAAGTTAAAATGCTGAAGGATGTTTCTGATGCCTCCGTCTTACACGAGGCTTTAACAGAATTTCACCAAGATTTTCCTTCATCCCTTGTCAAAGGCCGGAATGTGGTGGCTGGTACAGCGCGCGCTTGGGGACTTCAATTTGGTGAGTTGGACAAAATTCTGGAAAACGATCCTGTTTATCAAGCAGCTTTCAAGCTTGTGGAAGAAGAAACATTGTTACTACCTCCGTATCTGAAAAATTTTTTTATGATTTTGAAATATGGAATCAAAAATAGAGAGGGAGATATTATTGAATTTGGCAGTTACCGTTGTGGAACTGCTATTTTTTTAGCAAAGGTGGCTCGGGAGCTTGGGTATACCGGGACCGTCTATGCGCTCGATACCTTTGAAGGAATTCCTAAGGCTAATGCAGCAATTGATTTTCACATGAAAGGTGATTTTCGCGAGCTCTCTTTTAAAGCGCTTGGCGAGGTCATTCGTGAACTTGGGCTAACAAATCTGGTGCTGGTCAAGGGATTGTTTGAAGAGACACTGCCCAAACTTTTGCCAACCATGAAAAAAGTTGTGCTTACTCACATCGATTGTGATGTGGATGCCTCGACGCGTTATGCTATTTTAGCAATTGAAAAACAGATGGATGCTCAAGGTTACATAATTGTTGATGATGTAGCTGCTCCTTCGTGCCTTGGGGTGATGCAGGCTGTTGAAGAAACATTACAAAAGCGAGGGTTTCATGCAGAGCAAGCATATCCTCACTTTGTTTATCGAGTACCCAAAATTTTTTGAAATGAATACTGCACTTCAAAAACAAAAAAAATGTCCCGACTGTGTGGCGAGCTATTACGATCGTCAACTAAATAGCGGCGAGGAATTAATCTGTTGTTGTTGTGGGAAGAGATTAAAAAAATATTATGATACTTCTCTTTTTCAAAAAGCGTGGGCGATTGTAACAACTTGTTTGATTTGTCTCTTCATGGCCAATGTCACTCCAATTATGGTCTTCGATGTTTCTGGTAATACCCAGTCGAACCTCATTGTTACGGGAGTGCTCAGTCTCTTATTTCAAGGTTATTGGCCTCTCGCACTTTTAGTTTTTTGTTCTGCTATTCTGCTCCCTTTGCTGCATCTGACGGCCTTTTGGTATCTTTTAGCGAGCTGCTGCTTTCAGCAACGCTGGAAGGGGAGTGTCGCTGCGGTTCATTGTGTGAATGCATTAGCTACCTGGAATCTGATGCCCGTTTTTGCTGTAGCCACGATGGCTGCTGTCGTGAAGCTGGATCAGTTAGGGACGATTGAGTGGAAAATTGGAGCTTTTTGGGTAGCGATGCTAGCACTGACTTCGTTAGTGGCGATGCGACTTTTTGATCATGGTGCTATTTTGGAATATTTGGAGGGAATGGAAAACAACAGCCACAAAAGAACATAAGAAAAAGAAGAGAATAGCCACAAAAGAACGCAAAGAACGCAAAAGAAGAAGAACTATTTTTGAGCTATGATTCTTAAAAAAGTGGGGACGCAATTCAGCCTAGATCAGAGCGGTCACTTAAAAATAAATTCAGGACTAATAATTTTTTTTTTGCGTTCTTTGCGTTCTTTTGTGGCTATTCTTTCCCTCATTTTTCGCGGCTAATTTTTTCCAATGACTCTCTCCGATCAACATAGTTTCGAAGCAGTGAAGGCTCTTGCTATTGCAGGAGCGATTCTCTATCTGCCTTCTAATATGATTCCTGTTATGACGATGACGGTGAATGGAGATGTGGAGCCGTTAACAGTGATGGGAGGAGTCATGGAGATGTATCATTCCGGATTGTGGCCGGTAGCCGTGATTATTTTTTTGGCCAGCGTTGTCGTTCCTTTGGCTAAGCTGATCGTAACCGCTTGGATTTTGTGGTTTCATGGAACGGTGCATTGGCAACGAGAGCGAAGTATTATTCGACATATTATGATCAAAATTGGAAGTTGGGCCATGATTGATATTTTTTTACTTTCTGTGATTGCTGCTGTTGGACAATTGGGTACGCTAGCTAGTGTTCATGCAGAGCCAGGCGCACTTTTTTTTGCAGCCGTTCTGCTTTGTAATGTTTTTTCGTATGAGCTCTACAAAACTTCTTGGATTTGGGAGACTGCAAAAGAATAAGAAAAATCATGAATAACGAAACCATTTCAACTGATAACGCCAAAGTAGTCACCCATGCGAACCTTCGCCTGTCGTGGGTGTGGCTATTTCCGGTTTTGGCTTTGCTTGCGGTAGGATGGTTTTTTTTAAAGGAGTGGAAATCTCGTGGGCCTGAAGTGCAAATTGAGTTTTATGAGGCTCCTGGCATCGAGGCAAATAAAACATTGCTCTTTTATCGAGGCGTAGCAGCAGGAAAGGTGATCGATGTAAGGTTGGATCAAAAATTGAATCGAGCGATTGTCACCGTCAGGCTCAAAGCCTTTGCGGCACCACTGGCACAGTCAGGGACGCTGTATTGGATTGATCAACCGGTAATAGGCCTAGCGAAGACCTCGGGATTGAGTTCGATCATTCAAGGAAATTCCATCCAAGCTCGACTAGGAGAAGGTTCCATCTCCTCTTATTTTGTTGGCCTTGAAAAGGCACCGCTCCATCCGCTTCAAGCACCAGGTCTTGTCTTGAAGCTTGCCGCAGATGAAATTCCTTCGCTCGAGGAAGGATCGCCGATTATTTATCGCGGCATTACCATTGGAGGAGTGATGCGGAAGGAGTTTGATGCGGGGGGAAATCCTTATGTGATTGTTGGGATTCAAAAACAATTTGTGAATCTCATCACCACTAATAGTCGTTTTTGGAATGGTTCTTCCTCGATGCTGAAGATTGGGCCTGCTGGGATTAGATTTGAGCTTTTCGATTTAAAATCGTTATTCATTGGCTCGATCGAAGTCGATGCTTTTGGGCCTGCGGGAGAGTCTGTTGATAATGGAATGATCTTTAGGCTTTGCGCTAACGAATCCGAGGCACGCTTTGAAGATTCGGGAATGACCATTTCTCTCGTTGCTAAAGAAATTCCAACCATTGAAGTGGGAGCCCCTGTTTTATATCATGGTGTGATTGTCGGCAAAGTCAGAAAAAAGAACCTGACAGAAAATGGAGGAGCAGTCTTAACTCTCTTCATTAAAAAAGAATTTGTACCGACGATGGGGCGGAATGTCCGTTTTTGGCGCCTTCCAGCAACGGAAATTCAAGCGGGTTCTGGCGTGCTCAAGGTTGCCATCGCTAGTTTCAAAACGCTCCTAGAAGGAGGCATTGCTTATGACCTCATGGGGCCAGCTGGAGCTCCTGTTGGAGAGGGTGCTACCTTTTCGCTCTTCCCTAATGAGGAGTTGGCGCGGATGAGCTCCTCGCCGCTTCACTTCAGTTTTGAAAATGGTCAAGGCTTAGTAGCAGGGCGTACACAGCTCCGTTATCGCGGCCTCCCTGTTGGTATCGTAGAAGAGGTCAAAATTTTTCCTAAAAATGTAGAGGTGACTGCCTATTTGAAAACGGAGTATGATTTTTTAAGACAACCTGGCATCAATTATAAAATCGTTCATTCTAAACTTTCTTTAGACGGGGCTACTAGCTTGGAGACACTTCTGAGTGGCGTTTACATCGAATGCGTTCCTGCTAAAAAACCGCGACCTGTGGTGAAGTTGATTGATCGGCTTTTTAAGCCAAAAAAATAATTCACAGGGATGGAAGCGATGGAAGGTATATAGTCAAATTACTTAGAACTTACAAGCAACTGACTTGTCCTTTTTAGGAAAAGACTGCGTTCTCATCCCGTCACGTTATCGTTTAGATAGAGCCTGTCCCAGTGATCTGGGATCCTTTATTTAAGGTAGTTTGAGGGCGAA
>JAIEQF010000033.1 GCA_019747895.1 Chthoniobacterales bacterium
TTTGACTTCACAGTCTCATTCCGGATACAGTTTTCGGTTGTGAATCGTCTAATTCAACCGATGGGACTTTCACCCATTTGGCTTGTGCTTCTATCGGTGCACAGCAAGACGGAAGAGCGCAGCGCTATGTATCATACCGTAAGCTCTGACAACGAAGCTCAGCACAAAAAGAACAAGTTAGATGGTCCAGTTATTTATTAAAGATGGTATAAAACTGCCTTTGTCAAAAGTTGAAAGGTGGAGCCGCTCCTGAAGCAGCTGTTGAGCGCCGCTGGCGCGGCTGTTGAGAAGAAGGGATCCTTTGCAACTCGCTCGCTCCCGCGAGGCTTGCCCTTGAGGGCTGCCTTCGGCAGCTGATCCGTCGGCTGACACGCCGCACGTATTAACCCCTCAACTTCTTAACAAAATCTTCGATATAAGATTTTATTTTCTTTTGTGCAATCAAGCTTACTGAACAGATTCTCTAGAAAATAAAAATAGCCTGTAACTCAAAGCTACAGGCTATTTCTTAGAAAAATAAATAGTGGTTAATTTCTTTCGTTCACTCCCTCTTCGTCGCAAGTCCCAAGCCGAGCCATCCTGCTCCAGCAAAAACAAGTTCGATACCAAGGAAGAGTCCTAAAATATAAAGTCCTGTTCCTGGCCATTGGGAAATAATAAGAGCTCCCAAGATAATCGAGATCACAGCGCTAAAAAGAATCCAACCAGCTCCTTGATGGTGGCGCAATTTAAAAGCTAAGAACGTACGGAAAATTCCGCCGATTAAAATAGCCCAACCTAATACTAATGTAAAAACAACAGCTGCGGCAAACGGGCGTCCGATGAAAACATAGCCGGCCACGGCATAGGCAATAGCAACGATGGCATACCAAAAGTGACTCTTCCATCCATGGATCGTAAAGACTTTAATGAGCGATAAGGCACATCCTAAAAGAAGAATAACGCCAATAAAAGTAGTGACCATAGCGGTGGCCACAATTTGATCGGAAAGAGCTACGAGCCCGAGAAGGATCATAGCAATACCAATAGTAATACTCCAACCGCGGGAGACTTGAGGAATCATAGGTGTCATAGTTTTTAAGGTTTGGTTTTTCATTTTGAGAAGCTTTGTGCCTACCACCCTCGTGAGTAGACGATTGGGAGTTTAGAAGGTTAGGAGTTTCAGAAGCGAGAGAAAAATAAGCTAATCTTCGCGTCACGAAATTTTTCTCATAATGAATAACATGAATAGTTGGATTGGGGTTTTTATTTTATGAGCGCTGTATTTTATCGTCATCTTGTTGCCACTCCTAGTGTGTGTGGAGGGAAGGTTAGTAACGTCATTGTTATTTTCATTAAAAAAAATACCGTCATCCTCGCGAACGCGGGGACCCAGGCGGCTGTCAATACAGAGTTGATAATCCCATAAAAAAGAGTTTCATTTTCGAATCTCTTTTTTTTCGCGCCTGTAAATTTTTTCAGGAGATTGACGAGCGTCTAAAATAGCAACCACACGAACTGTGTTATCTTTTATTGAATAATAAATCCAATAAGGAAAAAATTTTGATTTTACTCGAAATAGCTTCCCTCGCTTAGAATGAATTCCTGCAGTAACCTGCAAGGAACTAACCTCAGCAGAAATCGTGTTTACAAAATAATCTCCAATGCCTACCTCCTGCTGCTCGTAGAAGTAGTAACCACTATACAAATCTTTTTTAGCTGATGCTCGTGTTCTAACTTTCACACGAATTACATCTTGATACCCAATTCCATTTTTAATTCTCTGATTGCTTCATCCCAATTCTGACTTCCCTCATTGCCTTGCACCCATTCCTTCAAGCGCTTTTCTAAAATAGCTTCGTGCCACGCAGGCGGTTCATCACCATTCACTTCATCTTGCAGCTCTTCAATCCATTGTTTCGTCAAAGCAACTTTGTTGTGTTTGGTTTGCCGATCAGTTTCTAGCAATGTTGTCATAATGCCCCCCTTGTAGCCATGATAAATCACTTTGTCAAGAACCGCCTCTTCAACTATTAAAAATTTTTACATCGTTAGTTCTCGATTTTTATACAGACAGCCGCCTGGGTCCCCGCGTTCACGAGAATGAAGATTGTTTTTTTGATGAAAATGACGATGCCGTTACTCTATCAGCACTTCTTCAGAAGTTGGCCAGTAGCATTTACTCACGAAACAGTGCAATTTCCTTTTCCTTTTTTTTCTGGAGCTGTGCCTGGAGCTTTTTCCTGTTGAGGCAGAGTTTTCTGTTGAGAAGGAGTTGTCGTGCTCTTGCTTTTCACGTCAGTAATTTTCTCATCAGTAGCATTGAGTTGTTGAATTAAAGCCTTTGCTCGAGCTTCGCGTGCTTGAGCTTTTTTGATACAAAGATTAGCTTTTTCTGAGCTATACTCTCTGGCGGAAGCACCATACAAGTATCCTGCTCCTGAATAGCCGCCTGCAAATGCATTTGCTATTTGCTCTTGAATTTTCGCGACTTTTATGTCGCCTCGAATTAAAGCTTCTGCTTGAGCTTCGTATGCTTGAGCGCCTTTAAGATACGCTGTAGCGCCATTCGTATTTCCATATGCCAGCTCTGTGGCAGCATAGGAATAGGATTCAGCTTCTTCTTGCCATGCTCTTGCTATCTCCTCTTGAAGGTCTGCGGCAGTCGTGTCGCCTCTCATTAGAGCTGCTATGCGTGCTTCTTTTGCTTGAGCACTTTTGCGATATGTTGTAACAATCTCCATGAGAGCTGCTGCGCGAGCCTCATTTGCTTGAGCTCTTTTGCGATATTTTATAGCAGCTTCTATGTATTCTTGAGTTTGTTTTTGAATAGCATTGTTGTGCAATATCCAATCTACCCCTGCTTCTTTCCATGCGCTTGCTATCTGCTTTTGAAGGTTTGCAGCAGTTGTGTCGCCTCTCATTAGAGCTGCTGCGTGGGCCTCATTTGCTTGAGCACTTTTACGATATGTTGCAGCAGCCTCTATGTGTTCTTGAGTCTGTTCTTGAATAGCATTGTTGTGCAATACCCCTGCTTCTTTCCATGCTCTTGCTATTTGCTCTTGAATCTTAGCAACGCTTGTATCGCCTCGAACTAAAGCTTCTGCTTGAGCTTCGTATGCTTGAGCGCTTTTGCGATATGTTGTAGCAGCCTCTATGTGTTCTCGAGTCTGTTCTTTAATAGCCTTGTCATACAATACCCCTGCTTCTCTCCATGCGTCTACTCTCTGATATAGAAGTGCTGCAGCTTTTTCGTTGCCTCGCTCTAGAGCCGCTGCCGCCGCTTCACGTGCTTGAGCCTCCTTGCTACAAGCCTTAGCTATCAATATATCATCAAAAACTTTTTGATCAACTTCAGCAGCGGCTTGGAGGCGAGCAGTGATGCGGGCATGTAGTTGTTTGGTGCTGTTAAAAATTTTAAATTTTTCAAAAGCGTCGGCGTGGGCTATTGCCGCAGCGGTGGTGAGGTTCTTGGCTTCTGCTGCTGCGGCTTGATAGGCGTCATCGATGGATTCTTTCTTCGCTTGATGCGCGCTGAACTCTCGACGTTTTGCTTCGAGCTCACCTTGTCGTTCTCCTCGATGTTCAGCATCAGTGCGCAGTTGATCTTCTAAAATTTTTTTCTCATCACGCAATTGGTCTCGCTTGCTGAGCCATTGACTCTTTGCTTGCGCAGCCTCTTCCAGCCTAGCTCTAGCGGTTGAGGCAGCAGTCTTGGTTTCAATTTCTTTTTTCTGAGCGCTTTCGTACTCTTCATCGTGAGGAGTTGTTTCTACGAGACGTTGGAACTCTCGTTGTGAAAGAGCTAGTCGTTCGCCCCAGAGCGTACCGATCAATTCATGAATCGTTGATGGATTTTTTTTGCCTTGTTTGTAAAGAAGGTGAGCCGTAATTGTCGCTTCACTCTCATCAGCTGGATCAGCCTCGCAAGCAAGCTCCGTGGCCCATTGACGCCAGGCGGCATCATCAGAAAAATCAAGTGGTGCTCTGGCGATATTTGAAAGGAAGATCGTTTCATCGTGGTCCTCTTGCTTTTTAAGAGCCTCAATTTTTTCCGTCTCTGCATGCATGGCACTTGCTGCTTCCTCAACTTGTTCATTTCCTTGCGTGGCCGTTTCAGCCTCTTGAATGGCGACTTGGAGCCTCTTATAAGCTCTTTGTGCTTCAGCGATGGTTAATCGTTGATCAGCAAAAGTAGCAAAGGTGGAAACAGCATCGGCGATTCCTTTTAAGGAAACAAAGGGGACATTAACCATGCCAAGAACCACAGAGGTTAGTTCAGCTCCTTGTGCAATTTTACTCAAGGTCGATTCATTAAATTCGCTGAGCTCTCTTTTTTCATCTAGGAGAGCTTTGACTTCTTGAAAAAAGGCACGTGCTTGGGTGAGATATTGCGCTTTTCCTTCTGCATTCCAGCGCGCCTCCATGGCCTGGTTTTGGTATGCTTCAGAGGCGATGGCAGCTGCTTCTGCTTCGCGATAATGTTCTTTGAAAGCATCAGCATTTCTTCCACGACAAATAAAAGAGCATAAGACTTTTTCTGTTTCATTTTTTTCCCAAGTTGCCTGCTGAGTTGCAGCGGCGTGTTCAGCTGCAAGTTCTTCAGCGCTTTTTGGAATGACTGCTGCGCTGATGCCAGCAGCGATGGCATCGTTTTGAATTCCTAATCTGCTAAAAAAATTTTCAATGCTGCTGCGAAATAGTGTTCTTGCCGCTGCTCGGTTCTCAGCTGTTGCAGAAAGGGGTACAACAGAACGCGTCGCTTGTAAGAGTTTGATTTCAGCCATGGCATCATCGGCTTGTTGAAGAATGGTGTTTAGTTTTTCAAAACTGAGAGGAGTTCTGATTTTTCGCGCTTTTGCAAACATGCTCAAATAGGGAAGCGCTTCTGAGGTCAGCTCGTGAACAAAATCTCTCCGATGCCCTTCGCGCTCGAGGGCACGCTTGAACGTTTTTCGAATGATGGCATCTTCAACGTGATTGCTTCCAACTTGTGCCACGATTAGAGCGCTGGCTCCTTGACCGCGAATGATCAGGCGCTGCTCCCCTTTATTTTCAGGCTGCGCGAGGGCATTGCGAAAATGTTGCAGTGTAAAAAAGTTTCCCTCCACGAATGCTCTCTCCGCCATGGCATTGTCAGCTTTTTCAAGAATGCGTTGAAGAGTCTCCGTGCTGAGCGCCGGTTTTCCTTGGAGTGTTTCGAACATACTCCACGTGCTCGAGTGAGGAAGTTCTTCGTCGACGATTTTGTCAATCAATGCCGGCTGGAACATTGGAAACTCAAGGTGCAGCGCCCCTTTAAGAGCCGCGATGATCGTTTCATTTTTTCCTTTGATTTTTCTATCGGCTTCACTCCGCGGCCGAATGAGGCCGCTCTCAGGATCGACGATGAGGCGCTCGGCGCGAGTAAGAGCAGGGTCGGCGGCAGCGGTCCTGAAATTTTCTAATGCTAAAACAACGTGCTCTTCTTGTTGTCGGTTTTCTTCAGCAACAGCTTCATCGATTGCTGTGTTCAAAGAATCATTTTGCAACGAAGGATCAACAGCGCCGCATGCTTCGGCGCAAGCAGCTTCGTTCACTGGAGCATTGAGACTGGCTGCATCTGTTTCTCGACGCCTTTGTTCTGGCGTATCTGCAGGAGATTTTCCAGAAGAAGTTGCTGGCTCTTTTTCTTCGCCACCAAACATCGGGATAGCACGAACCTGAAAGGAGAATATCAAAAACGCCAGGAACGCCAAAAAAAAGGGGTTAATTTTTGAGATTTTAGCCATGTCTTAGGTTTTTTTGAACAATTTTACAGAGAGAAGGCTCTCATTTTGCGGTTATAGGAATTCTATTTTTTATAGCAACATGCTGAAAATAAGATGGATTCAACAAAGTTGTAAAACCTCAACTGTCCGCATAGATCCCAGCACCCATTCGATAAATGAGGCTTAAAAAGGCATCCTAGCGCGTTGTTTGAAAGAGAAGTAGTTTTTTTAGGCTGAAGATTTTTATTTTTTTGCTTTAGCAACTGGTGCTGCAGTAGTTTTTTTCTTGGCTGAATTGACTTTCTTTTTAGAAGACTTATCGATTGGATCAACTTGAGCTTGTGAAGCACTTGAAAGTTTTTGAGAGGACGCTCCTGCTTTACTTGAGCTTTTTAAGTTTGGAATCCAAGTCTTCTCTTCGATCTTTCCAACCTCAACTTGCACACCATATTTTTCTTTTTCTTCAGCTGCTATTGCATTTTTAAAAGCTGCATTAGCTTCTTGCTCCATAGATTGAGCAATGTTATCAGCACGCTCTCCTTTTTTCTTTCTGCTTTGCTCTCTCCATTTTTCGTTTCCCTTTTTTGGTGCTCTCCAAATTCCAGCCGCCTGCTGAGATGCTTCAGAGGCTTTCTGATTTTTCTCAGCGGCTTCTCTCCAAAGAATGCTTGCCGCTTTATAACCTGCAATTACTGCGTTATGACACTTCATTAAACAATCAATCTGTTTTGCTGCAGTATAGGCTGCGCGTCTTCCAGAATCAGCAGCATTCATCCAAAGAGAACTCTCCTCTTTATTTTCAGCAGCCTGAGTTGCGGCAGAATCTCTTTCAGCAAGATGCCATTGTTGAACAACCTTTCCCCAATAGTTTGTTAGTGTTGCATCACCAGCAAGCTGAACTTCTTTTAATTTGGCAGCAAAAGTTGTTCCTTTAGCAATCAAAGAAGCTTCTTTTTCAGCAGCTCTAGCAGAGGCAAATAGAGGCCGCGCCTCTTTTTTATTTCCTTCCGCATAGATGGCAGCTGCCCTGCGATGCAATTCTTCACCTTGTTGGCTTTTGTCAACAACTTCTCTCCACTTAGCAATCAGTTCTGAATTATTAGCTGCCTCTGCCTCTTGGAGCTTTAAGCAATACTCAGAAGTTGTTTTAGGAAAAATTACAGCTGTATCACTACTAGGCTTGATTTTCTCTTCTCTTTGAAGCGCCACAGCACTATCAGTAGCCCCCTTCACAGCATTGCTGGTAAAACTACTAGGCTCGATTTTCTCTTCTCTTTGAAGTGCCGCAGCACTATCAGCAGCCCTCTTCACAGCATTGCTGGTAAAACGAGCATCATGCCAAGATTCAGCACCTTCATTTATTTTTCCCTCTGCATAAAGTTGAGCCGCCTTAGTATATTCTTCAGCCACTTTCCTACTGTTTTCAGAAGCTTCGAACCATCGCGCAGCAAGCTTTTCATTATCTGCAGATCGAGCCGCCACTTCCTTAACGGAATAATCAGAAGCAGTCTGAGACCAAATAGCAGCATAGCTCAAAGCAGTAGCTTCCAGTTTCTTGGATGCTCGTATTCTTTTTTTATCAGCCTTATCAATCTTAGAAGAAGGAAGCTCTTGAGCCACACCTTCTTTCTCTTGAACAAAAGCTGGCTCGAATTTACCAATCTCTTTCTCTTTTGAAATTATTGCAGGTGGAGCTTGGGTTTCATGAGAAGAAGGCACATCAAGTTGAGCTACTCTAGCCTTGTTGGCTGCTCTATCAGCAGATTCATGAGTTTGCCAGGAAGCGACAACCCAACTCTTACCTTCATTCACATTTCCCGCTGCATAAGCAGTGGCTGCTTGAGTACTCTCACGAGCTGTTCTTTCATACTTCCGAGCAGCCTCCAACCACTGAGCTGCTAATTTATCATCATAACCAGCGCCCCTCATTTTAGCAGCTTCCATAGAACAATCATCAGCTGCCTTAGAAACAACAAGAACATGATCCCAAGCAGAAATCTCAGCAGCAGACCTTGCTTCTTTTTTTGCAGCTTGAGCAGCTTCAATAACAGCTGCTTGCTTTTTTTCTGAACTTAAATGATCAGAGATTTTTTTTGAAGCATCTGAATGACTACTAACAATACTTCTGATTCGCACAATGCTTTTGATTTGCTGGAAAATTTTACCTTGCCTCTTTTTGAAATTTTCTAAAACAATCTGAAGTAGTTGAGAAGAGTTCAGTTTTACAGCCGATTGATGAAACTTTTCCTTAATTGCTTTGACTGGCCATTTCCAGTTATCAAGTAAACCATCTCGATTAACTTTAGTAATTCTTTGAAAAGTTCGCTGAACGTCTTGCAATGCATGCCTCATCTTTAATTTTCTAGCAGCCTGCTTTTCTCTTATCTCATTGAACACTTGTTTAAGTTGACTATTCATCCTCTCATAAAAAGACTTCGTATCCTCACATGAAGAAAAATCAGAGGCCACTTTCTCTCGTTGTTTTCTAACACTAGTTAGTAATTGTTTTCCAACCATTGTTTGAGCCAATGAAAAAAAATTGCTATCGACTGTTGGTTGTCGTTCCAGTTGTATTTTTCTCTTTTTAATAAGAATGCGATTAAGGGAATTCATCACTTGTTTAACGCGTTGTTGTTTTTTCTTAATCACTGTGATCACATCACCTTCTTCGCTAGTAATTACCTTGAGATCTGTTGTTCCAGGATTTTCTAATTCAGCTTCTACCTCTTCAGGAAGTACTCCACGCGGTTGAGGAGCATGCTCTATTAACCAAGTGTTATATTCATCAGTATCTGGCGTCAGGCCCTCTGCTTTTGCTCGTTGCTCAACACGTCGCTGAAGTTCTTCCACAATTTCTGGTGTCTCTGGAGCCATCCGTTCCAAAGCATGCTCTGTGTATCTTCGACCATTATAAGTCATTCCACCACGTCGAGGAAACAAATAGCCTCCTTCCATAAAAGCCAAAGAAAAATTTTTGGTAGAAGATGGAAGGGTGTTAGACTCTATCCCTTCATCATCTGTGACAATTGGATCATTTTCACTAATGGCAACTGGTGCTGTATCACGAGCGATTGAAGCACTTTGATCTCCTTGCCCATCTGAAGCGCGAGCTAGATCTGCTTGCTCTTGAGTCGCCAAGCTTGGTCGTTGCCTGCTCTCTCCTGCACCATTTTCTCCAAACCTCTCCATGGGCCAGGCGGTCAGAGGGCTTGCTGTTGTAAGAAGAAACAGCAATGGCAAAGTAAAACATTCTTTGTTTTTCATAAAGCGAGATTTTTTGTCATAATAAAGGACACTAAAGCGAACACAACACAATGCTTTTTGAGGAGGTCTTCAAACCTTGTTTCAGCTTAGTTCAAAACAATTCCAGTTGCGGTTCTTCTCCATTACTAAATCGAACCCCGGCTCCCAGCAGTCGCACTGGCAAGGCTTTTCTTTTATAAGCCTCTGCTAGCAAAGTTCGATAGACACTGGTCGTTGGCTCGGGACAAATACATTATTTTCTTTTTAAAAATTTTATAATTTTATAGTTCGTCTTACTTTTTTTCCTAAAATATTTAGCTTGTATTTCCTCCCATGACAGCAAACCGATTTTTCCTTTGTCTACTTTTTCTGGGATGTTATTTTCTTTTTCCTATTCCACTTTTTAGTGCTCCACCAATGCTGCGAGAGCATTATAACGAAGGAGAAAGTTCAAACAAACGAGCCTCAGTTGAAGAACAGACAAGAGTAAATCGCGATAGGTACGACAGGTGCATTGATGATTTTAGTAATCTAGAAGAAAATTTCACTGTTCCTAATGAAGAGGAAGAGCAAAATGAAAAAGTCATTAATTCTTCTTTCCTCGACCTCAATGATTCTTATTCATCGCTACCGCATCAATATCATATGAACATTAACCCACAGCGATTTCTATTTGCAGAAAAACCAAGCGAGTCAATTACCGCTCCACCCTCTTCCATAAAAGAAAAAGGAACATTAGGTACCACCTCTATAGAGCAAGTTGCCACAAGTGCTGAAATTACTTCTGCCAATATCGCAGTCAGAGCAAGATCATTTTCAGAACCAATTCTTCCTACTACCACGCAAACAAAAATCGAACCCCTTAACATCAAGGAATTGAGATCAGACAATCCTTTAAATGCGGCAGAGGTAGAAACCCTAGCATTGGCAGAAAAAAACCTAGAACAAGCAATCGTGGCAACCAAGGCGCTTGCTGTTTTCCGTATCTCTCCAGCTCAAGATGAGGATGCTGCAGATGAGAATAGCATTTTTACTTGTGAGAGAGGGTTAATCGTCCTCGGGCCGCCAAGAGAGCAAAGCATCGACAACATAAAAGTTGTGAAAAATCAGTTTATCGAAGCAGCAGAATATTTTTATGGGAAAGATGTAATGGCATATGTTTTTCCTGTAGAAGAAAGAAATAGGGCAACTTCTTTAACTATCGGAGAAGTCAATCATCGTTTAACCGAAGCTGATAAAATTATTAGTAGAGTTAATGATTACCTTCATAAGTATCCTTTAATATCACAGAAAACTAGCGAGGCAGTAGTATTTCATGACCTGACTCAAGAAGAGGCTGCCGCAGCTGAATCCGCGTATGGCAACTTGGAAGAACCAGCTCAGCATCTTGTGGATGCTATCAAATATTCTACTGAAACAGCTCTTCGTGCTGGAGCAGCCTTTCTTGCACTTCCTATCGCTGCGGTTGGTGCTGCCAGAGATTCTGCTAATGATATGAGAAATTATCAAGCTGCTCTTTATGCTCGCAATGCTCTTCCTCCTCGTGATCCAGTTATACTTCCCATTCTTGCTGGTCTGATTGGTGGTGTCATTTTTGCTCCTCAACGCTCCTGGAACTACTTTTCTCCTGGTGAAGCTGCAAAGAAAGCTGCAAACGCAGCAACTAAAATTGGTCCATCGCAATTAGCAAGACAGAGGCAAGAGAGCGCTAAAGCCAAAGCTCATGAATTATTAAATCCAACTTTAAAGGCGGTAGATAAGAATCTTGAAGAGCTTTTTTCTGGCAATACCGCACTTTCTTCTCCAGATGTACACGAACTCGGAGAAACTATTACTGAGCTAGCACTTCTTCGCGATAATATCCATCAGCTGATCGAACCAAATAAACATCAAACTGCCGTTGATAAAGGAGGCAATAAACAGTTGGGCTTGCCTCGTCGTGGTCTACTCTAGTTTCTAGTCTCAAAATAATTCTAGCTGGGGCTCCTCTCCATTACTAAATCGAACCCCGGCTCCCAGCAGTCGCACTGGCAACGCTTTTCTTTTATAAGCCTCTGCTAGCAAGGTTCGATAGACACTGGTCGTTGGCTCGGGACAAATACATTCCTTGGTCGTGCGGGTGAAGTCTGAAAATTTTACGGTGACGAATGCCTTGCGAACTTGACGATCACTCGCTTTTGTCCTCACCTCTTCCAGTGTTGCTTTAGCAAGCTTCACCATCGCAGTTTCACACTGCGCCAAGGAAATAAGATTATCAGAAAAAGTTTTTTCGTTGCTGAGCGACTTTCGAATCCAGTGCGGTTCCACCACGCGCTCATCTTCTCCACGACAGAGATGAAAAAGTTCTTCTCCCCACTTACCAAATTGCTGGGCCATTTCTATCAAAGAAAATTTTTGAAGATCGCCGCAAGTTTGAATACCTCTGGCTGTCAACCGCTCAGCACTTTTAGGCCCAATGCCCCAGACTTTTCGCACTGGCAAGGCAGCCATGAATTCCTGAATTCGATCTGGCAGCACCGCAAACTGACCATTCGGCTTGCGCCAGTCACTTGCAATTTTTGCGAGCATTTTATTAGGAGCAATTCCTGCAGAGGCCGTCAAGCACGTCTCCGCGAAGATTCGAGCTCTAATTTCCTTGGCGATGTCCCAGGCGTAACGCTCACAAGCTGTGACATCGAGATAGGCTTCATCAAGCGATAATGGCTCTACAAGTTCCGTCACCCCACGCAAGATCGCTTGAATTTGCAGGGAAACAGTTCGATAAAGCTCAAACCGCACCGGAAGAAAAATAATTTGTGGACAGCGTTCACGGGCCATAAAACCTGGCATCGCGGAGCGCACTCCAAATTTTCTAGCTTCATAGTTACAAGTACAAACAACGCCACGAGACTCCCCCCCTCCAACGGCAATTGGTTTGCCCAAAAGCTTTGGATTTTCTCGCATTTCAATGGCTGCATAGAAACAGTCCATGTCGATGTGAATAATCTTCCTCATTCCATCAAGGATAACTAATCTTCGTTTTTATGGCTCCAAATTTATTTTTAAAATCGAACTTTCGCATCTATGTCATCGGCTTCACAGCTGCCTTAGTCGGTCTTCTTTTTGGATTGGGCATCGGCGTAATTTCTGGAGCTGCAAACTACCTCCAACATGATTTAAAAATAAGTGATGACTTTCTTGAGTTGATTGTTGCAGCACCTCTTTGGGGCGCCGTGATAGGAACACTCATTACAGGCTTCTTCTCTCAACATTGGGGCAGAAAAAAAATCATGCTCCTAAGCGCACTCATTTTTATTGCGGGATCTCTTTTATGCTCTCTCAGTACCTCAGCGGATCAACTTCTTCTTGCTCGCACCCTTTTTGGTGTTGCTATCGGCATCGCCTCTTTTATTACTCCTATCTATATTTCAGAAATCGCTCCAAAAAAAATACGGGGCACCTTGATGTCTCTTTATATCATGCTCATTGCTACTGGCGTCCTCATGGCCTTTGTCAGCAATACCTTCATTAGCACTGGATGGTTGCACTGCTCCTTGATCTCTGACCCTTGGCGCTTGATGCTAGGCATCGTTGCTCTTCCTGCATGCATGACTTTCATTGGCATTCTATTTCTTCCAGAAAGTCCTCGCTGGCTTTTTCTCAATGAGTTTACAGAACGCGGAGTAGCTGTGCTTCAGAAGATCGGATGTTCTCCGGAGCAAATCCTCCAAGAAAAAAAGGAGATTGCGACAGCTCTTCACAAAAAAGAAAAAGGGTTTTTCTTATTAAAAACAAGCTCTCCTTTTCGCCGCGTTCTCTTGCTGGGAATCTCTCTTCAAGTCATCCAGCAAATTACTGGAATCAATATTGTCTTATTCTACGCTCCTCGCATTTTCCAATTTGCAGGCTTCTCCAGTACTTCAGAACAACTCTGGGGAACGATTTTTATTGGAATTGTGAATATGCTTTCCACATTGATAGCACTTTTTTTTATAGATAAACTAGGCCGCAAACCAATCATGACGCTAGGTCTTTTAATCATGGGAATCTCTCTTGCGACAGTTGGTTTGCTTTTGAAAATGGATCTTCAGTACCACCCTGTTCTCGCAAATATAGCGGCAGGAGCGCTTCTTCTATTTATTTTTGGATTTGGCATGAGTGCTGGTCCAGTCGTTTGGCTCCTCTGCTCTGAAGTTTTCCCTCTTGCTGGAAAAGATTTTGGCGTCACTTTTAGTACTGCTGCTAACTGGATTTCTAATGCCATTGTGAGTGGCACTTTTTTAAGCCTCCTTCATCAATTTGGAAATGCTAATACCTTCCTCCTTTACGCTGTATTTCAAGCATTCTCATTACTCTTCTTTTTTCTTTTTGTGCCAGAAACAAAAGGAGTCTCTCTCGAAAAAATTGAGTCCAATCTTTTTTCTGGATTGCCACTACGCAAGATTGGAAGCTGAAAAAAAGGCTATAGACTGTAGGCTGTAGGCTATAGGCAAAACCAGTCAATCCAGTTTGTAAAATTGAGGCTTATTTTATAATTTATTTTCTTTATTTTGCCGAAGGGCTTACTTTGACCTACAGCCTATAAGCTACTGCCTTTTGTTATGCTTTCTTCCCTCACCATCACCATTCCCGCAAGCACGGCCAATCTTGGACCTGGATTTGATTCCTTTGGCATTGCTCTGAACATTTTTAATCAAGTCACAATTAAAAAGAGCCCTTCTCCGACTGCCTTGCCTTCCATTGTTGAAGAGGCAGCTAATCTTTTTTTTAAGAAGACCAATCAACCGCCTTTTCCTTTTTCGATAACAATTAATGGCGATGTACCTCGCTCACGCGGCCTAGGAAGCAGTGTTACTGTTAGGCTTGGCGTTCTCATGGGATTGAATCAAATGACAGAGAATCCTCTTTCTTCTTCAGAGCTCTATCATCTTTGCACTTCTTTAGAAGGACATCCCGATAATGCGGCCGCTGCTTTGTTCGGAGGATTTACTATCGCCAGGAAAGATCACGCGCCCCTCCACTATCCTGTTTCGGCGGAACTTTTTTTTGTGCTCCTCATTCCCAATTTTGAAATCTCAACAAATGCAGCGCGCCAGCTTCTTCCTGCGACCATTACCACAACAGATGCAGCAGCTAATGCGGCAGATGCAGCGGTCATTGCCACTGCTTTTGCAACAAAAAATTATGATCTTCTGCGTGGAGCCTTCCACGATCGGCTACATCAACCTTTTCGCACGCCCCTCATTCCTTTTTTACCGAATGTCCTAGCCGCTGCAGAAAAAGCAGGCGCGCTCGGTGGTTGGCTCAGTGGCTCTGGATCTACGATCATCGCTCTAGCCCAAAATCATACAACAGCCAAAGAGGTTTCTTTAGCAATGAAAACAACAGCTCCTCCAGAAAGTAAGATCATCATCACAACAGCGAATAATGTTACTTTATTACGGAAGAGCGATGAAAGTTTGAGTGCTAGAAGTTTGAGTTTGAGTTAGCTAGGCTTCGCTTTATCTATAAAATGATGCGCGAAGCGCCTATTGAACTCAAACTCAAACTAGAAACACTCAAACTTATTGTGGAACATATATTCAATTTCAACTGCAACTTTAATTTTCATTCTAAAGTTGCCTTAACTTAGCGCCATACATGCGACGATTTTTTGAAAGCATTGAACAATTAGCTGTCGACGTCATCCTGGAACGTCGGGGCGGCAAGCGCGCCTCCTTCCTGCGTGCTATCCTCTATCAGGCTTCTCGGCTTTATCGAAAAATTGTAGAGGCTCGCCTTTTTCTTTATCGCTCCCACCTTCTTCGTCAACATCTCCTGGGATGTCCTGTCATCAGCATCGGCAACCTAACGATGGGCGGCACTGGAAAAACTCCAATCGTAGAAAAATTAGCACGCGAACTTACCGAGCGAGGTCGTCATGTGGCTATTTTAAGTCGTGGTTACAAGAGCGTCCCAAAGCCTTTTTTGAAGCGCCTTCTAGGCCGTCTTAACCAACATCAAGATTTTTTCGCACCTCGAATTGTTTCCGAAGGTGGCGCTTTGCTTCTCGATTCGAGAACGGCAGGCGATGAACCTTTCATGTTGGCTAAGAACCTCAAAAAAGTCGCTGTCCTCGTCGATCGCGATCGTGTCAAAAGCGGTCTCTATGCCATTGAGCGCTTAGGTTCTGATTTATTACTCCTCGATGATGGACTTCAATATTTAAAATTACGCCATCGCTTCGATCTTGTTTTGATTGATCGCGAGGCTCCTTTTGGAAATGAATTTTTAATTCCTCGCGGCACTTTGCGTGAGCCTCCAGAGCACTTGCGAAGAGCCACTCACATCATCATCACCAAATGCAACGGCAGCGATCTTTCCCTCTTGCACGAACGAATTAGAAAATTCAATCGGACAGCAGAGATCATTGAATGCGCACATCGCCCCGTGGAGCTCTGCAATATGATCACGGGAGAAACACTTCCTTTAAGTCATTTGAAGGATCTCAAAGTTGGAGTCCTCTCCGGGATCGCTTCTCCGGAAAGTTTTGAGCAAGGACTCCGCAAGCTCGGTGCTGACTTGGCTTTCACTCAAAGCTACGCCGATCACCATCGTTACTCACGACGCGAGATCGAACGATTCTTGTCACGTTGCCGCCGCCGCGGACTCACCGTTGCCCTCACCACAGAAAAAGATGCCGTCCGCATCCCACGGCTCTCGCAGACAGAAGTCCCCATTTATTATCTCAGGATTGAAATTGAAATTTTAAAAGGAAAAGAAATTTGGGATAAAATGGTGAAGCGTTTTGCAGGGCAAGAGATCGCTTGAAATCACTCTTGTCCAAAATAAATTTAAAAAGATTGATTTCTCTTTTGATGAAATCCGATAGCAGCTAGGAATAGTCTTGGTTGAGCGCTGCTTCGCAGCTGTTTAAGGGTTGAGAGGTTGAAAGGAGGCTCAAAGTCATGTGACTCTTTTTTTACAAAAGAAGTCCTTTCAACCCCTCAACTTTTCAACCTTTCAACCTGGAGCAGGATTTTCTGGATAGTTATTGGGTTTCTATTTTCAAATTTAATTTCTTATCCTGGACAGCAGCGACTTGAAATTTAAACTTACGATAAATTCCGATTATAGTCAAATTACTTAGAAATTACAGGAAAGAACGTAGGAATTTTTAGAAAAGGCCAGGCCGAAGACCCAGCGCTATCTAAACGATAACGTGACGGGATGAGAACGCAGCATTTTCCTAAAAAGGACAAGTCAATTGCTTGTAAGTTCTAAGTAATTTGACTATAACTGCTATCATTAGCCATATATCTTTATGAATCGAATATTTTTCTTCCTCGCTTTCCTCATCGTCGCTTTGAGCTCTCATCAGCTTCTAGCGCAGCCTAGCGTCAGTTCCGCACAACAAGCCCTCACCCGCTTCGGTTATTATCAAGGCGCTATCGATGGTAGCATGGGAAGCGCTACCAGCGCCGCGATCCGCCGTTTCCAAGTTGCCAATCATCTGCGTCCCACAGGCACCTTGACGCCAGAAACGACAGAGGCTCTCGGTTTAAATAATCGAGCTTCAACAAAAAAGAATTCCCCTCAACTTCGTCCCGCTACTCCTGCTCCACTAGCTCCTGATCCAAAAGCCCTCGCTGATATTTTTGTTGGTGGACCATTGCTAGCAGCCTCTCCCGAAATTCAAGTGGCCACCGTGCAGAAAGCACAACAAAATCTCAAACTCCTCGGCTACTACGCTGGCCCAATTAATGGACTCCCTGATGCCAATTTAAAAGCAGCTCTTCAGGCTTATCAAAAAGATAGCAAATTCAAACGCTCGGGCCATCTAGATAAAATCACCTTGATGGGGCTCAATATTTTGCCTGGTTCTTATCAATCGGGCAGCTAGCGCTGCAGGCTATAGGCTGTAGGAAAAACCCCTCTGTTTTTCTGCTAAATAAATTTTCAAAATGATCACATTTTCAAGGAAGTGGAAAATTTCAAAAACCATTGCCAACATCTTACTGACAACAAGTATTGGTCTTGTTCTCGGCTGTCATAAAAAAAAGCATACTTCTGAACTCACCCTTCCTCGCGCTAACTATGATCTCGTCAAGATGGCCAATGGAGCGGTTGTGCAAGCGCAAGTAGAAACCAACACCAGCACTAACTGCACTCTTGTCACTGCCGCAACCCCTGAGGACTATCGGCTACAGTTGACACTTCATGTCGCCATCCCAAAACCAGCAACTACCCTCTCCGAACTTGCTGCAGCAACACCAGAGATGCCTCAAGCGCTTCCCAATTTGGAAGAAATGATTCCTTCCTCAGCCGAAGGAAAAAAAACAGCCTCTCCATTTTTTGCTACTCTCTTTGAAAACAAAACTAAGTCACTGCAACATCACCTCAGTCATCTGGAACAACTTTTTCCACGGGAATCGCTCTACGATTGTCAGACGATCTTAACTTTGACGAACAAAAAAAATGGGGTACGCGCCCTCCTCGTTCAAGCCATCATGAATGTGAATGCCGATGGCTCTGATGGCGATCGCAACATTCCTTTAGAAAAACTTTCTGTTTTTTATCAGCCTCAAACAAATTATCGCTGGCCCAAAGCTACGTCGCACGCCAATCCCAACTTGCATGACGTCGAAGAAAAATGGGCTCAGGCAAAATTGAGCCTGACCAATACCGCTTTAACGCTCGATCAAAAAACAAAACTTCAAGAGCAAGTCAGCAACAAGGAACAAATGCTCACCGAGCTTCAGCGCTGGAGTTTTCTTATCGGCTCTGCGGATCCCTTCATCGTTCTTCCAAAATTCATGCTCGATTCTAAAAATGCTGACTCAGCATCGGTTGGTGACTATGCGATCGTGCTTTATCAAAACAAGCTCTATCCCGCGATCATTGGCGACATTGGTCCCTCATCGAAAATCGGAGAGGCTTCCCTTCGTCTCTGCAGGGCTATCGATCCTCGATCCGGAGCAGATCGTCGTCCTGTCAGCTCTCCTCAAGTCAGTTATTTTATTTTTCCAAAATCAGCAGATCTTCCAATGTCAGCGCCCAACTACACCCATTGGAGCGATCGCTGTCATCAACTCTGGAATGCGCTAGGAGGCTCTTCTTCAATAAACTGGCATGAGTGGACTTCGTTAGAGCAACCTCTACCTTGATCGCAAAGCATCTACCTTTGTTGTTTCAAGCAGCTAAGCTTTTTCAAAAAGAAGGAAAAATTTTTTGATGACTAATGATAAAAGTCCATAAACATTTCTGTTGCTACTTAATTGTTGGAACGACCTCCCTTTTTGCAACTCCTTGGAAAACAACAGAAAGACTTTCTCGCGAGAAGCAACAGCACCAATACCAAAGGGAACAAAGTGATGAAATAGCTGAGACAAGTTTGATAGGAAAGTTAAATGCAGATGAGATTTCATCATCTCTTCAAGAACGAGGCATTAAGCTTCCTGCTGAAAAAAAAAGCGATAAAATATCTTGGTTAGAAGAAGAACGTAGCTTTTGGGAAGAGAGGCAAGAGTGGCTTATAGAAATGGAGAGAGATTTTCATGCCGAGCCTTACCTCTCAAACAGAGAAGCGATTTTTAAAAAAGTAGCAGCACTTGTTGAAGATGCGCAGGAGGCGGAGATGGATTTGAGAGAAGCTTCATCGCCGCAGTCAAAAGTTGAAGCAACAGACTCCTTGACCACAACCATCGAAGCCATTCAGGAAACGAAGCGCCTTGGAACGCTCTTTCTATCAAGCTACAACAACTTTAGCAATGGGCTCAGGACCACCGACTTTGCAGGGAGCACTGGGTTCAGTACCAGTGAATTTGCAGACATAGTCGCAAATTCCGGGATTGACCCCATTGCGTCGCATCAAGCCGAAGATTCCTTAAATCAGACTCTCAAAAAATCTAATGGACTGGCACCAAAATACAGAATATCAGGGACTGACCCCTTTTTTGTGCGGCGGGCTGGGAAGGCTTTTGTATCCTTTCTTGCAGCTTCATCGATGATTCCACGAGAAGCTTTTTCTTCGGTGAGTTCGATGGGATCATTAGGTACGCTTCGAGGGATTGGCTCATTGGGAGCGGCTTCCTTTTTTCTTTCTAGGCTTCCAGGGGCTAAAGCAAGAGAGGAGTATTTTTCGTCTCCTTCCTTAGCCTCCTTTCCAAACCTTACCTCCTCCGATTTTCAATACCTCAATCAGACAAGTTCGAATCTGATTCCTTATTCTTTTTCACCATCGCCACTTCCTGTTTCCCTAAGCAGAGAAAGGAATATAGAACAAGAGCATCAACGGGAGCTGATCCAAAGGAGATTGGGAAACAATTTGCTCTCTACTTCCACTTCCTCTTCCGCTATCACCCAAGCCGACAAAAGTCAGATAAGACAAAAACAAAAACTGCCAATAATTCCACCTTATCAGAACGGAACTCATCAACTCGACACTCTCGCAAAACCAGAAGAAAGAAGACGCTTGCAAGACGCCCTCAGTTCCGAATTTCAGGTGAGCACGCTGACAACGGGAAATAATTACCTTCCAATGGTAGCCGCGTTAAGCGGAGGAGGTTATGTGGTGACGTTGTATGGTGGTAGTCCTGCCTATCAAATCTATGGACGTCTTTATGATAGTAGTGGGAATGCGATAGGAAGTTCTGAATTTCAGATTAGCACCCTGACAACGGGAAATAATGTTGCTCCAAGCGTAGCCGCGTTCAGTGGAGGAGGGTTTGTGGTGACGTGGCGGAATGATGTTAGTAGTGGTATCGATCAAATTTATGGCCGACGCTATGATAGTAGTGGGAATGCGATAGGGAGTTCAGAATTTCAGATCAGCACCCTGACAACAGGAAATAATAACAATCCAACCGTAGCCGCGTTAAGTGGAGGAGGTTTTGTGGTGACGTGGAATAATGATGCCTTTCCCCTTCAAATCTATGGCCGTCGCTATGATAGCAGTGGCAATGCGATAGGAAGTTCTGAATTTCAGATTAGCACCCTGACAACGGGAAATAATGTTGCTCCAAGCGTAGCCGCGTTCAGTGGAGGAGGGTTTGTGGTGACGTGGCGGAATGATGTTAGTAGTGGTATCGATCAAATTTATGGCCGACGCTATGATAGTAGTGGGAATGCGATAGGGAGTTCAGAATTTCAGATCAGCACCCTGACAACAGGAAATAATAACAATCCAACCGTAGCCGCGTTAAGTGGAGGAGGTTTTGTGGTGACGTGGAATAATGATGCCTTTCCCCTTCAAATCTATGGCCGTCGCTATGATAGCAGTGGCAATGCGATAGGAAGTTCTGAATTTCAGATTAGTACGCTGTCAACGGGAAGCCATCAAAATCCAAGCGTAGCCGCGTTCAGTGGAGGAGGGTATGTGGTGACGTGGTGGAATAATGCATCTCCCAATAAAGTTTATGCCCGACGCTATGATAGTAGTGGGAATGCGATAGGGAGTTCGGAATTTCAGATCAATACGAATACAGGAAATAATCAGTTTCCAAGTGTGACAGAATTAAGTGGAGGAAGTAGTTACATCGTGACGTGGCAGCAAGAAGGTTCCCCCTGGACGGTTTATGGGAGGGTATTTACAAGTATCTCCCCCACAAGCCAACCCAGCACGCAACCTAGCACTCAACCCAGCAGTCAGCCGACAAGCCAGCCTTCTGCTCAACCAACAGACCAGCCAACGTTACAACCCACTTTACAACCAAGCACGCAGCCTACTTCGAGTCCTACATCACAACCGAGTAAGGATCCAACAACGCAGCCCACAAGTTCTCCGACAACGCAGCCTAGCGCTCAGCCAACAAGAGCTCCATCTGGGCAACCCTCTTTACGACCTTCTAGCCAACCAACAGGTCAACCTTCTTCTCAACCGAGTTCTCAGCCTACGAGACAGCCAACAGGGCAGCCAACAAGCCAACCAACGTTACAACCAAGTACTCAGCCTACTTCGAGTCCTACATCACAACCAAGTAAGGATCCAACGACGCAACCAACAACTTCTCCCACAAGTCAGCCTAGCTCTCAGCCAATAACAGTTCCATCTGGTCAACCCTCTTCAAAACCTTCTGTTCAACCAACAACTCAACC
>JAIEQF010000024.1 GCA_019747895.1 Chthoniobacterales bacterium
ACCAATGATTTTTGAAGGGACCTGTCATTCGGAGCTCTTTGAAACTTGGATTGAAAAGTTTTTGATCAAAGAACTTGCTCCTGGGCAGATTTTCATCATGGATAATGCTGCTTTTCAGAGCAGGGTGTTGCACTTCACTTTTGAATCGGCGGGATTAATAAAGGTTTTTGTTGAGAAGTTGAGGGGTTAATACGTGCGGCGTGGCAGCTGCCGGATCAACTGCCGAAGGCAGCCCGCAAGGGCGCCCCTCGGAGGGGCGAGCAAGTTGCAAAGGACGCCTTCCTGTCAACAGCCGCACCAGCGGCGCTCAACAGCTGCTTTAGCAGTGACTCAAGATCTCAACTTTTACAAAAGCAGATAGAAAAATATTACTCTTTGCCAAGCAACTGAACGATTATGAACGAACTGAATTATCTTACGCTATTTTCTCGCATCAGTTGATGTAAGATAGGCTGGAACTTTTGAAGTTCGTGAGCGGAGAGATGGTCGATGAAAAGAATGCCATTGAGATGATCGACTTCATGCATCGCAGCCCGGGCAAGGAGGCCTTCGGCTTCGAGCTCAAGTTGTTCTCCATCGAGTGATTGATAGCGAAGTTTAATGCGTGTCGGACGTTTTATTTTAGCACGCACTTCAGGAATGCTAAGACATGCCTCATCGTCGTAGTCGGTTTGATTTCCTACAGGAATAATTTCTGGATTAACTAAAACCATGGGTGAGAGGCATTCTAAATCAATCTGTTTTCCATTCATCCAAGCTTTGCTAGGACGCTCTTTCATCGCAACAACAACGTCAATGACTGCGAGTTGAAGTGAAGATCCGATTTGTTGTGCTGCGAGGCCGCAACCATCATATTCGTACATAGCTTCCACCATCTGTTCGGCAAGGCGTTCAATGGAAGGAGTAATTTTTTCGATGCGACGTCCTTTGCTTCTCAATACAGGATGTCCGTAATAAAAAAGATCAAGCATAGGATTAATGAGTGGTAGAAGTGCGTGTCATGGTTGGGATGTTTTTGATGCCGGCTGCTTGCAAGGCATCAAGAACTTTAACAACAGCCCCAAAGGGAGCATCTTTATCAGCTTGCATCGTAATTTTGGAATCAGGGTAAGTCTCTTGTGCCTCTTCGATGGCCTCAGCAAGATCATCGAGAGCAATAGGCTTATTATCAAGAGTCACACTTTCAGCGGATTTGATTTGTAAGATAATATTTTTCTTTGCTGGCGCAGTGGCAGAAGGAGCAGCAGAGGTTGATTCTGGAAGATTAATTTGAAGTTGGGAGAGCTTTTGACGAAAGGTCGTCGTGACAATAAAAAAAATGAGTAAGATCGCCAAAATGTCAATAAGCGAAACAATCGTAATTGACGGGATCCGTTTTTTTTTGGTGTAAAAACGCATGGGAAGAGGAGAAGAAGTAACGGGTAACGAGTAAATTTAAGATCGAAACAAAATCAGTTTTCTGAAGTTCACATTTTGACAGATATCATTTTAAGATTAATCATCACCAAAGAATATTGACTTAGAACCCGCCACTCGGTACTCGCTACTTTTTTAAATATATTTTTGTAATCAATTCCGCGGTGACGGCTTCGATTTCAATCGCAATCATTTCAACGCGACGAGAAAGGTAGTGGAAGGCAATGAGGCACGGAACGGCAACAGCAAGACCGACAATGGTGGAATTGAGCGCTTGAGAGATTCCTACTGCGACCAGTTGAGGGTCACCTTTATCTCCAATGTTGGCAAAAATGTCGACGAGTCCAGAAAGCGTTCCAAGAAGTCCGAGGAGCGGTGCGATGCCAGTACCAATTTCTAAAAATGTTAGACCTGTCTCAAGACGAGCAATTTCATGACGTGCGCGGACTTCGACAGCGTCCAGTGCCTCCGCACGAGGCCAATCACTATGGTGTATTAATGTTTGAAGGATGCGGCTGAGAGGAGAGTCGTTTTTTTGGAGTTGTTGAGAGAGAGGTTCAAGCGAGGTTCCTGTTTGATATTGATCTACCGCAAGCTTCAATGAAGAGGGAATGACTTGTCTCAAACGTAGTGCCCAAATGCGTTGAAAGATGATGGAGAGTGAAATTACGGAGAGGAGCAAGAGGGCTCCCATAAAAAATCCTCCGCGAAGAAAAAAGTCGATGATTAGCATTATGAAGTTGAAGGGTTTGAAAAAGAAATTAACCGCAAGGAGCGCAAGGAGCGCAAAGAAACAATTTAGAAAAGAATTCTTTCAGAAAATTTGTGTGAATGAAAACTCTTTGTGTTTTCTTTGCGTTCTTTGCGGTTAATTCCTCAGTCGGAACAAATCGTAAAGCGATATTCGACATCCAATTTTTTTCCTTGAAGGGTTGTTGCGATTTCTGCAGGGATCGGAGGAAGTTTAGCTTCCATGATCGATTTTAAACAACAGTCAGCAAAGCTTTGATTCGAGCTGTTAGTCAGGATTTGTAATGTTTCTATTTTTCCTTCTTGAGTCACGTAAAACGAGATCGTGGCTGTTCCAAAACTCAGCAATTCCATTTGATGATCCACGTAGTAACGCCAGCGCGAGCTGATTGCTTCCGACAACGTTTTTTTGTAGCGACCAAGAGGAGTTGCTTCTGCAGCTACGGAAGCTGGGCCTTTGTTGGAAATGCTTCCACGAATCATCGAAGTGCGAGCGGTCTCTTCATTATTTTTTGCTGATGAGGAGAGGTGTCCCATCACCGGTTCATCAGGAGCAGGCACGGCAACTGGTTCAGCGACTTTAGCAGCAAGAGCTTTGTCATCAGGATGCATTTCTTGTTGAGAAGAGAGAGCGGGTGGGGTTGCTATGGGCGGTTGAGCAGTTGTTCCCACCGAATGATCAGCTTGACGAAAGGAGAGTGTATCTTGCTCGCGGCCTTGCTGAGTTGGAAGAGGGGCTGTTCCTGTTGGTGGGAGCTCGCTCGCGGCAGCTGTGTTTTCATAAGATTGAAAAGCGGTATGCTCGGGAGCTTTTTCCAGAGGATGTGTGGAAGTTGTATCGACCACGGGACGTTGCTGCGAGAGATCAGACAAATCAAAAACAATTTCTGGAGGAGTCGCTATCGATGATTTTTTCTCTTCATGATGGCGAAGATGTAGCAAGGTTGCCCCGAAGAGTAGGAATAAAAAGGCATGAACCAGGAGAGAGAAAAGGAATGAGAAAACCTGACTCGCAAACATTTGGCCAGTAGGGCGAATGTTTAGTTCGCAGTTCGTAGTTCGCAGTTCGCAGTTATATTCAGCTCGTTGTTCCATCAGCAAAGGTAATGTTATTTTACAATGGGGGCGTAAAGAAGTTCTTTCTTTTTTGCTAAACGTATCTTTTTAAATTTTCTGCGAACCGTGAACTGACAACTTCGTTGTTGATTTATTCAACAACGATTGCCGGATCTCCGTAGAGTGTAGAAGAAGTTGTCCTGGTGATGCGAACCTTAAAAATCTCTCGGTGGAATCGCTCGCCTCCTTCGAAGATGACAATTTTATTTGTGCGAGTGCGGCCTGCAAGTCGCATTGGATCATTTCTGCTAGGGCCTTCACAAAGAATTTCTTGAAGCGTGCCAACGCAGGCATTTAATTTGTTGGCAGCGGAAGCATTGATTACTTCTAAAAGATCTTTGTTGCGAAATTCTTTGATCTCTTCCGAAAGTTGTCCCTCCATCGTTGCTGCAGGTGTATCACCACGTTGGGAGTATCTAAAAATAAAAGCGTTATCAAATTGAAGTTCCTCAGCGAGGCGGCGGCTGGCAAGATAGTCCTCTTCGGTTTCGCCAGGAAAGCCAACAATGATATCCGTGGTGATCGCAATTCCAGGGCGTGCTGCACGAAGATCATGAACCAACTTGCGGTAGGAAGCCGCTGTGTAAGGACGATGCATCGCTTTGAGAATGCGGTCAGATCCTGATTGCAACGGCAAATGAATATGTTCCATAACCTTGGGTAAACGTCCGATGCAATCGACGAGGTCTTTGCGGAAGCCCATTGGATGAGGGGAAGTGAAGCGAATTCGTTCTAACCCTTCAACCGCATGAAGTGCTTCTAAGAGCTGCACGAAAGGGCTTTTGCCATCGACCTTCGGCATTTCGTGACGACCGTAGAGATTCACGATTTGGCCTAACAGCGTAACTTCGCGGACCCCTTTAGCAACAAGCTGTTCTACTTCTTGAACAATTTCTGCGATGGGGCGGCCTCGCTCAGGGCCTCGCGTTGTCGGAACAATGCAAAAAGTACAATGCATGTTGCAGCCTTGCATAATCGAGACAAAGGCTGCTGCTTGAGACTGCTTCCTAAATTCTACTGCTGATGCGAATTGCGGCGTCGCTCCGGTGCTCGCGTCCTCAAGTACGTCTTGTACACTGCGGGTCTGCGCGCCGGAGGCTCCTGGCACTTCATCACCAGCAGCGAATTTTGAAAGCAGTCTATTTTCAAAAATGAGATGATCGCGAATGGTATTTTGGGATCCTTCCTCAATTCCAACATCAACAAGCGGAGGTCTGGCAGAAAGAGCTAAGGCTTTGAATTCATCTGCTTCTTGAGCGCGCATGGTTTCTTCGCGACGTTTTAAAGCTTCTGTAACGTAATCAGCAACACGATGGAATTTTTGCGTGCCGACGATGAGATCAACATGAGGTGTCTTTTCCGCTAAGGCCCCTCCAAGACGCTGAGCCATGCAACCAAGATAACCGAGAACTAATTGAGGTTTGAGGCGCCGATTTTTTTTGAGGAAGCCCATTTTTCCAATGGCTTTGCTTTCGGCCATTTCACGGACGCTGCAGGTGTTCAATAAAATGACATCAGCTTCCTTTTCATGAGGAGCAATGGTGTAACCATGAGCTACCAAATCGCGAGCGACTTGTTCGGAGTCACGCTCGTTCATTTGGCAGCCATAGGTCTTGATGTAAACGGAGGGCATGGGGAAAGCAGGTTACAGGTTGCAGGTTACAGGTTACAGGAAAAATTTAGAAAAGGTTACTGAAAAACTCATTTCCTAAATAGAGTGTGTTTTAAAAATCGTTTGCTTGGTTTTCAACTAATTCTCCTGACAAGCTGTCCCCTGTTACCTGTAACCTGCCATCGCTTCGCAATGGCTAAACCTTCATAATCCAAGTGAAGTCAATAATCTGCGAATAAGGGATGAAAAAGTAATCGGGCGCGTAAGTCATGTTCCGTGAGAGCCAGGCAAAGAGCGCGCGTTGCCAGCGTCTCATTTCTTTACCTCTATATTCAATGATGGTTTCTTTTGTTAATAAAAAGAATGTTTGTTCCATGGCAATCTTAAAAGGGAGTTGCGGTGCTGCTAAGCGAAGAATTTCTGGAAGATCAATTTCTTGCATGTATCCATAGTAAAAAATGACGTGGCAAAGCGATGGTGAGAGCGGGATCACTTCGAGCCTCTTTTTTAAATCAACATGACTTTCAGCCGTTCCTGTAGGTGTTAAGAGAAGAACTTGTTGACGAAGAGAATCATTGAGTCGTAGCCATTCAAAAGCGTGAGCAGCAGCATACCGAGGATCAGGATTAAAAGTAATGATGACATCTGTTCCTGGTGGTGATGGGAAGGGTTTAACATTCATGATGTCAGCAAGTCCTTGTAAGGAACAAGGAGTTGATAACATCTTCCTTCGAATTAAGGTTCTGCCTCGATGCCATGTAACCATGACAGCAACTAAGCAAGTTGCAATGAGGAGAGGAAAGCATCCTCCATGCGCAAACTTACTGAATGAAGAGAGAAAGAAAGGAAGTTCGATGCTCATCAAAAGAATCATAATACTGGCTCCAACCCAGAAAGGATAATTCCATAGACGTACTACAACGGTACTAAAAGCAATGGAAGTAATGAGCATGGTGCCCGTTACAGCTAGTCCGTAGGCCGCTGCAAGATTAGTGCTAGAACGAAAAGTAAAAACTAAAAGAAGACAGGACGCTGCCAGAATCCAATTGATGGTTGGGAGATAAACTTGACCGCGCTGTAAGCGATTGGTGTGAATAACAAGAAAGCGTGGGAGGAAGCCTAAATCACGAGCTTGAGCAGTGAGTGAGAAAACTCCAGAGATGAGAGATTGAGAGGCAATGATAGTTGCCACTGTTGCCAAAAAAACTAATAACAAAGTTGGAAGGCCTTGAGGTACTAATTTAAAAAAGACGTTGGTTTTCCATGCTTCTGGGTGAGTCCAAGCAAAGGCGGCTTGTCCAAGATAATTGAGCATGAGGCATGGCAAAACAAGGAGATGCCAAGCTCGTGCAATCGCAGGGCGCCCAAAGTGACCCATGTCAGCATAGAGAGCTTCAACGCCAGTGATGGCAAGAACCACAGCGCTCAATAAAAAAATAGTTGTCCTTCCTGCTTGATGAATCACTTTCCAAGCATAGTAAGGATTTAAAGCCTGCAAGACAGAAGGAGCGTGAGTAATTTGAATGGCTCCTAACGTGCCTAGCGTGATGAACCAGAGGAGCATGATCACTCCGAAAATATTTCCTAGTCGTCCTGTTCCCAAGCGTTGTATTGCAAAGAGTGAAAAAAGAATGAGGGCTGTGAGTGGAAGGATATAAGGAGTCATCGAAGAGTAAACGCCTTGAAGGCCTTCCACAGCACTCAGGACGGAGATAGCGGGAGTGATAGCTCCATCTCCATAAAGAAGAGCCGCGCCAAAGAGAATCAGTAATGTTAACAAAGGCAATCGGGTTTTGCGAGTAAGAGAGCCTTTGCCTCCTAAGAGTGCCAGTAGTGAAAAAATCCCACCTTCGCCATGATAGTCAGCCTTCATGACGAGTACGATGTATTTGAGTGTTACAATGGCAAGCAAACTCCAGATGATGAGAGAGGCAACGCCTAACGGAAAATCACTTCCTCGCGAAATCGGTTGCTGCAAGGCGACATGAAAGGTGTAGAGAGGACTCGTTCCGATATCCCCAAAGACCACGCCCAAAGCCGCAAGCGACATGAGCCAAGAGCTTGTCTTGGAATCGTTGCTTTTAAAGGGAGTGGGCTTCATTGCTTGATAACAATTGGGGAAACAGGAGAAGTAACGGGTGGCGAGTAGCGAGTCGCGAGTTCTGAGACAATATTTTTAAGGATGCTTATTTTGAAATTCGACATCTAAAATAAAATTTTTTAAAAACTAATTTTTTGCTGATCTTAAACACTCGCTACCCGCCACTCGCCACCCGTTACTTTGTCTGTAGTTACACTAGTCATCAAAAAAAATAATTATTCACTTTTCAGAAAATCTCCGGATACGCAAAAGTTTTTCCTTCGTAATTACGCAAGACTACCTTTTCGTTATCGTGAGAAAGAATGTAATTCGGATTGATGGGAACTTTTCCTCCACCACCTGGCGCATCAATAACGAATTGAGGAATGGCATAACCGGTGGTGTGACCGCGAAGTCCTTCGATAATTTCAATTCCTTTTTTTACCGAAGTTCTTAAGTGGCGGGAGCCCGTGATAAGATCGCACTGATAGAGGTAATAAGGGCGAACACGGCAACGGAGTAATTTTTGCACTAATTCTTTCATCACAGGGATACTGTCGTTGATTTTTGCTAGCAAGACGCTCTGATTGCCAAGCGGAATGCCGTGATTAGCCAGACGCGCTAGAGCATCGCGAACTTCGACTGTTAACTCACGCGGATGATTCGTGTGTATGCTCATCCAAAGAGGATGATATTTTTGCAACATGGCACATAATGCTGGGGTGATCCGTTGAGGTAGGAAAATAGGGACTCTGGTTCCGATGCGTAAAAACTCAATGTGAGGAATCGATCGTAAACGAGAGAGGATTTTTTCCAGTTTGTCATCGGAAAAAAGCAGGGGATCTCCTCCTGAAAGCAAGACGTCGCGAATCTCTTCGTGCTGTTTCAAGTAAGCAAAGGCCTCTTCAAAATTGGTGTGCAGTTCTTGTTCTCCGACACCACTGACAACGCGGGAGCGTGTGCAGTAGCGGCAGTAGGAGGCGCACCGGTCGGTGATTAAAAAAAGAACTCGGTCAGGATAACGATGAACTAGCCCAGGCACTGGCATGTGGCTGTCTTCTCCGCAGGGATCAGCCATTTCAGAGCGATGAGTCTGAGTCTCCTCCATGCGAGGAATGACCTGACGTCGAATGGGGCAGTCAGGATCATTGGCATCGAGAAGATTGAAATAGTGAGGGGTGATCCCCATGGCCAATTTATGGGCAGAAAGGATCACTCCTGCTCTTTCTTCTGGAGTGAGCTTCAAATGCAGCTCGAGCTCTTCCAGCTTTGTGACCCGATTTTTTTGCTGCCAATGCCAACTGTTCCACTCCTCCGGAGTTACATTGGGCCAACGCCCTGGAGCGTGAGAGATAAAAGAATGATCAGTTTCCATGAGGTGTTTTTTTAAAGGAGATATCATTAGGCTTCTTTCGAAACTCTACTTTCTGGCGCGAGTTGCGTCGTCGCTTCGGTGCTCGCGTCATCGAGTATTAGATTATACACTCAGCCGCTGTGCGCCGAAGGCTCCTGGCACTTCATCGCCAGAAGCGAGTTTGGAAAGAAGTCTATTATTTATGAGTCAATTCGAGCCGTCGATTATTTTCTTGTTGGGAGCACGGTTTTGGTCTGAAATCGCTGCGGAATTTAGGTTAACCCTTTCTGATAACGAGAATTTTTTGTGCTAAAAAAAAAGCTGCTTCCAGCCTCACTCATCGCATCGCTCTGTTTGCTGAGCTCGTGCATGGTGGGGCCTAATTATAAAACGCCGGATTCCAAAGTAGAAAAGGTCTGGGTTATTCATAAGGCGGCATCACCAAAGCCATATGGTGAGTCCGAGATGTTTTGGTGGAAAAAATTTGATGATCCTACGCTGGTGAAGTTGGTTGAGATAGCGTATGAAAATAATCCAACGCTTCAATCTGCGGGAGTTAGTATTTTGCAAGAACGTGCCTTATTAGATCGATCCATAGGCAATCTATTGCCTCAGCAGCAAGGAATTTCAGGTGGCTACAATTTCACCTACCTACCTCAATTAGGAAATGTTGGGCAGAATGGAGCGGTCAATGGAGCGCTGAATCAACTTATTAACAACTCCCTTTCTTCCATTAATCCCTTTAATGTTTCCAATCAATTTTTCTTTAACTCATCCTGGGAAATTGATTTTTGGGGAAAATATCGACGGAAGATTGAATCTGATAAAGCTGACTACTTAGCCAGTGTCACCGCCTACGATAATGCGTTGGTCACTTTGATTGGTGATGTTGCTCAAAATTATATTCACGTTCGGATGTATGATAAAGAATTGGAGATCATAAAAGCTAACGTTGCTGTCCAACAAGAGAGTCTCCGTATTGCAACAGTTCGTTTTCATGGAGGTCAAACCAGTCAGCTGGATGTCACTCAAGCAGAAACAGAATTGTATAAAACAGAATCAAGCATTCCTAATCTTGAGAATAGTGTTCGTCTCTCCAAAAATGCTTTGGCTGTTTTAGTGGGAGTTCCACCGAGCCAAATTGATGCTTTGATTCCTCCAGGAAAACTTCCTACCATCCCATCGGAGCTGGTGGTAGGCATTCCAAACGATCTTTTGCGACGCCGTCCTGATGTGAGGTCTGCAGGACTCAAGGCCGCTGGAAAGTCAGCACTTATCGGAGTTGAAATTACTAACTTGCTTCCAGCCTTCACTCTTTCTGGCACCTTCGGTTCCACAGGGAGTACTTTTGGGAGTCAACAACTGACTAATATTTTTAACTGGCAAAATACGTTGGCTAATGCCGTAACAGGATTTACGATGCCGATTTTTAATTATGGTCGGTTGGTGAATCAAGTCCGTGTTGCCGATGCCAGTTTTCAGCAAGCTATTTTAAATTACCAAAATACCGTACTGGAAGCACAGAAGGAGGTGGAAAATGGTTTGTCTTCTTATTATCACGGACGGAAAAGTATGGAGTATTTAAAACAAGCGGTCAAAGCCTCCAAGGAATCGGTCAGGCTCGCCATGGTTCGCTACAAAGAGGGTCAGACCGATTACACCACGGTCCTCACTGCTGAACAGCAGCAACTTTCTGTCGAGGATTCTTGCGTTATTGCTCAAGGAGAAACGGTCTTAGGCATTGTTTCAACTTATCGTTCGTTAGGAGGAGGATGGGAATTGCGCAATGGGCGTGATGTTATTTCTGATGATGTTAAAAAGCAGATGGCGGATCGGACAAATTGGGGTAGGATGCTCAAGACCAAGAGGCACATTCCTGCTGTTGCTCCTGAGAGTGTTCCTGTTAAATCTGTTCCCAAAACTCAACCTCCTTGGGATCTGCTGAATGTTAATAAGTATAGCAAAGGGTAGCGAGTGGCGGGTAGCGGGTAGCGAGTAAAAACTACAAAATATCAATATGGCATTTGCAGAAAAATTTGAGGAATTGAAAGTGTGGCAAGAGGCTAGAATGTTAGTTAAGGCAACTTATTTAATTTTCAAACCTTGCAAAGACTATACATTTCGCGATCAAATTCAAAGAGCTGCTATCTCTGTCATGAACAACATATCTGAGGGATTTGAGAGAAAAACCAAAAAAGATTTTGCTCATTTTCTTGATTTAGCTAAAGCTTCCTCAGGAGAAGTTAGGTCAATGCTTTATGCTGCAGAAGATCTCCAATACATTTCCTCATCAGATGCCATTGCACTGCGGGAGCATTCGAGTCAATTGAGCCGTTCTATAGGATCTCTTGCCTCAAAACTTCGTCAGCAGTTTAATAGTTCAAAGTAACTTTTATGTCTATTTTGTATACTCGCCACTCGCCACTCGCTACTCGTTACTTTGCTTTTATTGTGGTTCCGTTCCTTGCATTAGTCCTGGCCGCTTGTTCTAAAAAAAATGACAATAGCAAACAAGTTCCTGAGGTCTTAGTAGCTGCTCCCATCAAGCAGATGGTGACAAAATATGAAGAGTATACAGGAACAGTTGCAGCGACACAGCAGGTCAATCTTGTGGCGAGAGTCGAAGGATTTTTGGAATCAATCAACTTTAATGATGGCCAGTTTGTCAAAAAAGGAGATCTGCTTTTTATCATTCAACAAGACAGCTACATTGAAAAAGTGAAGCGCTCTCAAGCAACGCTCGATTATGATAACTCAGAGTATCAACGGCAATTGAGCATGCTCAAGGAGAATGCAACGTCTCAAGCAGATGTAGAAAAGTATCTTTCTAAAGTCCAAGTCGACAAAGCCGATTTAGAATTAGCAAAAATTAACTTAAGTTATACCGAGGTGCGAGCCCCTTTTGATGGGCTTTTAGCCGCTCACCAAGCTGATGTTGGAGCTGTGGTCGGTAGCAGCCCTATGAGTCCTACCGTGTTAGTCGTGATTGAGGCCATCACTCCTGTTTATGTTAATTTTAATATTAACACCCGCGATGCCCTCACGCTGCGTGATGAACTGAATAAGATGGGGGAGGGTCCTGAGAGGGTCGTTGGTAATCTCCCTGTCTTTGTGGCTCTTTCCAATGAAGAAGGTTTTCCTCATGAAGGAATTCTCGACTTCGTGAATAACAGCGTTGATACCTCTACAGGAACAATTCAAGTCCGCGCCATTTTTCCTAATCAAGATCATGCGCTCATCCCCGGTTTTTTTGCAAAAGTTCGTATTGCCATAGGGGCTCCTTTTGAAGCTATCACCGTTCCCAATTCGATTATTCAAAGTGATCAAGTGGGAGAATTTATTTTAACGGTGAATTCAAAAAACATGGTGCAACGCAACGATATTAAAACAGGGCCACGCAAAGGAGAAGCTCGTGCCATTTTGGAAGGACTCTCTGAAAATGAATCGGTCATCGTCGCTGGCATCAATAGCGCTCGCATTGGAGCACCGGTCAATCCTAAACCTGCTTCACAAAAAATTCCGTTTTCTTCGACTGTGAAATTGCAGACTAAAGACTAAGGGCTGAAGGCTGAAGGCTATGTTAGTTAAAATCAAAGATACGATTTTTTGAATCCAATGACTTATTATGTGATCTCTTTTTAATATGATTCCTTTAGCCTTCCGCCTTTAGCCTTCTGCCTTCTTTCATGATTTCTAAATTTTTCATCGAACGCCCTGTTCTCTCCAACGTTCTAGCCATGATTACCATGTTGCTAGGAGGAGTGGCTCTTTTTGTGCTCCCTGTGACGCAATACCCACCGATCACGCCGCCGACTGTTCAAGTAACAGCCTACTTTCCAGGAGCGACGGCTCAAGCGTTGGTCAAAAAAGTGGCACTCCCTATTGAGCAACAAGTGAACGGAGTACAAGGAATGCTTTACATGTCGTCGGATTCAACGACAACGGGCAACTATGTTTTAACCGTCACCTTTGCCATTGGGACTGATCCTGACATGGCGCAGATCCTCGTTGAAAATCGTGTCGCAGCGGCATTGGCCCAGCTTCCTGAGGCTGTTCAAACCCAGGGCGTCATCACCAAAAAAATATCAACAGCAGTTTTGCAGCTCATCACGATCACTTCTCCCAACGATCGATTTGACGCTCTCTTCCTCAATAACTACGCCACCATCAATCTCCAAAATGAACTCATTCGACTTCCCGGTGTTGCTAATATCAATGTGTTGGGAGTCGGGCAATATTCGATGCGTGTTTGGCTTAATCCTGATCAGATGCAGCAGCGATCGCTCATTCCGAGTGATATCATCAATGCGTTGAAAGAACAAAACATCGAATTAGCAGCAGGTCAGTTTGGAAGTCCTCCTGCAGAACAAAATCAGGATTTTCAATTTTCTATTACCGCTAATGCCTCGTTGAATCAAGTGAGTGAGTTTGAACAGATCATTGTGAAATCAAAAACTTCCAATGGAGGTCAAATCACGCGATTGAAAGATGTCGCTCGAGTGGAACTCGGTTCTCAATCCTACAGTCAGTTTTTTAAATATAACGGTCGCCCCGCCGGAGGCCTCGCCGTGTACCAATTGCCAGGATCTAATGCCATCAATACGGCAAAAGGAGTTCGGAAAAAAATGGAAGAACTCGCGAAATTTTTTCCAAAGGGTCTTCAATATGACATTCCTTTTGATTCTACCATCATTGTGAAAGAGTCGGTTAATGAAGTTTACAAGACTCTTTTTGAAGCTGGGATTTTAGTCCTGATTGTTATTGTGGTTTTTTTGCAGGATTGGCGCGCCTCGCTTGTTCCGGCAACTACCGTTCCTGTGACAATCATTGGTGCATTCGGCGCCATGGCCATGCTTGGCTTCACCATTAACACGATGTCGCTTTTTGCAATCGTCTTGTCGATCGGCATTGTTGTTGATGATGCGATCGTCATTGTGGAAGGAGTCATGCAACATCTTGAAAAGGGGAAGACGGCTAAAGATGCCGCTATTGCCGCCATGAACAGTCTTTTTGGGCCAATCATTGGAATCACGCTGGTCTTGATGTCAGTTTTTATTCCCGCTGCTTTTATGCCTGGCATCATCGGTCAGATGTATTGTCAATTCGCTCTGGTCATTGCGAGCACGGCATTCATCAGCGCGATTAATGCGATGAGTTTGAAACCGACGCAATGTGCTCTTTGGTTGAAGCCCAAAGATCCTAACAAGAAACTTAATTTTTTCTTTCGAGGATTCAATGCTCTCTACAATCCGTTAGAGCGATGGTATAGCGATCGCATCCGCGCTATGGTCAAGCATAGCAACTTTGTGACGCTGATCGGATTAGTTTTAGTTGTGATCGCAGGGTGGGGATTTACAAAGATTCCAACCGGTTTTGTTCCAACAGAAGATCAGGGGTACTTAATGTTAATGTGCAATCTTCCTAATGGAGCGGCGCTTGGAAAAACAGAAAAGATGATCGAGCGCGTAGGAGCTGAAGTTCAAAAATTACCTGCGGTGAAAGATGTGATTCTTTCAGGAGGAGTCATTCCTTTTGATAGCAATACAGGCTTAGCCTATATCATTTTAAAAAATTGGGGGGAACGTGGAAAGAGAGGCTCTTTGCGTGAGGTCTATGATGATATCAATGCGATTGCTGCCAACGAACTCGAGGTCACTTCCTTGCTGCTCGTGCCGCCGCCGATTCAAGGGCTTGGCATGTCAGAAGGTTTTCAAATGGAAGTTTGTCTCACCGATGGATCTTTTAATTACAGCAAACTTCAAAACACGGCTGATCAAATTGTGCAAAAGGCACAAAACAGTCCCAAACTTCAAAAAGTTCGCTCCAGTTTTCGTGCAGATGTTCCTCAAGTCAATTTAACCATCGATCGACGTGAAGCATTGACGTATGGCGTAGCGATTGGTGACATTTTAAACTCTTTGCAAACGTACCTCGGTTCTACCTATGTGAATCAATACAATCAGTACGGACATACGTTTGATGTCTTTGCTCAAGCCGATACAACCTTCCGAGCTGGTCCTGCTGAGATGAAAAATTTTTATGTTCGAGGAACAACGAACTCGATGGTTCCTCTTGGTTCTTTGATTAAAGTAGAACCTTCCTTTGGACCGTCAACGATTACGCTCTACAATATCTATCCCTCTGCGGCCATCATTGGAACTTCGGCACCTGGCACTAGCTCTGGCGAAGCGCTCGATGAGTTGCAAAAAATTGCTGATAGTTCATTAGCTCCTGGAACTAAAACTTCTTGGACTGCTCTCTCCTACCAAGAACGTCTTGCTGGTTCTTCACTGTATCTGGTTTTTGGATTGGCCATCTTGTTGGTCTATCTAGTTCTTGCAGGGCAATATGAAAGTTGGATTATTCCCGTAGCTGTTATTCTTGCTGTACCTCTAGCGCTGCTTGGGACGGTGATGACGCTTGCTGGTATTGGCCTAGCGAATAACATTTACGTTCAAATTGGCCTCGTTCTCCTCATTGCGCTCTCGGCTAAAAATGCGATCCTTGTTGTTGAAATGGCGCGTGAGTACCGCGATGCTGGCTATGACATCTTGGAATCAGCAGCCATGGCTGCGGCCAATCGATTTCGCCCAATTTTGATGACCTCGATCACGTTCATCATCGGCGTCTTGCCATTGGTCTTTGCTAGTGGCGCTGGAGCTAACTCCCGTAGATCGCTTGGCATTGCTGTGGCTTCAGGAATGCTCGCCTCAACTTGCTTAGCCGTCGTCTTAGTGCCGTCATTCTTTGTCGTGCTGGAGCAGTATGTGGAGAGGAAGAAGAATAAAGGTTAGAGCCTAAAAAATTATTTTTTCTTGCTCTTCGATTTTTTAGTCGCTGAGGCTGATTGCCTTGTTTGCGTTTCTGTTTCTAGCTCTGCAAGGAGCTTTTTTTCTGCTTCTGCGGCTAGTCTCGATAATCGTTCTTTTTCTTCAGTACGGAACTTTGCAGACCTAATCTGCTGCGCGAGATAACTTGGATAATATTCTTCATTGACTCTTTGTTTTATGAATTTTTTAAGAACAAGAAGGGCGGTACTTTCAGTTCCATTGATACCATAGTTGTGTTTTGCAAGATTTCTCATTCCTTCACGAGCTGTTTCTCCTATGTCTTGAAATAAATAAAGATAGGAGGGGTCTTCTATCAAAGATTTTACCTTGCGAGCGGCATTCTCTTGAAACTGGTGGTAATCGTGTTGCTCTAAATCAAAAGAATGAAGAGGAAACTTTTTTTTGACTTCTTCTTCCCAATCAGCATCGCTTTTTGCTGGTGTTTGCGATGTTGGAGCTGCTTTGGATGAAGCTTTCTTTTTTTTCTGAGGTTTCTTTTTGGAAGGTACTGGAGTTATTGCTGTAATTTTTATTTCTTCATCGCTGTGATTCAAGTTTTCTGCTGGAGGTACCTCAATGTGTTCTTGATGGTCTTGTTTTTCGACAGGCTGGTGATCAGTGAGTGTTGTTGTGCTATCAGCTCTGCTGGCCTTCTGTGAAGGCGCTGGAGGTGATGTTGAAGACAAAAGTTTTTGTGGGGCCTTTTCTTCGAAGGGAAGTTGCACTTCATGTTCCTCTTGCGACAAGCTTGCCGGAAGAACAATTTTTTTTCCTCCTTTTCCGACGCCGTACCATTGATGTTCTTTTAAAAATTGCTCGAGTCGTAATGCTTCTTGCTCTTCAGCTGTCGGCTTGCTGATTTTAGAAGGAGAGGGAGGTGTTATTTCTGATGGGTGTTTGCTGTTTTGATAAACTTGAACTAAAGTGCTGCTGAGAGAATCAGCATCAGCAGATAGCCCTTGTTCATGCTGCTGTTTCAAGTTATATAATTTTTTCTGAGTTTCTGAAAATTTGGCGTAGGCTTCTTCTATGAAAGTATTGGCTGCTGGAGTGTATCCGGGAAGTTGGCGGAAAATTTTTAATTTTTGCTGTGCGTTATTATAAGCCAGCTCTGCTTCACGACATATTCCATGGACGATTTGTTGGTAAGATTGGAGTTGGTCAGTATTACTTTTTTTGAGGCAACGCTGCAGTGTATAAGCAGAAGCGAGCGTTTTTTGAATGTTACGATAAGAATCCCAAAGAGCTTCAATCTCGTGTTGTTGGGATTGGAGAGCTAGAAGTTCTTGGGTTGCTGCGAATGCTTGCTGTCGAGCAGCCGTGATCTGCTTTTCTAGTTGAATTGGACTTTGATGATAAGATGAAACTCTAGTACTGGCATCATCGAAATGAGTGAGATCACTCATGACAGAAGCATCATCTGGTTCTTTTATTTCTGCTGGTTGAGTGCCTCTTTGTTGAAGGGACGAGAGATCAGTCGCCTCGGATGTCCTATCACCATTGATGCGTTCTTGTTGGGTTGCATTTGACTCTACTTCCTTTTTTTTTGGTTCTTTAAACATCATGAGCGGAGAAGGACCTTTCTCGCTGGATGAGATAACGATTACTGTCTCCTGATTATCAGGGATAGCGTTCTCCTCTGCCTCATTTTTTAGATAACAGGATGTTCCTTTATTTGGTTTTTGATCTTGAATCCAGCGGCAATAATGCTCTTGTTGCAGCTTGGTAAGGCCATGGATAGGATCTTCCAGATCGATGCCTTCCTCAATAATGTAATAGAGGGTCCCATCCACAGCAGTAGTTTGAATAATTCCTTCTGCCATAACATTGGCTCCATAAAATTCAGATGAGTCTTCTTGGCTACTAACAGACTGAAGATACTCGCGATAATTTTCCCGTGTCACCGTCTGCTCAGAAACAGATTCTGCTCTTAATTCAAGAGAGGTGATGCCAAAAAAACTGAGTAAAAAAAGTGGAAGCGCAAGGAAGGAAGGTTTCATGAATGGGGGCTGCCAACGTATCCTTGGCAGTGTTGAAATGTTAAAGCGTTGAAATGTTGAAAGGATATTCATTTTATGATGGTGCTGAGAGTTATCAACCCAGTACTGTTTTTATTATCAACTTTTTTAAAGAACCTTGAATCAGACTCAAAGTTTTTTTCAACATTTCAACATTTCAATACTACCAAGTTTTCTACCTTGGTAGTTAAGTTCTCATGGATTTTTCGCCGGCGACCATCTCCAAATTTTTTATTGAAAGACCTGTACTTGCGAATGTGCTAGCTATTGTCATGATGGTCCTCGGAGGTGTTGCGATTGCCTGTTTGCCGGTGACGCAATATCCCCCGATTACGCCGCCAACCGTTCAAGTCACAGCAAGCTATCCTGGAGCCACGGCGGAGAGCATGGTGAAAAAAGTAGCGCTTCCCATCGAGCAACAAGTTAATGGTGTGGATGGGATGATGTACATGTCATCAAGTTCGACGAGCACTGGAAATTACACGCTGACGGTCACCTTCAAGATCGGAACGGATCCCAACATGGACCAGATTTTGGTAGAGAATCGTGTCAGCGCTGCTCTAGCACAGCTTCCTGAGGCAGTTCAAAATCAAGGTGTCGTTACCAAAAAAACCTCGACTGCTTTTTTGCAGGTCATTGCGCTCACTTCTCCGACTGGCAAGTACGACGCTCTTTTTCTCAACAACTATGCGACCATCAATCTTCAAAATCAGCTGACTCGAGTTCCTGGTGTTGGCAACATTACCATCTTCGGGATTGGACAATATTCGATGCGTGTCTGGCTGAATCCTGATCAGATGCAGCAACGCTCGCTGGTCCCTTCTGATGTTATTGCAGCCATTGAAGCGCAGAATGTGGAATTGGCGGTTGGACAATTTGGGTCTCCTCCTGCTGGTAAAGATCAAGATTTTCAACTGACAATTAACATTAATGGTTCGCTTAATAAAGCGAGTGAATTTGAGGAAATCATTGTCAAATCAGACACCCAGCACGGAGGTCAAATCACTCGACTCAAAGATGTCGCTCGGGTGGAGCTTGGTTCGCAGGCCTACAATCAGTTTTTTGAATTTGATGGCAAGCCAGCTGGCGGTATTGCTATTTTCCAGCTTCCTGGTTCCAATGCGATCACAACAGCTCAAGCGGTGCGCGATAAAATGGCACGACTCGCTAAAATTTTCCCTGAGGGACTTGCGTATGACATTCCTTTTGACACAACGCTCTTTGTCAAAGAATCGGTTAATGAAGTTTACATAACATTGTTAGAAGCAGGATTGTTAGTCTTGTTGGTGATCATTGTTTTTTTGCAAGATTGGCGTGCCGCGCTCGTGCCTGCAACAACAGTTCCTGTTACGATCATAGGAGCCTTTGCAGGAATGGCTCTGCTCGGCTTTTCCATCAATACGCTGACGTTGTTTGCGATTGTGTTGGCTATCGGAATTGTGGTGGATGATGCCATCGTTGTTGTGGAAGGGGCCATGCAACACATTGAGACGGGAAGTACTCCCAAACAAGCTGCTATTGCCGCAATGAACAGCCTCTTCGGACCTATCATTGGAATTACTTTGGTTTTGATGTCCGTCTTTTTGCCAGCCGCTTTTATGCCTGGCATTATTGGGCAAATGTATCGGCAATTTGCTTTGGTGATTTCAGTGACCGCTTTTATTAGCGCTATCAATGCGGCTACGTTGAAGCCGACGCAGTGTGCGCTTTGGCTCAAGGCACGCGATCCCAACAAAAAATTGAATATTTTTTATCGCGGCTTTAATGCCTGCTACGTTCCTATGGAACGATGGTATGCCTCACTGATTCATCATCTTGTTCAGCACAGTCGATTGATAACGTTCATAGGACTCCTTCTCATTGCGCTTTCTATTTGGGGCCTCACCAAATTGCCAACAGCTTTTATTCCGACAGAAGATCAGGAATACGTCATGGTGTCTGTTCAGCTTCCAGATGCGGCCTCGCTTCATCGCACAAAAATTGTGATGCAGGGTCTCGCAAAAAAAATGGAAAAAGTGGAAGCGATTCGCGACATGTTTGTGATCGGAGGCGTTTCTCCTCTTGATAACAATGCGTCGCTTGCAAATTCTGGAATTATTTATTTGATGCTCAAAGACTGGGAACATCGTGGGCCACGCGGGAGTCTTATGCAGGTTTATGACGACCTCTCAAAATTAGTTCAAGAAGAACCTGCTGCTAAATCGATCGTTTTGGTGCCACCTCCGATTCAAGGACTTGGTTTAGCAGGAGGCTTTCAAATGCAAGTGAATTTAACAGATGGAAGTTTTCATTATCCGGTACTTCAACACGCCGTTGATGGCATGACTCGAGATGCGATGAAGAGCCCGATGGTTAGAATGGCCCTAACACCCTTTCGTTCTCAGGTTCCTCAAGTCAAACTGACCATCGATCGACGTGAGGCCGAGACTTATGGCGTTGCTGTCAGCGATGTTTTTCACACCTTGCAAACATACTTGGGTTCCACTTTTGTCGATCGCTTCAATGTTTATGGATTTGAGTTTAATGTTTTTGTTCAGGGTGACACTCCGTTCCGAGCCGGTCCTGATCAAATGAAAAATTTGTATGTGCGTGGACAAACGAATGCCATGGTCCCTCTTGGCTCTTTAGTCAAAGCAGAAACGTCTCAAGGACCTTCCATTATTTCACTTTATAATCTCTATCCCTCCGCGGCTGTCATCGGACAAGCAGCTCGTGGATACAGCTCTGGTCAAGCCCTTCAATTCCTAGATGACACGGCTCATCAAGTCCTTCCTCCAGAAATTAAAACAGAATGGACATCGATGTCCTACCAAGAAAAACTAGCAGGCAACTCGATCTATTTTGTTTTTGCGTTAGGAATTTTATTGGTCTACTTCGTTTTGGCAGGACAATACGAAAGCTGGATCATTCCGTTCGCTGTAATTTTGGCGGTTCCTTTGGCTCTTCTCGGAACGGTGGCAGTACTCAGCGTCCTCGGTGGTGCCAATAACATTTATGTGCAAATTGGAATTGTGCTCCTCATTGCCCTCTCTGCAAAAAATGCCATCCTAGTTGTTGAAATGGCACGAGAACATCGTGCTGCAGGCGAGAGCATCATCGATGCCGCAACACATGCAGCTGCGAATCGCTTTCGCCCGATCTTGATGACCTCCATCACATTTATCCTCGGCGTGACCCCGCTGATCTTGGCCACTGGAGCTGGCGCGATGGCCAGAAAATCACTCGGCATCGCCGTTGCCTCGGGCATGTTTGCCTCAACTTGCCTTGCTGTCCTCTTTGTTCCTTCATTCTACGTCGTCTTGCAGACGATCGCGGAGAGGAAGAAGAAAGAGTGATGGGGGGCAGTCATCGAATTTCTCATTTTAGGGTCAGTCGTCGAATTTTAATATGAGATAGAGATGGAGATGAGATGTGAGATGGGTTCTGTCCCATAGATCGTTATATTTGGTGCCAGTCCATAAGAAAGCTTGAGGATGTCGCTTTAAAAAACCTCTTTATTTGACCTGCAATAGGCCTCTGTTAGGTGGGGTGCTATGGTCATAGCACCTGAAATGAGGTTGTTTTTGGGGCTCAATTTTCAGTGAAATATTCAGGAAATCAAGATGTTGCTAATAATATTTCATTTTTTGCGACAGGAGCCTCTTGGAAGTTTTCTCTGTAAAAATAGCGCTGGCTTTGGTCCAAAAGGTGTGAGGAAACTGATTTTAGCTTGGTTAAGGGCCCTTTTTCTACTGCCCAAGCCAGTAGCAGGCGAGAGGCGCTGGGATTTTATAGTCAAATCACTTAGAAGTTACAAATTTTTGAAAGTATGACAGAGAGCATCTTCGAGTGTTTTAAAAGAGCTGATGGTTTCTTGGATTTTCTTTTTAAGCCAGGCCCAAAACTTTTCAATAGGATTTAGATCTGGGCTATAAGGAGGAAGAAAGAGCAGCTGACACTTGGCTTTTTCTATGAGCTCTCTAGTTTTTGCTGACTTATGAAAAGCAGCATTATCCATGATGACAATCTGCCCAGGAACAAGTTCTTTGATCAAAAACTTTTCAATCCAAGTTTCAAAGAGCTCCGAATGACAGGTCCCTTCAAAAATCATTGGTGCTATAATTTTTGATCCAACTTTAGCAGCAACAAAACTCTGGCGAGCATAGCGTCTTCCAGAAATCTCCCCATATATTTTTTCTCCACGTAATAAGCGACCTAATGTGCGGGAAACAAAGGTATCAATGCCGCTTTCATCAATAAAAATAAGACGATCGTTAGCAATCAATTCTATTTTTTCTTGAAATTCTTTGCG
>JAIEQF010000010.1 GCA_019747895.1 Chthoniobacterales bacterium
CACTGCTTATGCCTCAATCTTTTTCGCCCTCAAACTACCTTAAATAAAGGATCCCAGATCACTGGGACAGGCTCTATGTAGAACGGCGGCTGCACAATGCTATCGATGAAGTGGGTCAATTAGTGGAAGCCACGCAACGAAATCGAAACTTAGTTGATAGATTGGGATTGGAAACCAAGCCGTGGCATGGAGGGCCTCTTTCGAAGGAAGAAGGGGAAGAGATTATTGCCGATCATGAAATTGGGCTGACCTGGCGTGATGTGGGTGAAGATGACGAGGCAGATTCTGGTAAAGAGATTTCTTCTGGGATAAAAGTTTCTCATGATCAAAAGAAAATTTCTTTTGATCAAATAAGCGAGAATGACCAGACAGATAAAGACACAGATAGTGACGGCGGTAGCCAAGGCGTTCTATCTATTCCTAATTCTCCAAGCTCTCTTTCTTCGAAGTAGTTCAGCAGTGAGTTTAGGGAGCAACGATTTTTAAACACCCCGCAATCCCGTCATCAAGAGCTCCGCATTAGAACCAGTTGCTTCAATGTTTTCAATTAAGATTTGCATGGCTTCCGCAGCAGGAAGGTCAAAGAGTTGCCTGCGGAGTTTTGTAATGAGCTCTAGTTCGTCTGGGTGATAGAGGAGCTCTTCCCGACGCGTTGCTGATTGTGTCAGATGAATGGCAGGGAAAATGCGTTGGTCTGCTAGAAAACTATCGAGGCGGATTTCCATGTTGCCTGTCCCTTTGTATTCTTCAAAAATCAGATCATCCATTTTGCTTTTGGTTTCAACGAGTGCTGTAGCAATGATGGTGAGACTTCCTCCCTCTTCGACATTGCGAGCAGATCCAAAAAAACGCTTTGGACGCTCCAATCCCTTGGCATCAACGCCGCCGCTCATGGTGCGACCTTTTCCTGTCGTAGCATTGTTGTAACCGCGTGAGAGGCGGGTGATACTATCGACTAAAATAACAACATCTTGACCGAGCTCCACCAGGCGCTTGGAACGTTCTGCGACAAGTTCTGAGACCTGAACGTGACGATCAGTCGGTTCATCAAAGGTCGAACTAAAAATGTCGCAATGAAGCGAGGTGCGCAAATCGGTAACTTCTTCGGGGCGCTCATCGACGAGGAGCAACATGAGATGGACCTTAGGATGATTGGCAATAATAGCCAGAGCGAGGCTTTTCAACATCATCGTCTTTCCAACACGGGGAGGAGCAATAATCAAGCCGCGCTGGCCCATGCCGAGTGGAGCAATTAGATCCACAACACGAGCCGCATCGTTAGTATGATTGGGTTGCTCTAAAAAAAGGCGTCGTGTCGGAAACGCTGCTGTCAATTGATCAAACTCTTTTGGCGTTTTCCATTCTTCGAGAGGAATTCCTTCAATAGTAATAATGCTTTCTAATGCTAAGCGGCGATTATTCAAGATATGCACCTTTCCTTGGATGCTTAGTCCAGGGCGCAAGGCATATTGTTTGAGAAAAACAACAGGGACAACAACATCTTCAGGGCATGGTTTAAAATTAAAAGCTGGCCAGCGAAGAAAGGGATTTTCCTTAGAGAATTCTAAAATTCCACATGCTGTTAGCTCTCCTCCAGAGAAGATCTGGTGGCGCGCTTGAGCTGTGATCAATCCATGACGAGAAGAGTCGAGAGGGAGTGGAAGCTCTAGTCGTTGATGCCGCTCGAGGAGTTTAGGGTAGGTGAGTGACTGAAGCTCATTTAAGGAAAGGGGCGACCTCTTTCCAGACTCTACTTCTGCTGCGAATAGCTGCGTTGCGCCGGTGCTCGAGTCGTCGAGTATTTCCTTATACACTCCTCCTCTGTGCGCCGTCGCTCCTTGCTCTTCATCAGCATAAGCGGATTTTGAAAGAGGTCTGGTGGAAGGAAGAGACTGTTCTTCTAATGTGGTTGACATGGGAGAAAAAAGGGAGTGAAGAAGAAGTAAAAATTGTTTTTCAAGATTTTCTTTGGTTCCATCGTTCCACAAAACAAAAGTGGCACGATTGATTTTTTCAGTGAGAGGAAGTTGAAGTTGGAGAAGAGCACTTGCTGTCTCTGGCGAGAGGTGACGCTGTTGCACTAAGCGATCTTTTTGAACCTGCTCGGAAGCCGCAACTACAATGACATGATCAAAATATTCGGCAAGATTGTTTTCAAAAAGAAGGGGGATATCAGCGATGAAAATGGAGGTGGTGTCGCTTTGAGCCGCAATCGCCTGAGGGTGCCATAGTTTTTTGAGGCGAGGATGGAGAATTTCTTCAAGCTGTTGTTTGTGTTGAGGCGAAGCGAGTATCAAGGATCGGAGTTGGGCTCGATCCGCTTTTCCTTGCTCGTTGTAGAGGCTAGCGCCAAAAGCACGGGTGATTTCTTGAGCAACTTCATGGTCGTGATCAAGTAATTGAGCTACTTCTTTGTCGGCGTCGAAAAAGACAGCCCTCTTCCATAACTCTACTGCTGACGTGCACTGCGGCGTCGCTCCGGTGCTCGCGTCATCGAGTATTGAATATACACTCAGCCGCTGTGCGCCGGAGGCTTCTGGCATTGCATCCCCAGCAGCGAGGTCTGCAAGGGGTCTAGGAGATGATTTTTTTTGATGCTCGCAGAAAGTTTTGAACAAACTCATTACAAGTGATTTTCCACAGGCGATTCCTCCGGTGATAGCGATGCTGGGCATGGGGATTAAATTACAGGTTGGAGGTTGCAGGGGGCAGGAAGAATTTCAGGATGTTGGTAAGGTGCTCCGTCTGCGTTGAGAATTTTTGGTGTCACAAAAATGATGAGGTTTTTTTTCAACTTTCTTTCAGATTTCGATCGGAAGAGACGGCCTGCTAAAGGAATGTCTCCTAAAAAAGGGATTTTATCTTCGACGTGTTGGATCTCTTCACGAATGAGTCCGCCGATGATGACGGTTTGACCGTCTTTGACCATAACAGAAGTATTGACTTCGCGCACCGTAAAAACTGGTTGGTTGATCGTATTAGTTGTCAATGTTTCAGAAAATGGAGAGGAGCTCATGTTGGTTGCTGTAACGTTATAGCCAACGGTGTTGATGGGTGTGCCGTAGTTGATGAACCCGTCAAAGTCGGTGATTTGGGGATGAAGTTCTAAAGCAATCATTTTGTGATCAGGGGTGATGGTGGGCTTTGCTTCTAAGGTGACTCCTAAATTTTTTGAAGTCCAAGTATTGGGAAATGATGGAGTGATGGTTGGGGGTGTGTGTCGCAGGCCGGCGCCGTAACTGTTTGTGGTTGCAGTCGAAGTAGGAATTTGTGGGGGAGCGTATTGAGTGGGATAAATAAATTCGTCGACAATTTTAATGGTCGCTTTTGCTCCATTTTTTGTGGTCACATGTGGCGCCGCCATCAAATCAATTCCCTTTTTCTGATTTAATGCTCGGATGACCATTTGAAATTGAGGAGTGCTGCAAACACCGCCAATACTAAAAACTCCAGGAATAGAACGTTCCATTGTTGTGTTATGAGCATTTCCTTCAAGGACCGAATCAATGGAAGTGTCGTTGATGGCTTGATTGTCAGAGCGAAGCGCTCCAACCGGGTTCATCCCTTCGGTGGGAAAAGGGTAGGCTGTTGTGTTTAGTCCAGTGTCAGAGCCACCGCCGCTCATCTCAAGTCCGCTACCGCCCAAGGAAAAAGAACCTAGCAACCAATTAAAACCGAGTTCAGAAAGATCGTTTTGATTGATCTCAATAAATTTAGTTTCAATAGATATCTGAAGAGGAGGGGACTTAATGACACTGTTGATTAAAGTAGAAATAAGATCCAGGTTGTTAGGGGTGTTGCGAACAATAAGTTTGTTAAAGGAACTAAAGTAAGTAGCGCTTGAGCCTTCAGGGAATTCAATTCCTTGAGCTTGGAAAAAATCTTTAACGGGTAAAGCGGAAAGATAAGTTTCCTTGTTGGAGAAAAAAGAAGTGGGGATGTCATATTCTTGGGTTAACAATTTTCCTGTGCAGAGAGAAGGGGGCTCCAAGGAGACCGCATAAGAATTGATTTCCACTTTAAAACCAGCTTGTTGTGCAAGGTATTCTAGTGCTACAGCAAGGGGAACTTCATGAAGTTCTAGATTGAGGCGTGACTCGCTTTTTTGAGAAGCTGGAAGCAGTGGGGTGCTATTTGTTGAGGAGGTGTTATTTTTTTCTGCGGGTTCTGAATCGATATTGGAAGATTTGATAACAATGTTGACTCCTTCTTTGGATGGATCTGCATCGCGGCTTTTCTCTTTAAAATAGTCAACAGCTTCGTCGAGAGTGGTATCTTCCAATTCAACAGTTGGAAGGATTATGGTCTGCAGCTTTGTAGAGAGTGTCTCTTTTTTTAAAAGGTTAGCTTCTTTTTCAGGTGAACTCTCTAGAGAAGTAATAGAGTTAGTGGAAGGAATCCAATTTTTTTCTACGTCTAAAAGAAGATTTGCGCGTGTTGTCTTGCGGGTTTCATTGTTTTTGTTGGATTGAGAATCATCATGGAAGGATTGAAGATAATTAAGTAAGTGAAGTGCTTCTGAATCCGCAGGATTAGCATTAGGTAATAAAATTAATTGGAGTTGTTCTCGAGCTTCTTGAAAATGTCTTTCATTAGCTAATAGCTTAGCATAAGCAATAGAGTATTTGGTGAAATCTTTAATAACGGCTGCATGTTGCTCTTGAGTGATGATAGAGTTTTCAGAAATTGAAAGCAGTGCCTCATGAGATTTTAAGGAGGCTTCCTTAAGGTGATTTTGAACGTATGCTTCCTCCGCGTGTTTTAGATAAGTTGAGGTTTCTGTGCTATCTCCTCTCAGAAAAGGTGATAAAAAAATAACAAATAAAATAAAGTAAATTTCAAGTTTAAGTTCCATGTTTAAATATTGTTATATTATTTTTTAATTTTCCTTCCAGAAGGATCGATTAGCCAAACTGTCACAAAGATCAGGAGATTCTTTTTAATATGTTGTTCGGAAGAAGAGCGGAATAATTTTCCTACTAATGGGATGTCTCCAATAATAGGGGTCTTGTCTTTTACCTTTTGAACATCTTCTCTCATCAGTCCACCAAGAACGACTGTTTGACCTGGATGAAGAACAACCTGAGTGTTAACTTGACGCACGCTAAAGATAGGTTGATTAATAGTATTTTCAGTTAACAAGACTTGTGTCGTAGAACCTGTTGCAACACCTTGTCCTATTTCTATAACATTAGGAGCTTGTGAAAATATGGGATTTCCATAATTAACGAAACCTTGGAACTCCACGATTTGAGGTGATAGCTTGAGCTCTATTTTCTTTTGGTCTGAACCTACAAGAGGTTCAACTTCCAATTCAACGCCAACATTTCTCCTTTTGAAAGAGGCTGGAGTTGCCGGAATTGCTGGGTTAACTCCACCTCCCTGAGTTTGGGGAACTTGAGGTGGCAAGTACTCATCAGGATAAGGAAAATCTTTTGCAATCGTAATTGTGGCTTTTTTTCCACTAGAAACAGTTATTTTTGGAGAAGAAATTAAATCAACGCCCTTTTTTTGATTAAGCGCCCGCAAGACAACTTGAAATTGAGGATTTGTTAATACTCCGGCTAAGGCTAAGATGCCTGCGCTAGGGGCGAAATATCCTCCTAATAAAGTGTCTAACGTGTTAGCGGTAATGGCACTCGAGCCTAATCGGTTTCCGGCAGTAAGAGAACCAGCTCCGGGAGGTCCTCCTGGAATGGTTCCTACCGGAGCTCCATTTTGTTGAATAGGATAATATTGAGAATTGTAAGTTGCTTGATTTCCTACAGTACCGCCAGCTCCTTTGGTATTTTTTCCAATTGGAAAAGTACCTAATAGCCAATTGAGTCCTTTTTCTTGCCAGAGGTTTTGTTTTACTTCAACAAAACGAGCTTCAATTTCTACTTGAAGCGGAGGATGCTCGGTGGCGTTTTTAATTAAAGAAGCAAGCAACTTAAGATTTGGTGAGGTATTGCGGACAATCAGAATATTGCTATCTGAAAAATAATGAGCGCTAGCCCCTTTTGGAAAGGTGATGCCTTGAGCAACAAGAGCCTCTTTTTCTGAGGAAAAAAAGTTTGTATCCTGTTTTACGATAGAAAGCTGTGTTTTTTTATTCTCTGGAAAAATATTTAAAAAATCAGGAGGAACTTTGTACTCTTGAATTAAAAGTGGCTGATTCAATTCCTCTTCATCAATAGGACATAGTGTTACAGCATAAGATTCTATCTTGACTTTGAGATTAGCTTGTTGAGCTAGATAATTAATAATTTCTCCAAGAGGAATGTTTCTAAGGGATAAATGAATATTAGGTTCAGAATTATTATTTCTAGGTGTGTTCATTTTCAGAACGATATTAACACCTCGCTTATTTGAATTTTCTTCTGAACTATCAGCTAAAGCCGCCTGTTTTTTAAGTTGTTTTAAGGCTTCTGTGATTGAAATGTAATAAAAATCAACTTCAGGAATCATTAGCGTGCGGAGTTTTTCAGATAAAAGTTCCTCATTTTGGTTGTCTGCACTTGTATTCAACGTGGTAGTAGACAGTGAAGAAGGGGTCTTGGTATTCACATCAGGCAATTTCCATGCCTTATCTACCTCTGCTGCCATATCATTCCTGCTGGCTTTTGCCTTAGTGGCATATTCTTTTATATTTTTGTTAATAAGTTTTATTCCTAATAAGGCGATTGCATTATGTTGGTCTAATGAAAGCGCCTTTTTGTAATCTATAAGAGCCTTTTCCCAAGCTTCTTGGTTATAATGAGCTTCTCCCTCTCGCAAATAGTTTTTTATTTGTTCTGAAAGCTGGGGCTTTCTTGCTTGGTTGTTGTGAAACAGAGTTGATAATTGAGTTAATTCGGAAAAATGGGAGGGATATTCCTTATTTAATATTTTATTAATTAAGCAACTTGCTTCGTTGGATTGTAGCTGCCCTGTCGTTAGGTTCTCTTCTGCGACGAGCAGAAGGATGGCTTCACAGAGTGAATGAGTGACTTGCTTTTGCGGCTCTGTAAAAATAGGATTCTCCTGAGAAATAGATTCAAGGGCATTATAATAATTTTTACATGCAATAAGATAATTTTGCTGAAGCATGGCCTCATCTCCTTGTTGCATTAGTTGCTCGGCATATTCACGCCTTCCTTGGTTAATTAAGCTTGAGCGCTCTCGTTCATTTAGTGATTCAACTTCTGTTGAATGTAACGCTTTTGAGTTAAAGAGGAATAGCAGTAAGAAAATATTTAAAATGTATAACGATTTCATTAGTAAATTATTAATTTTATTTTTAATTTAAATAAGTTTTATTTTTTCTGTTGCTGTAATAGGAATTTTATATCGGATGGAGTTTCTTTCGATGGTCAGTTTCTCGCTATCAAGACCAACTAGCTGGTAGTTTTCAGTTTCAATAATATTTTGTTTATCCGCCAATCCGTTATTTGGTAAAACGTAATCCAGGGAAAAATAATCTCCTAACTTTAAGCTGATAATATGCGCAGGATTAAAAAGAGTGTTCTCTATTTTCAGTGAAGTGATATTAGCAACTTGAGTTGGTTGAGGATGGTAAGGAGTTTTTTTGATAAGGGTTACTTGCTCTCTTGTATTCAGATGTTCTATTGTTAATTCGCTGCTGTCATAATAAGTATTCTTATAAATTGTCTGTTTTTTCTGATAATTAACTATTTTGTAAGCGAGCCCATCTATTTGTTCTCCCATTTTTAAGGAGCGTATTTTTTTATCAAAAATAGCTTTGCCGTGACGATTTTTGGATTGCAGTGCGCTATTAGGTTGTATTTGAAATAACGTTTCCTTTTTTCTAGATTCGAGTCCCAGAAAATAGATGCTATGAATTTCGCTCGTGATATCTTTTTGATAGCATTTCAGCTTTGTCCAAAGTAGGGGATGAGAGGTGGGATCATTAGGATCGGAAGAAAATTTTCCTGGCTCTTCTTGTGGATTGTCTCCTTGCCACTTTTCCAGGTTAGTGAATCCAGTGTGGTCAATGTCTTCAAAAAGAATATTAGGATTGCTATAGTCCAAATTATTATTGGCTAACCATTCATTTGAAACTGGAGGGCAAAGCCTTTGAGGGTAATCTATTGGATCAATAAGCAGCTCGTTTTTAGTCGCGTAATGGCGAGAAGCAAAGAGTGGATAGCCTTCTTTTTGATGCTCACAACCAAGTTTGTTCGATAACTGTGAAATATTAGCACTATTAAATAAGTCAATTTTTAAGCTAGCGGTAATAGTCTCAGTTCCTAAGATCGGCAAGATTTTATCTTTTGAATAAATGGAATGATGTAGAGGGGGAACGGGATTGCTATTAGAGATAGTTATTGAAGAAATAATAAAAAAATATTTACTGCTAATTATGCTATTAAATATTTTTTGAAAATATTTTTCTCTCGTTCTTATGCTAATAAAAAGTGTTCCTAAAAGAGGGCTTCTATTGACAGTGCAATCATTGTTGGCGTCATCTCTCAGTTCAAATTTTTCTATTTTTAATTTCGGAAATAAAATGATATTTTCCAAGATGTTTTTCATTAAAACAAACTGTTTTTGTTTGTGTTGCATCTCTTTTTCTGTTTTTTTAGAATAAAGTATTTTTCGCTCAAACTCTGAAAAAAAGTTACTAGGAAGAGCAATTTTTTTTACAGAGGTTTGATGTTCAAATTGAGCCAGGAAATTCCTCACTTCATTTTCAAAATCTATTGGGCTTAATAAGTTATTTTCTTCTATTTTAGATAAAATATAACTGCTATTAGCTGTTGTTAAGTTTTCTTTAGAAAGTGTGATTGCTTTGCTTTTTAAGTCAGTTAATTGTTTTGTTAGCATTAAAATTTCTCTCTCTTCACTATTAATTTTCTGTAAAATTAAATCATTAAGTTTTTGCTTTTGGCGTTTGTTATAAAATGAAAAGACAGCTATTACAAAAAGCGAAGCGAGCAACACCACGCTCAATGTAATAAAAAAGAAGTGATAAAAAGCGGAGTAACTTTTTTTCATATTTATTGCCGAATGGGAGAATAAAGTGGGAGTTGAAAGCTGAATGGGTAGGCATAGGCCGTTCCATCTTCCTTAGAACATGACAAGATGAAACCTTCCTTCTTAGATCTTAAAAAAAGAGAGGAGGTTGCTAATTTGTCTGCACATTCATGGACAAGCGCTTCCCCGTTCATTCCCTCCAAGTAGAGGCCCTTGATTTCTAATGAACTTATTTCACAGAGAGTTTTATTTTCTTTTGCCTCCTGGCTGATAGGAGTCAGCTGCGTAATCCATATTCCGCGTGGAGGAGCACACTTGTGAAGCTGGCCAATAAGGAGTGGCCATCTGTCATGAGCGGCTTGAAGTTCTTCTAGCTTTTTCTTAACATCTTCTGTACCTGAAAGTTTTTCAATATCTCGGCGCAACCCTTCCAGTTGAAGCTGGCGTTCTTTTAAGCGGATGGAAGCTTTCAGTTTCTCTTGAGTGATTTTTTTGTTGTCAACATAATCATGCACAAGACTCAACGCTGAAAATAAAAGGATAAAGAGGCCTAGGGTATAGATTAGAAATAGCGAGCGTTGCTTCTTTTGAAATTGGGCAATGGAGGGAGCTGTAAACTTATTAACGGAGCTAATATTAAGCTGCTTAATTCTTAAAAAACGTTTCCATGATGTTTTTTTTGTGGGTGTCAGAGGATCTTCTTTTTGATAAAGGAGTGATCGAAGTCTGACTCTGTTAGGGAGCGTTGTGATTAAAGACTCTTTATAATCACCAGCCAGCAAGAGGCAGGGATCGATGACAACGGATGGGATACCAAACTCTTTTTTAAGAAAGAGTGAAAGCTGGCTCGTCTTTCTCTCTGGCGCATGGGCTGTTATAATCCAGCATGGAGCTAAAAAGCCCTTAGAATGGATCAAGGAGTGAATCTCTTTCTTCAAATAAGCAATCAGAAGCAAAGGTAAGCCAGTCTCTTGTTCACAAGGAGCACTGCTGAAATTACCAAGAGAGTGAAAGCCGACATGGCACAGGTTTTTTTCTGTCGAGAACAAGAAGAAGCTGAGTGTTTGCTCAGCAAGATCAATCAAGAGGGCCTCTTTTGAAGCTTTTAATGAAGCGTACAATGAGAGCGGAAGAAGGCTTATTTTTTGAATGCAAAATCCTGCTTCACTGATAGATTCAGTAATCGCTTCTAAAAAATCCGTTCGCATTGCTGCATAGGCCACGGTTTTGGAGCCATCGTGTTTCATTTGGCCAATTTCTTGGTAGGCGACACTGACTTGTTCTAGTGACAGAGGGAGAAATTGCTCTGCATCACGTTGCACAAGTGTAGAAGTCGGTATAAAATGAGAAGGCTTTTCAAAGGTTGCTACTCGAAGGAGTGCGAAGTCAGAGGAGAAGATGCAGTGAAGGGTAGGAGCGGCATTAGATAATCCCCATGATTTTTTTATCTCTCGAAGAGCATCTTGAATTTCTTGAGTTAAAACCTGCCGATGCGATGAGGTCTTAGAAAAAAATAGGATCTCTTCCCTCTGTACCATCAAACGACCTTTCGTGCTCGAAAATTCAACGAGGCGCAGCGAACTTGTTTCTAGGGAGATGGTTAACGCATTCATTCGGGCAAATGGCCGGAATGATACTCAACGTTCCAATAATAGGCGAGTCCTAAATTTTTTCATTTGTAATTTCGAGCGAACAGCTTAAATTGCGTAATCTTATCTATCATCATGTTATTCCCTCTTGTTCTCTTTTCGTTATTCATAACAACTTCTTTAACAAATTCTTCGGCAACTTCAGAAGATCTAAAAACTTCTCCTCTGATGATGAAGCCGGGGAAGAGAAATAATAGCGAGAAAAATGAACCAATTGATTCACAACGACAACAAGACCTGAGGGGCAATTTTTCCTATTCTTGTTTAATTCTTCGAGGTAATAGAATGCCTCATATTGAAGAAAACAATCTTCTTGCTTCAGAAAAAAATGGTAATCCTCGAAATCCTGAGAGTAACAGTGGTCAGGTCACAATGCGACCAGATAAGAGTCTGGAGGCTGTTCGTATTGAAGCGTTCTTAGAACGAATCAAAAGCTGCATAGATCCTGAAACAGATGCTTTGCTAGTTTCAGGGATCGAACAAGGGCAATTAAATCCAAATCCTTTTTTTGCAGGTTTAGACTGGCGCAACAAAATTAAAGAGACTAATGCATTTAAAGCTCAACCTCCTGAGCAGCAAGAGAACCATATTAAAACAATACTTCGTTGTGTTCAACAAGCCTATTGTGTGGCACATGATCTCCCTTATCGTTTAGATGCAGAAGGCCGCATTGAAAGAGTGTCGCTCAAAGAGCGGATCGACGCCTTATTAAAGAAAGAACAAGAGATTGCTGAAAATATCAGCGATGAGTCTTTGGGGGGGGATTCCTACTTAGTTGGAGGATTCTTAAAATTTATTTTGCCTTCGGCTCCATCAGCTCAAGGCTTAGTTGCGAAATTTGAAGAGGCTGACTCTTTGCAGGAAAAAATTAAAGTTCTTAATGAGATCAAAAAAATAGGTTTTTCAATTGATTCCAAGTTGCCAATATTGGAAAAAAATTTAGAAAACAAAGCGAAGTTAGTTTCGTTCCTAGAAAGGTCCATTGAATTAGGGCAGCAGAGAAGTAAATTAGCTGAAAAAATTTTTAATGGGAAAACAGTGCCACGTTTAAGAAATTGGGAATTTTTTGCTTATTCTCTTCACGAGTCTATTTCTTTCAAAGAACAGCAACAAGTTGCTCTCAAGCGAATTGAACAACTATCCCCTGTTGCTGAGATTGTTAAAAAGCTCCAAGAAGGAACAGTACCCATTGGTCGTGCAGCTATTAATGAATTAGTCAGAGGGGCTCCATTTGATGAAACGGTTCTTGGAGCTGAAAAACTTTCTATGGAGAAGGCGCAAGCGGACTTAAAAAAGCAGATTTTTCAATACTTATGCCACAACATCACTTTCAAATTTAATCAAACATATTATGAGGTTGCTGCTCTCAATAAGGATAAACCGGAGTTCCTCGTTGATGAAAATGGTCAGGAGCAGATCAATCCTCTTTCTACCTTACAAGAAAAATTAAGATATATGATTCTTTTTTTGGAATTATTAAGTCGCAGCAATAACGAAATAGAGAACAATTCAGAGGCAGTAGAAGTATCAGATTATGATTTTTTAGAGAAAGCAAATAATATGATCCGTTATGTCAATTCATCATTAACAGATGGGCATTCTGATCCTCAATTAGCGGAGCAAAGCCTCATTCTCCCTGGCCCATCTGCACTAGAGCGCATCAAAATGACTTTAGATGTTACATTATCTCAGCAGCTTACTCCAGGAGATATGGTCCCTATGATTGGAAGAGGTTACCGCGGAATTAACATGTTAGCTTCTTTGAGGGAACTCGAGAGAGGAGTAAGTAATCAGAATAATCCCGAAGCTGCTTACTATCACTTGCGGGCAGCGCGTTTTTTGATGGAGAGTGCTTATCCATATCCGAAGAGTACGCCAGATTGGTATGAATCAACCTCTAGTGATAACATGCAGCAAATCGGAAGGCTCTTTGCTTTAGCTGCTTGTTGTAAAGAATGGGAAGATAATCCCAGTGTTCTATCGGCAGAACAAGTTCAAATTGTTCATGAAGACAATTGGAAATCGCAAGACTATGCTAACTTAGCAATATCCTTAACTCAAGGAGAGCGTTCAACTCTTTTTAACGGCAGGTACTATAGTCAACTTCGTTGCCACGATGATGGCATGAACCGGTGGCCTACGTTGAAGCATGCCATCAAGAGCGATGCTGTAGCATTAGCTTATTTTATTAATGAAAGTAATTCTTTTAATTTTTACCGAGCTAGTTTAGCTGAAAGATATGCTCGATATTGCATGGATGATATTCTCAACGTAGATGAAACACGCACTTTGGACTTTGACACATTTATGAACTATCGGGCCACGAGTGAAGCGAAGGAGCGAGTTGATCTCTATAATAGAATAACACACCCTGAAACTAAGGAAGTGTGTGTATGGTGATATACCTTTCACACCCTCGAACGAAAATAATCGATCGTCTTAACAATCCCTTCCTCAAAATCGACTTTAGGTTCCCATTTTAGAATCGTTTTAGCGCGAGTGATATCAGGCTGGCGGACCTTAGGATCATCAACGGGAAGCGGCTTAAATTCTAGCGTTGAGCTGGCTCCTATTAACTTTAAAATCTCTTCGCCAAATTGACGGATGGTCATTTCGCGAGGGTTGCCGATGTTCACAGGAGAATGATAGTCACTCATCATGAGGCGGAAGATTCCATCGATGAGGTCAGAAACATAACAAAAGCTTCGTGTCTGACTTCCGTCACCAAAAATAGTGAGGGGTTGGTTGGTCAAGGCCTGTCCGATGAAAGCAGGCACCACTCGTCCGTCTCGCAAGCGCATGCGAGGCCCATAGGTGTTAAAAATGCGGACGATCTTCGTGTCCATTTTGTGAAAAGTGTGATAGGCCATCGTGATGGCTTCAGCAAAACGTTTTGCCTCATCATAGACGCCGCGCGGTCCAACGGGATTGACATTGCCCCAATAATCCTCCGTCTGAGGATGAATCAGTGGATCGCCATAAGTCTCCGAAGTTGATGCCAGCAAGAAAGCAGCTCCTTTTTCGCGAGCAAGACCAAGGGCGTTATGCGTTCCTAACGATCCTACCTTGAGTGTCGGAATGGGAAGTTCGAGATAATCAATTGGGCTTGCAGGACTTGCGAAATGCCAGACGTAATCAACCTTTCCAGGAATAAAAATATACTCCGTGACATCTTGGCGAATGAATTTGAAATTATTATTTCCAGCGAGATGTTCCAAGTTAAGAGGGCTTCCTGTGATAAAATTATCAACGGCAATGACAAAATGGCCTTCTTTTAAAAGACGATCGGTAAGGTGAGAGCCGAGAAAACCAGCGCCTCCTGTGACGACGCTGATAGGTTGGTGAGAAGAGGAGTGTTGTTTCATAATCAGACTTGGATGAGCCTATTCTAAAATTAAATAAAGAGCAATGAGCAACGAGTCAAATTTTTTCCTGTAGTCTGCAGTGTCTAGTCTGTAGGCTCCTTCGAGCATGAGAAATTTTAAAGTTGCACTTTTATTGGGAGTTTTTTCTGGTGCCATTGTTTGGATGATGGTCTTAACCGGTTGTTTCTTGCCGCTGGAGCTGATTTGGAAAAAGCTTTTTCCATTTTCTTTGACCAAGCCAGAAGAGAGTGAAGGACTCTTGATTTTTTTCCTTTGCTTGATTTCCTTCCTGACAATTTGGGTCAACATCCATCTAAGCTTGCGCAAGGAACGGCTCTTACTGTTTTTTTTAACAGCACTTCTTGTAGGCACGGGTAGTCTGGTTCTTGGACTTTATCATTTTGACGTTCCTCCTTTTTCTGCAATAGCTGCACTGGTATTGGGATATCTGTTCTCACTTGTTTTTTTAAAAACGCCTGTTGGTTCCCGTTATCCGCGGCTTCAGCTCTTGCTCGGAGAACGTCTCAATCGTTCCTTATTGCGAAAATTAGTTAATGGAGAGACCGCGATAGCATTTTTAGGAGAACGCAAAGAGGGAAGTCTTTTAATCTGCTCCCTGAACAACAATGCTGAGTTGATGGAGCTATTGAAGCCCGAAGATTATATTGCGATGACGAATCTTTATTTGCAGACAGCTTCTGATTTTCTTGTAGAAGTTGGAGGATATCTCGAGGAATGTTCTGGAGATAGTCTGCGTGTGATTTTTGGCATTCCTCTTCCGATGCCAGGAGTGTTGAATCATGGAGCCAAGGCGACGAGAGCAGCTTATGATTTGATGCTTCGTCTTGATGAACTCAACTATCAATGCGATGTGCGTTGGCAACAGCGTCTCGATGTTCGCATTGGAATCAACTCCGGAGAAATGATTGCAGGTAGATTTGGTGGGACCCGATTAAATCATTATAGCGTTGCGGGTCCAGTGGTGGAATTTGCATCTTACTTGAGTGCTGCGTGCCACAATTATGGATGTCGCATGTTAGTTGGGCCTGCGACTTATGCGATGGCCGAAAGTACGATCGAGTTTCGACCGATTGATCTTTTGCAACGAAAAGGATTACGACGTCGCGTGGAGCTCTATGAAGCATTGGCTCCCAAACAGGCCTTGTCGGCAGAGCGCGAACGAAGCCGTAATCTTTTTTGGCGAGGAGTTATTTTTTTCCGAGAACAAGAATGGGACAAAGCGGTGGAGGCCTTTACCGCAGCTCGCATTGCTGGTATTTCTGATAAAGCATTGGATCTCTACTTGGAACGAATTGATCGAGCTCGTCGTGGTGGGAACGAATTGACGCCTGAGCAAGTTATTTTAACAGAAGCGATTTTTTAACTGGAAGAATGCAAAAGAAAGAATTCACAGGGATGGAACCCATGGAAGGGATAGAAAAAGACAAAAAATAAATTTAGACTTTAGATTTTCTTAATTATCCTCCAACAAATGCTAGTGTCGCTTTTCAAAATTTTATTTAGCTTTTTAAAAACCTTTTTTTATCCCTTCCGTCCCTGTGAATTTTCCCCATGCTTGATTACCCAGAATCATTTCGTCAGCTCATCCAGCAGCTTCGCCGTCTTCCCGGCATAGGACCTCGTAGTGCGGAGCGCATCGCGCTTTGGATGCTGCAATCGCCGCGGGCTCATCCTGAGGAATTCGCAACGGTTATCACTCGTGCTACACGACAATTAAAAACATGTCGCCTCTGCGGATTTTTTACAGAACAAGAATGCTGTTCTCTTTGTGCTGGCGCAGACCGTGCTGGAAAAGAACTTTGCGTTGTCGAAATGGCGACTGATATTTTGCCGCTCGAGCGGACAGGGGCCTTCCGGGGCCGATATCATGCACTTGGTGGAAAGCTCTCGCCGCTTGATGGAATCGGGCCTGAACAACTTCGTATTGAAGAATTATTAAATCGTATCGAATCGGAACATCCTTCAGAAATTATTTTAGCACTTGGTGCCGATGTCGAAGGGGAGGCGACGGCTCATTATCTTGCTGAGATGATTACTCCCAAAGGCATCAAGCTGACGCGCATTGCTCAAGGCCTTCCGGCTGGTGGCGGCATCGAGCATGCTGATCCGATCACCTTGCAGCGGGCATTGATGAATCGGAGGAGTTGGTGACCAGAAAATCCTAAAAGTTATTAGTAAAAAGTATAACGATGGGGCATGTCGGAAGCAGAGAAATTAGATCCAGTTTTACAGAGAAAACTACCAAATGCTCTCTCCAGTAGAATACACAAAATGATTGGCAACATCTTGATCATCTGGATGATTTGCTGAAAACATTGGCTTCTCAATAGGCCGCTATGGTCGTAGCACCCAACCTAATAGAGGCCCATTGCAGGTCAAATAAAGAGGTTTTTTGCCGGTGACCTTTCATAATTTTTTCCTGTAACCTGTAACCTACAACCTGTAAGCTGTCCCGATGATTCTCGCCAAAATTGATCCCTCCCTCCATCAGGAAAAAAAGCCTGACTGGATTAAAGTTCGACTTCCTTCCAATCCCGTTTTCTTTTCGACCAAAGCTTTGATCTCGGACCTTCGTCTCCACACGGTTTGTGAAAGTGCACAGTGTCCCAATCGTTGGGAATGTTGGAGTGGGGGAACGGCAACTTTTATGATTGCAGGAGATCGCTGTACCCGTGCGTGTGGATTTTGTGCTGTTGATACAGCGAAGCCGTTAGCGCTTGAGGAAGATGAACCGCAACGCGTAGCCGAGGCGATTCGGCGAATGAAACTCAAGCACGTTGTCATAACAGCGGTAGCACGTGATGACGTGAAAGATGGCGGCGCCCTCCATTTTGCAAAAACGATCGAGGCGATTCGCGAGATGGATCCGACGATTACGATTGAGATTTTGACACCGGATTTCAATGGCAAGGAGAACTCACTACAAACCGTTGTCGATGCGCGTCCTCACATTTTCAATCATAATTTAGAAACAGTCGAACGTCTCACGCCACTCGTGCGTTCGCGTGCGAAGTATCGTTTGTCACTCGATTTTTTAAAACGAGCTCGCGAACTTGCTGAGGTTGCTCAGTGGAAAATGTCGACCAAGAGTGGTCTGATGCTGGGCCTTGGTGAAAAAGAAGAGGAAATTTTTCAGGCGATGGATGATTTGCGAGAAGCCAATGTCACCGTTCTCACACTTGGCCAATACCTGCGCCCAACGCCACAGCATCTCCCTGTCATTGAATATATCACTCCAGAAACCTTCGATCGTTACGGTGAAGTTGCTCGTGGTAAAGGTTTCGCTTTTGTTGCGAGTGGTCCATTGGTTCGGAGTTCGTACCACGCTGCGGATTTTAACCCGCATGAAGCTTAAAAATTCTACTTCCTTACCAGCTGCATGGTTAATTGTTGCACTGGCTGGGATTTCGCAGCTTTCTGAAACAGTTTATGCCCCTTCGCTCCCAACGATTGCGCGTGCACTGCACACAAGTGCTGGGATGGTGGAATATACGCTTACGATTTATTTTTTAGGGTTTGCTCTGGGGACTCTCTTTTTTGGAAAAGTGTCTGATCATTTTGGTCGTAAACCTTGTATTCTGCTTGGGCTTTTGATTTTTGTTTTCGGATGTGTTGGTTGTTATTATTCTCAATCGATCACGGGGTTGATGTCGAGTCGATTGTTGCAATCTTTTGGAGCAAGCATCGGAAGCGTGCTGGCACAGGCTGTCGTTCGGGATTCTTTTCATGGATCGGCTTTGGGAAAAATGTATGCACTTGTTGGTATTTCTTTGTCCATTTTTCCTATCATCGGACCTATGATGAGTACCTTTATTGCTGAGCATTTTGGATGGGCTGCGACTTTTTTGTTGCTCGCCCTTTCTGGCTTTGTTTTGATCGTATCCGTTGCTTTGACTCTGAATGAAACGCATCAGAGGGAAAATCACGGGTCTGTTTCACTGCTTGATGTTGCCTGGAGGTTGCTCCGAGATAAAAAAGTCATGGCGTTGGGATTTGTTGTAGCGGGGGCTAACGGGATTTTTTTTAGTTATTTTGCAGAAGGTTCTTTTTATCTCATGACCTTGTTAAAGCTCTCGCCAGAAAACTATGGGGTTACTTTTATATTTCTGGCTGCAGGCACTTTTTTCGGGGGCATGCTTGCTAGGAAGCTGCATGACACGCATACTTCTCAGCGGATCATGGTCTATGGTCTCAAAATTATTTTTGCTGGAACCCTGTTTTTTTCAACCGTCATTCTACTGAATGTATTTGTGCCGCTGTCGCGAGGCGTGTTGATTGTGGTAACTGTTGTTTCTCAAATGAGCCTGATGTTTGGTATTTGCATGGCTATGACAAATGCTCTTGCTCTGGCATTAGTCGATTACAAATGGTGTGTAGGAACAGCTTCTGGTCTTTTTAGTTTTTTTTATTATATCGGCACTTCATTATTCACGTTCGGAATGGGAAGTCTTCATAATGGAACATTATTTCCGATGCCATTCTATTTTTTAGCAATCAGCTTGCTGATGCTCCTGGTGCAACGAGTGGTGCTTCCCGAGGCTCTGCCTCAAAAATAGACTTCTTTCGACATTTGTCCGAAGGCGAATGGTTTTTGAAAAGATGCTTTTTTGTCAGATTAGCAAATTTGTTGAGTTATATAGTCAAATTACTTAGAACTTACAAGCAACTGACTTGTCCTTTTTAGGAAAAGACTGCGTTCTCATCCCGTCCCGTTATCGTTTAGATAGCGCTCGGTCTTCGGCCTGTCCTTTTCTAAAAATCCCTGCGTTCTTCCCTGTAATTTCTAAGTAATTTGACTGTAGGTAACTATACCACTCAGCCCGCTGTGCGCCCGCGATTCCTTGTTCTTCACTGGCCTCAGCGAGTTTGAAGACAGGTTCTCAGCCTGCTGAATGGAAATTACTTTTACGTCTATAATTATTCTAACTAGTTTTGATTTCTTTTCTTGATATCCTTGTGAATAGTCAATGTAGGGTTTGTTTAAGTAAAGATGATAGCGAAGTGTGGTGGTACTATCATGATTTGGTAAAAGAAGAGCATTTTTTGGTGTGTAATGTAACTGTGCTGGGGTGAAAAAATCTTTTTCTGTTTCTAAAGAAGGATCGAGAGATGATGAAATGACGCCTTCGTAAACAAAAGAGAGTGTTTGTTCATTCCCTGGGAAATATTGTGTAGTTAGTGAAAGATCCAACAAATTAGGAATATTGCCGATGTAATCAATACTGATGCTTGCTGGAGGAAGTGATTGTTCAGAAAAGAAGAGCGAATTAAATTGATCTTGATTGAGACTGATTTTTATCGTGTGTGATTCATATAGCTGAGAGTGATCAATCGAAGGATCATTGAGGTCAATGGACCCGCTTAGGTCAACGCCACCACCATCTTCTGGTGCCACATTTTTGTAAAGCTCAGTAGTGTTTGAAATTTGATAATCTGAATTGCTGGCGAGAGCTTTTATTTCGTGAGCAAAAAAAAGAAACAAACAACAAGAGAATTTAATAAAATTGGTTTGGATGTTCATATTTTGGGTCCTGCTGTCGCGACGGAAAGAGCATGTTTATTTTTAATCGCACCCTCTCAGTCTTGTCTTGTAAAATACTCAATGTTTTTTAATCCGATAAATCTTCCTCATTGCTTGGAGCAGGAGAAGAAGTTGGAAGGGCGTTATTGGTTGTGCTGTTAGGCGAAGAGATAGGGATGGCTTTGAGAACAGGCATGGTCTCTTTTTGTTTTGCAAAAAGCTGCTGCAAAACTTTTCCAATCAGCGGAGCTGCTTGGCTTCCGCCGTGAACGTTGTTGTTGCCTGGTTCGCCCTCGTAGACAGCTGCAAAGGCATACTGCGGGTGATCTGCTGGAGCGAATCCAATGAACCAAGCTGCGGTGCGTTGTTTGTTGGTTGGGCCCCATTGTGCTGTTCCTGTTTTTCCGGCAACGTGAATGCCAGGAGCTTGAGCGCGGTGAGCCGTTCCTTGAGCATCTTCTGTGACATCGACCATGGCTTCACGCAACGTTGTTAAAACGTTTGGATCCATGTTGAGATTGGCACGTAGGCGATCAGGATAAGCAGAGATGACTTTGTTGTCAGGAGACTGAATTTGTTTCACAAGTCGCGTTTGGTGGAAGATTCCTCCTGCAGCAATGATGGCCATTTCTTGCGCTGCTTGAAGCGGGGTGATGAGAATATCGCCTTGACCAATGCTCATGTTAGCGATGTCTCCAGGCAAAATTTTTCGATGTTGCACTCGCAGCATGTAAGTGTCATCAGGAATATTTCCTTTGGCTTCTGCCTTGAGTGGAATGCCCGTGCGACGGCCTAGGCCGAGGCGATGAGCCCAATCAATGATCGGCTGCGCTTTTATTTTAAGACCGCATTGATAAAACCAGGTGTTGCACGATTGAGTGAATGCTTGAACAAAGTTGAGTTTTCCTGCGTCGACTTTTTTCCAGTTGTGAAAAGTAACATTGCCAACATCAAAAGTTGGAGGACAGTGAAAAGTATCGGTAGGTCCGATGAGTCCTGATTCTAGCGCAGCAATACCGACAACGGTTTTAAACGAAGATCCTGGAGGATAGGCTGAGCGAAAGGCGCGAGGCAGGAGTGGCACATCAGGATCTTTGGTGAGTTGTTCAAAAACTTTTGGATTCACGATCGGGATAAAGGCATTCGGATTAAACCCAGGTTGCGAAGCCATGGCTACGATTTCGCCATTAGCTGGATCGATAAAAACCATGGCGCCGCGTTTGCAATTTTCGCGAAGCACTTTTTCACAAAGCGACTGAAGATCTTGATCGATGGTTGTGACAACGTTGTTGCCTGGAATAGGAGCTTGAGCGGTGCGCTCAGAACTTTTTTTTCCATCTTGATTGTAAGTGACAAAAAAACTTCCAGGGTGCCCGCGTAATTGGTTGTCAAAAACCTGCTCGATTCCTTCACGACCTTCTGTTTCTGGAAAAAGAAAATCTTTGTTTTCAATGAGGCGCGTAGAGAGAGGCGCTTGTCGGCCCGTGTAGCCGATCAAGTGCGAGGCGAGGGAATTTTGAGGATAGTAGCGAAAGTAGGTTTGTCGTACTGTGAGGTAAGGAGAGATTCCTCGTTGTGCAATGACCAACTCTTCGGGAGAAAGATCTTCAATGAGATCCAATGGCAAGAGTCCACGATGGCGATAATGATTAATAATCGCTTGATCGCTGATTGTGATGGGATGTTTCAGCGTTCCTTGAGCAAAGGTGATATACTGTTTTGCAAAGAGCAGCGCTTTTTCATCAGTCATCAACAAGGGTGTTGGAAACTGCAACGACAAGTTGTAACTGACGCGAGTTTGAGCTAGCGGCTTTCCATTTCGATCGGTGATCTGACCTCGTGGTGCCGGAATGGAAAATTGAAAGGTCCTTGCCTGCAGCTGTGTTTCCCACGTTGGCTTGGGGTTTTCAACGATAGGTTCATTTGTTGCTGCGCGAAGTGTTAAAATAATTGCAACGGAAAAAAAGAAATGGAAAAAGATTTTTCTCATCATGGTCGTGGCTTCGTAATGTGAGGTTGCTTGAGGTAGAGTGGTTCTAAAGAAGCTGAAGGCGTCGCATGCTTTCCTTGTCTTGCTAAAATGCCGGCATTGGGTGTTTGGATGGTGAGCTTGAGCGAAGAGGGTAGGTTGGGTAATTCTTGAGAAGCTACCAATGAAAAATGAGGATATCTTTTTAAATGATCTGGAAGATCAGCGGGTGCTAGCAAAAAAGGTTCCTCTAACAATTGATGGTGAGATAAAGCGGCGAGCCAATATTGACCTCCACGAGCATCACCAACAACCCAGCATTCTCTGGCTCCTGCTTCCAAGCCTAAGATCGAGGGAAGGCCGATGAGTTCGATGTTGCAAGCAGAAGCAAGCCCTTGTGCCGCTGCAATGCTGGAACGGAGACCATTGTACGAACCAGGTCCTAAGCCGACGACAACGCGATCTGGTTTTCCGCATTGTTGAAGAACTGTTTCTAAGCCTTCAAAAAAAATGGAGGAGTTGGTGCGTTGTTGTGTTTGGTTAAAATGAAAAAGAATTTTTTCTTCACCAGATGATTGATATTCCAAGAACGCAATGGAAGCAATCGAAGTAGAGGAATCAAGGGCGAGAATTTTCATGAATAAGCGTTTGAGGAAGGCTAGCCCGAATATTTCATACTGATTCGTAGCGAGGCGCCGCGCAGCCTTATGTAGACAAGGAAGACGATGAATTGCGACGACGACTGTAGGGTTCAGACAAAGAGGAATGCAATTCGAGACTGACGCAGTATACATCAGACTCTCGCAAGCCGCAGTAGAATTAGTATGAAATATTCTGGTTAGCGGCGTTGTCGTCGCTACTGTTACCTCGGTAGCAGAACGCTCTGACGCCTGGCTAGCCCCAAAAACTCCTGCGTAATAACATCGAGCCCTAGGTGGGGCGAGATCGAATGCCAAAGGCAGCCCCGAAGGGGCGAGCCTTGCGGGAGCAAGCGAGTCGCATTCCTAAAATTCATCCGTCAAAGGTATATGATATCTTCTACTTCTTGGTGAGAGAGTTTAGCGGCTATAGCAATTTTTTCTATAGGAATCCCAAGCTGGTGAAGATTGCGAACCATTTCAGTTTTGGCTTTCATTTCACCTTCAGCACGTCCTTTTGTGAGGCCTTTTGATTCTCCTTTAGCGAGTCCCTCAGCAAATTTTCCAGTCAGTAATGTTTTTTCAGAGCTCACAAGATCCCAACGCTTA
>JAIEQF010000054.1 GCA_019747895.1 Chthoniobacterales bacterium
TCACTGCTTATGCCTCAATCTTTTTCGCCCTCAAACTACCTTAAATAAAGGATCCCAGGTCACTGGGACAGGCTCTAAGTAATACTCGACGAAGGTGCACATCACAGCAACGCCGTAATGCGCGATTTTAGCTTTTTCAAGACACCCTCTATCTTCGAGAAGGTGGCATTGATACTTCAGATGGCTTCAAAATATTACCTCGAAGGTGGGTAGTAGAACGAACTTTTGCTTGGATAAATCGTTACAGAAGCTTGAGCAAAGATTATGAATATTGCGGTTACACCAGTGAAACGTTTTTTTTGTTGCTATGACAAGAACAATGCTCAAACGACTTAAAAAAGCTCATCATTGAATTTCAAGACACCCTCTAAGAAGCGTTTTTAATCAAGTTTTTGTTTACAGAAATAAAAAAATTTTAATATACACTTCACGTGTTTTTTCACGTGCTTTTTTAACAAAACACGATACTTTTTTGATCCCTCTCCTAATCCCCCTTTCATGAAATCTCCCAAAAAGCAGCAGCATTTTAATATCCTATTATTTATTATTCAACTAAGTGTAGGCCCTTGTTTTTCACTCTTTGCTAGTTCTAATATTTCTTGTTCCGATAATATTTCAGTACAGACTAAAAAAAACGAACTCCTTTCTAACGATATTTTTAAAAGCAATCTTCCTGCTCTTACAGGAAATATTAAAGTGCTAGGCAGGCAACTAATTGTTGATGGAAATCCTTTTATTATGAAAGGAATTTGCTACAACCCTGTTCGCAAAGGAGGCACGCATCCTACTGGTCTTATTACTTTAAATCCCACAAAAGAAGATATTGACCTCATAGAAAAAGACTTTCAGATGATGCATGATGCCGGCATCAATACTATTAGGACCTATGAGCCTTTATTGGATCAACGCATTCTTGATCTACTCGTTAAATATCAATTGCGAACCATTGTCCCTGCTCTCAATTATTATGAGGCTTCTTTTGAAAAAGTAACCTCCACTATTTTAACACTCAAAGATCACCCTTCAACATTAATTTGGGAAGTTGGTAATGAATGGAATCTTAATTGTTTTTATAGCAGGAATCGTGATCCTGCCAATCCTGAAGGTCTTGGATATAACAGGTCCAGTGCTTTAGTTAAAAATGCTATTTCTTATATCAAAATACTAGATACTACTCACCCTGTCAGTACTGTGATAGGAGGCCTTCCAACAGATATAGCATTCTGGAATACTATTGATTTTAAAGGAATTGATATATATGGGCTGAATATTTATCACGGTTTAACTTTGAGCCATCGATTACATCAATGGTCATCATTAAGCAACAAGCCGCTCTATATAGGAGAATTTGGAGCAGATGCTTTTAATACAACAATTAATTCTGAAGATGATGAGTCTCAAAAAATAGCAACATATAGTCTTCTAAAAAAAATTCATCATAATTTATCGGCTGTTGATCCCTCCTCTATATTAATTGGTGGATGTAGTTATGAATGGTGTGATGAATGGTGGAAAGAACCTCAAGGCTCTCCATACGAGCATGATAATTATGGAATAACAGATCCTTTTGGCCATGGAGGCCCTTACCCTGATTATGTTTTTAATGAAGAATGGTGGGGCATTGTTGATATTGACCGCAATCCACGCCCCGCTTATCAAGTTCTCAAGGAACTTTATACTATTTCCAATCATTAACTCGATCGGAACTTTGAATGCAGCACTTCACCATTACTTTCAATAACACTACGATACCATGTTGCAGAATCTTTCAAAATGCGTTTCTGTGTTGGATAGTCAATATAAATAAGTCCAAACCGTTCCTTGTATCCTTCTGCCCATTCAAAGTTATCCATCAGTGACCACTGAAAATAACCACGTATATCGACCCCTTCTTTAATACTTTTGGCTAAGGAACAAAGATAGCGATGGAGGAAATCAATACGTTGAGGATCGTGCACTTTTCCATCAAGAGATGGCCAGTCATGACAAGAAATACCATTTTCGGTGATAACAATGGGTTGTTGGTAGCGCTCATAAAGTAGTTTAACTCCCCACTCAAGGCAGTCCGGTGTTACAGGCCAGCGAAATGCTGTTAGAGCGGCTCCTGCTGGGGGTATTGTTGCTGCTGTTTTCCCATTACTATCTTTATAAACTTCTAATCCCGTATAAATATTGGCTCCATAAAAATCGATGGGTTGAGAAATTATTTTCATATCATCAGTTTCAATCCTAGGAACAGCATCACCAAATGCATTCCAAGTATCTTGCGGATAATTCCCAAAAACAACAGGATCGCCCCACCAGGTATTATTCCAGACAGAAATATTACGATCATTAATGATCTTAGAACATGACTCGTGCGCAAACATCGTTTCGCGTGCAGCAGCAATATCACTTTCTCGGTTGCTTGCAGGATAGGCTGTAAAGACAACAGGAGCCCAACCAATCATTGGTTTGCTTTTTGCCGAGGAACGAATGACTTGCACCGAACGCCCATGGGCTAATAAAACATGATGGGCCGCTCGAAGAATTTCTTTGCGACCCAATTGGTCAGCCGGAGCATGCATACCAGATTCCATACCGAAACCAATAAAACATTGAGGTTCATTGAGTGTCATCCAGTGAGCAACACGATCAGAGAGACGATTGATAATGATAGATGTATAATCCGCAAACCACTCTACACTTTCTCGGTTAAGCCATCCCCCTTTACAGTAGAGTTCATATGGAAAATCCCAATGAAAGAGAGTCACCCAAGGAACTATGTCTAAAGAAAGGAGTTCATCAACAAGACGATCATAAAAAGCGAGGCCAGCTTCATTAACTTTACCAATGCCGAGTGGTAAAACTCGTGGCCATGAAATAGAAAAACGATACGCCTTAAGGCCTATTTCCTTCATTAGAGCAACATCTTCTTTATATCGATGATAATGATTACAGGCAATATCACCTGAATGTCCTTGCCAAATTTTTCCTGATCTTTGACACATGACATCCCAAACAGAGAGTCCTTTACCTTCTTCCTGCGCAGCTCCTTCAACTTGAAAAGAAGCTGTTGCTGCTCCCCAAACAAAATTTTTCCCAAAATTCATAATTTTTAAATTTGGATTCCTATTTTCACGATAAGCTAAAAATCATTTCACCCTCTGCTCCAGATCTTCCTTCAGCCATTGCCACAGCTGCTCCAATTCTTCTTTTAACGCTGGTTTGATTTTTTGGACTTCTTCCAAAGAAAATTTTCCTGTTGCTGGTCGTCGCGCCGTGAAGAGATAAAATTTAATTTTAGGTTCGGTACCGGAAGGTCGCACAACGACTTGGCGATCACCTTCGAGGTTAATCATCAACATCGCTTCTTTCGGATAAACTTCCCCTTCACTATCGCAAAGATCTTCTGCCTCAAAATCGCGAAGCGCTACAACTGGAATGTTGTTTACTTTTTTGAATGGGCTCTTTGTGTACGACTCCATCAACTGCTTCATTTTATCAGCTCCCTCGGCTCCTTCAAAAGTCAGTGACTCCCCTCGTTCTAAGTAAATTCCAAACTCAGAATAAATTTGATCCAAGAGCGCAATGAGCGAAAGGCCTTGGCTGGCCGCATATGCCGCAACCTCACAGAAACAAAGTACCGCCGCATTTCCATCTTTGTCGCGGACAAAATCTCCCATGTTGTAACCGTAACTCTCTTCCCCTCCAAAAATAAAATAACTCGAAGCGTGAAGGCGCGCCTCTCGGCTTTCTGCCTCATTCAGCTGGCGATACCATTTTTTAACTTCTGACAATGCAACTTGCTCAGAACTTGTTTTTAAAGTCGCTGAGGCTAGTGAAGAATAAGGAGCCGACGGCACACAGCGACTGAGTGTATAGTTATATACATGCGGCGTGGCAGCCGCTGGATCAACTGCCGTTAGGCAGCCCGTAAGGGCGAGACTCGCGGGAGCGAGCGAGTTGCTACTCGATGGCGCGAGCACCGGCGCGACACAGTTATTCACAGCATCAGTAGACTTTAAAAGTAAGTTCTCGTACTTTTCTTGTTTAGCGCCAATGTACTTAAAACCAGTCAGCGTCTCCACGCAACGCACGCCCCATTTTTCAGCGATCACTTTTTGAAGTTCTGTCGTAACTAAACTTTTGATGATGACGGCATGTTTTTTATTTGAATCGTTGAGGATCCCTTTCGCAAAAAGTTGTTTCAAGCGATACCAAAGTAATAACGATCCAATTTGATTTCCGGTTAGCAGCTCCATTTCTCCCGCAGCATTGCGCACGGCAACGCCCATGCGATCGTCATCGGGGTCGGTAGCCAAAACAAGATCAGCTTTTTTTTGATTTGCTAGAGCGATTCCGAGCGTAAGCGCCTCGGCATTTTCAGGATTGGGCGACTTCACGGTAGAAAACCAACCATCTGGTTTCATTTGAGACTCGACGGGAAGGCAGGTCATTCCTAGCTCTTGGAGCAATGGCACAATAATGACACCACCAACCCCGTGCAGCGGCGTATAGACGACTTTAAGCGGTGGCTTGTTTTGAAACAAGGAAGACTCGAACACCAATGTTTTGAGACGTTCTTTGTAAACTTTGTCGATCTCTTCTCCCAACATCACCTTCTCGCCTTGCTCCGCGGCAGGAAGCGGCTCGTACTTTTCTCCCTCCATGCTATCAACCAATTTGATAATGGAAGTCACATGAGGCTCGATGATTTGACCGCCATCTTCAAAATAAACTTTGTAGCCGTTGTAGGCAGGTGGATTATGGCTTGCAGTAATGTTGATCCCTGCCGTCGCATTGCAATGCCGCACGGCAAAAGAAAGTTCCGGCGTCGATCGTGGTGATTCAAACATCAAGGCATCACAACCATGTTCGCTAATAACTTTTGCTGTGAGCTCTGCAAACTCGCGAGAAAAAAATCGGGTGTCGTAGCTGATACAGATTTTTGGTTTTCCAGCCCGCTTTTGTTGTTGATGGTACTGGACAACATAAGTCACGAGGCCACGCGTTGCTCGCACAATATTGTAGTTGTTAACGCAGTTGGTGCCAATGCACGCAAACTCAGGTCGCCCGTCGGGGCTCTTATTACCAGCTTCGACAGTGGTCACGACATTTCCAATCGTCTTTCCTCGAAGACCGCCGGTCCCAAAAGCCAAGGTCCTAAAAAAACGATCGTTGAGTTCTTTCCATTCTTTACAATCGACGAGCTCCTGAATGACGCGTTCTTCGAGAGAAGAAGTTGCTCCTTCGAGGAGATGTTGGATGTTGGCAGCCGTAGCAGCAAGGAGATCACCGGATTGCACAGCTGCTTGAATGGAATTGAGAAGAAGGTCGTTCATGAGAAGAATTATATGTTGATATTATAGTGATCCCTTTTTGCATGAAGCACTCTAAAAATAATCACTCGCTTTTTATTAACTCTAAAAAAAATCTTATATGGGAAGCGATGCATCATCAAGACGCCTAAAGCCTAGATAATAAAGCGGGAAGATTTCTGGAGAGTCTTCTAACTTTTTTAATGCTTTATCCACTGCCTTTAAAAAAATTTCTTCTAAACCTGGAAGCTGTGAATCATACCATAGTTTTGCTTCGCTTAATTCTAAGCGAGCCATTTGACGAAGAGTCACCTGGCATTTCATTTTTTAAGAAGGCTAACCATTACTTCATCCCAAGGAACTCCATCATCAAGATCTTTTTGATAAGCTTCAAGCTCTCTATCTAAAAGTTGTTTTTCTTCGACTGTAGGAACAGAAGTCTCAAAAAAATCTTTTTCTTCTTCAAAAGCGCAAAGGAAGGAAAAAATTTCTAATCGATCGTGAGAGTTCAACCTTGGAAGGCACTCTAACACATCTGATTTGTTCATAATGTTCATTGAAAGAGCGTAAAATAAAACACTGTAACTTCAAACTAATTTTTAGTGACACGCTTGCGTTGATTTTTAGAGAAAATTGACGTTGCTATAAATGCATTGTATATTTCCCACATTATGAAAAAAGGAATGCAACAACAAATCCAAGACCCAGAAATAGAGGCTAATCATTTAGAACATGCTCTCCACGATATGAGCAAAGCAGTTCGTGAAGCCAATAAAAAGCCAGGCAAGTCGGGGCTTTCTTATTCTGAGTTTAGAGCGCATTTTCTAACTACCATTGCAGAAACTCCCGCTCTCATTCATGGCTACCATTAAGCCTGTTTTAGTTGTTATAGCTGGGCCTAATGGTTCAGGAAAAACAGAAATCACAAAAGCACTCCAAAGTAATTATCCAGAGTGGACTAAAAATCTCGTCGAGGTGAATCCAGATGTCATCGCTCAAGAACAATTCGGTAGTTGGAATGATCCAGCATCTATTAGAAAAGCAGCCCAGCGTGCTGATGAAATTAGAGAAGAATGCCTCAAGGAGCATCAAGGATTGCTTTTTGAAACAGTTCTTTCGATTCCCGAGAAAGTAGATTTTATCAGACGTGCTAAAGAAGCAGGATTTTTCATTCGACTTGTTTATGTTGCCACCGAAAATCCAGAAATCAACATGCTGCGAATAGCCTGGAGAGTGGAACAGGGAGGACATACCGTCCCTGAAGATAAAATCCGTGCTCGTTATGAGCGCTCTCTTAAACTTTCTTTAGAAACAGCTCGCATCGTAGATCGCGCTTATTTTATTGATAATTCAAGAGAAATTAGTGACGAAAGCAGAATTGAAGCACACCCAATCTTCCGCATGGTCAATGGAAAAATTGCAAAGACTTATCTGCCTGAAGAAGATCTTCCGGAGTGGATCAACCCGATTTACCAGGGAATTCTTAGCGACTCGAAGTCATTGCAAGCGGCTCCTCCACAATCTCAACCCTAGTCCCCTTCCCCACTCGCTCATAAAGTTGAGCCACATCGGCAGAGCTCATCCGAATGCAGCCATAGCTCTTAGGTTGCCCTAGATTATTTTCCTCGGGTGTTCCATGAATGTAGATGTAGCGGGCGTAAGCATTCCGATTTTGTGGCTCTGTTCCTTTGAGCCAAAGAATGCGTGTCACAATGGGATCGCGACCAGGAGCATTCGGACATAAAATTTCGCCGGTCGGTTTGCGATCTTTGAAAACCATGCCACACGGCATCCCCTCTCCTATTTTTTGACAAACAATCAAATGCCCAACCGGCGTGGCATAACTTCCAAAGCGATCACCGAGTCCATATTTCGAGGTAGAGATGCGATAAATCGCAACTTGCTTTTCATCTTCTAAGAGCAACATCTTTTGATCTGCTGCGCTAATGATAATGCGATGGCGCGTGTCATGAGCGCAGCCAGCAAGACAAAGAATGGCAGCAGCAAAAAGAATTTTTTTTATGTTCATCAATTTTTATTTAAGATTTTTAAAAAGACTATACCATCAAAAACATGTTAGACGGCTACAAAATCGAATCAGCAACCATTGATGATCTGCCAGAGTTGGCAGAACTTCTCTTTGATCTTTTTACCCAAGAATCTGATTTTGCCCCTGACCATGCTAAACAAGTGAGAGGACTGCAACTGATTTTGGAAGAACCGAATCGCGGACGCGTCTTCGTGTTGCGTCATGGACCTCGCATCATCGGCATGATCAACTTACTCATCACGATCAGCACTGCAGAAGGCGGCTTTGTATTGATGTTAGAAGATCTCGTTATTCACCGAGATCATCGTGGCCAAGGTTATGGGGGACGCCTCTTGGAATATGCATTGGACTATGCACGCCGGAAAAACTTTTTACGGATTACCTTGCTGACCGATTTTACGGAAAAACACGCCCGCAAGTTTTATACACACTACGGATTTCATGAAAGCGACATGATTCCAATGCGGCTTCGCTTTAACGATAAAAAGTAAATCCTCTCTACTTTTCTCATGAGAGAATGCCGCGCTTTTCTTTTATCTTCTGGCTTGGGGACTCGATTACGGCCTTTGACAGAGCAAATCCCAAAGCCACTCGTTCCGATTTTTCACAAGCCACTCCTCACCTTTGCTCTCGATCACCTCTTGTCACTAGGCATCGATCAAATCGGAATTAATGTCCGCTATCTTTGGGAATCTTTTTATAAAGAGTTTCGTGTGGCACCAGATGCTGAAGATGGTGATTTTGGAACGTATGAAGGTCATCGGCTCCATTTTTTTAAAGAGCCTTCCTACCTTGGTACAGGAGGCAGCTTGCGAAATGCCCGTCACTTTTTAGAGCAAGGAACTTTCCTCATTCACAATGGGGATATTTTAACCAACATCGCGCTAGAAGACCTACTACGACAACACCATGGCAGCGGCGCCATCGCCACGCTCTTGCTGCGTGAAGAAGGAGGAGCTCTCAATGTTTGCTACGATGAAAAATCAAATCGTGTCATTGATATTCAGGGTAACTTTTCTCATCCAGAGCACCTCCTCTTCCTCTACTGCGGCATTGCGATTATAGAACCTGCTATTTTTAATTTCATCCCTCCTGAAGGTGAGGCCTCTCTCATTGATGCTTTGCTAAACGCGATGAAAGCAGGTCATTGTGTTGGAGGTTTTGTGACTCGGAGCGGTTTTTGGAGCGACATCGGAACACCGGAGTCTTATCTGCAAACTCATCTTGAACTTGCTACGGCTCCATGGAAATTTCATTATCCGTTGCGAGGCCCTACAGCAGATACATGGCCCCAAGCCATTCACCCAACGGCTGTCATTGATCCCTCAGCAAAACTACAAGGAACTGTTGTTGCCGGCGCTTACGCGCGCATTGCCTGCCATACAAACGTCAGCGATTCTGTGCTTCTTCCTGGAGCCATTGTAAAATCAGATGCGACTATTTCAGATAAGATCATTTTAGTTTAGTCACTCTTTACCCTTTACTCATTACTTTTTACTTCTTCGATGCTCACTCCTGATCAACTTCTCAAAAAAACTGCAGAGCGCTTTCCCGCTTTTGCAGGAGCCTCGATGAACTTCATCCATGAAGGGGGCTCTGATCGGCAGTTTTATCGTTTCAAGACACCATCGGGAGAGGGACTCATCCTCGTTCACTACAACCCAGAAAAAGCCGAAAATAACTACTACGCAGAGCATGCTCATTTTTTAAAAGCACATTCCATTCATGTTCCTGCGGTGATGGAGCATAATGCCCAAGAACATTTACTCTGGCTTCAAGACTTGGGAGAAAAAAATCTTTGGAGCCAACGCAATCAACCTTGGGATGTACGACGTCCACTTTATGAATCAGTGCTGGTTGATGTGGCGCGTCTCCATCGAATCCCCCTGACAGCAGTAACAGCAGCCGGAATCACCTTGCAAAAAGAATTTGATAAGGACCTCTATTTCTGGGAACAAGATTATTTTTTAGAGAATGCTTTAGGCGGGCTTTTTAACATCGACCTCAAAACAAGAGAGAACCTTGCTTCTAGCCGCCCTCTACAACAATTAGCGACAAGCCTAGCAGCACAGCCACGACAGCTCATTCATCGCGATCTTCAATCTCAAAACATCATACTCTTGGCCGACCAACCATGCCTGATCGATTTTCAAGGAATGCGAGCAGGGCTTGCCCCTTATGACTTGGCATCACTCCTCTACGATCCCTATGTCTCAATTCTTGCCACAGAACGAGAGGAGTTGCTGGCTTTTTACCAAGACGAAATGCAGCGCCACGATTTTGTTTTTCCTTTTGATTTTAAAAAGGTGTTTTGGCAATGTGCTGCTCAACGCCTCATGCAGGCTCTTGGAGCGTATGGCTTCTTAAGTTTACATCGTGGAAAGGCAAAGTTTCAACAGCATGTCACTCCTGCACTCAACGGCTTCCGCGAAGTTTTAAAAAACCTTCATGCTGAAGACCGGATGGAAGAATTGGAGAAAGTCCTCTCTCTGATCCCTTCAACATTTCAACCTTTCAACCCTTCAACGTCGCGAAGCGACTTATGAAAGCTCCTTTTCAAACAGTCATCATCGAAGAGATTTCTCCAACAGTTTCTGGAGACAACTTTCCCATCAAGCGCATTCCTGGTCAGCAGGTTGAAGTGGAAGCGACGATTTTCAAAGAGGGTCATGATATCATCCGCGCCATGTTGCAGTGGCGCACGATGGGAGATTCAGCGTGGCAGGAAACGCCAATGACGTTTCTTGGCAATGATCGCTGGAAGGGCTCCTTCCAAGCGGCTGCAGCAGGATTTATGGAGTACACGATTGAGGCTTGGGGCGACCCTTTTGAATCGTGGCTCGTAGAAGTTTCTAAAAAAATGGAAGTCGGTATCACCGAGCTTTCTTTGGAAGCACTAGAAGGAGCTGTGCTACTGCGTGAAGCAACCACCAGAGCTACGCACAAAAATGAAAACAAAAAGCTATTCCAAGTTTTACAAGAATTAGAAGAGCTCGGAACTTCTTCCAAAAAATTTTCTACTGCTAAATTGAAAAGCATCATTGAAGAAGAAGAACTCTTAGCTTTGATGAAAAAGTGGCCCGATCGTTCTCTTGCGACACAACACGAGCCTTTCAACAAAATTCATATCGATCGTCCCTCTGCTCACTTTTCTGCTTGGTATGAATTTTTTCCTCGATCTGCCGAAGGAAAAGGGGATCGCGGCTCTACCCTGCGCGACTGCTTAGCTCGCATCGATGATGCCAAGGCAATGGGTTTTGATGTCATCTACTTTCCACCAATTCATCCGATTGGATGGACGGCACGAAAAGGAAGAAACAATGCTCTCGTTTGCAAACCTGGTGATCCGGGCGTGCCTTATGCCATTGGAAATGAGACAGGCGGCCATGATGCCATTGAACCAGCACTTGGTTCACTAAAAGATTTTGCTTGGCTCATGCAAGAGCTTCGCAAGCGCAACATGGAACTGGCACTCGACTTTGCACTCAACTGCTCTCCTGACCATCCTTACGTCAAAGAACATCCCGAATGGTTTTTCCATCGCCCTGATGGTTCCATCAAGTATGCAGAGAACCCGCCAAAAAAATATGAGGATGTCTATCCCCTTAATTTTTACAATCCACAGTGGAAACAACTTTGGGAAGAGCTAAAACGAATTCTCCTTTTTTGGGCCGAACGAGGAGTCTCTACTTTTCGAGTCGATAATCCTCACACCAAGCCAGTCGCTTTTTGGGAATGGGTTATTGCTGAAGTTCACGCCTTGTTCCCTGATGTCATTTTTTTGAGCGAAGCCTTCACCACTCCTGCAATGATGAAGCGCCTCGCTAAAGTTGGCTTCACGCAAAGCTACACTTACTTCACCTGGCGCAACACACGTGAAGAGCTTGAAGAATATTTCACCGAATTAACGCAATCTGAGATGAGAGAATATTTTCGACCTCATCTCTTCACCAACACTCCCGATATTCTTCCGTTTTATCTTCAACAAAGCGGTCGCGCTGGATTCTTGATTAGAGCTGTATTGGCAGCCACCCTCTCCTCGCTTTATGGCATTTATAGCGGTTTTGAACTTTGCGAAAACACCGCTCTCCCTGATCGCGAGGAGTATGCTGATTCCGAAAAATATTACTTCAAAGCACGAGACTGGAATGCTCCAGGCAATATCAAGTCTTGGATCGCACGCTTAAATGAAATCCGCAAGGCTCATCCTGCATTACAAACGACAAATAATTTACGTTTCTGTTCTAGCGACAATCGCTCTTTAATTTGCTATCACAAATATTCTGAAGATCACCAAGATCATCTCTTTATTGTTGTCAACCTCGATCCTCACCACACACAATCAGGGATGATAGAGCTGCCACTGTATCATCTTGGAATGACTCCTGATGCGGCTTACACGGTCGAAGATCTGCTTGATGGCAATTCTTATTCTTGGCAAGGATCAAGAAATTATGTCTCGCTGAATCCGCATGAACAGCCAGCTCATGTTTTTCGGGTGAAATAACAGCGATAATTATTTTGGCAATCCAATATGAAGACCTGGGTATTTAAAAAAATCCTTGATCTAGAGTGATCCAGTGACAATGGTGCTCGATAGCTAGCGCTGCCAACCACGCATCAGGGATTTGGTTACCTTGAGGATTTATAGTCAAATTACTTAGAACTTACAAGTAATTGACTTGTTCTTTTTAGGAAAAGACTGCGTCCTCATCCCGTCACGTTATCATTTGGATAGCGCTCGGTCTTCGGCCTGGCCTTTTCTAAAAATTCCTGCGTTCTTCCCTGTAATTTCTAAGTAATTTGACTATACTTGTGAAGAGAGAGCACAAAAAATTCTCCAATGATGTTCACCAGGTTCAATAAAAACTAAATTGGGCCACGTTCGAATAATTTCACAAAATACAATTGCTTCCTCTAGCGAACTAGGATTTTTAAAAATTTTTGGATGAGTGACGATTCGAAGAAACCCTGAAAGTACAACTGAGCTAAGCGCTAATGTTTCTCCGCTATTAATTCGGTTTTCTAACCATCGATAACATAACTCATGCGATTCAGAATCCTTGCGAAAAGCATGAACTAAAATGTTTACATCCGGACTTTCCATTTATGAAAAATCCATTAAATCTCTCAAGGCTGAATTTGAGTTAATATTCACTCCCTTACAAGCACCTCCACTTGCAGAAGAAGTAATAAGTTTTAGCCGAGAAGATTTTTTGGCAGCAAGCTTTGTTCCTAAAACATGATGTACTCCTTCTATAACAAGCGATTGCAGAGCAAGTTTTTCGCTTAACGCAAAAGCCTTCGCTTTTGCAAAAAGTTCTGAGTCGATGTTAATCGTAGCACGCATGATCAGAATTATAATAACTCAGTCATATAATGACTCAGTCATTTAAAGTCAAAATGCAAAACTTCAACTTCATCACAAAGCAACATACCCATTCGTCTTAGCCTCGATCCCAATCGTCGTCTCAGGTCCATGCCCTGGCAGAACGCGCGTCTCCGGTGAGAGCGTTAACAATTTTTTCCTAATGCCATCGATGAGCAATTTTCCATCTCCACCTGGCAAATCCCATCGGCCAACGCCGCCAGCAAAGAGGACATCGCCTCCAAAAAGAATTTTAGAACCTGGCTTCAAAGTCGCTGAGGTTGATGAAGTGCCAGGAGCCTTCGGCGCACAGCGGCTGAGTGTATCGTTAATACTCGATGACGCGAGCACCGAAGCGACGCCGCAATTCGCAACATCAGTAGACTGTGAAGACAGGTTCGTGGCTGGCTCGTTGTAAAGACAGATACTGCCAGGGCAATGACCCGGCACTTCAAAAATCTCAAAGAGTGCTCCTAAAATATTTTGTTGTTTTGATTCTTCGAGATAAATAGTCGCCTTGACTGGTTCAATTTCGATCGGAAGACCAAATCGTTTATTGAGCATCTTGTCAGCGAGGTGTTCTTCTGTGGTCCTATGCATGGCAGCACCACACTTTTTTTCTCGAACGATTTTTGCCGCATCCATCACATGATCAAAATGGCTATGCGTTAAAATTAGAAGGTCAATAGGAACGTCACGGAAATAATCCGCGGCTCCCTCCGGGGCATCAACGAGGAGATTTCCCTCCGGCAACGTCACCAAATAGGCATGCGTTTCTACAGGTCCACCTGTAAAGCGATCGATTTTAAAAGAAAATTCATTTTTCATCACTGAGAGATTTGCTTTTAGTGAGAACTTCTGCAAGATTTTCTTTCTGATGTTTCTTTCATTCGTTAAAAAAAATTTCGTTTTCCTTTTGCTAGGAGCTTCCTTACAGGCAGCCCCGATCCAAGAGATGACTTCGCCAATCGCTACCGCTAGTCTTAGCGCCACCCCAAACCCCTCCCCATCACCAGCTCCTGCTGTTATGGAACCGATTGCGGCAACGGTAGGACGGATTTTAGAACAGGGCCATTTTTTAAGATTGCCTCTCAATGATCCGAACCCTCCACATGATCCGGAGACGCCTGCACTCAGTATGACAGCGCGTGTGATGAAAAATTATTTACAAATTCTCGATTACAGCCATCTCTATTTTATTCAAAGCGACATCGATGAGTTTGAGCAAAAATATGGACCAACTTTAAGCACCGATGTTTTGCGTGGCGACCTCTCTGCTGCTAGAGCGATCTACGATCGTTTCCGACAGCGCGTCGAAGATCGAGTCGCAAAAGTCAAAATCCTAACAGCAAAAAAATATGAATTTTCAAGCAACCGCACGATTGAGCTGAATCGACAAAAATCGCCTTGGCCTAAAGACGAAGCAGAGGCTGATCAACTCTGGCATGATCGAATTAAAGCTGAACTCTTGCAAGAACGCTTGAACAAACACGCGACCGATTCTCCGATGAAGATTGTCTCTCATCGTTATCAGCAGATGTTAAAATATCTTCACGAGCAAACCGATGAAGAAGCAATAAAAACATTTCTCGTCGCTCTTTCGGAAAGCTATGACCCTCACTCAGAATACATGAGCCCTTCCGACATGGAAAATTTTAACATTCAAATGAGGCTCTCTCTTGTTGGCATTGGAGCTCTTTTGCGTCCTGACGATGGTTACACCCGCATTGTTGAAGTCATGCCGGGAGGACCAGCCGACAAGGATGGGCGGCTCAAGGCGAACGATCGTATTGCCGCCGTTGCACAAGGCAATGGACCCTTCGAGGATATCATCGATTTGCGAATCGACAAAGTAGTCGAAAAAATCCGTGGAAAAAAAGGAACCCCTGTTCGCTTGCAGGTGATCCCCGCTCATGCCACAGATCCTTCTAAACGAATTATTATCACCCTCACCCGTGATGAAGTGAAACTGAAGGAATCTGAAGTAAAAGCTGAAGTCATTGATATCCCAGAGACAAATGGAGCTCAAGAGCGTTTTGGATGGTTAACCATCCCGAGTTTTTATTCTGAAATGGACAAACATGGAAATGAGGATGCGAAGAGCACAACCAAAGATGTTCGCCGTCTTTTAACGCGTCTTAAAAAAGAAAATATTCAAGGACTCGTCATCGACTTGCGACGCAATGGTGGTGGTTCACTCGAAGAGGTCATTAATCTCACGGGACTCTTCATTGGACCTGGTCCTGTGGTCCAAGTCAAAGACTCGAGTGGGAAGATTGCGGTGTCAGCCAACAATGAACCTGCTCCCTTCTATGACGGGCCTATTGTTGTTCTCATCAATCGTCTGAGTGCCTCTGCTAGTGAAATTTTTGCTGCAGCTCTTCAAGATTATCACCGCGCTGTCATTGTTGGTGACGAGCGAACTTTTGGAAAAGGAACAGTCCAGACACTCCTTGATGTTGGGCGCTTTTTACCTTCCTCCCTTTTTGGAAGCAACCAAAAAGCAGGCTCGATGAAGTTGACGATTCAAAAATTTTATCGCGTCTCTGGCGGGTCCACACAATATCACGGTGTCTCTTCGGACATTCAACTTCCTTCACTAACGGACAATCCAGAAATTGGTGAAGGAATGTTGCCCAACCCTCTCGTCTATGATGAAGTCGCTCCATTAAAAATAACGCCACCATCTCCGGCTACGCTCTTTATCGAGACACTCAAGCAACGTTCGGGAGATCGCGTAAAAAAAGACCTCGAGTTTCATTACATTGCCGAGAACATGAAAAAACTGAGCGAGAAACTCAAATTGAATACGCTCTCGCTCAATAAAGAGCTCCGCCAAAAAGAACTCAAACAAGAAAAGAAAGAGATTGCTCAACACAAAGCAGAACGTCTCCTCTGCCCTCAGCCAGCGCTCCTAGAATATGAAATCACCTTAGATAATGTTGACCAGCCAACTTTATCAAAATTCGTTCCCAAGAAAAAGCCAGAGAAAGACCCTAAAGATAAAAAAGCTACTTCGAAGGATGCTAGCGATATTGATGATGATGTGGATGACAGCGAAGATGATCCCAACTTTGTTGATCCTGAAAAACGCGAGGCTCTAGCAATTATCAACGATCTCAGCACGCTGCAAGCAGCTTCGAAAGCGCTTCCTGTTGCCGCGAGCGTTGCTCATTAGTAAAAAAAGAGATTGAGGGCACGGTGATAAGATGATTCATTTAAGTGAGATAAAAATTTCTTGAACTTATGAATACTGACACGCCATCGCCCAGTGCTGAAGAAGGAGCCGTTTCTGCTCCTTTTGAAAAACTTCCAAAACTAAATTTACCTCCAAAGCCAGTCCTTGCCACGGCAGCAATGACGACGGAAATGCCTCCAGCTCCAGCAGTCTCAGCACCAGCCTCTGCTTCGGTTCCTGCTCCAACTCCACCCCCAGCTGCAGCAACTAAGCCAGTGGCAGAGCCACCTCCCATTGCAACAAGCTCAGAGAAAATATCCTCTCCTCCTGCTCCAACTCCAGTTGTGCCTCCAGCAAAAAAACCAGAAGCCACAGAAGCTCCGGCACCTAATAAAAAACGTGCTACCTTAAGCATGCCTTTGGCGATGATTGCCTTTGTGGTGGCTCTTCTTGGGCTGATCGTACAGCTTTTGTCTTTCTTATATCTTTTTTAAATCATCCTAGATGTTTCGCCCCCTCATCACACTAGTCCTTCTTGCGGCTTCATTAAAGGCTCAAGAAATTCCATCAAAACCTCTGCTTGAACAAGAATCGTGCACTCCTCTTTTAGTGTGCGAATATGCCGCCCTTCTCAAGGCTGTTGCAAGCACCTCTGACGCTCATGGGCTTTATCAGAAGTCCATGCATCATCAGATTATTCAAGTGCCAACGGAAAATGGATTTGATTATTTGGTCGCAAAAAATCAAAAAAATGAACCGATGCATCACATCACCGATCTTGATGCAATGCGCTATTGCAATTGGAAAGACCATGATTCTCCGACAACTGCTCCTGATCTTGAAGATTCGACGGAACATGGAAGCTACGAATTAAATGACAACAACCAAATTACAGCGGTTGACAATAATGCCGCCTATCAAATGTTATTCGATGAAGATGGTTTTTCCATCATCCATCTCGTTCCTGTTTCTACAACAACTTCTCCTTTGATGGTGTTTGGAGAAACTGGAGAGAAAAAAAAAGATGGTAAACAAGAAACAAAAGCGCTTGAAGAAGCTGGTCGAAGAATCAGCGCAGATGATCATAGCGCTCAAGACGCTTCCTCTCTTGCTTCTCGCACAACGCTGAGCAATGCGCAACCAAAGGAAAATTTTTCACAAGAGAATTCTTCTTCGGCTTTAGTGAGCTCACGATATTCGAAAACTCCTCAAGGCCCTTCCCTCGTTGCTCTCGTAAAAACAGGATTTATTGCAACTTTCTTGCATTTATCAAAGGCCATGTTGCCTGTGGCACACGCAGAAATCGTCACAAGAAGTCAGCTGAGTGAAAATATGACTGCGTGGACTTCCCCATTTCAAAAAATAGAAGCTGCCCAACATGCCCTACCACCAGAACATGATGCATTAGCAAACCAAAAGGTTGGCCTTCTCGCTAGAACCGTTGTTCCCATGGTCACGTCAACTTGTGTGTTTTTTGAAAATCGTACTTCTTTGATTTCGAAACTTTTTCCTACTCTTAATCGATGCAACATTCTAGAACAGACTTGCTCCTCTCGCCATCCTCTAGCTGAGTGGCTGCAATGTGATCAATTACCAAATTCGGAATTTTATCAACGCGTAGCCTCACTCAAGACACGAAGTGACTCTCTCCTCACTTCTCCGGAAGCGAAAAATCCTAATTTTGTCGACTTTGATATTTTAAAACCGAATGAGCTCTTAGCTCAATGGAAAGCACTTGCTCAAGAGTGCCAATCAAAAGCCATAAGCGCCCCAAGCCTCTTGGCTCAGAAGGCCTGGAAGATAGAACAGGAAAATGCAGAACAATATCACATTACCACTCAAGCTGAAATGTTACGACTCAAGGCGGCAAAAAGTTATTCTTCTTTGACATTGGCAGTGTCAACGTTAGAAGCCTCATTACCGAAATCTCTTGATGCTGTCGACCATCCCACTCAAATTGCTTCCTACACTAAAGCTCTCTCTGCCTGTGCTAGAACTAAAAAAGCCTATCAAGATCTCATTGATCATCTCATTACTCATCGCAATTCTATTTCCAAGGAATTAATATCCAGTTGGGATAATTTAACACGTCAAGCTCAAGAGACTATTCCTAAGATTCATCTTCAGGCACTTCAATACCAACGTGAAATCTTAGTCCACGAGGCAACTGCGGCTGAAGAGAAGGCGTGGTTTGATCCTAAAAAGACAAAAAAAATAACTGAAAAAACAATTACTACACTCACCAAGAACTGGGATCAGGTTATTCAAAAGCTCCGTGAGGTCAATGAGACTTCTAATGCCTTAATGGAAGAATTTTTAAAACAGTACGCAACCTCTTCAACAAAAGAAGAAACAGAAAAACAGCAACCGTTTTTTGAACCGAGAAAGGTCTTTTTAGAATATAAATTGCTTTGGGCCATCGCCACCAAAGAAACACAAGTAGCATCAGTTGTTCAGTCACAAAAAATGGCTGAACTTCCTGATATGAGTGATACCTATTTTGATCCTACTGTTGAGGTAGCTCCTAGCTTCACTTTTGCACAACCCGTTCCTGAATACATTGAGCGTGTATCAGACGAGTGGAAAAAAGTTGCCGATTTTTGCAGAGAGCATCTTAAAACAGCTCCAAAACAATTTCAACAAGAGTGGCAACAATATCTCACCAATACAGAAAACAGCCGAGAGAAGCTTTATATGGATCTTGTTATGAAGGAAACAGCCTATGGCTCCATGAAAAAAAGCGCCTCCGATCCTCGCATCAAGCGTCGAGCCTCTCAGCAAGCGGCCAATCCCGATGATTGCGATGAGCACTTAAAAGCATTCGATCAGCATGCTCAGGAAAAACCGTTGCCTCCTGCTTGGCACAAATTTTCTGCAGAGCAAGGGACTGTTTGTAAGGAGCTGCCTCAGCAAGCAGAAGAAAATGCTGAGACTCTTCGAAATGGCATCCTAAAATGGGCTGATTTGGAAGGAGATGACAAAGCACTTTTATTAACACAGACTACTCAAATAGATCAAACCCGTCTCCAACTGCAATCGCTACTAGCTCATTGCACCTTTGGTTGTCTTCCTACAGTTTTTGGTGCAACGAACCGTTCCTTTGCAAAACAAGAGAAACTATCTCAAGCAATCACTGTTCGGAAAACAAGAGAATCATCGAGCAATGAGCTGAGAGAATTGGTCGTTGATGAACATCAACACTACACAGCTAACCACACTTTGATTGAAGCCAAGATTGCTCCTCTCTACGAAAAAATAAAAGATCTTCTTAAAAGTGAACGTGCTGCTTTAAAAGGCATCACCTCCTTTTTCACTAAAACTCAGCAAGCCACCATCAAAAAACCTACTCAACGAGCAAGCGATATTGCTGCAGATTGGTACCACCTCTCTTTGTATCACAAGGCAAATCACTTGTTGTACGAGATACGACTGACAGATCGGAAAATGGATCAGGAACTTCCCGCTATTCAAATCAAAGTTGGTACACCCGATCATCTCTCCGAATTAAGTGCACTTGATAGACTCCATCAAGCTCTAGAGCCTTACCTCTCCAAATACAAAGATGCCATCGAAAGAACAAAAGAAATAGAAGACCTCTCGCAACAGTTTCTTGAATACAGCAAAAAGGCGGCTCCTCATGGACTCATTGGAGAGACGGCTGATTTTGCCTACTTGCGTGTTGCAGAAGCCAGACTCACACAAGCTTTGTTGACAGCTAAACAGTCAGCGTTACTCGCTGAAAAGTATAAAGAATTTGCAACTGCTTATCCTTCTCAAAAAAGTTGGGAACGTGTTCGCGGAACTTTATCAACCGCGCGTGAACAGTGGCAATCACTCAGGACCATCATTGATACTCAGAGTGCTGATCCTAGATTGGCTAATGGAAAGACACTTCTGCACCAACGGAATCTCGAACAACATGCTTCTATCGTTGCTAATAACCTTCGCGATAATAAATCAGCAATGAGGCAAGCTGTTCGAGAAGCTAGCGTATTACAAAAAAAGCCAGGCGAATCTCGCACCTCTTCTTCTCAAAGCATAGTTGAAGAAGAAGCCATAGCAAGAGGCGCAATGTAAACAATCATTTTGATTGCCCTCCTGGTGCTCGCTATGAGATTCTGGTTGGCATTAATTAACTAAATTCTAAACTAAATTTTTATTTTTATGGCTTCTGCAAACGTTCTTGAACTCACCGATGCAACTTTTCAACAAACCGTTGCTTCATCTCCAACTCTCCTCGTTGATTTCTGGGCACCATGGTGTGGTCCTTGTAAAATGATTGGACCGATTATTGACGAAATTGCTGACGAACTCGTCGGCAAAGTGACCGTTGGCAAAGTCAATGTTGATGACTGTCCTGCCATTGCTGCAGAACATCGTATTTCCGCAATTCCAACGATCATGATTTTCAAAAATGGAGCCCTTGCCGATCGCTCGACTGGCCTCGCTTCCAAGGCTGCTCTGCTTGCAAAGCTGCAGTAAGCAGAAAAAATTTACAGCGATGGAAGGGACAAAGAGTTTTAAGAAAAGATAAAATTAACATGTCGGAGCATTCTAGAACCTCTTCAAAATTCGCTGATGTGGATGATACGCAAGAAACGAGGAGCGGAGCTGAGGAGCGTATTGAAATACGTGACGAAAGCGAGCACCGTAGTGACGATGTGCAGCGCCACAGCAGTAGAATTTGGGAGAGGTTCTGCATGCCCGCTGAATGGGAGCCTCACGAGGCCACCTGGATCTCCTGGCCACACCCTGATGGCATCAGCTTCCCTGGCCATTACAAGGAAGTTATTCCAACGTTTGTTGAGATGGCACGAGCGATTGGAGCATCAGAGATTTTACGCATCAATGTCCGCGATGCTGCTCAAGAAGCAGAAGTGAAAAAATTATTAGACGCTCAGCTGCCTCCTGAGCATCTGGAGTTTTATCACATCTCCACTCAAGAACCATGGTGTCGCGACCACGGCCCCATTTTTGCGAGAAATGAGAAAACAAAAGATCTCACCATTCTTGATTTTGGTTACAACGCTTGGGGTGAAAAATATCGCCCCTTTGACCTGGATGATAAAGTCCCCTCCCTCATTGCTGACTTTCTGAATCTGCCGCGCGTAGAGCCTGGCATCGTCTTGGAAGGAGGCTCCATCGATGTCAATGGAGCAGGCACTTTATTAACCACAGAAGCGTGTCTTCTTAATCCTAATCGCAATCCGAATTTTTCTCGTGATGATTTGGAAAAAATTCTCAAAAAATTTCTGGGAGTCTCTCAAATTCTTTGGCTCGGCGATGGCATTGAAGGAGACGATACGGATGGTCACATCGATGACATCACTCGCTTTGTGAATCAAGATACCGTCGTTACTGTTGTTGAAAAAAATTCCGCCGATCCCAATCATGCGATCTTGGAAAATAATTTAAAGCGCTTGCGAGCCATGAAGCTTGTTGATGGTCGTCCGCTCAATATTATTGAGCTTCCGATGCCACCTCGCATCGAACGCGAAGATCAACGCTTGCCTGCAAGCCATGCTAACTTTTATATCACGAATTACTCCGTGCTCTTACCAGTCTTCGGAGGAGCCTCAGATCAAGCCGCCAAGGGTATCTTAGCTGACCTCTTCCCCACTCGCACGATTGTCCCGATTGACTGCCGTGAGCTAATCTGGGGATTGGGTGCCTTTCATTGTTTGACGCAACAGATGCCAGCCTTATGAAACAACATTCTCCCAGTTTTTTAAAACTAGTCAGCGACGCTAAGAAACAGATTCATGAAATCACGCCAGCTCAGCTAAAAGAAAAATTGGATCAGCATGAGCCGCTTCAACTCATTGATGTTCGCGAAGAGAGCGAATGGTCTTCAGGGCATATTCCAACAGCTACGCATCTCAGCAAAGGAATCATCGAACGCGATATCGAAAAAAAATTTCCTGACCTTAATACTTCTCTCGTTGTCTATTGCAGCGGCGGTTTTCGTTGCGCACTCGTTGCTGAAAGTCTTCAAAAAATGGGATACACCCATGTTTCCTCGCTAGAATCAGGCTCTCAAGGCTGGATTGATGCGGGTTATTCGTTCTTACAAACGAACAAGAAGATTGGAGATAGAAGATAAGGTCAAGGCCGGCAAAAAGGATTTTTACCTTTGGCTGCGTTAGCAGATAATACTCCGATCTTCAGTCTTCCATCTTCTTGACCGCTCTACTGGGCGGGCATCAATCGGATCGACTTGATCACCATTTTTTCCATCGGAAAATTGTTGCTGTTAGCCGGAACAACACTCACAGCATCAAGCACGTCAAGCCCTTCAGTCACTTCAGCAAAAACCGTATACTCCCCATTGAGTTGAGGCATGGGTTCTAAGCAAACATAGAATTGACTTCCATTTGATGCCTTTAAAGGATTGATATTATCTGGCAATCGCGACATCGCAACAGAACCGCGTTGATGAGGGAGATGAATCTCTGCTGGAATCGTATGTCCAGGACCTCCTGTTCCTGAGTAGTTGGTTTCTCCATGACGACTCTTCGGATCGCCTGTCTGCACGAGAGTGTGAGCAAAAATTCGATGAAACCTCATGCCATCATAATAGTGTTGCGTTACAAGTTCCTTGAAATTACTGACGGTTTGAGGAGCAGCTCCCTCACGAAAGGCGATGACAACACTCCGTGTTTCTTTTTCTTTTGGAAATTTGATTTCCATTACTGCCACTTGAGGTCCTGTAGCAACAGGAGGTGGAGTAGCACATCCCGTGAAAAATGAAAATATTGTCAAAAGAAAAATAGTTCTCAAAAAAAAGCACATGCTCGATGATGTAAAAAATTATGAAATGAAGCAATGATATACCATGAGCTTGCGAGTTTTAGGTTTTTTACGCTGAAATGTTTGTCTCTAGCAAGGCGGAGAATCGCAGCGCTATGCAGGCATAACGGGTTAAGCAACATTATTTCTGTAAACGCCGATTCAAAAGTGAAGTGCAACACTCTGCTCTGAAAAGCTAGCACTGTGGTTACTCAAAGGTGTGTTACTTTTTGTTAGGTTAGAGCTGAGAGTAGGAACTGGAAAGCGAGCAGACAA
>JAIEQF010000055.1 GCA_019747895.1 Chthoniobacterales bacterium
GGAGAACTTGTCGGCTGCGTCGTTGGATCGTTACTCGGTTGCGATGTAGGACTCGAAGTAGGCTGAGTACTTGGTTGCAACGTCGGTTGTAACGTCGGTTGTAACGTCGGCTGGCTGCTTGGTTTCGAATTAGGTTGCTTACTCGGTTGCGTGCTTGGCTGCCCACTTGGCTGACTCGTTGGGGCATCAAATTGATAAAGTTTTCGAACTTCTTGAGGAGTGAGAGTTCGGTTATAAATGAAGATATCATCTAGACTGCCGTTGAATACATTGTTTACAGAACTAGCAGGCTGAGTATTCCCCCCCATTAAAAGCACCAATCATAAGAGGCAAATTCCCATTTTTTTTAATAGTCGAATTGCTTCCATAATTAATAAAAGCCAAACTTCCATCTAGGTAAGTAGAAACTTTTGTATTATCCTTGTTTATTGCGTAGTGATGCCACTGATTCGGGCTTAAAAATAAAGAGCCAGTGCTAAACCAGCTGTTTAATGGAACTTGTTTATAAGTAAACCAATAACTGTTTATCAAATTGCCAACTTGTGCAAATGCCCAGCTTGATTGACCATTACCGAAGGTAGTCTTTGATAATAGTTGAGGAAAACCTGTTTGTTGTGCTCTTGGCTTCACCCAAAACGCCACACTCATATTATTTGCAAAGTCAAAGGGACTTCCATTAACAATCTCAATATACGAACTAGCTCCATTAAAATTATAAGCACTACGAGAATTTCCAAATCGATCTGCTGTTAGCGTTGCATTGTAAACCACCCCATTATTTCCATTGCCACTTTGATCGCGTGCATTTCCTTGAAAAGGATAATAGGCAACTAGAGCATCTTTTAACGTTCCTGAGATGAAAGACGTTGGGCTGAGTGTGGGTTGGAGAGAGGGTTGCGAACTGGGTTGTCTGCTCGGTTGGCTACTTGGCTGAGAAGTAGGCGCTGGAAAATTATATAATTGAGAAATCTCACTAGCAGATAACGTTCGATTATAGATTCTGATTTCGTCGAGGAGACCATTGAAAAATCTTTGTAAGCCGCTAGCTGGCTGAGTATTAGCCCCATTCCAAGCACCAATTGTAAGAGGCAGATTGCTATTGAAAGTAATAGTGCTAGCAGAGGCATTGCCCGCTCCTGCTAGCATGTTGTTTAAATAGCAATGCGTAGAAACATCTTTTTTAGTAATGGCTAAATGATTCCAAGCATTAGCAACTAATTGGATCTGACAAGGTAAATAGACGTTATTAGGCGCAACATAATAGCCAAAGTAAAAATAGTTTGAGACATAATTTTGTTGAATAAACCATCCTACAGAATTATCGACTTGAGATAAAATTTGTGTAAGGCCTCCTTGAGAACTAGCTGGATTGACCCACATAGAGAGACTCAAGTCATTAACAAAATTGAAAGCATTGCCATTGGTGACCTCAACATAAGAACTACTTCCATCAAAACTATAAGCATTGTTAATATTGCCAAACCGATCTGCAGCAGCAGTCACAAAATGAGGAGTGCCGTGATTACCATTGCCACTATGATCATTGGCATCACCATTGAATGGATAGTAGCCTACGAGGCCAGTTGATAGGGTCGTTGAGGTCGCATGAATTTTTGGCAGCATGGAAAGCCCTGCTGAGCACGCGAGGTACTTAACGAGTGCTTTCGTTATTCTAGCTGTTTTGCAAAAGTTGAAGTTACTCGTTGAAGTTAGAATTTTTTGCTTTGCAGTAGTTGGAGTTTGGGCTGAAGACGAATTTAAATTTTCCTCGCCTTGCGTTGCTTTGTCTTCTACTTCCCTCTTAAACAAATCATTAAATAACTTGGCGTTTATAAAATCGAAGTGAGGGAGCTGTTGCGTAACGTCAACCTTTGCTGCCTCCGCAGCTTGCTGGCAAGCTGTGACAATCGTTTGAAGTTTTGTTCTCTCTTCCGTCGTGGATTTCACCTCATCTATGTTTTGAAGAATTCTATTGTAACGATCTGCTCGAGCGTCCCAATAACGAGTGGCTTTGCTGGCCTCACGTTGAAGCTGCTCTTGCTCTTCGAGCAACTCATATCGTTGAAAATGTTTTTCCCTCCAAGTAGACTCTGCTGCTTGAGCTTCGTGGAGTTGTTGCTCCAAAACCTCCTCTGGAAAATCAAACGGGTAGAGCATCGGAGGCTCCGAGTCTTCATCTTCTGAATGACTCAAATGATCATCGGCAACAAAAGATTCTTGATGCTGCTCCAATGCGGCTTCCTTTATTTCTTCTTCCCTGCGGAGTTCTAACGTTTTTTGCTCGGTAGTGAGATGATTTGATCGTGTCTCTCCATGCTTTTTCATTTCTCCTAGCGGAACTGCTTTAAGAGGAATGCTAGTCATCGCAAACAAAAGCGATGTTCTAATAAAAGCAGAAATGTTCATTTGAAAAGGGGTCTGAAAAGGGGGCAGTCCCAGAATTTGCGACTGCATTTGAAAATTCACTGGTGCTGAACCCGTTGCTTTCTTTGTTGAGGTTGTTGTAGTTAGATAGAAAGAGCTTTCCAAGGCAGGCCGTTTCGAGAATGTCTTCGATGGTTTTGGTAAAAGACTTGTTTGCTTCAACTTCACCTTTTAGCTTCAACTCTTCCGAAGCAGCTTCACTCCAATCTGCTTCAGCCTACCCGGCATCAGCAACAAGTGAGGCTACTTTTTTTAAAATAGCTTCTCTTTTTAAAAAGGAAGGCTCGGCATGAAATTCTCTCTCCTGCTTTATAAGCCATTCTTGTTGTCCTTCCCAAAAGCTATGTTCCTCTTCTAGTCAGGATGTTTCTTCTTTTTTTTCTTTTTCTGTAAAAAGCTCAGCTTCTCGTTCTCGGGAAGAATGCGCATCAGCTTCCCACTCTTTTTCGTATGGTTTCGGCTGCTCCTTATCATGAGGTAACCCTATCTTCGAGGGCGCTGCAATGAGGGGAGTGGTTACAATCAGCGAAAAGAGAAAAACTTTTTTAATCTTTTGTCTCACTACTCTGTAAAATTTCTTCCACTTCCTTTTGAGAAAGCTGAGCGGCTTGTGCAATCTGCTCTATTCCAATTCCAAGCTGGTGAAGATTACACACCATTTCAACTTTCACTTTCCTTGCACCTTTAGCAATTCCTACAACTTCACCCTCAGCTCTACCTTTTGCCAAGCCTTTAGCGAGTCCTTTAGCTTCTCCCTCTGCATATTTTCCAGTGATTAACGTTTTTTGAGAGCTGACAAAATCCCAGCGCTTATCATATTCAAGAAGCTCTGCTTCGTTATACGAAGAAATTTCCAGTAATGTTAAGGCTTCTTTAATTTCTGCTATTTCCAATAAATAAGGATCAACTTCTTGAGTTTTTTCATTGATCTCCTTTAAGAATCGAAGCCATAAAATTGCCAACTTCTTTTCTGTTATAGTTGTTGGCTTGAGCTTTGGGAGTTCAATCAGCACAAGTTGAATATCATCTAAGGTTTTCTCTCCATGAATGGCATGGGTCATTTTAAAATGGTGAAACCATTCTTCTCCTTCTTCAAATTGAGCATTAACTAATGCCAATCCATAAACCGGGCTTAGATTTTGGTAAGACTCCCCCTTTTTTAACTGACGAACATACGTTGATGTTGTGTTGTATAGCATTCGTCTCACAAAATCCTTAATCCATTGCATCTGCATTTCAACAATGAAATAACGGCCATGATTATCTTTGCAGCGAACATCAACAATGGAGTTTTTAAAATTTTCCAATTCAGGAATTCCTTCGGAAACAAGATAGGTTAAGCTTTCAATAACGCATCCATCAGGAAGAGGTAAGATAGCATTGAGAAAACTTTTTAATAAATTTGGGTGATGTCCAAAAATCTTCTTAAAAGCAAAATCGTTTTTAGGATCAAGATAGCGTGGCATGATAATTAGCTGATTGGGCGCATTCTATTCCTTTGCTAACAAGGCAGCAATAAGAATTTTCTAGATCGAATTTTATCACTCTCGTGATGAGAATGCTTCAAAGGCTTATGGGGCAAGGCAGGCGAAGGGTTGCGACGAAGGCTGTATGAGTCCATACTCTCCGAGGAACAATTCAAGTCTAATCCGAATATTTCATGGGAAATCTATTGCAACTTGCGGAAAGCACATGCCTACTGCGTTAGACTCAAATTTCACTTTGGACGGTATGAAACATACAGCCACTGCATCGGAATTTTTCGTCCGCTTTGTATCCATGGGCGTTGCGCTGCATCTCACTACGATTTTCCATGAAATATTCGGGCTAACGGAGTAGTTGAACTCCCTCGCCCCCCCCGAGGCTCGCTTCTTGCGAGGCTGGCTTCAGCATTCGATCTCGCGCTACCTCGGGCTCGATTATCAGCATTTCTGACTTATGTGGTTTTCTCAGTAGAGAGGGATGAACTATTCTTACTAGATCAACAATTGCTAACATCCCGACTAATTAATCTCAGTGACTTAAAATAGACTTTTAGAAACTCAGTAGATCAGATCGAAACGCGAATTGGCATCAGGACATAGAGGAATCGCTGCGTCGAATTGATCTTGAAAACACCAGGACTCATTTCATCAATGAGCTCAAGAATGATGGTGTCATCATTGAGATTTTTGAGAGGGTCCATGAGGAAGTCGGGATTAAAAGAAATCGAGAGATTGGCTCCTTTGTACGCAATGGCTAATGATTCTTTGGCTTCTCCAACCTCGGGAGTGTTCGAAGTAATATCGAGATTGTTTTCTGAAAAATTCAGGCAGATAGAACCGCTCTTATCATTGCTGAGGAGGGCAACACGTCGTACGGATTGAAAGAAAGCTTCGCGTTCTAGAACGATGCGTTCGGTCGTTTCAGCAGGAATGACTTGGCGGTAATTGGGATATTTTCCATCTACTAATTTTGTGGCCAATACGGAAGTTCCCAAATCAAAAGTAAGACGATTTTCTCCAACATGCAATCGAACTTCTTTTTCATCATCAAGGAGGCGTTGAAGTTCATTGATGGCTTTGGTGGGAACAATGAAATCGCAGTCATGATCACTAGGATATTTAATTTCTCCAAGTTCGGTGTCTGCAAGAGCAAGACGACGACCGTCTGTAGCAACTAAAGTGAGGGCACCTTCTTTGAAAGAGAAGAGAACGCCATTGAGCACATAACGTGATTCATCCAAGGAGATGGCATAGGAAGTCTTGTGAAGAGCTTCTTTGAGGTCATGCTGGGTCATGGTGAAGCTACGTTTCTCTTCCAGCGAAGGAAAGGCGGGAAACTCATCTTTAGCTAATCCAAAAACTTTGAAAAAACTAGGGCCGCTGCGAATAGAAGTGATGTTACGGGCGTCTGTTTCAAATGAAATTTCCTCAGCAGGAAGTTCCCGGATGATCGCAAGTAGGCGGCGTGCAGGCAACGTTGTTGTTCCCTGTTTTTCTACGATGGCAACAGGAATATGAGTTCGAATGCTGACTTCGAGGTCTGTAGCTGTCAGGCAAAGACTTTTCTCGGAAACTTCTAGTAGGACGTTGGAAAGAATCGGAAGAGTAACGCGATTATTAATGATGTTCTGGATCCGTTGTAATCCGTCTAAGAGGGCTTGCTTGGTGACGATGAATTTCATGAAAGAAGTGGTTTATTTTGTCAGCTGTTTATCAAGGTGGCGTATCAAATGCCGCAATGGGGCATCATTTTCCATTCTATTTTTAATTAACTTATAAGCATGAATGACTGTTCCATGATCTTTGCCGCCAAAGTACTCGCCGATTTCTTTGAGGGTGGAGGAAGTTAATTCACGAGATAAATACATAGCTACTTGACGAGGATAAGCGACGCTATTTTGGCGACGCTTGCTCGACATGTCAGCAAGGCGAATATCAAAATGTTCAGCAACTCGTTTTTGGATCTGATCAACAGTAATATTTTTTCGAGCTTGTTGCTGGAAAACATCGCGCAAAAGATGATCCATCGATTCTTTGCAGAGTGGTTTTCCACTTAATGATTTGTAAGCAGCAACACGCATCAAGGCGCCTTCGAGACGACGAATGTCAGACTGAATATTTTCTGCGATAGATTCTAAAACCCATGGCTCAATATTGATTTGGAGTTGCTCTGCTTTGCCTTGCAGAATGGCAATCCGAGTTTCCATATCGGGTGGTTGTATTTCGGCGGTCATTCCCCATTCGAAGCGAGAGACAAGACGTTTTTCGAGTTTTTCAATTTCACTGGGAGGGCGGTCGCTTGTTAAAACAATCTGCTTATGCCCATCATGCAACGCTCCGAATGTATGAAAAAATTCTTCTTGAGAGCGTTCTTTGCCAGCAAAAAATTGGATATCATCAATCATTAAGATATCAGCTTGGCGATAGCGTTTTCTAAATTGGAAAAGGGTTCCGTGCTGAATGGCATCAATGAATTCATTGATGAATTGCTCGCTGCGAAGATAGACAACCTTGGCTCCTTTTTTATTGGCGAGCATGCGATGGCCAATAGCTTGTAATAAGTGAGTTTTTCCTAAGCCACTTTCACCGTAAATGAAGAGAGGATTGTAAGTGCGGGCTGGAGCTTGAGCAACCGCTACAGCTGCTGCGTGAGCGAACTGATTATTGGAGCCGACGATAAAGTTTTCAAAAGTGTAAGAGGGATTTAAGCCCGTAGGGAGCGATGGTTTTTTAGAGGAACTAGAAGATGTTGTTGGGAGGGCGGGGAGAATTTCTGTTTCGTGTTCTTGAAGTTCTCGAGGGATGAAATGAAGAGTTCGAAAGGAGCCATGAATTTCTTCAAGGGAAGAGGAGAGAAGGACAGAATAATTGCTCTCAATAAAAAATTGATGGATTGGGTTGGGAACACTCAGCGTGATGGAATCAGTCGTAGCGTCACTAATATGAACATCACTAAACCAGCGTCGGTAGCCATCAGGGCTAATGCGCTGACGAATGCGCTGTGAAAGCTGATCCCAAATTTGTTCATTACTTAGATGCATAGGAAAACGGAGATAAAAGAGAGTTCTCGCAACTATTAACGTCCCGTTGATAGTTGTGAGATAGAAACTGGGGGATAGGAGGTGAAAGTTGAGGTTTGTTGTTACAGGCGGAAAATTAAATTTTAAAATTACCGAATGTCTCAACTCCCATCTTCTATCTTCCACTATTAACATCTTTAAAGATGTTAGTAGTGATAGTGGCTCTGCCAATTTAAAAGAAGATTTTTTGGGCTCAAGAAAAAAGCCCCAAAAAGAGAGAATATTTTTTTATTAAAAAGCTCAAAAGACTTGACCTTTGATTCAGGTTGCAGATTGCGAGAACATAACTCAGGCAAGATGTTTGATCGCATTCCAGGAGATGTTTCTATTCTGATCCTTGCTGTCAAGTTATTGATTCATACTCGTGACTTTTTCAGAAGGCGTTTTAAATAAAACAGCACCTGCAAAGGTTACCATACTTCCAATAAAAACATACCAAGGCCAGGCGATTTCAGGCCACCAAGCCGGCATGAAATGGCTAAAGTTGATGAGTCCTGGGAGTTCTACTTTTCCAAGGAAGAGAACGCTGGTCATTCCTGTGAACATGGCAATCACATTCGTTCCATCAGAACCGCGATTTTTGGTCAGCATTCCAAGTAAGAAAATACCTAAAAGCCCCCCATAGGTGTAGCCTAAGATCCCAATAGCAATAGGAATGATGGTGAGGCGAGGATTGAGAAGAACAGAATAAGCGGCCATCGTTCCTACTCCTACCATGAGGATGCCGAAAATGAAGGTGGCTTGACGAGCGGCGCGTACGGTGGTGCGATCATCGGCTCCTGGATTAATGTAGGGAAGATAAAAATCGGTTGTGAAACTTGTAGCCAGTGCATTGAGGGCAGCGGAAGTTGATCCCATCATGGTTGCTAAAACACCAGCAATGATCAGGCCGCGCAGTCCGACTGGGATATTGTTGACGATAAAGCTGGCAAAAATTTCATTGTCGGGGATTTCTGGTGCATGACCGCAGTGGCTGTAATAGACATAAAGTAAAATTCCAACACTCAGGAAAGCCAGAGCAATGGGAATGTCCGTGAAGCCACTTAGAATGAGTGAAAATCGTGATTTTCTAAGATTGGGTGCAGTGAGGAGTCGTTGCACCATGTCTTGATCAGTACCGTGAGTGGCCATGGTCAGAAAAGTCGATCCGATGAAGGCTGCCCAGAGCGTGTAGGGCTCAGCAATCATTTTAGAAAAAGCAGTTCCAAAAGGAAGTGACGAATCCCATCCTGTTTGGATCCAATGGAGATTGTTCCAACTTCCAAAAGTTTCTTTGACGGCACCGATGCCTCCTAATTGATGAAGAAGCAACCAGAGTGTGAAAAAAACAGAGCCGATCATTAAGCAAGCTTGGATCAAGTCAGTCCAAACAACCGCCTTAATGCCACCGACCATGGTGTAAATAGTCGTGATGAACGTCACGGCGAGGATTCCCCAAAAATAATGAGACAATGTAACAGGAGAGTGAGGATAGAGATATTTCCAAATAACCACGAGGATCAATCCTCCCAAATAAAGACGGACTCCAATGCCAAGGACCCGCGTAAAAAGAAAGATAGCGCTCGCGGTATTTTTGGTGGCTGGTCCAAAACGAACGGTCAAAAATTCATAGATGCTTTTAACATTGTATCGGTAGTAAGGAGCTAAAAAAGTGTAGGCGATAATGATCCGAGCTAGGACTGTTCCAATCGCTAGCTGGGCATAGAAAAAGGAACGCGTTTTGTATCCTTCTGCGGGAGAGCCGAGAAAAGTGGCGGCGCTGGTTTCGGCGGCAATGATCGAGGCTAGTACGGCCCACCAAGGGACACTGCGACTACCTAGAGCAAAATCTTGAAGTGTTTTGTTGTTGCGTCCCGCATAGAGGCCTATTCCAACAATTAAGATGAAATAGAAGAGGATAACCGCTGTATCAATGAAGAGAGAAGAAAACGTGATCGGAATAGGAGCAAGTGTGGCAAGCATAAAAAGTAATAAGTAATAAGGAATGAGGAATGGGTCAATATCAAATCATCCGATCTAATGTTATGAAGAAAGGCCCTGTTCTGGAAGTGCCTGCGTGAGCTCCTGAGCTAATGCAGCAATGATCATGGGGGCGTCCGTGAGAGGAGCTAAGAGGCTCTCAGTTTCCATTTCATTAATCGAAAAACGAGTTGCGTAAGGGCGCAAGGTGGCAATTGATTCATTCGTGAGGCGCTCTGAATTTTTGCTTGAGAGGAGAGCGATGGGAAGATGGAGCGTGGTGAGTTGTGAAGAGAGTTTGCGCCAAAAAGAGCGAGAACATTGTGCTAAGAATGCATGTTCGGCTCCATACTGCTGTGCTGTTGAGGTGAGGACGCTAACAGCTTCTTCCAGGGAACTGTCGTTTGCCGCAAACCCTGATCGCAAGAGCCATTGCTTGATGTCATGTTCCGTGCTAAGTTGCCGACGATAGACGATCCGTGCTAATCGAGGGAACCAAGAGAGGCGATGAAAAGGACGAAAGGAGGAAGCGCCTTTGAGCGCAAGGCATGGCATACAAAGGACCAAGCGGCTTACGTAATGAGGATAACGTGCTGCCAAGAGGAGCGCTAGGTTAGCACTGAGGCCTGAAGCCACCAATGTCACGGGTTTTCCTCCTGTTGTGTTCCGTAAAAATTCTGCTAACGATCGTACTTGTGATTCCGCAGAAAGAGCCACGCGTGGACGTTGCGATTCTCCAAAGCCGATGAGATCAGGAACGAGCACCTGATAGTGAGGGGCAAAGTGTGGATAGACTTTCGACCATTCAAAAGAAGAGGCCCCAGGAAAAACACCATGGAGAAAAAGAAGGGGCTCTCCTGTTCCTGACGTGTGATAGACAATCTCTCCCGAGGGCGTGTTGAGCATCCGCGTTGCAAAAATCGTTGGCGAAATAGCATCTGACAACGGTCTGCGCAGCTGATTTTTCCATCCAAAACGGAGCGCCAAGACAACGGCTCCTAAGAGTCCCATTCCAAAACCAGCGCCGATGCCGACTTTATTAGAACGTGAAGGACGTTTGCTCATAGGAATAAAAAAGGCTGAAGACTGAAGGCTTAAGGCTGAAGGATAAATGTGGTTGCCTTCGGCAACATCGTAAAAAAATCATAACACATCAATTTTATGAATCATGTCTTGTTTTAACCTTCAGTCCTCAGCCTTTAGCCTCTTCAATTCCTTTGATGGCTCCAGTTGCACTTCGCCAGAACCTTTGATGATTTTTCCAATGATTTTCCCGCGAAGTTGTTTTGCGATCGTAGAAGCTTCTTTGGCTGAGACAACAAAGACCATTCCGATACCCATGTTAAAAACACGGTACATTTCAAGAGGATCAACGCGGCCGCCTTGGCAAAGAATTTTAAAAATAGGAGGGATCTGCCAAGCTTCGCTATCGATGTGCGCGTCGCAATGAGATGGGAGAATACGAGGAAGATTGTCAATGAGGCCGCCACCAGTGATGTGAGCTGCTGCGTGGAGCTTTGTAGCGCCAAGTGCCATGATCTTCTCAAATTCAGGGAGGTAGCAACGATGGATTTTGAGTAACTCTTTTTCTAACGTCGTAGGAAGACCTGCTGGCTTGCTCGAAAGTTTCAGCTTCATTTTTTTAAAGAGAACATCGCGAGCTAGCGTGTAGCCATTGGTGTGAAGGCCATTAGAAGGAAAACCAATTAAGGCGTCTCCAACTTTTACGCGGCTTCCATCAAGGAGTTGTTTGCGATCAGCAACGCCAACGATAGTGCCTGCAAGATCATATTCTCCGGGATGATAGAGGCCTGGCATTTGAGCGGTCTCTCCACCAATGAGGGCGCATCGAGCTGCTTTACAAGCTCGTGCCATACCCGAAATAATTTGGCGTAAGATTTTCGGATCAAGTTTTTCCGCAGCGATGTAATCTAAAAAGAAGAGAGGGCGTGCTCCCGTGACAGCGATATCATTAATGCAGTGATTGACGAGGTCGGCGCCGATGGTGTCATGGCGATTGGTCTCAAAAGCAATTTTTAATTTGGTGCCAACGCCATCCACGCTGGAGACTAAGACGGGATCCTTGATCTTACGGCCTTTAAAATCAGGACGAAAGAGGCCTCCAAATCCTCCAATGCCACCTAAGACCTCTGTTCCGTGAGTGGGACGCACGATAGCGCCAATGCCCGATTTGAGACGATTCCCAAGAGCGACGTCGACGCCGGCTTTGGCATAAGAGCTTCTTGTCGCGCCTTGATCAAGGCGCTGTGCGGCAGAGAGGGTCTGTTTTTGAGACGAAGAAAGACGCATGTTATGTGGAAGTTGATCGTGGGAAGAGGGTCGGTTGTTTTGTTTCATCAGGTAAAAACTGAGATTGCTCTCGATGGCGTTCGATCATGTTTTTTTCAAAGGCAACATTGATAGGAAGAGGATAATCGCCAGTAAAACAAGCGAGGCAAAAATGATGTTTCGGAAGCTGTGTGGCGCGAACCATTCCGGGAACATCGAGATAACCGATGCTATCTGCTCCGAGGTAGGCACAGAGCTCTTCTTGAGTCAGTTGGTTGGCAATGAGTTTTTCCGGATCAGGGAAATCAATTCCATAGTAACAGGCATTGCGATGAGGAGGGCAACTGATGCGAAGATGGACTTCTTTGGCTCCAGCCTCTCTGAGATTGACCACACGAGTCTTAGCTGTCGTGCCGCGGACAATGGAATCATCAATGACGACGACGCGTTTGCCGCGGACGCTTTCGCCGATGAGGTTGAGTTTCACGCGGACATTAAAGTCCCGAACCAATTGAGTTGGCTGGATAAACGTACGACCAATGTAGTGGTTGCGCACAAAAGCTGGATCGTAGGGAATGTTAAGCTCCTCAGCAAATCCTAGAGCGGCATAAATTCCGGAGTCAGGAATGGGAACCACGATGTCAGCCTCAACAGGATGGAGCCGTGCTAATTCTTGTCCCATGCGCATGCGCACTTGGCTGACATTCTTTTGGAGCAGATTGCTGTCAGGTCGTGCAAAATAGACATACTCAAAAATACAAAACGCTTCTCTCTGAGAAGTGAAAGGAAATTCAGAGCGAATGCCTGTCTCGTCAATAATCACGATCTCTCCAGGTTCTATGTCGCGAATGAACGTCGCGCCAATGAGATCAAAAGCGCACGTTTCCGAAGAGAGAACCCAGGCGTCTCCCAATTTTCCAAGAGAAAGAGGACGAAAGCCACAAGGATCACGCATGCCGAGGATTTCTTTTTCTCCCATGATCACCACGCTGAATGCTCCTTCTAAGCGACGTAGAGCGGCAAGAGGACTAGGTTGATGAGAAAGATCACTCGGCTGTGCTAACAAATGGAGAATGATTTCGCTGTCGGAGGTTGCTTGAAAAATCGATCCTTTCATTTCCAACTCAGCACGTAAGCGAGCAGCATTGATGAGGTTTCCATTGTGAGCAATAGCAAGCTGCCCGCGGCTTGTTTCAGCGCTAAGTGGTTGCGCATTGAGAAGGCTGCTCGAACCAGCTGTCGAATAACGGACATGACCGATCGCTTGTTTGCCTTGGAGGTGCTCGAAGGACTGATCTTGAAAGACATTCGAGACGAGTCCCATTCCTTTTAGCATTTTAAAAGGACGTTTGCTTCCATCATGCGCCACAATGCCTGCACTTTCTTGACCACGATGCTGCAAAGCAAAAAGGCCGTAGTGCGTCAAGAGTGCTGCGTCGGGATGTCCATAGACAGCAAAGACACCGCATTCATGTGAGGGATAATTGGAAGAGGTCAAAAGAAGTAATGAGTAATGAGTGACGAGTATCAGAAAATTTTGAGAGGAGTGCAATGTATCATAATAAATAAAATTTCTCAAATAGCTGTTTGATGAAAAAATTTAAATTCGACAAAGGAAACAAGATGTGATATTTAAGATTCCATGAAAAAATCTCTGCTCTCCCTGTTGCTTTCTCTCGTTGCCTCTTCTTGTTTGCTAGCTCAAGAGCTTCCACCTTCAAATTCGGGGAGCGATACGACAGTAGCTCCTTCGCAGGCTCCAGTTCAGCATCTCGAAGCGACTTACAATATTGCTTCAAAACAAGCTAAACCGATGGGTTCTGTTACGTGGGTTGCTGACCTAAAGAATGACACAGCTCCTTATAGCTATAACGTGACAGTGACCTTGCAAAATGACACCGATAAGATTTTTGGAACATGGGGCCTTGCTCTTATCTTTTTGGGTTCTATTACTACTGCTTCTCCTGAGGTGAGTGTGCGTGGCTATATGTTTAGTGATGGACCTGCTCCTGGAATACACCTTTTTGGAGGAATTCAAGCACAAGGAACAACAAACCTAGCTCCTCATGGAAGCATTACTTTCAGCTATACCTATCAACTTCCAGTCTCTCAACAAACGATAGAGGCTCCTGCCAAAATCGTGTTGTCACGGGGCATTAGTTACGTGATGACGCCGACACCAGCTCCTTCAGCGGATGCTGCTCCTGCTAATTCCTAAAAAGATTTTAGGTTAATTTTCCCTGCTCTAAATAAAAAGAGGCCGAGCCTGGAGGTAGCTCCAGGCCTGCGAGAGCGGTTGTTGTAAAAAATCCCTGAGACGTTTTTGGAAGATGATTTAAGAGTGCATGCCGACGTGTTGCATCGAGTTCTCCAAAAATATCATCCAAAAGCAACAGCGGTGGCGACGATCGTTCTTGATGGAGTAGGCTGGCGAGGCCCAATTTAAGAGCAATAGCAAGGGTGCGACTTTGTCCTTCAGAGGCGAACGGGCCTGCGGGCAAGTCATTCAGAAAAATTAAGAGATCATCACGATGCGGCCCGACTTGAGTGTAGTGCAAACGTTCTTCTTCTGAACGTGAGGCAGTAAGAGCCTCTAAGAGTGATCCTGTGGCTCCTGGTTGATAAGTGAGTGTAACCTTTTCTTGAGAGAGTGCCTCGCAGGCAGTAGCAATGTGAGGCTGCAAAGCCTCTACCAGAGAGGCACGGATTGTCATGAGCTGCTCGCCGCTTTCGGCAAGAGGAATGTTATAAGCGTCAACTTCACGGCGAGATTTTCCTTCGCGCAGCACCAGATTGCGCGAGCGCAAGGCACGTTCATAAAAACGGAGTAGCGTACCATACTCTTTTTTCAGCTGAAGACCCGCGCTGTCGAGAAAATCTCGCCGTCGCCCTGGAGTTCCTTTCACTAATTCAACATCTTCATTGCCAAACCAGACGAGTGTTCCTGTTGATAGGTAATCATTTTTTTTCTGAGGTACTTCATCAAGAAAAAGTTCGTATTTCGAAGAGGCTTCGGGAGTGACGATGGCTTTCTGATGATGTTGCTCTGAAAAACCCTCCACACAAAAAGAGGATTGCCCCAAACGAAGTATCTCGGTGAGGACGTTGGTGCGAGGCGACTTCAGCCGAAGTAGCATGCAAGCGGCTTCCAGGATGGAGGTCTTTCCTTGTGCGTTGGGACCCAAAATAAAATTGAGTCCTGGCTGCGGCTCCCACGTGAGCTGTTCAAAACAACGAAAGTTGCGGAGGACTAGATGAGTGAGATTCATAGAAAATTAGCCGCAAAAATTTTTTTAAAAAGAAATAGCCACAAAAGAACACAAAGAAAACAAAAGAAAAATCTTTCAGATAGGAATTGTTTTTGTGCTCTTTGTGTTCTTTTGTGGCTATTGTTTTTCTTTCTTCTCCAAAAATTCTCTTCCCTTTCCAACGCTCGTGTTGATTGGGACGCCTTGAGCGCAGAGCGGGCATTCATCTGGTTCCCAAGCATCCAGCGAGATGGAGACAAGAGAATAAAGTTTAGAAACATTGCCAATATCTTCTGCGCGAATGTTGCCGCGATTGCAAAGAACGCCAACGCCGACAATCTCTGCTCCCATCGAGCGTGCAAGCTCAATAACTTTTTTAACAGAGCCGCCTGTTGTTAAGACATCCTCCAAGATGAGCGTTTTTTTTCCTGCGAGCAATTTATCGTAACCACGTTTAATAACAAAATCTTTCGTTCCCTCGATTTTTTCTGCATAAAGGCCGAGGACTTCGCGACCTGTCAGTTCAGAAAGATGGTAGGCTGTCCATTGTGATAGGATGATGCCTCCGAGGGCAGGGGCAATAACAACGCCGACGTCATCTTGAGCAAAATGTTCTGCAAAGAGACGGCAGAGTTGAGAAGTTTCTTTTGTATGAGGATAGAGTGCATCTTTGTTAATGTACGCTGAGCCATGCTTGCCCAATGTATAAACGATATGGCTGTCAGTGATGACAGCGCCTACTTGAGTGAGTATTGCTAAAACTTCTTGATTGGACATAGAGCTTATCGAAATTGATTGATGAGGTGATGTAATTTGTCTGTCTCGCGACGGGCTGCTTCAGCGAAATCTTTTTCCTTCGAAGCGAAAATGATGCCGCGAGAAGAATTGATGATCATGCCTGCGCCATGGCTGTCTTTAGCGGCGCGAACGGTTTCTTCGACGGAGCCGCCCTGCGCGCCAACGCCAGGAATGAGGAGAGGCATGGTATCAACAAGGGTGCGAACTTCGCGCAACTCGTTGGGGCATGTTGCGCCGACGACGAGCCCGCAGTTGTTGTTATGATTCCATTGGGTGGAAATTTGTCGCGCGACTTTTTTGTAGAGCTCCTCTCCCTCGATGGAGAGATTTTGAAATTCGTCCGCTCCCTCATTGGAAGTGCGACAGAGGATGATGATTCCTTTGTCAGTGCGATCAAGAAAAGGCTGTAGCGATTTTTTTCCCATGTAGGGATGAAGTGTGATTGCGTCGGCTTTAAGATGATCAAAAGCAGAGGCGATGTAACCATTGTTGGTGTTGCCAATGTCGCCGCGCTTCGCATCCAGAATAATCGGAACGTTGGGAGCGATTGTGTGCAGAAGTCCCATCGTTTCTTCGAGGGCTGCGATGCCAGCAAGTCCATGAGCCTCATAAAAAGCGGTGTTTGGCTTGTAGGCGCAAATCAGATCGTGAGTTGCTTCAATGATCGCACGATTGAACGCGACGATGGTTTCTTTGATGGCTAACGAACCATCGCTGTTGCGCTGCTGCACAACACTCGGAATTTTTTCTAATTCGCTATCAAGTCCCACGCAGACAAATCGTCCTTCAGACCAGTGATGTTCGAGAAGTTTGCGGAAGTGGCGGGACATTGTAGAAGATAGGAGATGGTAGAAGGGAGATTATAATCTGAAATGTCATCTTGCCTCAAGTTTGAGTGCTAGAAGTTTGAGTTTGAGTTATCTAGGCTTTGCTTTTCATTAAAAATGCGCGAAGCGCGAATTGAACTCAAACTCAAACTTCAAATACTCAAACTCCACCGCTTCGCGATGGCGTGGAGGCGAGGGGAGTTGAACCCCTGTGCCCGAGACTAACTACAACGCCCTTCTACATGTGTAGTCACACTTTTTATTTAGGAGAGCGGCTACGGTGCAACGCGCTACCTCACTCCGAGGAACCCGAAAAGATCCCCCACTAACGCGGCTCCTCCGCTAGTGAGTTCGCCTACTAATGTCGCTCGCGCACCTAGTAGACATCAGTGCGTCCGCGTCGCAGACTAATTAAGCTGCGAGAGCTGTAGCTTCGCTTCCGCTAACTACATTAAGTGCAGATTTTGCATTTATTTTGTTTGATCAGATTTTTTACGAGGCCAACCGATCATCCTCGACATGCTGAACGCCATACCAGCTTCGGGTCGAAACCAGTACGCCCCCAATCGTTGGCTAACTTTAAGTTAATAACTCGATTAATGCAAATCTTGATTTTGATTGGCTACAAGAGCTGCTGATGTAGGAAATACTAACGCCTTGGTCTGAAGTAGCAGCCTGCTAGCTTGAGATTTTTTCTCAACAGCAGCTTTAATGAGCTGTTCAGTTTTAGGCAATTCAAGTTGAGAAGGAGAAAGCTGACTCAGCTTTTGAAAGAGGTTGCTAGATTCCAAAAACCGGGAAGCTGTCTGTTCAATAAAATAGAAAGTAGGAGTTTGATTGCGCGGAAGTTGGGGTATTGGATTATATCCCAAATATTGAGGCTTTGGAGATTCAGTTAGGTAGGTTGCTTTTAAATCGTTCGTTTGAAAATAATGATTAAGAGCAGTTATTTTTTCATACAAGAAGCTCGCTATTTTTGCATGATAGAGATGTTCTTCTTTATGAGGTGCTATTTGAATGACGTGTTCAGCATGTTGTTGCGCCTCCTTAATAGTACGCAGGTAATCAGAGTAACGAGGATCTGCCTGCTTATGAGGAATGAGAGGCAGTTGAAAAACAAAGGCCGTATTCATGAGGTTGAGTCCACGATGATACGAATTTTGTGATTGATCATCAGGCGTTGATGGACCTTGATCTTTTAAGAGCTGATAGCCTGATAAAAAGCATTGGCCGGCTTCTTTAAGCAGATGAAATGATTTTTGGTAGGAATCACGGAGAGGCTGCGTTACTTCTCGACTCTTTATCTTTTGAAGAGTAGAGAGCTGATGTTCAAAGGCTAATTTTGCATGCTTTGCAAAATAAATAAGCTTTTTAGTGTAATCGACAATGGCAGTATTCTCTCCAGTGATTGCTTGAGCTAAGGAGAGATGGTCTTGAGCAAGGAGATCAAGAGTTGTGGCATAATGGTGATAGCAACTTGTTTCTTCCTGTTCTGAGCACTGTGTTAATAAATGCTCTGAAGCAGTAGCCTTTTGTTGAAAGAAAGAACCGCTCTTTGCCATGGCATCACTAGCTATCAAAGATTGTTTTTGGAGTTGCTTTGCTTTTTCCAGTGAGCCATAAAGGATTTTGAGCTTCTCTTCGCTTGCTTCAAATGCCCTTTTTTTAGGTATTCCTAGATTGTAGAGGGCGAGTCTAGCATCTTTTGCTGCCTTACGATTGAAGGGATGACAGCACTTTTCTTCTTCTAATTTAGTACGATAAGCTTTTTTTGCACATAAATATTCTATTTCTGCTTTGATGTGCTCATTAAGGGTAGTGTCATAATCACTTTTTTGTTCCAATAGTCTTCTTGCATTTTCAAATGCATCTTTTGATAGCGCATAGATAGAACGTATTCGACTGTACGCTTGTGCTCTTTCTAATTGAACTGGCTCAGCCAAAAGAGCATTGAGCATTTCATGTTCGCAAGTCAGTAAATTTAAGACGCTCTGCTGGGCTTTTGTTGCATCATCAGGTTTCAAAGAAAGTTGCTGCTCTGCTGTCACCTTCTGTTGCTCTTGCGATAGCGCATCTGTTCTCCATTGGTCAAAAGTACGTAACTCCAAAATTGCTTCGTATTTTTGAAGATAGGACTCCAGCAAAGAAATGAGATCGGTTTGATCGGGATGATTGGCTTTTAGAAAATCAATTTTAGAAGTTATTAATTCAATCTGACCGTTCTTAAAATCACGAAAGGCAGCTTCATCATTTTGAGTTGTTTCATTAGAAGAAGGTAATGCTTCGCGTAATTCAGATACATGAAAGACAGAGTCTCTTTCTTCTTGAGTTGTTTGGTCGGATTTTTGGCCTTCTTCCTCTCTTCTTTCTTTCTGAGGATTTTGTAGGGCTGACTCATGAGGGTCAGCGCCCTCATGGGGCTCACCACCAGGGCGCATCATCATTAAAGGAGAATTATTTTCTGTTTGAGCGAGACAGAGAGAAGAACAAAAAATAAATAGCGTCAAAAAATAAAAGGGGAACTTTTTCATGGGAAAAAGGTAAATAATTAGAGGGTAACCATTAGATTGTCATTAAAAAAAGGACAATGATTCACCTCTCTCTTCGGAAGGAGATGAGCAAACTATTTCAATTTCCCTTTTTTTGAATCCCCTAGTTCAAAAATCGAATCGTCAATGGATACGAGTAAAGCTCCCCGTTACTGGCCTTCATGGCCGCGCGGATTATTAACAACAGCCACGCCAAAGTGACAAAAGGGAAAATGAACCAGCCGATGAGGACGAAGCAGAGGGCGCCTGAAACAAAAAGATAAATCGTCCAAGAGATTTGGAAATTGAGAACTTCTTTTCCGGTACGATCAACAAGACTGCTGCTGGAGCGTTTGAAGAGCCACAAGATTAATGGGGCGATGATGTGAACGCAAGTGACCGAAAAAATCAGGCCACTCAAACCAAGAAGGTGCATTAAAATGCAGCAAGAACGTTCTGATTCAGGGGAGAGGTGGTCCGAGGAAGAGAGTGGCGATTGGTTCATAGTTATTTTATGAAATGAAAAAAAAGCATTTTATGCGAGATTTTATCGACGAAGCTGTGTATCTTTCCCTATTCTTTCGTTAAACATTCGCATTATCAACGCAACATTTTATTTCCATGTACGATCGTAGAGTAGTTATCACAGGTCTTGGTGTCGTTACCCCCGTGGGGAATGATGTCGCAACTTTTTGGAAAAGTCTCACGGAAGGACGCAGTGGCATCCATCGTTATGAGGCATTCGACTCCGAGGCGTATGATTGTAAAATCGCTGGCGAGGTGCGCGGTGTTGATTTAGTGGGCGCTTTTAAAACTCCTAAGGAAGCACGGCGCGCGGATCGCTTTACGCAATTGGCGATGGTTGCTTCTAAAATGGCGATGCATGATTCAGGCATGGATCTGAGCAAGCTCGATCTGGATCGGATCGGTGTCATGATAGGAAGTGGCATTGGAGGACTTCAAAGTCTGGAAATGGAATCGAAGCGGCTTTGTGAAAAAGGTCCTTCGCGTGTTTCGCCATTTACGATTGCGATGATGATTAGCAATATGGCGAGCGGGATGATCTCGATGGAATTTGGATTGCGTGGACCGAACATGGCCATTGTGACAGCTTGTGCTACAGCGAATCACTCGATCGGAGAAGCCTGGCGTATTATCAAGTTTGGTGATGCAGATGCCTTTATCGCTGGAGGAACAGAGGCAACGATATCGCCGATTGGTGTTGCGGGATTTGCTGCAATGAAGGCTTTGAGTACGCGGAATAACGAACCTGAAAAAGCTTCTCGTCCTTTTGACAAAGATCGCGATGGATTTGTGATGGGAGAGGGAGCAGGGATTTTAGTGATCGAAGAATTAGAACATGCGAAGCGCCGTGGCGCTCAGATTTATTGTGAATTAGTCGGCTACGGACTTAGTGCTGATGCCTATCACATGACCGCTCCACTTCCTGAGGGAGAAGGAGCTAGTCGTTGCATGAAGATGGCTTTAAAGCATGCAAAATTGAATCCCGAGGATGTCAATTATATCAACGCTCACGGGACCTCGACACCGATTGGAGATCTGTGTGAAACAAAAGCAGTCAAGCATGCTTTTGGTCAACACGCTTACAAAGTTCCGGTCAGTTCTACCAAATCAATGACAGGACATCTTCTTGGCGCTGCTGGCGGAGTTGAGCTGGCAGCTTGTGTGCTGGCTATCAAGCATGGGGTGATTCCTCCAACGATCAATCTCGACAATGCAGATCCTGAGTGTGACCTGGACTACGTTCCTAATGTGGCTCGTGAAGCTAAAGTTCGCGTTGCCATGAGCAACTCGTTTGGCTTTGGGGGGCACAATGCGACGCTCATTGCGAAAGAGTTTTAGAGCACGCCCAAATTCTACTGATGCAGCGAAGAGCTTTGTCGCGCCGGTGCTCGCGTCATCGAGTATTAACTATACACTCAGCCGCTGTGCGCCGTCGCTCCTCGCTCTTCATCTGCCTCAGCGAATTTTGACGTACTCTACTCGTTTGCAGTGATGCAAAGTTTTTTATTTATCCCTTCCATCGCTTCTATCCCTGTGAATTTTTCTTCAGCTGCTCCAGTGACAATCGTAAAACTAGCAGCATCCACTTCACTTCATTGAGGCTAGAATTTCCTTCTGCCTCACGCATCAAGGTTGTAAGGCTATCTGCGTCCAGCTGACCGTTGGTCAGTTGTTCGAGCTCTCTCGGAAGATCATGGCAAAGATCCATGAGTGTGGGTTGTTGGAGCCAATCGTGAAGAGGAGGATTGAAGCCGCGTTTGGGTCCAGTCACCGCTTGAGGACCTATTTGATCTTGTAAGAATTTTTTTGGAGGATGAGTGAATCGCTCGCGCTGGCTCATTCCATGCACCGCAGCAACAAAGCGATGATCAACCATCGGGCTTCGAAGTTCCAAGCTGTGGGCCATGCCACAGAGATCGGATTTTCGCAAAATATATTCGGGAAGATAATTGAGGCGATCGCATTCCAACATCCAGTCACGAGGCGCCAAGCCAGAAGCTGGAAGGCGCCAATAGTTGGACTGCACAGTCAGATCAGGTTGTAAAAAAGCACGGGTGAGCGGATCGAGAGCGGAAAAACGAAGAGCGTAAGCCTCTTCCCAACCCAGCTGATAGCTGAGCAGCAGCCTTCTCCAGCGACCACGACGCGAGGTCTTGAGACAAAGATTAGAAGAAGGCCAACGCAATTTCTTTTTTGAAAAGCGAGGTAAGAGTCGCGTTGCGCGCTGATGGACCGCGTAGCGTTTGTAGCCAGCAAAGAGTTCATCGCCTCCATCACCGGCGAGCGCAACGACAATTTCTTGAACGGCTGCTTGGCATAAGTACCACGTTGGAATGGCAGAAGGATCAGCAAAGGGTTCATCTAGATCCGCAATAATGCGAGGAGTATCCAATGAGTCCATCGCGATGGGCAGCTCTCGATGCCTCAATCCTAAACGCCGTGCGATTTCTGCTGCAGCCGTTGATTCATCGTAGCGAGGATCGTTTGGAAAAGTTGCTGTGAACGTCGTGAGCTCCGCGAGCTCGCTGTTACGGGCCACGCAAGCCGCAATTGCCTGTGAATCAATGCCGCCACTGAGAAAAATTCCGAGAGGCCGATCAGAAACAAGACGCTGTTGAACGGAATCATGAAAAAGCTGCGCTGGGTCCGTGGCGTCGGGAGAGAGTTGCCAATATTCTTCCGGTTGACCAACAGCAATCTCTCCTTGGTTGAGTTTAACGATCAGACGATGAGCCGCTGGGAGTTTGTAGATGCCCTCAAAAATGGAGAGTGGAGCGGGAATATAGCGATGCGTGAGGAAGGCATCGATGGCGAGAGGATTGAAACGAAGCGGCTCTTCAGGCCCATGCAGAGCGGCTAAAGCGCGTGCGCTGCTCGCAAAAGAAAAGCACTTTTTTCCAGGACGATAGAAGAGCGGTTTTTCACCCAAGCGATCGCGTGCTAGCAAGAGTTGTTCGCGACGCAGATCAAAAATCGCAATGGCAAACATTCCTCGCAGACGGTCGAGGATGGCTTCGCCCCATTCTTCATAACCGTGTAAAATAAATTCTGTGTCGCTGTGCCCGGCAAAAGAATGACCGCGCCGCCGCAATTCTTCAGCCTCTTGCTCCCAACCATAAATTTCACCATTGTAAACAATCCAAACAGAACCATCTTCATTTTGCATTGGCTGTGCTCCAGCGGTAGAGAGATCGCGGATGCTTAGGCGTGTTTGTAAGAGTGCTGCAGTAGGCCCCTTCCCAAACTCTACTGCTGACGCGAACAGCTGCGTCGCGTCGGTGCTCAACTCGTCGAGTATGTCCTTATACACTCCTCGTCTGTGCGCCGTCGTTCCTTGCTCTTCGTTGCCAGCAGCGAGTTTTGAAAGGGGCCTAGTTCCGTGCTCAGAGGGATGCCACTTTTTTTGCGGACTGTAAGAAAAATAGCGAAGACCTGATCCGTCAGGACCACGCGTACGAAGGGCTTCCCGAGCCGCTTCCAGGCGAGAAGGGAGGAGGGAGTGTTGATGAAAAATGCCAGCGATACCGCACATAGGATAGGCTGTAGGCTATAGGCTGTAGGCTGTAGGGTAAAGGCTGAAGACTAAAGGCTGGAGGCTGGAGGAAAAGTCACAAGTATGGTAACACAACAAATATTGGATTCAAAAAATCATTTTTTGCTTTCAACTAACATAGCCTTTAGCCTTCAGCCTTTAGTCTTTAGTCTTTAGTCTTTAGTCTTAAGCCTGTCATTTTTCTTTGTGTCCTTTGTGTCCTTTGTTGTTAAACTTTTCCAATGACAGAAAAGCTAAATGACTCACGAAACATCGTCTATTTTGATTTAGAAACTCAACTTACTGCGAATGATGTCGGCGGCTGGTCGAAGAAAGCAGACATGAAAGTTTCTATTGGGGTGACCTACAGCACGGCTTCTGGGAAGTATGAGATTTTTAGCGAGCAACGAGTGCCTGAGTTGATCGAGACATTAAGCAAAGCTGATCTTGTCGTGGGTTATAACAATCGTCGTTTTGATTACGAAGTGTTGATGGGTTATACCATTCTCGATTTGCCGCACCATCTTCCCACACTCGATTTATTAGAAGTTGTTGAGAAGGCCGCTGGACATCGGCTTTCTTTGGATGCAGTTGCCCAAGCCACGCTAGGAGTGGGTAAGACGGGAGATGGGCTTGATGCAATCCGTTGGTGGCGCGAAGGAAAAATTTTAGAAATTGCTGAATACTGTTGTTTTGATGTGAAGGTCACCAAGATGGTACACGAGTATGCACAAGCTCATGGAGAGCTTCATTTCCTGGATCGCTTTGCGCAAAGGAAAACGTTGAAGGTTGTTTTGTAACTGGGTCTCTCAAAATACTACAGCTCTGCTCCGGATGGGTGATCTGAATAAGCTTGATAACGCGTATTTCTTTGCATTAGCTTAAGGAGCTCAAGCTCTCGGGAACAGGGTTGATTAAGAGTGAAAATTATTTTTTAAGTAATTTTACCTGCAACCTGTAACCTGTGGCCTGTAACCTGTATTTATGGCAAAAGAAGAAGCAATTACAACAGACGGAGTCATCATTGAAGTTCTCCCGGGCACGATGTTTCGTGTGAAACTTTCCAATGGGCATATTGTTTTGTCTCACATTTCTGGAAAGATGAGAAAACATTTTATTCGCATTGTTCCTGGAGATAAGGTAACAGTCGAAATGTCTCCTTACGATTTGACAAAAGCACGCATCATTTTTAGAACTGCTTAGTAAAATCTTTCATCATTCTATGAATACGCCAAGTCCTGGCCTTTTGAGAAAAGCTCTTAAGATTGTTGATGAAATTGAAAAGTTAGATCAACAAATGTATCATCTTTTGTCAGATCTTGAATCGAAGGAAGCGGGTCTTACTTCCATCGCAGAACAAGACCGCTCTCATTTGTCGCGCACTGCTCGAACGCCAAAAGAAAAAAAGGTAAAAATTTCTCAGGAAAAAATGACACCTTCTGCAGCAGCGGAAGAGACATCTGACAATAAGTCGCCTCTTCCTCCTGCACCAGCTGTTCCTCAGCATGAACAGCAATCTCTTTTAATGGAGGATACTGGAATCGAGCAGCTGGCGGTTATTGAATCAAGGCCTTCCGAGATCAAGGAAGAATCAGGCGGGCAGCCTGAGCAGAGTTGTTGTCTATTTTAAAAACCTCCGTCAGATTAATGGCGAAGACTACTGATCAGATGACAACGTTAGCGCAACTTTTTTTACAAGCTGGCGCCTCTTCGAAGGAACGGCCTGCATTTGCAACGCGAATCAAGGGAGGATCGTTTGAAATGGTGAGTTATGGTTCCTGGTGTGAACGAGCTCTGGCACTTGCTACCGGATTGATCGAATTAGGATTAGAGGCGCGAGAGCATGTTGGCTTACTAAGTGACAATTGCTTTGAGTGGATCTTGATCGATGCGGCAGTTCAATTTTCTGGAGCAGCGGATGTCCCGCGGGGAAGTGATATCACTCCTGCTGAGATGAAATACATCATCGCTCACGCTGATGTGAAGATTCTCTTTTTGGAAAATCAAAAACTTTTGGCTCAATGGCAAGAGCTCAACGAGGCTTTTCCTGAATGTTCTCATATCATCATAATGAAAGGTGAAGAAGGAATAACTTTGCCAGAGGGCGTGCTGACGTTGGCATCGCTAGAAGCGCTTGGGAAAAGGCTTCGAGAAGCAGGAGATCGCCGCGTGGAAGAGCGAATCGCGCAACTTCATCCAAATGATCTTTATACCATCATTTACACGTCGGGGACGACAGGGACTCCCAAAGGAGTTCAACTGACACATGCCTCGATTTGCTCCCAAGTCAAAAATTTGAAAACAGTTTTGATTGGCGAGGCGTCATCAAAAAATCAACTTCTCGGCAAAGAGGCGCTCCGAGCACTTTCGATTCTGCCTGTTTGGCATAGCTACGAGCGAGTCTTTGAAATGTTTGTGATCAGTCAAGGAGGGTGCACTTACTACTCCTCGCTGCGCTCATTGTCACAAGATTTGAAGTTGGTTCGACCTAATGTGATGGCTTCAGCACCGCGACTTTGGGAAGTCCTCTACGAAAAAATCATAGCCGAAGTCGAACGCCAATCTCGCTTTAAAAAAATTCTTTTTCATAACGTGATAAATTGCGAATGGCTCGCAGCCTTGTTCCGGCGATGGAATCTTCCGCCGTTGCCACAACTGCGGAGCGTCGTTGGTGGAGATTTACGTGCTACCATCTCGGGGGGAGGAGCCCTGCCTCCTTACGTTGATCAATTTTTCAATCGCATTGGCATTGCTGTTCTCGAAGGTTATGGGCTCACGGAAAGTGGTCCTGTGCTGGCTGTTCGAACTCCAGAGCAGCTTGTGATCGGAACCGTGGGGCCGCTCTTGCCAGAAACCGAAATTAAAATCATCGATCTTGAACATGGAGTAATACTTTATCCTGATCCTTCTGATCGTGATTTAGGAGTCGGACGACGCGGCGAAATCTGCGCGCGCGGGCCGCAAGTGATGCACGGATATTACAAAGATCCTGAGGGGACAATGCGAGCTTTGCGAGAAGGCTGGTTGCACACGGGAGATATTGGGGTGATGACTCCGGAAGGATGTCTCAAAATTGTGGGACGTTGCAAAGAAACGATCGTGCTCCTCAACGGAGAAAATGTGGAACCATTGCCAATTGAGTCACGCTTACTCCAATCTCCTTTCATTGCTCAATGTATGGTTGTTGGACAAGATCAAAAGCAGCTGGGGCTCTTGATTGTACCTGCTGCCGAAGTTGTCACACAACAAACAACTGATCTGCAACAACAGCAGCAAATTTTTCAATCAGAAATCCGTCGGCTCATCAGCACCGAGCATGGCTTCAAGGCCTTTGAAAAAATCGGTCCGTGGCGCCTGCTAACAAAATCGTTTGAGGTTGGCGATGAGTTGACCGGAACGTACAAACTCAAGCGGCATCTGATTGCGGAGAAGTATCGAGCGCTGATCGAGGAGATGTTTTAAACGGCTCCATAAACTCTACTGATGCAGCGAAGAGCTTTGTCGCGCCGGTGCTCGCAGCAATCCAGTATAGCTATACACTCAGCCGCTGTGGACGGTCGCTCCTCGCTCTTCATCTGCTGCAGCGAGTTTCTGAGGCAGTTTGATAAAATTGCTGTATTGTGATAAAGTTGTTTTTAGTTCGGATTGACGAAGGCAACTATTGCACTCGTTACTCGTTAACCGTTACTCTTTACTTGTCTGTACCTAGATTCTGTCCAAAAAGATGAGTTTTTGTTTTTACAACAGAAGAGTAGTTTTCGTGCAAAGGAAGACCAACGATTT
>JAIEQF010000038.1 GCA_019747895.1 Chthoniobacterales bacterium
CTCATCCCGTCACGTTATCGTTTAGATAGCGCTCGGTCTTCGGCCTGGCCTTTTCTAAAAATTCCTGCGTTCTTCCTTGTAATTTCTAAGTAATTTGACTATACACTCCTCGTCTGTGCGCCGTCGCTCCTTGTTTCTCATCTGCTTCAGCGAGTTTGAAGATGGTTTCACATTCAGCTTCTCTATTTTCCATGGAACGAATCATCACTATTCAAGGGTTGTCAGTCTTATCATACGTCGGAGTTCCTTCCGAAGAACGTGAGCAAGCGCAGCGGCTCTCCTTTGATCTGCGATTCGCAGCGCTCTTGCAACCAGCAACATTAAACGATGATATTGTTGCAACGGTTGATTATGCTGCAGTGAGTCAGCGGCTCGTAGAGCTAGTTCAGATAAGGTCGCGGAGGCTGATTGAAACGTTGGCTGATGAAATAGCGGAGGCTCTTCTTGCAGAGTTTTCTTTGCGATGGGTTGAGGTGACTGTCCGCAAATTTATTCTTCCAAATACCGAGCACGTTGCAGTGACGGTGCGTAGAGAAAAATAAAATCTTTATTCTCCGTCGTTGCCGATAGCCTCAACGGGACAGCCTTCCATCGCCTCTTTGCAGAGGGCTTCTTCCTCCGGAGTTGAAGGTTGTTTAAAAACAAAAGAATGTCCGCCATCATCATTACGCGTGAAATTTGCAGGAGCCGTTTCACGACAAAGATCACAGTCGATGCATTGATCATCTACATAAAATTTTCCTGAGGTATTATCAGGGTATTTGTTAGCAAGGTCAGCCATAAGGGAAGGGTTTAGGGGTTAAAGGTTTAAAGGTTTAGAAATTTAAGAGAAGTCGCTCTTTAGATTTCAAAATAATTCAGAAGCGATAACAAAACAAAATTTTATTTTTTGAAGTTTATCTTCTGATGCATCCTAAACTCCTAAACCCACAAACAAGCCCATCAACGGTATGATGAGAGGTTCATTATTTCAATGACTTTTTTTGAAACATCAACAGGATCCAAATTTGCGAGTGTATCAGTTGGACTCGTGATGACCTCACCCTTTTTGGAATACGGCCGCCAAACCGTCGGATCGATGTCTCCAAAAAGAGTCACAGTTGCTACATCCAGCGCCGCTGCGATGTGCATGGCTCCACCATCCGAGCCGATAATCAAGTCACAGCCAGAGAAAGCAACCATCAGGCTGCGAAGATTGGTTGTCGGTTTTGCAAGCAAGCCCGGGAATATTGATGCTAGCTGCGAAGCGAGTTCGTCATCGCCAGGATGCTGTAATGCTGCCGCTGAACCGGGAGACCAAAGCAGGCGTAATCGGGCGTGAGGGAGGAGCGCGGTGATGAGTTGGCTCCATTGCTTGAAGGTCCAACGTTGTTTCGGGCGACGGGCAGAGATCTGGAGGCCAATGACGGGAAGAATGGATTTTCCTGGAGCTAGCGCTCGCTCAGCGGCGAGAGATTTTTTTTCTTCTTCTGAAAGAAAAAGCGACATTGCTTCTGGTGCTGGAAAGTTGATGTCAAAAGCTCTGGCATAGGTCAGCACTTGCAAGACGTGCGGGGCATTTGGATCGATAACAACAGGATGATAATTTTTAGGAAGGCGATGCTGCTGAGATGGCGCACCGTAAATTACGTGTGGCTTGATCCAGCCAGCAAGGCCAGTTGTACGTTTGTTAAACACAGGCACTGCAATAATCACCGAGTCATAGTGCTGTTGGCGAAGTTGCAAAAGAACAATGACCTTGTGAAGCCAGGCTTTGATTTTTTTCCAGAGACCATGAACGTGCTTCGCTTTTCCATAACTCCAGAGGCGGGAAATGCGAGGATCATGACGTAGCAGATCAATGTTGTACTGATTACCGAGAAAATCAATGATCGCGTCAGGATAGGCCTTCCGTAGCACTTCAAGGAGCGGCGTTGTACAGGCGAGATCGCCAATGTTGTCGTTTCGAATGAGAAGGAGTTTCATTGTATGAGAAAGGCTAGAGGCTAGAGGCCAGGGGCTACAGGAAAATTTTTAGCGAATTTTCTTCAGCCTGCACTTTAGAGGTTGTAACCTCGTTTCATGGTTTTATCAAATTTCTTTCCAGCCCCTATTCTTCCTACCGAGGGGCGTCACGTTCTCCATCTTTTTTTTAAAGTCGATCAGACTGTCTGGCGTTACTTCGATCAAGACGAGCAGCAAGAGCGCTTGCAGGCTCTAGAGGCTCTTGTGAACGAGGTTCGCGGGCTTCCCGAAACACAGCTGTTGAGTTTCAGCATGGTGACGCCAAAAGCTGACCTCGGGTTCATGATGATCACGCCGGACCTGCAGCAACTCGACATCACAGCAAAAAAATTGGAGCGCGTACTCGGCGATGGCGTTTTGGCCCCAACTTTTTCTTGGTTCTCCATGACGGAGCGGAGCGAATATGGAATGAACGACGAAGAGTACGCTGCAAAATTAGAGCGTGAAGAAAATCTTTCTCCTTCCATGCCCGGCTTCGAAGCCAAGATGCAGGCCTTTCGCGAGCGCATTGAAAAATATGTTGAGGAACGCCTCTACCCGCAGTTGCCCGCTGCGGAAGAGTGGCCAGTCTTCTGTTTTTACCCAATGTCAAAGCGCCGCAATCCCGAACAAAATTGGTATGCGCTTCCTCTCGATGTGCGAAAAAAATTGATGCACGGTCATGCCATGGTCGGCCGTGGTTATGCTGGCCGTGTGCGGCAGTTCATTACTGGTTCGACAGGACTCGATGATCAAGAATGGGGCGTTTCCCTTTTTGCAAAGACGACGAGTTCAATTAAAGAAATCGTTTACGAAATGCGTTTTGATGAAGTGAGCGTGAAGTACGCGGAGTTTGGCGAATTCTTTATCGGCATCCAAATGACTCCGAAGGCTCTTGCCGAGCGCCTTGGATTGTAGGGAAAAGAAAATTAACCGCAAAGAACGCAAAAAAGAATTTTTCCTTTGTGCTCCTTGTATTCTTTGTGGCCAATTCTTTTTTCAAGCAAAGTTAGTTTCCTTGATCCAAAACGTTTTTCCAAATTCGGCTGCAATATTTTTTTGAAGTTCTGAAATTTCTTCTGCGGCAATTTCTTTGTGCAAAGCAGCCACCATCGTTGATCCGGAACCAGTCATCCAGGCAGCAGCGACTTCGGGGCGGGCTTGCAGCCATGATTTTAAAATCGGGAGCTGCAAATATTTTTCGAAGATGGGGGCTTCCAGGTCATTAAAAAGTGAAATGCCATCGAAAAAGAGGTCAGTCCCGCAATTCATAACTTCGTCTATGAATTGACTGGTACTGACCCCTTTTTGATCCTCCAGCCTTTTCAGCCTGCCGTAGGCTTCCGCCGAGGCAACACCAAAAGGGGGCTTGATCAAAAGTAATTTCCATTCAGGAAGAGGAGCAGCTTCGCTCAAAATTTCGCCGCGACCGCGACACCAGATCGGCTTGGGATTTAGCCAAGATATTTCATGCCTCTCAGTCTGCGGCTTGGCCAAAGCCGATGGATACTGTGTCAGGCTCGAATTCTGATCGGAGCAGTATGTACTCATACAGCCCCGATCAGAATCCATCTCCTTTCTTGTCCCATTAGCTTTTTCCATCGCCTCGCTGTGAGAGGGATGAAATATCTGGGCTAGGAAAAATGGGACGTCGGAGCCTAATGACGTTGCAAGTTGGTGAAGTTCTTCGAAGACGAAGGGTTCATCGAAGAGCGTATTCATGCCTCGCAAGACGGCGGCCGCATCACTGCTTCCCCCGCCGAGGCCTGCACCATGAGGAATTTTTTTTAACAAAGAAATTGAAATGGCTTCTTGAATGCCAAGTTTTTTTTGAAAAAAATGAGCGGCTTTAACGCAGAGATTATCAGCGTCTGTTGGCAATGTGGGATCGCTGCAAGTCAAGGTGACCGAACCAGGCGCTGACCCATGCGCATGGCAGAGCTCGATTTCATCAGCAAGAGCGAGTGGCGCCATGAGTGTTTCAATTTCATGATAGCCATCCTCTCGCTTGCCAAGAATGCGCAGCGAGAGATTGATTTTTGCCGGAGCAAGGAGAGTGAGAGAAGCGGGTTTCACAGAATGGTGCTAAGTTAAGGCGATTTTAGGTCCGAAAATAAAAAATCTTTTTTCGCGAAGCGCTAATTGATTCAAACTCAAACTTCAAGTGCTCAAACTCTAGCTGCAATACGGCTAGTTACCCAACCTGCATCATATTCGGCAGAGCTCTCGACCAAGTGTGATGGAGCGTGGGTGTGTTCCATTCGTACTTAATGCCATCAACTTCGATGGAAAGTTCAGGGGCCTCTGTGACAACACCGAGACGATAGAATGGTGCGCCAGAGTCACGCAAAAGCTTTTCAACTTCATCTGCTTTTGCGGCAGATGTTGAAAAAACAATCCGTCCTGAGGTTTCATTGAAGAGAGCCACATCGGGACGTAGTCCTGTTTTTCCGAGAGTGATGCTTGCTCCCAACAGCGGAGCCTCTTTTGATTTTTTGAAGCACGATTCAGCGAGTGTCACCGCTAAGCCGCCTTCGGAGCAGTCGTGGGCGCTGCGAACGAGTCCAGAGCGAATCAAGGTCAAGAGCTGGGTGTTGATTTTTTTCTCGTGTTCAAAATCGATGCGCGGCGGAAGACCTTCTTTTCTGCCTTGGGAGACTAAAAGATAATGGGAGCCGCCCAATTCATTTCCTAAATTTCCTAACAAAAAGATCACATCGCCCGCTTCTTTAAAATAGGAAGTCGTGATATGAGCGCGATCATCGATGAGCCCAACGACTGCCACGGTTGGAGTTGGATCAATCGACGAGTGCTGACTTTCATTGTAGAGACTGACGTTTCCGCCGGTGACAGGGATATCAAAAGCGCGGCAGCCCTCTGAAATACCTTCAACGGCAGCGCGGAGCTGGTAAAAACTTTCTGGCTTATGCGGGTTGCCAAAGTTCAAGTTGTCCGTTAGCCCAATCGAGTTTGCTCCTGAACAAGCTAAATTGCGAGCGGCTTCGGCAACAGCGGCCTTGGCCCCTTCTTTCGGATCGAGCGAGCAGTAGATCGCATTGCAATCACTCGTCGCTGCTAAAAATTTATCAGCCTCACGGAGGTAGAAAACAGCGGCATCAGAGCCTGGAGGGACCACCGTGCTGTTTTGAACCATGTAATCGTATTGGCGCCAAACCCAATGCTTCGAAGCAATGCTTGGATGAGCCAAGAGCAAGAGGAGGGTTGATTGAACATCAGCGCAAGGAAGAGATGTCAAATCAAGCGGGGCTGGAGCTGTCCATGGTGCAGCTTCACGGGAGTAAAGCGGAGCGTCATCCGCCAGCGCGCGTGCTGGAATTTCAACGACAGTCTCTTTTCCCGTGCGAACCCGCATCATTCCATCATTGGTGACACGTCCAATCAAGGCATAAGGGAGCTCCCATTTTTCAAAAATCTTTTTCACGGGGGCTTCTTGGCCTTCGTTCACGATCACGAGCATTCGTTCTTGTGATTCGCTCAAAAGAATTTCGTAAGGCGTTAAATCAGTGGCACGCTTTGGAACGAGGTCCAAATCAATCTCAACACCGGTGCCACCGCGGCTTGCTGTTTCGCAGGTCGAGCAGGTAAGGCCTGCTGCGCCCATGTCTTGAATGCCGGCGACGCAACCGCTTGCGAGGAGTTCGAGGCAGGCTTCGAGCAAAAGTTTTTCACGGAAAGGATCGCCAACTTGAACGGCAGGACGATCGGCTTTCGATTCTTCCGTCAATTCGCGGGAAGCAAAGGCTGCCCCGGCAAGCCCATCCCGTCCTGTTTCAGCGCCGACGTAAAAAACCGGATTGCCAACGCCTTTGGCAGCGCCGCGTGCGATCTGTTCGTGGCGCAGGGTGCCGAGACAGAAGACATTGACGAGCGGATTACCGTTATAACTAGCATCAAAATAAATTTCACCACCGATGGTGGGAACGCCAATACAATTTCCGTAATGCGAAATGCCAGCCGTAACCCCAGCGAGGAGACGACGATTAGTTCTTGCTTGCACGCTATCTCCTTCGATCGTTCCAAAGCGAAGCGAGTCGAGCAAGAACGCGGGACGAGCCCCCATCGTGAAGATATCACGAATGATGCCGCCGACACCGGTCGCAGCCCCTTGAAATGGTTCGATGGCGCTTGGATGATTGTGACTTTCAATTTTAAAACAGACCGCCCAACCGTCGCCAACATCGATGACGCCAGCGTTTTCTTCACCCGCTTTGACTAAAACTTTTTCTCCCGTCGTTGGAAACTTGCGCAGCTCCGGACGAGAATTTTTGTAGGAACAATGTTCGCTCCACATGACGGAGAAAACACCGAGTTCTTCTAAGCTTGGCTCACGTCCAAGGATGGAAAGAATTTTTTGATACTCGTCGGGAGTCAAGCCATGTTCGGAGATGAGATCAGCAGAGATGGAAGGATGGTGCATAAATTAAATAACCGTAAAAAATGTAAAAGAAAAAATATTGAACCGCAAAGAACGCAAAGAGCGCAAAAAAACATCAGTTTTTCTTTGTGTTTTCTTTGCGGTTAATTTTCTTTGCCGGCAAAGCTGGACAGCATCGATTCAAAAACAAAGCGACCATCAGTGCCTCCGAGAAGGGCTTCACAGGCTCGTTCGGGATGGGGCATCAGGCCAACAATATTTCGTTGGCGATTGCAAATACCAGCGATATTCTCCATGGAGCCGTTGGGATTAGCAGCAGTTGTGAGCTCGCCCTGGTTGTCACAGTAGCGGAAAAGAATTTGGTGATACTCTTCCAATTCTTTCAATGTTTTTTCATCAGCAGTGTAGCACCCTTCACCGTGAGCGATTCGGAGGCGAAGCAGCTGGCCAGGAGTACACTTGTTCGTGAAAGGAGTCTCATTTTCTTCAACTCGCAGAATGACTGATTCACAGCGGAAGAGGAGCTTGCGATTGCGAATCAGCGTGCCAGGAAGAAAGCCAGCTTCGCAAAGAATTTGAAAACCGTTGCAGATGCCAAGGATTAATTTTCCTTCGTCTGCAGCCTGTCGAAGCGCTTTCATGATCGGAGAAAAACGAGCGATGGCACCACAGCGAAGATAATCGCCGTAGGAAAAACCGCCAGGAAGAATGATGGCATCGAAGCCGTTGAGACTTGTTTCTTGATGCCAAACTAATTTAGCTGTGATGCCTTGAAAAGAACGGAGGGCAACGAGCGCATCGTTGTCACAATTAGATCCGGGGAATTGGAGGACGGCGCAATGCATCTTTTACGAGAGAATTTCTAAATGATAATCTTCAATGACTGGATTGGAAAGAAGATCACGACAGATTTGATGGAGTTGTTCTTGGGTGGCGCCTTCAATATCAAGATCAATTGATTTTCCAATGCGCACGGAGCGTACGCCATTGATCCCGAGATGTTCGATGGCCTGTGCTGTGGCAACGCCCGCTGGATCAAGGACAGCGGCTTGAGGCATAATAGTGACACGTGCTTTCATGGGATTTCAATTGTAGGATAAGACCTGCTGATAGGAAAGAAATATTCAACGCTTTCTTGACAGTGAACAAATTCTTGTGCAATTTCTCGCGATGAGCAAATCTGAAAAAGCGATTGCTAAAATTTTAAAGGACCAATCAGATCACAATGTTACTTTCAAAGAAGCAGTTTTTGTTTTACAGCGGAAAGGATTTATTTTGGATGGAGGCAAAGGCAGCCATCAAGTCTTTCGCCATCCAGATGGCCGAAAAATCGTACTTCCCTGTCATGGCAATCAACTCAAACCAATTTACATTCGGCAAATTCGGAAATTATTAAAATGAAATATCTTACAAAAATTTATTGGAGTGATGAAGATGAAGCCTATGTTGCCGAAGTCCCTTCACTACCAGGCTGTATTGCTCATGGGTCCAGCTATGAGCAGGCTGCCCGTCATATTCGTCTTGCAATGGAACTGTGGTTAGGTTCTGCAAAGCGTCATCACGACCCTATTCCAGAACCTGATTTAGTCGCGGAGGAAGTCATGAGGCTAGCTCCTCTCATCAACATGTCAAAGTTGGCCCAACTAAGTGGCATTAACAAACACACATTAGCAACTAAATTGCGCCGTAAGACTCGATTTACGTTTGAAGAATCAACAAAAATTAGAACAGCGCTAGCAACTATTTAAATTTTTTATGAAACCCGAATCTCGCACTTTTCTTAAAAACCTCCTCGAAACCCCCTCTCCTTCTGGCTTTGAAACCCGTGGCCAAAAGCTCTGGGTCGATTATGTCAAACCGTTTGCTGATCGTGTGGAAGTCGATGCCTACGGAAATGCCTTTGCTACGATCAATCCTGAAGGCTCGCCTAAAATTCTTCTCGCGGGGCATGTGGATGAAATCGGAATGATGATTTCTTACATTTCGGATGAGGGATTTCTTTATTTCAAAGGAATTGGCGGCATTGATCAGACGCTCGTGCGCGGTCAACGTGTTATGGTCCATGGAGAAAAAGGAGCTGTTCCTGGAGTGACTGGACTTCTTGCGATTCACTTGCAAGAACCCGATGATCGCAAAAAAGTGCCGCCGCTTCATGAGATGTACATCGACATTGGGGCCTCCTCTCGCAAGGAAGCAGAGAAACTCGTGAGCGTCGGGGATGCGGTGACTTACGCTGCTGGTTTTCAAGAGCTGGCTGGAGGACGTTTTGCTGCACGTGGCTGTGACAATCGCATCGGCGCCTGGGCTGCCACAGAGGCACTGCGCCTGGTCGCCAAGGATCGTAAAAATTTGAAAGCCTGCGTCGTTGCGCTCTCTACCATTCAAGAAGAAAACGGACTCTACGGAGCCACGATGGCCGGCTATAGCATTCATCCTGATGTAGCGTTGGTCGTCGATGTCACGCATGCTACTGACATTCCGAATTGCTCGAAGCCAAAATTTGGCGAAGTAACACTAGGCAAGGGGCCAGTACTCAGCATTGGAAGCTCTAACCACCCTGTTGTCAACGAACGCCTTCGTGGCGTTGCAAAAAAGGCAAAGATCTCGCTGCAAGTTGAGACCAATCCTCGCTGGACCGGCACCGATGCCGATGCAATCTTTTCACAAAAGGGTGGCATTCCAACAACATCGATTGGCGTTCCTAATCGCTACATGCACTCACCCGTGGAGATGATTCAATTTTCGGATCTTCAAGAAACGGCTGAGCTGTTAGCGGCTTTTGCTCTCAGCGCGAAGAAGGATGAAAAGTTTGGGGTGAGTTTGGGTTAATTTAATGTGACAAAGCTGTTGCCAGGTCCCGTGCACGGATGATCTTTTTTTTCGGCTGCGTTTTCTTTTTTTTGAGCGCGCGAAAATCACATTCAACTTGAAGGCCATGCCAAAAGTTAGGAGATTGCTCAAAAAAATCCCCAAAGCGGACGGACATTTCAATGGTAATGGAGCGTTTGCCCAAAACGATTTCATTAGAGCATCTTCACTAAAGTTATAGCCGCGCATTGCAGCGTCACTCTGGTGCTCGCTTCCTCGAGTGTCAATTATACACAGTGGGTCTGCGGTTGAACTCGCTCGCTCCCGCTTAGCTCGCCCTTGCGGGCTGCTTAACAGCAGTCCATCCAGCGGCCGCCCGGCCGGCTGTATTCTCGTTCTTGGTACTGCATCGGCTATATAGTCAAATTACTTAGAACTTACAAGCAACTGACTTGTCCTTTTTAGGAAAAGACTGCGTTCTCATCCCGTCACGTTATCGTTTAGATAGCGCTCGGTCTTCGGCCTGACCTTTTCTAAAAATTCCTGCGTTCTTCCCTGTAATTTCTAAGTAATTTGACTATAACTCATTTAAAACGCTCTAAAGATGGTATTAGCTGGATTCGCGCTGAATGTGAAATTTCTAAGTAATTTGACTATAAAAAAAAGCAATTTCAAAAAGGAAAATAGGGGGAAAATTTGCTAAGGTAATGAAGAGTAAGACGCGAGGAGCGTAGACGCTGAGCGTATATTAATGCGTGAAGCGGCGAGCACCACAGCAACGAAGCTATTCGCAGCCACAGTAGAATTTAATCCCGATTTTTATCCTTCTGCTCCAGGCGCTGCCAGGGCCTGCTCCCGTTCCTCGCGTTTCTTGTAGGAGATGCGGCTGTGAAGCATTCCCAAGAGCGAGAGCACAATTGTATCGGCAATTTGATGAAGTTCTTTCATCGTGATAGGACATTCGTCGTACTGCCCGTCACGTAAGCGTTCTTCGAGAAGATCGTGGACGAGATCATCGAGGCGCTGAGGGGTCGGTTTTTCCACGCTCCGCGAGGCGCTTTCGGCGGCATCGGCGAGGCCAATGATGGCGGCTTCTTTGGATTGAGGCTTCGGTCCTGGATAGCGAAAATTTTCAGCAGCGAGGTCAGGAATATCTTGAGGGCGAAGATTCATCATTTTGCCGCCGAGGCGCGCATCTTCTTGCTGTTGCTGCGCGCGTTGGAAAAAATAACGAATCATCGTCGTGCCATGATGTTCGCGAATGATGTCGATGATGCGCAGGGGAAGTTTGTTTTTGAGGGCTAAGTCGACTCCTTCTTTGATGTGAGCGGAGATGATCAGGGCACTCATGGTTGGAGTGAGTGAGTCGTGAGGATTTTTTTCAGAGGAAATATTTTCGGTGAAATATTCTGGTTTGACCAATTTTCCAATGTCGTGAAAATAAGCGCCCACGCGGCAGATGGTCGTATTAGCGCCGATGGCTTCTGCAGCTGGTTCTGCAAGCTGAGCTAAGGCAATGCTATGTTGGTAAGTCCCTGGCGCTTCGACCGAAAGACGGCGCAAGAGAGGGTGATTCAAATCTGACATTTCAAGCCAGGAAATATCCGTCTTGATGCGGAAGAGCGATTCCAAGATCGGTAAGAGACCACTGACCACAACCGCTGTGCAGAGGCCGCTTCCCACGGCTGTCATGCTTTGAAAAAAGAGAAGTGACCAGGGAATGTCTTTGAGAGCTGCGTTTTCAAGGGGGCCTAGCCTTCCAAAAATTACAGCAAGAATGCCTGCCGCAACGCCGCTATAAATTCCAGCGCGGATGATGAGAGAACGACGGCGAACGTGGCGAGTAGCAACAACCGCCACCAAGCCAGTGATCAACGAGGTGATCATGAACAGCGGATGAGAGCCGCTAAAAAGAAAAGCGATCCAAAGACTGCCGAAGATTGTTGCAAAAAGGCCCTCGCTTTTTCCTAGCAAGACGGAGAGGGCCAGTGGGGCAAACGCATACGGAAGCAGGAAGGGAACCACACTGGTGTAGAGTGTATCGGAGGCTCCGTGTAGGAGGAGAAATTTTAAAAGGACTCCTTGCGTGAGGAGGGCTCCAAAGACCAATGACAAGCGCGAGTTGCTGCGTAAGACTTCGGAACCGCTGATCCAAAGGTGTCCCAGCGCTGCTACAAAAATAAAAAGCGTGAGGCAAACACGCTGCGGGGCAAAAGGATCTCTCCCATAAAAATCAAGAGCGCCAAATCCAGTTCCAATAGCGATCAGGAGTAAGATGCGGATGATCTTTGCTTTTTCGAGAAGGCGCAAAAATTTATTCCGCTCCACGCGGCGTCTAGTCTTGCCGCAGGCAAGACCGCGAGCTGCTAACTGACGATGTTCAAAATATTTGACCATGAAGAAGGCTAAAGGGTGAAGGCTGGAGGAAGAGAGAAGAGATTCATAGGGATGGAAGCGATGGAAGGGATAGATAGTGAAAAAGGCTGTAGGCTATAGCCTTTCTTCATCTCTTCCATCCCTGCGAGTTCTGTGTTTTTGATACGCCTTAATAATGGCTTGAACGAGAGAATGTCGCACGACATCCTTCTCAGTAAAATAGTGAAAACCAATGCCAGGCGTTTTTTTCAAAATAGCAATCGCTTCGAGGAGGCCGCTCGGTTTGTTTTTAGGTAAATCAATTTGCGTGCTATCACCTGTGATGATGCAGCGCGAGCCTCGCCCGATGCGAGTGAGGAACATGAACATCTGTTCGGTGGTGGTGTTTTGAGCTTCATCCAAAATAATAAAAGCATTATTCAAGGTCCGTCCTCGCATGTAGGCTAGCGGGGCAATCTCGACGATGTTTTTGTCAACGTAGCGCTGAATTTCTTCTGGCTCTAACATTTCATGCAAGGCGTCATAGAGCGGGCGGAGATAAGGAAATATTTTTTCCTGGAGGACGCCTGGAAGAAACCCCAAAGCCTCGCCGGCTTCTACAGCAGGGCGCGTTAAAATAATGCGGCTCACTTTTTCTTGCTTCAAAGCAGAAACCGCCTTGGCTACTGCGAGGTAGGTTTTTCCAGTTCCTGCTGGCCCCAAGCCAAAAGTAATATCGTGCTGATCGATTTGCTCGATGTAAGCGTGTTGCGATTCGGTCTGAGGAATGACGGGAGGTTTGCGTGGAGAACAAAAAATGCGATCGCGTGTCTTTGGCTCTGATTCAAAAGCTGACTGATGAAGAGCATCTAAAAATTCATAGGGACCGATGACCGTGTCTCGTTGGTCGAGTTGCTGAAGGCGATTAAACGTCCAGGCCGCACGCTTGAGGGCAGCGGAAGACCCTGCAAAGCGGATCCAACCATCACGCGTGGTCACCGTAATGCCGAGGACTTCTTCCATCGTGCGGAGCAACTTTTCATCATCATGATAGAGATTGCGCAGCAGGCGCGGATCGTCGAATTCTAGAGTGATCGATTTCTGCGCTGAAGGCTGGAGGCTGGAGGAATTCACAGGGATGGAAGCAATGGTAAAAAAGACTGTAGGCTGTAGGCGATAGACTGTAGATCAAGGCAATGCCTTCGGATTTTTTTTACTCGATAAGTTAAACCATTTTTAGTTTATGTTTTGATCTCAAATTTCCTACAGCCTGTAGCCTACAGTCGATAGCCTCTCTTTATCGCTTTTATCCCTGTGAATTTCTTCACTTCTTCACCTTGTCTTTATATCCATAAACCAGCGCCCAATGTGTTCTCTCTTCCGGAGATTGGTGAATTTGCACAATGGCAAAATAGGTACCTGTGTTCTTAGGAATGATGTAGGCTCCAGCAGCGCTGAAATGTTTTTTGTCATTCGGCTTTTGCCAGCTTTCTGTTTCAGCTAGTTTTCCCTCTTCGTCATAGAGGTGGACCGAGACAACGGCTGTTTTGACATCCGAGCCCAAGATGAACCAATATTGATTTCCTTTGAAAAGTTGAGCGGTGACGGCCTGACGGTCGTTGACGCCGAGATCGCCGCCCCAAGCATCTTTACGAAAAGCGTATTGCTTGTGATAAGGGAGGGCTGCTTCATAAGCAAAAGAGAGCGCATCATCGACCGTGGCTTTAACAACGGCAACAGTCGCCATCATCCCTGCCAGAAAAAGAAGGGATCGAGTAAAACGGAATGGAAAATGAGGTCTCACAAAATTAAGAAATCGTATTAATGAGGGACACTATTTCACTGGTCAGCGAATGAATCTTTTGAATCTTCTCGCGTGTGATCACGTGATTTTTTTCTTCAATGATAGGAGTGATTTGATCCAGCACTTTGTCGATACGAAGCACTAAGGTATTTTTGCGAAGCCGCGGAGACATGCCGTTAATGCAGCGTTTAAAATACCGAACGAGTTCAGGTTGGTGCAGCAGTTCTGCGCCATCGGAAGTGTAATTAGCATCGACGATCGAGGTGAGCACATCAGTGCCGCGGAGCCATCCACCAAGGCTTACCAGTTGGGCAAGATTTCTATCGTTCATTTCATCCATGGCGGCTTGGACATCATTGCGTGCTCCATCAAATTCGGTGCGGACACCGCGCCAATCGCGGGCATCGGCCTTTTGAATAATACTCTTGCTGCGCGTGATGACCGACTTGCGAACATTCACAGCCTCAGCGAGCGAGAGAACATCACGACCTAAGTCCTTGACGCGCTCAGCATCTTCGGCCTCCACAGCGACAAATCCTTCCGCAATGACAGAGCCCAAGAGCAGGGCAATCTGAGATCGCTCTTCAGGTGTGTGCGTTTTATTCACGCGAAGTTGAGCTTTCCAATTCGGGTTGCCCAATTTGTCGAGTACCGAAAAAATTTCACTTGGGACAGGAACAACGACATCTTCCACAGAGTCTGCAGGAAAGGCAGCAAGGTTCAGCGATGCTGGAGGTGAGCTCGCTTGTTGTGTGGCAGTCTGCTTTGCAGGAGTGGCCGTGCTGATCGGTTCTGGCAACGGTGCTGCTAAGAGAGTGGCGAGTGAGGCGAGAAAAAGAACAAAGCAGGTTACAGGTTGCAGGTTGCAGTATTTCAGGAAAAACCTGTTGAAGTTAAAATTAATTTTCATATCAAAAAACTACACGCCGTAGGCTACAGGCTACAGGCTACAGGCGACTTTCATTTTCCACAAGAGGGATTTTTAGTTCAAATCGCAAGTAACAAAGACGTGGAGCTTTTTTGCTGTAACCTGTATGCTGTAACCTGTAACCTGTTTCCCTGCTCTCATGGACTCCACAAGATTACAACACATTCTCACGCATGCTTCTCAAAAAAAGATTCTCGTTCTAGGGGATCTGATGTTGGATGAATTTGTTTGGGGAAATGTGATGCGCATCTCTCCAGAAGCGCCAGTGCCTGTCGTTGAGGTCCAGCGAGAATCGAGCTATCCCGGAGGAGCTGCCAACGTTGCGCGAAATTTGAGGCAATTCTGCAACGAAGTGCATGTGCTGGGGCGCATTGGTTGCGATCGTGCAGGGGAAAAATTGACGTCGCTGATGGATGCAGAGGGATTGCAGACGGATGGCTTGATCGCGATGGAAGAGACACCGACCATTGTGAAAACGCGGATCATTGCGCAGCAGCAACAGGTCGTCCGGGTTGATCGCGAAAAAAAATTTACTCCTACCTCCCAGCTCTTGCAGATAGCGATTGATCGTGCTGCTGAGCTCCTGCCTTTAGTTGATGCGATTCTTTTTGAAGATTATGGGAAAGGATTTTTGCAACAGGAAATCGTGGATACCATTATGAAGCAAGGCGCTGGTAAAATCATCACCTGCGATCCGCATCCTCAGCATCCTCTCGCATGGCGTGGGCTCGATGTGATCAAACCAAATCGGACGGAGGCTTTTGCCGCAGTAGGAATTCCTTGGGCGCCTCCAGTCACTCCTCCTCTTCAAGATCAACCGCTGTTGTCTGTTGGCGAGAAGCTCCTACAGCGATGGGATTCCAAAGCGCTCCTCATCACCTTAGGGGAGCAAGGGATGATGCTTTTTCGACAAGGTCATCCTCCTTATCACACGCCGACACGCGCTCAAGAAATTTATGATGTCTCTGGAGCTGGCGATACAGCTATTGCTCTTTACACGCTGGGCCTTGTGGCAGGAGCTACGCCAGAAGAGGCCGCTGAACTCGCGAATCATGGTTCTGGCATCGTCGTCGGAAAATTAGGAACAGCGACCTGTTCGCCTGAAGAACTGACGGAAAGTTTTCTAAAAATCAGTGAATAATCCAGGCTCTAGCCTCCCCTTTTGTTGAGCTCTATGTCTCTGACGCCTATTCAAAATCTTGAAACGCATTTTTTCGAGATTACCTCATTAATTAGCAAAGCTCAGAAAAATGCTTATCAAGCCGTTAACACGTATCTTATTGATTTGTACTGGCAAATTGGAAAATACATTAGCCATAAGCTTGAAGCAGCGGAGTGGGGAGAAGGTGTTGTAGAACAATTGGCCAATCACATTAAAAACGCTCAACCCAACTTGCAGGGGTTTACTCGCAGAAATTTATTTCGCATGAGGCAGTTTTATGAGACCTATTGTCATGATGAGCAGGCGCTGTCCTTAGTGAAACAACTATCATGGACTCATAATCTCATCATCGTTACTCAAAGTAAGCACCCCGGAGAGCGTGAGTTTTACTTGAGCATGGCTATTTCTGAAAATTGGAGTAAACGCGAACTGGAGCGACAATTTAGGTTGGCTCTTTTTGAACGAAGTGTACTTTCTCCGCCAAAAGTGTCACCACTGGTGACACAAATATATCCAGAAGCTTTATCTGTTTTTAAAGATGCCTACATGGTTGAGTTTTTAGGATTGAGAGAAGACCATAGTGAAGCTGATCTTCATCAAGCGCTGCTATCAAGACTCAAAGATTTTTTGATTGAATTGGGAAACGATTTTTGTTTTATCGGTTCGGAATATCCTCTTCAAATTGGCGGGAGGGATTTTGCTTTAGATTTGCTATTTTTTCACCGCGGGTTAAATGCTCTATTGGCCTTAGAATTAAAAGTGGATCGTTTCGAGCCAGAGCATCTTGGTAAACTTAATTTTTACCTTGAGGCGTTAGATCGAAACATTCGCAAATCTCACGAACAACCCGCCATTGGAGTTTTACTCTGTGCTAGCAAAGACGATGAAGTTGTAGAATATGCTCTCAGCCGTAGCCTGTCACCTACGCTCATTGCCAAATATCAAACGCAGCTTCCAGATAAAAAATTATTGCAGGCAAAACTGCATGAGTTTTATAAAGCCATGGTTAACGAAAAATAAATGAATTCCTCCAGCCTCCAGTCTCCAGCCTCTAGCCTTGCTTCCGCCCGCCCCGCTCTTTTTTTTGATCGTGATGGAACGTTGATGAAAGAAGTCGATCATTGCCACCGCCCCGAAGATGTTCATGCCATTGAGGGAGCAGCAGAGCTTCTTGGCAAGACACATGCGCACGGTTGGCTGCACCTCATCATCACGAACCAGAGCGGCATTGGGCGCGGCTATTTTACAAAAACGGAATTTGATTCTGTCCAAGAAGAATTGCAGCGTCAGCTCAACGGATTGATAGATGATGTCTATATGTCACCCGACATGCCGGGCTCCAACTCCACCCGACGCAAACCGGCGCCAGGAATGATTTTGGAAGCGGCAGAAAAATTTAACATCGATCTGCCGCATTCCTTCATGATTGGCGATCGTACGAGCGACATTGAGGCGGGGCGCGCGGCGGGATGCCGCACGATTTTAGTTTTGACCGGTTATGGAAAAGAGCATCGTGATTGTGGGGCCGATTTTATTGCTGAAGATGTGACCGAGGCGCTGGAGATTATACTAAGGTTGCCATCTCCTCCGAAGCCACTTGGAACCTAAAAAGAAAGACCATCTCATGTTGATAAAGTTTGAGTGCTGTAGTTTGAGTTTGAGTTATCTAGGCTTCGCTTTATTTTAACAAGCGCGAAGCGCGACTTGAATTCAAACTCAAACTTCTAACACTCAAACTCTCAGCTGCCATGAAACAACAGATTGACAATTGTAACTTGCGAGTCCCAATTCGCAAGCTGTCTCCTAGCGTAGCATTGATCATCCCCGCCCGTTGGGGGTCTACGCGTTTTCCTGGAAAGCTCTTACATCCACTCGCTGGCAAGCCTTTGTTGCAACATGTTTGGGAGCGATGTCAGAAGGCACGTTCGATTGAGCGCATCATCATTGCAACTGATGATCGACGGATCAAAGAGGTGGCGATGGCTTTTGGGGCTGAGGTTGTGATGACGTCCGTGAAGCATCAATCCGGAACCGATCGCATTGCTGAGGCGGTACAAAAGTTAGAAAAAAAAGGAGCGTTCTCCCACGTGATCAATGTGCAGGGAGACGAGCCTCTCATTGATGCGCGTCTCATCGATCGTCTTGCCAAAACGATGTTGCAAGATCCCGAGGTGGAGATGATCACCGCAGGGACGCCACTCGGTGATGAGATTCATCGGAACGATCCCAATGTGGTGAAAGTTGTTCTCGATCAGCAAAAAAATGCGCTCTATTTTTCGCGCAGCCTCATTCCATATCATCGCGATGTCAATGATTCGAAGTCAGCCGTGCAGCCACTCTTGCACTTGGGCATTTACGGTTTTCGAAAAGATATTTTAAAAAAATATGTCCGCTATCGCCCCTCGCCTCTCGAGCGTTGTGAAAAGCTAGAGCAGCTGCGGGCGCTCGAACATGGAATTAAAATTCGTGTTCTCTCCACGAGCCACCGGGCGCTTGGCGTCGATACGCCGGAGGATGCTAAGCGGATAGAGTCTTATTTTCACAAAGTGTGTTAAAACTATTCCAAAAAAATCAGGCCGCTTCGCCTGCGAGCATGCGCATCGCGAGGTAGATTGACTTTTGCCGGGCCATCGAGGCTCAAGAGCGAGAGCACGCGTTCGACTTCCGCAAAGCTAACGTCTTCGAAACCGTGAGCCCGCAGCCAGGCATGAACGACGCGGCGCTGTAGAGCTAGTGGCGTAGCAGCGAGTTCGCGTGTGTTGAGCTGCAGCTGCTTCGCCTGGGGAGCCGCGAGTGATTCGAGATATTCATCCTCAGCGGCCAAGATCGTAGCGGTGCGTGTGATGGCACTGCGATAGCTTGTGCCGATGAGCTCGTCCAAGAGTGGCAGCACGCGGTTTCGCAGGCGATTGCGCGTTGGAAGATCAGATTCGTTGGAGGCGTCTTCTCGCCAAGTGAGTTGGCGTGAAGCTAAGAAGGAGACGAGCTCTTTTTTTGAAATGGAAAGGAGTGGTCGCACCATCGTGATCTCGATCCCATCAATCATTCGCTGGCTCACTGGCAACATCCCAGCCAGTCCTGCAGAACCAGTGCCTCTCAGAAAATGAAGGAAGCACGTCTCCACCTGATCATCGGCATGATGGGCGAGGAGTAATTTTGGTGTGGCATGCTTTGGAGCAATGGGGTCAGTACCGCTTAATTCATAGACGTAGTCATGAATTAGGGGACTGACCCGCTTGCTCTGCGGCTTAGCTTCTCTAGAAAATTGAGATGCTACCTGTTGAGCCACCTTTGCAAAAAATTCATACCGTGCTTCACGCGCTGCCATCTCCAACGAAAGCTTTTCGCGCGTTGCACGTGCCTGGACATCCTCCGTTCCAAGTTCAAACGGAAGCTGCAGCGACTCCGCTAAATTTTTTACAAAGACAGCATCAGCATCAGAATCGGCTCCACGCAATTGATGATTGAAGTGGCAGAGGATCAAATTGCGATGACCGTGTTCGAGTAACATGTGGAGCAACGCAACGGAATCAGCTCCGCCGGAGAGGCCTATGAGAAGAGGCTCTTCGAAGGAAAGATTTTTAAACATGGCAAGAGAGTTGGCCGCAAAGAACAAAAAAGAAAAAAGAAATTAGCCACAAAGAGCACAAAGAAATCAAAGAAAAAAATCTGTCTTTAATTCTTCTTTGTGTTCTTTGTGGCCATTCTCTGCTTTTTTCTTCGGGTTTAACTTAATTCCGCAGCGCCAAAGTAAGGCTGGAGGACTTTTGGAATCAGGAGCGCGCCGCCTGGTTGCGTGTAGGTTTCGAGGAGCGCCACGTAGAGGCGCGGCAAGGCTGTTCCGGAGCCGTTGAGCGTGTGGCAGAAAGCATTTTTCCCATCAGTGCCTTTGTAGCGGAGGTTCATGCGACGCGCCTGATAATCTCCAAAATGAGAACAACTCGAGACTTCGAGGAAGGCTTGTTGACCTGGGGCCCACACTTCGAGGTCAAACGTCCGCATGGCACCGGCGCCGATATCACCGGCGCAGAGATCGAGCACCCGATAAGGAAGTTCAAGAAGTTGCAAAACTTTTTCTGCATCTTGCGTGAGTGAGAGCAGTGCCTCTTCGGCGGTTTCAGGATGAACGATTTGAACGAGTTCGATTTTGTTGAACTGATGCATGCGAATGATGCCACGTGTTTCACGTCCTGCAGAGCCAGCTTCACGACGGAAGCAAGGTGTGCAGGCGGTGAGCTTAAGCGGCAGTTCTTTTTCAGCAAGAATCTCTTCGCGATAAAAATTGGTGAGAGAGACTTCAGCGGTCGGCGTAAGGAACAGCGTTGCTTCATCAAAGCCGTACATGTCTTCCTCAAATTTTGGCAGCTGTCCTGTTCCAATCATGCAATCCCGACGGACGAGAACTGGCATTCCCATTTCGGTGTAGCCATGTTGTTGGGTTTGCAAATCGAGTAAAAAATTGATCAAGGCTCGCTCGAGCCGAGCTCCTTTTCCAGTGAAACAGACATAGCCGCTGCCACTGAGCTTCGTAGCGCGATCGAGATCGAAGAGGCCAAGGCGCTCGCCAATCTCGATGTGAGTCTCGCGTTTTTCACAAAGCGGGGTTCCCCAAGCGCGCACGGTTTTGTTGTGCTCTGCCGTATCGCCATCAGGAATCGAAGGGTGTGGCATGTTCGGAAGGCGAAGCAAAAGTTGGCGCTGCTTCGTTTCTAGCTCTTCGGCTGCCACGCGAAGCTGTTCCATTTCTGCTGCTAAATTTTTTACATGAGCTTCCACGGAAGAAGAATCTTCTTTGCGACTCTTCATCATTCCGATTTCTTTGCTGAGGCGATTGCGATCGGCTTGAAGGTTCTGTAGCTTTGTCTCGGCCTCACGGCGCTTGGCGTCGCATGCTAAAATGGAATCCACTTGTTCAAGGAGAGCTGGCGAACGGCGTGCCAATGCAGCTTTAACAGTTGTAGGATCTTTGCGGAGGAGTTGAATATCGAGCATGGGAATGTTAATTATTTAATTTCAAAAAACTAAACTAAATTAATGCTATTGCCATCTTTGTTTTTATTAGCCGCTACCCTTTTTGCTGGCAATGCCAATGAGAGCACGGCGTTGACGAATGCTCCTGTGGTATATGTGGCCTCTGCAAAACAAGGGGAGCGTGAAAGAACGAGCGATAGTGAATTGAAGTGGAGTGAAATATTTGGATGGGATAACACTTCATCGGGAGCCATGCCATTGAGCGCAGAACAACCGGCGCAAGAAATTTTATTACCTTACTTAGCGAGGCCAGTGGTGCCTCACACTATCACGGAGAATCAAAAAGCTTCAGGAAACTGGTTGGGGCAACGCGATTTCTTGATTGAGCATGGGATTAATTTTTCTCTCACCTACACTTCCGATATTGTCGGGAATCCTGTTGGAGGGATTCATCCGGGAGGATGTGCGTATGCGGATGTCTTCGTCTTAGCTTCCTTGTTTGAGACGGAAAAACTTTTTGGATGGCACGGGGGATATTTTACAATCAGCGTGATGGAACTTAATGGACAAAGTCTCTCTCAACAAAATGTTGGAAATCTATTTTGGGTTCAACAGACATATGCTGTGGAGACAATTCATTTTAACGTGCTCTCGTATGAACAAAAATTTCTAGATGATCGCGCGAGTTTACAGTTTGGTCGCATTGTCGCTGGCAATGAGTTTGATATTTCTCCGCTCGCATTTCTTTACATGAATACTTCTATCAATGGAAATCCTGGAGCACTTTGGATTAATGGAAAAATGTCGTCGTATTTTAATTCGGTCTGGGGAAGTCGATTGAAGGTGGAGTTGCCTAATTCAACGGTTGCGCGAGTTGGGGCTTATCAAGTGACTCCTGTTACTCGCAACGGCCTTAATTGGAATTTTTATCCCCAGAATGGCGTGATGCTTTTAGCTCAATACGGCTGGAATCCTGAATTCTTCAAGCCCCCAGCGTGCGTTGACGAGAAAAATCAAAAAACAACAGAGCATGCTTCAGTCAACTCATCTTGTAACAATACGCTAACCTCAGCGGGTAATTCTTCTCCTAAAGGTTTCATGGGGCACTACTGGATGGGTGGTTATTATTCCACAGCAGAATATTCTCAATTTAATAGCAGTATTCCAGCAGCCAATTCGTTTGGTCTTTACTGGCATGCGGATCAAGTGGTCTACAAACCAAATTCTAATAAGAACATGGGGCTCATTCTTTGGTCGGACTACGTCCTCTGTCCGCAAGAAAATATTTCTGCACTCCCTTTTGAAGTTAATGCAGGAGCCATTTATACAGGGTTGATTCCAGGACGTGAAAATGATTTTACAACCTTTGGTTTGATCTATGGAAATTTTAGCAGCAACTATGCAAACGCTCAGCAACAACTTGGCAACGGATATCCTACTTACGAACTCGTCTTAGAATCAGGCTACAGAATCAACCTCACAAAATTTTCCTACGTTCAACCTGATGTGCAGTGGATCATTAATCCGCGTGGCCTAGGAAGCACGCCCAATGCGCTAGTGTTAGGGGCGGAGATTGGAGTGGTTTTTTAGAGTCTGTCCTAAACTCTACTGCTGCTTTGAAGAACTGTGTCGCTGCGGTGCTTTCCGCTTCACGTATTAATACACGCTCAGCGTCTGCGCTCCTCGACTTCTTGTTCTTCTTTGCATCAGCGAGTTTTGAACAGACTCTACTTGAGTATGATCTTCACTCTTGGTGCTGCACCGATTTATTGAACAGGAGTAAGTACAGGAATTTTTTTGCGTTCTCTGCTGTTAATTAATTCTTTTGTAACGCTCTGAGCTGCTCCCAAATCGCTTTTTCTTCTCCGGTAAGTTCGGTGGGAATCTGAATGGTGATGGTGGCAAAAAAATCGCCGCGGCTTGCTTTGCCCGTTGGTAAGCCTTGCCCAGAGATGCGAAATTTTTTGCCAGACTGTGTTCCTGCAGGAATTTTTAATTTTACACGTCCCTCTGGTGTTGGAATGGTCAACTCTCCACCAAGTGCTGCATGCCAAGCGGGAATTTCTACATCATGAAAAATATCACTTCCCTCAAAATAAAAATCAGGATGCTGTTGGAGTTTGACGCGAAGGTAGAGGTCGCCTGAAGCCCCATTGCCGCTTCCTCCTTGGCCAGCAAGGCGGATCCGTTGTCCTTCACGAACGCCCTGAGGAATTTTAATCGTGTAGGTTTGAGGCTCTCGAGAACCTGGTTTGCGCAGTGAGACGGAGCGCGTGGCTCCATGAAGAACTTCTTCGAGGGTGACGAGCAAATCAGCTTCAACATCATCGCCACGTTGAGGAGTCTCTTCAAATCCCATGCCGCCACTGTAAGCGCGACCGCGGCGTGTCCCAAAAAACTGTTCAAAAAAATCACTGTAGCCTGTGCCGCCAAATTGAAATTCTTCATCGCCATTTCCAAAGCCACCCATCCCACCAAAGCCTTGTGACGGTCTTCCTCCGCGAGAAGGTCCACGTGCCCCTGCTCCAGCTTGAGACCAGCCGGAACCATAAGAATCATATTTTTTGCGATTCTCTGGATTGCTTAAAACTTCGTAAGCTTCATTGATCTCTTTAAATTTTTCTTCAGCTACTTTTTTATCTTTCGCAACATCGGGATGATATTGCCGTGCTAACTTGCGAAAGGCCGACTTGATTTCATCAGCAGAAGCGGTCTTAGCAACACCGAGCGTTTGATAGTAATCACGAAATTGGGCGGGCATGAGAGGCTATAAAGGCTGAGGGTTGAGGACTGAAGGAATATTAAAAAAAGATAACATGATAAACATTGGATTCAAAAAATCGTATCTTTGATTTCAAGTAATTATAACCTTTAGCCTTTAGCCTTCAGTCTTTTCTTCGGCTTAGCGACAACATCTAGCTTCGGTAGTGGCTTGTTGCGCGTAGCATAAAGTTGGACAATCGAAAAAATATTTTGGGTCGTCCAGTAGAGTGCTAGCGCGGAAGCAAAATTATAACAGAAGCTCAGAAAGACAATCGGCATGAGGTACATCATCCGTTGTTGCGCTGGATCGCCTCCTTTAGGAGAGAGGGACATTTGCCAGAGCATCGTTCCTGCCATGATGATGGGAAGCAGATTGATCGGCATGTTCATGAAATGAGCAATCGTGTCCGGTTGTGAGAGATCATGAATCCAGAGGAAGTGAGAGTTGCGTAGTTCGATCGCTGTTCCCAACATCGAGTAGAAACCGAAGAAGACTGGGATCTGTACGAGCATGGGGAGACATCCTCCAAACGGGTTGACGCCATACTGCTTGTAGAGCTTCATCAGCTCTTCATTCATCTTGGTTGGATTATCTTTATATTTTTCGCGCAGCTCCGTCATTTTTGGAGAAAGCAGCTGCATGCGGCGCATCGAATTCGTCGCTTTGTTTTGGATCGGCCAGAGCGCTGATTTAATCAAGAGCGTTAGAATAATAATCGCTGCTGCGTAGTTTCCTAGAAGGCCTTTCAGGGAATTCATTGCCCAAAGCAAAAATTCCGAGACCAAGTGGAACATTCCAAAATTCATCACAGCTTGTTGACCGCCGCCGATTTTTTCTAAGCCTTTAAAATCTTTTGGTCCGGCAAAGATCGTAAAATGATAGGAGACCGATTCGCCGGGCGCCAAATGAAGTGGTTCTAACTGCAGTCCTCCTGCAATGCCAGAGATCGGTTTTTGGCTGCGTTGGGAGAGAAGTGATGTGTCAAAGCGAGTGGCCCAAGCGCCTCTGATGCCCTTGTCTTTCGCAGTGAGGATCGTACAAAAATATTGACTCGTCACGGCAGCCCAAGCGATACCAGGATGGCTCATTTCATAAAACGGGCGTGCGGCACGAAGTTCAGTGCCAAGAACAGGAATATGCGTAGGCGTAAACCAATTGACATCGATGGTTGTCATTTTGCCTTCGCTGAACCAATCAAAACAGGTGTACCTTGGCGCATCCGTATAATGAACTGGTGTAGCGCCCCCGGCAGCTAGCAAATAAGAGGGAGTATCAAGTGGCAGATTGCTTGTGTTGCTAAAGGTAACATCCAATCCAACAGAATATTCTTCAGGAGATCCTGTCGTTTGAGGGAGTGTAAAAAATTTGTTAATCATCAACCCGTTTGACTCCCGATGTTCAAAAGAACTTTTGCCAGCTTTTTTATCAGCGGTCATCGAGAATCCTTCGACCACTTTTCCTGGAGCTTCTAAGAGCGCGCCAATCGGAGTAGGAGAAAGAGTGTTGAGTTGAAGGCTATGATCTTGTTCTCCTAGATGAAGGAAGAGCGTGATGCTTTCAATGCCCCCAATATTATTTTCAAAAAGATATTCTGCTTTTGCCGTATCGAGTGTTTCACGGCGTTCTGTCAGTTGAGGAATCGGAGCTGCATGAACTGGAACAATCGGTGTCACCTGCGGAGCCGCTTTGGCAGGGGTTGTTGAGGCCACTTGTTCAGCAGCGCGCTCGGTCTTGATGGCAGGGAGGATATGAGTGGTGTTATAGTATTGCCATCCAATGAGGCCAGCAATCGAGAGGGAAACAGCGATCCAAGTAGTACGGTCGAACATTAATAAAAAAGGTAAGGAGTTAAGATGGTGAAAATTTTTGAAACGTAAGATAGCAAGTTTACTTCACAACAAGTTTGAGTGCTAGAAGTTTGAGTTTGAGTTATCAACGCCTTCGGTAAAAACAAAATTTTTTTTTCGCGAAGCGCTAGTTGACTCAAACTACAAATACTCAAACTCTGTCTGTGCAATTTTTGTTATCAAGTTTTGAGAAAAATAGCATTTAGAGAAGAGTTAAGGAACAGGATCATACCCGCCACGATTCCAAGGATGACAACGTGCAAGACGGGTAAGACTAAAGCGGAGACCCTGTAGTGGTCCATGTTTTTTTAATGATTCAATCCAATACTCAGAACAGCTCGGTGCAAAACGACAGCCGCATCCTGGGCCGCAGAGCGCATGAAGCAGCGGAGAGAGAAGCCACCTATAAAGATAAGCAGGAAGTTGGAGGAGGAGGATCAACATGGAGTAATAAAAATAGAAAGTTTTTTTCCAAGTCGCAACCACTCCTTCTCTAATTCTTGGAGGGAAGCTGTTGCTGCTTTTGGTGTGGCAATGAGGACTAGCCAAAGATTTTGTTGTAGATAAGAACGCTGGTGACGATAAATTTCTCGAAAACGACGTTTGGTTTTATTTCGCGTTACTGCGGCGCCGACGCGTTTGGAAACGATGATACCTAGCTGTGTAGATTCTGTTTCTCTTTTCAAACAAGCTAGGCGAAAGAAAGGACCATAGGCAGAAACACCATGTTCGCGGACGGCGTTATACTGAGGCCCCAAACGAAGACGTGCCTCACGAGGAAGGGATGCTTTGTTGAATAAATTAACAAAGCCAGTTGGCAGTTCGCAGTTCGCGGTTCGCGGCAAGTTGAGATCGAGCATCAATTTTGAAATGAGCCGCAACTTATTTTAAGACTTTTCTGCTGGAGTTTTCTCTTCTACGCCAGTTTCTGCCAACTGAGAACTGCCAACTAATTTCGCTTCGCGAAATTATGCTTGCGTGTGACGCTTAAAGTGAAGCTCGACGCCTTTAGGAAGAAGGCGCTTGCGGCCATGACGACGACGACGACTTAAAATGGCGCGACCATTTTTGGTCGCCATGCGGGCGCGAAAGCCGAATTGTTGTTTTCGTGTACGCTTGGATGGTTGATAAGTACGCTTCATCGTAAAAAAAGTTGGAGGCAGAGAATGCGCTAACAAAGAAGAGATGTCAAATAAAATTTTGTGGCTGGGCAGGTGGCGAAGAATTAGTTTTATAAATGACGAGGAGAAATAAGGTGAGTCGCTGCTAACGCAGCTGTTGAAAAGATAGTTTCTTCTCAACAGCTGCGTTAGCAGCGCTCAACCTCTCAACCCTTCAACTGCATCTATCAACGGAACATTGATAGATGCAAATAGAGTTGCCTTATCTCTTCTCTCCGCCTACCCTCTGCTCTTCCCTCCTGTAGCGTTCATTGTTAATAGCTTTGAGTAGCAGGTCCAATAAGGGGTCATAGCTCAGTTGGTAGAGCGCCTCAATGGCATTGAGGAGGTCTGGGGTTCGAATCCCCATGGCTCCAC
>JAIEQF010000043.1 GCA_019747895.1 Chthoniobacterales bacterium
GGGAAGAACGCAGGAATTTTTAGAAAAGGCCAGGCCGAAGACCGAGCGCTATCTAAACGATAACGTGACGGGATGATAACGCAGTCTTTTCCTAAAAAGGACAAGTCAGTTGCTTGTAAGTTCTAAGTAATTTGACTATAAAGGTGAAGTGAGGTGACAATCCTTTCTCTTATTGCCATGTACGGGAGTAATCTCTTCATGGTCAGTCTTACCGGTATCAGTGCTGCCAAAGCTCGAGCGGTCAAGTTCAGAGGCTTCTGTTGTTCTTTGTTGTTGATTTTTTTCTTCTTCCGCGATTTGCCGAAGGCGTAGGGCCTGGTCTTGATGCTTATCAACAAGATTGTTGAGGATTTGTGCAGCACAGATTGCCGTTTCAATCTGTGTTTTAAAATCAGAAGGCACAAAATCAAGAGCGATTGATCCATCATTAAGTCGCTCCGACCACTCAGCGAGCTGTGCTTTCATTAGAGATTCCCAGTTAAAGAGGGTCATACCTAGCATAGCATCTTCAATATTGGTATCAATGCGATGGAGGTGACTGAAAATCGTTTCAAACAAGATGGTAAAGGTTTCCTTGAGGTGAAGAGCAGACATGATTTCATGTTCTCCCTCTTGTATCTTCTTAGCAGTTTGTAAGAGCTCATTAAGCTCGTTCAGAGTCGCTTCGACTTGAGCTTTCCAAATATCAGCAGCTTCTTTTTGCGAAACTTCTAAGCGGCGAGGATGAGGGCCATAAGAGTATTCTCTCCAGTTTTCCCAATCATTTAATAAATCTGTTTTTTTTGTGATGACTTCTTGGACTAATGCGGGAGATTTTTTAAATTCTTCATGCCACGCATGCCATGCTTCTTGAGAATTCCAAGTCATTGTTGTTTTTGGAGAAAGAAGTTTGTTATGAAGCGTTATAAAAAAAGGGTTGCTTGGATTTTGTTCTAACCACTCTCTGGACAATAGAGGTAGAACATTCTCTCTAAGCCGCGGGCCCCATTGATGCCTGCGTGGATCATCATCCTCAAGCCTCCCAGAGGAATGGAGCGTTGATGGTTTGTCAGAAAGAGGTGTTGTTTTAACTGCACCTTCACAAAGAGTAACTGCTTCATTAAAAGATACTCTGCCTGCTTGGCGCTGGTTTGTTTTCTTTTTTAAAGGAAGATGATAGTCAGTAGCAGAAATGGAACTTCTTTCATTAATGCTGGAAGACGCATTCTCTCCTCGCTGTTCTGCGTTGATCTCACGAGTCTCTTCTTCTCTGCGCACCTCTGCCGTTGTTCTATGTGCTGGATCTGCATTACGATCGTCCCGACACATTCCCCGTCGATAATGAAGAACAGCGGCGAGGCCGGCGACTCCTGCGATGACGCCGCCAACGGTCCATGCCGTAGTTTCATCTTCTGATGAGCTGTTGCTGAATCTAAAACTATCTCCAAGATGGGTTGTGATCACGTAAGTCTTCAAATTAGAAGCCAAGGTGGGATCAACTTCGTTGTTGGTCGAGGCCGGTAGAAAATAAGTGGCGGTTTCTTGTCTCTCTGGATCTCCCTCGATTGTTCCATCTAGGATGTAGGCTCCGCGTTCGGTTGTTGTTTCATGTTGTTCTCCCTTGGGTTTGCCATTTTGAAGCCAATTGCAATAACGCTTCGCTGAAAGACGAGAGACATATGGCACAGGATCATCAGCGTGTTCCGGAATGGCTTGGTAGCTGTAAGAGTCAGGCTCTCCCTCACGAATAATACAAGGAGAGAGGGTGGCTCCCATTTTTTCGTTATAAAGACTGTAAGAGTCTGTCGCAGCTGTTGCTTGAAGAAACTCGGTGTACTTTTGTACCGTGAGAGTGCCAGGAAGAGGGGAGGCTTGCTCTGCAGCAAAAGAAATGAGTGGCGAGAAGAGAAGTAAAAAAAAGAGAAAGAGGGAAAATGCTTTTAACATGCAAAATCTTATCAGATTTTATTTTCTGGTTTCATTTGTCCCATGCAGGAACGAAGGGCGTCGGAAATGTTTTAGGAAGACGCAATGGTTTTCCTTCCGGTATTTTGACAAAGGCGAGAGCCTGCTGACCGCTTACGATAATAGCGCCATCGGCAGCACGAGTGATTTTAAAATGACACCAAAAGCGAACGCCTGTCGCCTTGCCTAGGCGCACGTGCACATCTAAAAAATCTCCAAGAAGCGCGGGCGCGTGATAATCAATTTCTGTTTTTAGGATCACAGGAAAAATGGACTTTTCTTGCATCCATTTCCAGTCGAGACCTAGCTGTACAGCGAGCAGTGTTCGCGTTGTTTCAACAAATCGGAGGTAAGCAATATTGTGGACAACTCCTCCAACATCAGTGTCAAAAAACATGACCTGAACGGGGGTGGTGAGGCTCGATTTATTATTTTGAAATATACCCATCTTGAATAATAAGTTCTCGGTCGCCTCGAGCAGCGAGCTGTGGATCGTGAGTAACGGCAACAAAGGTGCGCCGATCTTGTGACGTGAGTTCCAAAAGAAGATCGATGATGGAGGCTCCTGTTGTGGCATCGAGATTTCCGGTTGGCTCATCAGCAAACAAAATGGTGGGGTCGTTGATGAGGGCTCGTGCAATAGCAACACGTTGTTGCTCGCCACCGCTCAGTTGCGAAGGTAAATGATCCATGCGTTTTTCTAGACCAACGCGGGCCAAGAGCGCTCGTGCTTTGTCCTCGCTCTTTCTCTGGGCTAACATGGCGGGGAACTTGACGTTTTCAAGGGCTGTTAATTCAGGAAGTAAAAAATAGGACTGAAAAACAAAACCCATGGATCTATTTCTCAAGAGAGCAAGCTGATTGCTTTTCATCGCAAAAAGATTTTGCTGTTCGAACTCTACCTCGCCCTGCAACGGTCTTTCCAAGCCTGCTAGCGTATAGAGTAACGTTGATTTGCCAGCACCAGAAGCCCCGCGAAGGAAGAGGATCTCGCCTTTTGCTACGGTCAAATCAATTCCTCTCAAGACCTCTAATGAAGTGACTCCGAGATGATAGGTTTGTCTAAGGTTGCGGGCGATGAGATGGGGTGTCATTTAAAGTGTGCAGCTTACAGGCTGCAGGTTGCAGGCTACAGAAAAAAAGAAAGTTTTATTTTCTTTTTTCCCTTGTTTGGAGTATGAAAATAGTATGTCACAAATTCATATTGCTCGTCACGGTCAGTCGCTTGGGTCTTTTACGGAAGAAGAAATCAAAGAAGGAATCCGGTCTCAACGTTTTGTTGGAGAAGATCTCTCTTGGAAATCAGGCATGAGCGATTGGCGTCCTCTTGAGGAAACGGCTGTTGCTTGGGGACTCGATGCTGTTCCTGCGAAATCTTTAGCCGCAGATGATGAGCTTCCTTTGTTGAGTGAGCCTGCTTGGGAGCGTCGTGATGAATGTGGATTTTTTCAAGCGTTGATTCGGACAATTGGTGCTGTTCTTTTTCATCCTCGAACAACATTCACGAAATTAAAAGTCGATGGTGGTTTGCTCAAGCCGTTTTTTTATTACCTCTTGATGAGCGCTTTTACTTTTGGAGTGACGTTGTGCTATCAAATGCCGAGCATTCTCAAAAACCCGACGCTCCTCTCTTCGCAGCTTGAAGGGGTGCCTCATCGCACGTTAATCTTAGGCGTTATCATTGTTTGGATATTGTCTCCGATCTTTTTTGCAGGCGGAATCTTTATTTCCTCTTTCCTCACGCATCTTAGTCTCAGGTTGATTGCAAGGACCAAAGAGCCATTTCAGGCGACCTTCCGCACAATGTGCTATGCCGTAGGATCAGCTTCTATCACTCAATTGATTCCATTTGTCGGAGGGATTGTAAGTGCTATTTGGGGTGTGATTACCTACTTCATTGGATTGAAAAAAGTACATCGTGTTTCAGGGGGACGCCTTTTCTTTGCCATTCTTTTTTCGGTGGTCCTGTTTGTGGTCTTCTATCTTGTGATCATCGTGCTTGCTTCCATTGCCATGAGCTACTTGCCGGTGCATGTTCCTGTCGTGCCTCCTCTGAAGTAGGCTGCTTCGATGGAAAAGTTACTCGTCCACATTGCTCGTCAGGGTCAGTCGCTTGGATCTTTCAGCGAAGAAGAAGTCAGGGAGGGGGTCGCCTCCAAGCGTTTTTCAAAAGAGGATGATCTTGCTTGGACGTCAGGCATGACTAAATGGCGGCCCTTGCGTGAAGTGATGGATGCTTGGAGTTCTGATTCCTTGGCAGGTACTGTCATAACACCAGCGGCCTTGCCAGAACCAGCCTGGGAGCGGCGTTCCGAGTTAGGTTTTTTTAAGGCGCTTTTTCAAACAATTTTTGAAGTTCTTTTTTCTCCAAGTAAGACTTTTTCAAAAATGAAAACCACTGGGGGATTGGGTGGGCCGCTGCTTTTTTATGTGATCACACTGAGTGTGGTAGTTCCCATAAACTGCCTTTATCAGGCTCAAGTCATAAAAGACATTGCTGCTTTCATGCCGCAGCTTGCAGCTCAACCTGGATTTCAAAAAGTCTCTGCTGGGCCAAGCATTTCGCTGCAACAAATGACGATCATGAGTCTAAAAATGATTCTTAGTCTTTTTCTCATGGTAGCATTGCTGCACCTCAGTCTTAAAATAGTGAAGAGTGCGCAAGAGCGCTTCGAAGCGACTTTCCGGATGCTCTGTTATTTGAGTGGAGCATACGCGTTGATTGGCACGCTCTTTTGTCTTATTAACCTTGCTCCAGGTAGGTTGGGATTGATTCCCATCAACATTAGAATTTCTATTTATATTATAGAAGCGCTTGTTGGAGTTAGTATCTTCGGAGCGCTCTCCTTTATTGGATTAAAACAAGTTCATCACCTTTCGTCATGGCGGACCACTTTTGTCCTCTTGTTTGCGATGCTGCTTCCGTTTTTGATTGCTCTGGCTGTGATTCTGCTAGTTGCGATTCTTATAACAATTGTTTTGGTCGCAAAACACTTCATGCATTAGCCCCAATGCTGTTTGCTTTAGGTAAACAGCAAGTTGAGGGGGGTGAGAGGTTGAAAGGAAAATTTCTTCTCAACAGCCGCGCTAGCAGCGCTCAACAGCTGCTTCAGCAGCGGCTCAACCTTTCAACTTTATACAAAAGCGGTTTTATGAAGCTTGCTTTTGATCAGGCATCTGAACAATTACCATGCATTAGCCCAATCTAATCGTGCGGCTGATTTGATTAGGCCCAGCGCACCAGCGCTGCAATGGTGATGTGGCATCGAGGACACGATTGATTGCCTCCAAGGCCAATGCTTCTCTGTTGCAATCAGCGCTGAGATGACCGAGGGCGACATGTTGTAATTTTTCGTGGAGGAGCTGTCGGAGTAATTCTGCGGCAGCGTTGTTAGAAAGATGTCCATGACGTGAAGCGATACGTTGTTTTACAGCCCAGGGGCGCTTGGAATCTTGTTGCAGGAGTTCTTCATCGTAGTTGGCTTCGAGGAGTAAGCCATCGAGACCTTGCAGAGAATCAATCACGAGGCGCGTGGCATAGCCAAGATCTGTTGCGAATCCAAAGGAGTAATCTTTTTCTCTCACCACAAATCCAACAGGATCGACTGCATCATGAGGAATGGAGAAGGTTTGTACACTCACAGCATTCAAAGAAAATGAAGATCCTGTTTCAAAAATATTCCATGCGTGATGGGTGCTCATTTTTTCTCGGAGTAGTGTAGCCGTATGACGATTGCAATAAACCGGAGTCCCGTGCTGCTTGCACCATTGCGGCAGGCCTTTGACATGATCGCTATGCTCGTGCGTGATGAGGATAGCTCCAATTTCTGACGGTGAGACACTGCATTGAGATAGGCGCTCTGTCAGCTGGCGTGCGCTGAGGCCTGCATCGACAAGGATGGTGGCGCTCTCAGAACGGAGCAACGCAGAGTTTCCGCTGCTGCTGCTGGCGAGGATGGTGATTTCAAACATAAAGGCTATAGACTATAGGCTGCAGGCTACAGGCTACAGGTAAAAATTAGGGCTTCGCCAAAAATCATGAACATTTAAAAACGACATTTTCTTAAAAAGTGATTCGTTATAGTGATCTGTTTTTCCTGCAATCTATAACCTATTTTTCAACAAGAAGTGAATTGAAGTTTTTCCTGTAGCCTGTAACCTGTAGCCTGCAACCTGCAATGCGCCCGTAGCTCAGGGGATAGAGCAGGGGATTTCTAATCCCTTGGTCGCAGGTTCAAATCCTGCCGGGCGCACCAAATAAAATTTTTTCTTCCCATGATCGACAATGGCGGCTACGAAATTTTTAATATAAATCCTCTGGTGTGGATTCGAGTGCTTGATGCGATGCCCTTTCCTAAAATGGTACTAATCGTTGTTGGTGCCATTCTGGTGCTGAGCACCTTAATTGTTTTTTTAACTTATTTAGTTCGTGGAAAAAATGCAGCGTCTATTCCTGACAGTGCTGCATTAGCTAATGATATGAATGCTGCAATCTTTGGATTGATCTTAGCATTTTTAGTTGTCTCCATGTACGACACCAATCGTCGGGTTGAAGAGAGTATTTCTAAGGAAGCAAATTCCTTGGTTGCCATTTTGCAGACTTCACGTTGCCTAAATAATGCTCCTGAAATTAGAGCAGCCATTAAAAATTACGCTCAGACTGTCATAGAAAAAGAATGGCCATTAATGCAGGCAGGCAAAATAGAAGAAGTTTGGGCATTAGCTCCCAGCTTGATGAGTCCTGTTATGGAAGCGGTCCTGCATGCTAATCCAATGGGAACTGTTCAAGAACATTTTTTTGATAAACTTCCAGAAATGCTCCGTGATTTAGATGGGGCGCATCGGTCGCGCTTGACGCAATCAGAACTTCATCTGCCTGTTCAATTTTGGAGAGTTATTGTTCTCATGATGATTTTAACACTCTGGTTTTTGGCCTATATGAATCCTTGGACGGGAATTGGTTCTATGATTCCTATTGTCATTCCTGGAATTGTGATAGCGCTTTCGTTTTCTCTTCTGATTTCCTTGCACTATCCTTTTCTTGGACCGTTTTCTGTCTCCAACAAGCCATTTAGTTTGGGAGAACTTCAGATGGAAGGGGCTCCAATGAGTCTTCCTAACGCTGCAGCAAGCGCATCGCAGTGAGATTGAGTTTTTACGGAATCCTTTCCTTCCACCAGCAAGCGTAAGAGAGGTTCGGTGCCCGAGTAGCGCAGCAGAACACGTCCTTGGCCTTCCAACTCTTTTTCTGTTTGGCCAATTAATGGAATCATCGAACGTAGTTCCTCAAGAGATTTTTTTTCTCTCACTCGTAGATTCTGCTGTGCTTGAGGATATTTTTTGAGGCAATGGCGAAGAAGGCTCAGCGGTTTTTTGGTCTCTTGCATCAACTGTAAAATTTGCAACGCTGCAACCAGGCCATCGCCGGTGGAGCTATGATCTCGAAAAATCAGATGACCGCTCTGTTCTCCTCCAATATTAAAGTCGCCTTGCAACATCGCTTCCATCACATAGCGATCGCCGACTGGCGTGCGGAGGACCTTACCTCCCGCCGCTACGAGTGTTTCATCCAATCCAAAATTACTCATGACGGTAGCGACAAGAGTTTTGTTTTTTAACGTGCCGGCACGCAAGGCTGCCAGGCCGATCATGGCAAGCAGTTCATCACCATCAACCAAGTTTCCTTCTTCGTCGCAAAGCAAGAGTCGATCAGCATCCCCATCGTGAGCGAGGCCAAGTTGAGCTCCCGTTTCGCGAACGAGGCGGCTGATTTCTTCGCCATGAGTGCTGCCACAGGCTTGATTGATGTTCATTCCATCAGGAGTTGCATGAGAAAGATGGATGGTGGCTCCCAATTCTTGAAGAAGTTGAGGAGTGGTGTGCGAAGCCGCTCCGTTTGCCATATCGAGGGCGATGTTCCATCCTGCAAGAGAAAGTGAAGGAACTGTTTTTTTGCAAGCTGCGATGTAACGTTCTTTGGCTGTTGAGAGGATGGTTATTGTTCCAATGCCAGCTCCAATGGGACGCTCTGATTCCGTTGGAGATTGACTCATGAGCTCTTCAATTTTTAATTCTGCTGCATCATCAAATTTGGTGCCATCACCGCGAAAAAGTTTGAGGCCATTATCCTCAGCAGGATTATGAGAAGCGGAAATCACAATTCCAGCAGCAGCTTTTTCTTCTCGTGCTAGCAATGCTACTCCAGGCGTAGGAAGGACGCCTGTGAGGAGAACATTGGTTCCAGAAGCTGTCAGACCTGCGACAAGAGCTGCCTCTAACATTTCTCCAGAGCGACGAGGATCGCGTCCTACTACGATCCTGAGGGGCTCTGCTGATGCAGAGGAGTCACTGCTTTTGAGAAAAGCAGTCAATGCTCCTCCAAGACGAAAAGCATTTTCAGGAGTCACGGGATCGCGATTGGCGACACCACGGATCCCATCAGTTCCAAAAAGTTGACGTTGATTCATGAAAATAAAAAGAAAGAAGAATTAACTGCAAAGCAGCACAAAAGACAAAAGGAAGAAAAATAAGAAGAAAATTAACCGCAAAGAACGCAAAGAGCGCAAAGAAAAAATCTAGCAGTAGCTCTTGCTCTCGTAAATTCAGACTTAGTTTATCATGCGAATGAGTACTAAACATTAACGATCAGAGCTTCAATTTTTAATTTTTTTTGTTTCTTTTTTTTGCGTTCTTTGCGGTTAAATAATTAAAAATTTTGCGGTTCGCTTCCTTCACGAAGCACGAGCTGACTGAGGCATTTCTGAAATTCTTCTTCATTAAGATCGCGCTCGATGATACCTCCATGACAAATGGAAACATTTCCGTTTTCCTCAGAAACCACGAGAGTGATCGCATCAGTTTCCTCACTCAATCCTAATCCAGCTCGGTGACGCAATCCGAGCGTGCGATCGAGATTGTCACGCTGAGAGAGTGGGAAGATGCAACCGGCTCCAAGAATTCTCCCATCGCTGATGATAACGCCTCCATCATGAAGTAATGTTTTTGGATAAAAAATAGTGGTGATGAGCTCCTTGGAAAAAAGAGCATCTATTTTGATGCCCGTATCTAAAAAAGCGTTGAGGCTCATATCGCGTTCTAAGGCAATGAGGGCTCCAAATCCTTTAGCAGAGAGGTCGAAGACAAGATTAGTTAAATCTTCAATGGCTTCACGACGCTGTGATGCTGAAGTGAAAAAACGATGGATTCCAAATTCGTTGAGCGCTCGACGTAATTCTGGTTGGAAAATAATGACAAGAGCCATCGCAAGAAATGCGGAAACATTTTTTAACAGCCAGTTGAGAATAGCTAGATCTAAAATTTGGGAAACAAATGTTAATGTCAGAAAAGTCAGTCCTACCCAAATGAGAATCTGAGCGCCTTGGATTCTCTTGATGTACAGATAGCCGTAGTAGAGGAGTGTGGCTAAGATAAGGATCTCGAGACCTGCCGTCCAATTATCACTTAAAAAAGTGATGAAAGTAGTGAGGCTATTTTGAAGCGGTGTCATGGTGGAGGTGCTAAGTTAAGGAGATTTCAAGACGATTGCCCAGGAAAAGGAGTTGAGCTATTTGTGAAGCGATGAAAGTTTGAGTGATAGAAGTTTGAGTTTGAGTTCAATAGACGCTTCGCGCTTGTTATAATAAAGCGAAGCCTAGTTAACTCAAACTAGAAACACTCAAACTTATGGTGGGGCGTGTATTAAACTGCAATTTTAAATTAGCGATACGTTGAAAGAAGGAGTTCCGTCGTTTGCAGTGCCTCTCGATGCGCGCGAGGATCGTGCACCCGAAAAAGCATGGCCCCATGATAGCGGGCAATACTCGTGACGGCAATGCTAGGAATGAAGCGTTCCTCGAGCGCGCGTGGTGAGTAATCGCCAGAAACTCCATTTAAAAACCATTTTCGGGAGTGACCCAGGAGAAGAGGTGATCCTAATTGAGTCAATCGAGGAATGGCGTTGAGGAGCGAGAAATTATGAGCAACCGTTTTTCCAAATCCGATGCCCGGATCGAGAACGAGTGCATTTTCCTGAACGCCGTAGCTGAGAGCTTTCTCGCGGGCGCGTGATAAAAAATTGGCAACAGCAGTTGCTGCATCATCGTTAGGATAGCTCGGAGCAGCCTGCATCATGTGAGGGTTTCCTTGCATGTGCATTAAAATCAGGCCTGCTTTTGTCGACGCAGCCACAATCCCCATCTTCGGATCGGATAATGCGGTTACATCGTTGATGATCGAGGCGCCGGCTTCGATGGCTGCTTGGGCAACGGTGGCTTTGGAAGTATCAATGGAAATAATGGCCTCCGTTCTTGTGCGAAGGCCTCGTATGACGGGAAGCACTCGTCGCATTTCTTCTTCTGCAGAGACAGGAACAGAACCAGGGCGTGTCGATTCTCCGCCAATATCGATGATATCAGCTCCCTCTGCAACTAGTTCCAAACCGCGCTCAACAGCTTGCTCTAATGTTAAAAAAGGATTGCCATCAGAACAAGAATCAGGCGTGACATTCAAGATGCCGAGGATCAATGCTCGATGAGTGAGGTCATAAGTTTTTTGAGAGCAGCAAAAGAGCATGAATTAAAGATTACAGACTGCAGGCTACAGGCTACAGGAAATTTTTTGAGCCTTTCAATCGTCAGCTGCTTTCTACACAGGAAAGACGCTTAAATGACCCTAGCAAGTGGCAAAAATGGGGAAATTACTACAGAGAAAACTGTTGGGAGAGCTTTAAAATAGAACTAAAATATTATTAGCAACACTTTGATTAGCTGGATGATTTGCTGAAAACAGTGGCTTCTCAACCGGCCGCTATAACCATAGCGCCCCGCCTAACAGAGGCCCATTGCAGGTCAAATAAAGCGTTTTTTTGGATCAGGCACTGTCAAAAAGCCGTGTTCTCAAGGTAGCAACTTTGATTTCAAAAATTTAATCTTCCAAGCTGTAAAAAATTCTGATACACGCACAGGGCATGAATGAAACCGAAGCTTCGATTGTCCTCAATATGTTGCCTCATGTGGGACCGATTCGATTTGGAAAACTGCGAGAGCATTTTGGATCTGCGGTGACGATTTTGAAAGCGACAAGGGATCAGCTGCGTCAGATCTCAGGAATTGGGGAGGAAGTTTCAAGTTCGATTAGAAGTTGGGAACAAACAGTCGATCTTGCTGCCGAATTAAAGTTGGTGAATGATTTTGGAGCTCATGTCGTGATTGCGGCTGATGCGGAATATCCACCGCTGCTACGCGAGATTGCGGATCCACCGATCGTCCTTTATGTTTTGGGGACATTGAGTGAACAAGATCATCGTTGTGGCATCGGCATTGTTGGTTCTCGGATGGCTAGTCATTATGCTTTGGAGGCGGCAAAAAAATTAGGGTATCAACTCGCTTATTCAGGATTGACGATTTATAGCGGTCTGGCTCGTGGGATTGATACGAGTGCTCATCAAGCTGCTTTGGCGGCAAAGGGACGGACGGTCGCTGTTTTGGGAAGTGGCCTTGGGAAACTTTATCCTCGCGAAAATGAACTTCTTGCTGAAAAAATTGCTCAGTCCGGCGCTGTGATCAGCGAATTTCCGATGAGCATGTCTCCTTCGAAACAGAGTTTTCCTAAACGCAATCGCATTATCAGTGGTTGTGCGTTTGGTGTTTTGGTCGTCGAAGCCGGGGCTCATAGCGGAGCGCTCATTAGTGCCCATCAGGCTCTCGAGCAGGGGCGCTCGCTCTACGCGATCCCAGGAAGAATCGATCATCCCACGGCTATTGGGTCTAATCGTCTTATTCAACAAGGAGCGAAATTAGTGATGGAGGCCGCAGATATTCTCAACGATTTTTCCATGGTTTTTTCTGAGGTTCCTCATTTGGAACAACGTCAGCCAAAAAATATTTCTGGAGGAGAAGACCTTGCCATTTATCACGCAATCGATGATGATCCCACTCCGATTGATCAGATTATTAAAAAATCGTGTTTGCCAGCAGCGACTGTCTCTTCTAGGTTACTGGCTCTTGAACTTGCTGGTCATGTTCGTGCTCTCCCTGGGCAGTGTTATGTAAAACTGATTTGAAGAAATGTCTAAAACTCTCGTTATTGCCGAAAAACCAAGTGTCGCAGCTGATTTAAATAAAGCTTTAGGAGGAAAAGGAGCCAAAGCAGAATTTTTTGAAGTCGGAGATTATGTGATCACTTCCGCCGTAGGTCACTTAGTCGAACTTTGCTTGCCTAGCGCTATGACGAAAGGAAAAGGAATTCCTTGGGGGCTCGCATCATTGCCGATTATTCCTGATCAATTCGACCTCAAGCCAATCCCTCGCGCTGCAGATCGATTGGCCTTGGTTAAAAGATTGTTGAAGCGAGCCGATGTCACTGCCGTTATCAATGCTTGCGATGCCGGCCGCGAAGGAGAGTTAATTTTTCATAACATCATGCAAATTTCCGGAGTCAAAAAACCGGTGCAGCGACTTTGGTTGCAATCGATGACGCAAGATTCGATTCGCGCGGGATTTGCAGCGCTGCGTCCTGCCAAGGAGATGGAAGATCTTGCGGCAGCAGCCATCTGTCGTGCTGAGAGTGATTGGCTGGTGGGAATTAACAGCACGCGAGCATTGACGGCCGTTAACTCGGGCGATCGCGGTTTTCAACTCACTCCGGTTGGGCGTGTGCAGACACCGACCTTGGCAATTCTCTCCGAACGAGAAGAACGGATTCGCAATTTCATTCCTAAGACCTATTACGAAGTTCATGCGACTTTTGAAGTCCAGGCTGGAGAGTACGCTGGACGTTGGTTTGATCCTAACTTTAAAAAAAGTTCAGAAAAAGGAGTGGAGGAAGAGATTCAACGCGCGGAACGCTTATGGGATGAAGAGCGAGCGCTTGCTATTGTCGAACGCTGCCAAGGAAAAGTTGGGATCGTCGAAGAACAAAAAAAGGGAACGACCCAAGCCGCGCCGTTGCTTTACGATTTGACCTCGTTGCAGCGAGAGGCCAATGGTCGCTTTGGATTCAGTGCTAAACGCACACTGCAGCTCGCGCAGCGGCTCTACGAGCATCATAAAGTTTTAACCTATCCGCGTACTGATTCTCGTTATCTTCCGGAAGACAATGTCTCAGCGGTGAAAAAAGCTCTTGAAAATATGGAAGGCGATCTCAAGAAGCATGTCGCCGTGCTGTTTGAAAAAGGATGGTTTGTTAAAACAGGAAAAGTTTTTAACAATGCTAAAGTTTCCGATCACCATGCCATCATCCCGACGGGAGCCTCGATTGACAAATTGGATGAGACCGAAATGAAGCTCTATCAAATGGTCGCGCAACGGTTGGTCGCAATTTTTTATCCAGCTGCTCGTTTTGATGTCACGACGCGTATTACTCGAGTTCAGGAGGAGCATTTTAAAAGTGAAGGAAAAATTTTGGTTGATCCTGGTTGGCTTGCCGTCTACGGAAAGAAATTAGAAAATGAAGATGCTGATAAAATTTTAGTTCCGATCGCTACGGTTGGAGAAAAAAACGAAGAGGCCCAAACCACTCATGTCGAAGCGCGCGAAGCGCAGACCCGGCCGCCTGCTCGCTTTACGGAAGCCACGTTGCTGAGTGCGATGGAAGGAGCCGGCAAGTTAGTAGAAGATGAAGAATTGCGCGAAGCAATGAGTCAACGAGGATTGGGAACGCCTGCAACGCGAGCAGCCATTATTGAAGGACTTCTTTTAGATGGTTATGTGGCTCGTGAAGGACGTGAATTGGCAGCAACCAGCAAAGGAATGGCCTTAATCAATCTGCTGCATCATATGGGAATTGCCGCACTGACCTCGCCGGAGATGACCGGAGAGTGGGAGTTTAAACTCAAGGGCATCGAGCATCATCAAGTAGAGCGCGCAAAATTCATGGAAGAAATTTGCCGCTTCACGCGCGAGATTGTTGAAAAAGCAAAAGGATTTACAGATGATGATGGTTCTTTCCCTGATTTAGAAGCCACGTGTCCTAAGTGTGGTCAGGGACTCTTCGCGGAAAATGTGCGCCAATTTAAATGTCGTCACTGTGGCTGGAGTCTTTGGAAATCGCTAGCAAGTCGTCCGCTAGAGCGAGCAGAGATCAAAGAATTGCTCGAAAAGAAAAAAGTGGGACCGCTGGAAGGCTTTCGTAGTCGTTTTGGGAAAGCTTTTACCGCAACGCTCTTGCTCGATGAGGAATTGAAGATGAAGTTTTCTTTTAGTGAGGAAGGAGACGCAGAGGCTGAAGCGCAGCTGCGCGAGGCTGAAGCCATTGCCCCTTGTCCTGTTTGCAAGACTGGAACAATTCGCGATGGCATGAATGCTTTTGTTTGCGATGCGGCGGTAGGGGCAAAAAAAACGTGTCAACTTCGAATAGGAAAGACTATTTTGCAACTGCCTATTACTCGAGAGCAAGTCGTCAAGCTAGCAGAGAGAGGGAAGACAGATCTTCTCTCAGGATTTGTTTCTAAAAAGGGGCGCAAGTTCTCCGCTTTTCTGAAGCTTGATGGCAAGAAGATAAGCTTTGAATTTGAACCTCGAGATCCTTCCAAAAAAGGGAAGCCAAAAAAAGCGGGGAATGCTAAAGCAAAAAAAGTTTTAAAGCAAGTCACACCGAAAGAAAAAAAATCAGAGGATTAAAAAATTTCTTTACCCTTCAATCACCACTCGGCACTCTCAACACCCATGACCTCACAAAAAAATCAAGAACACAAAAAAATCTCGCTCTTTAGTGCAGTAACGTTAGGTGTCACGGCCATGATTGGTTCAGGCTGGCTCTTTAGCGCTCAACTCAATGCACGATTGGCAGGGAACTATGGATTTTTAGCCTGGATGTTAGCAGGTTTGTTGGTGATCGGTATTGGGCTTTGCTTCTCGCAGGTTGTGGCGGTTTATCCGGTGAGGGGAGCTACTTCTCGTTCTAGTATTTTATCTCATAACGCCATTTTTGGAATGCCGTTTTCTTTTGCTGCTTGGTTTGGTTTAATGGTAACGGTCGCAACCGAAGCGCAAGCAACGACAGAATATCTATCAGCCTGTGTTAAAAATATCGGCTTCATGGGGGATACAGGATTGACGCTTCATGGAAAATTATTTGCCTCATCAATTTTATTTGTCTACTTGGCTGTCAATTTTTATGGAGTCAAAGTATTAGCCAAAATTAATAACACGGTCACGACGCTGAAGGTTTTTACTCCGATTTTTGCTATCACAGTCTTATTCATTGCTCATTTTGATAAAAGCAATTTTAGTTTGCCCTCTAATGTTGTGTATGGCTTTGGATCAGCCCTCACTGCGATTGTTGGAGCTGGACTCATTTATGCTTACAATGGTTTTCAATTAGCCGTTGCTTTTGCTAGTGAGATTGAGAATCCAAAACGAAACGTTCCGCTCTCGATTATCGTTTCTGTTGGGCTGGTCATGTTTGTTTACATGGCTCTGCAGCTTTCCTTTATGGGAGCGGTTCCACATGACCTTTTAGCCACAGGATGGGGTTCTCTCAATTTTCATTCCCCTTTGATTAATTTGGCAATTTTGTTAGGCCTTAACTTTTTAGTCCTACTTCTCATGGCTGATAGTGTCTTGAGTCCCTCTGGAACAGGGTATGCTTACCTTGGAGCTTGCTCTCGCATGTTTTATGCAATGGCCGCAGAAGGACAGGTCCCAAAATGGTGTATCGCTAAGCTGAATCCTGTTTATAATTTATGTCGACGCTCTTTGGTGATCAACTGGGTGATTGTTACCGTAGTTCTCTGGAACTCCCAAAGCTGGGCTTCGCTCATGTTGATTGTGACTGGATATCAGGTCATTGGTTATATGGCAGCTCCTATCAGCATGGGGGGCATCAAGCCGAAGACCCGTTTTTTTGGATGTATCATTTTTATTCTTTTGGGACTTTTAATGACCACTGTACCGCTTCACGATCTGATGATGATGAATCTCTCTCTTATGGTTTTGATGGCTTTTTATGGAGGAGTTCAATTAAGAAGGAAAGTTCAATTCACAACCCTTTTGGGCCTTATTACACCAATGATGGTTTATCTCTGGCTGATCTACGTTTATCAAAATGTCTTCTACATTAGTGCTGTTTCGATCCTGTTCTATTGGATGACTACGAGCAACGGTTACGTTCAGTTTTGTAAAAAGCATCGGACGGAAGCACTGTCACTCGATGAAGATTTGGCGCATTGAGGATCTCAGAAAAGAGATTCACAGGGATGGAAGGGATCAAGAGAGGCTATAGACTGTAGGCTGTAGGCTGTAGGAAATTTTAGATCAAAACATAAACCAAAAAATCAGGTGGACATAATGAGTTAAAAATTTTCTTTTTGCCAACGGCTTTGCCTTGACCTACAGCCTACAGCCTATAGCCTACAGTCTTTTTCATCATCCCTTCTATCGCTTCTATCCCTGTGAATAAATCAAAAAAAATCTCTCTTTTTAGCGCGGTCACGTTAGGCACAACCGCTATGATCGGCTCTGGCTGGTTGTTTAGTGCTCAGCTCAATGCTCAATTAGCAGGTAATTATTCCTTTTTAGCATGGGTCTTAGCAGCGGTGTTAATCATCTCCGTTGGGCTTTGTTTGTCTCAAGTAGTCTCAGTTTATCCAGTGCGCGGCGCGACTTCTCGTTCGAGTGCTCTCTCCCATAATGCCGTTTTTGGAATGCCGTTTGCTTTTGCCAATTGGTTTGGCGTGATGGTGACAGTGGCTACTGAAGCACAGGCGACAACCGAATATCTATCGGCTTGTTTTAAAAATAGTGAACTCATGACGGATGGGGGATTGACGCTTCGTGGAAAATTATTTGCTTTTGCAATCTTGTTCCTCTACTTGGTCATTAATTTTTATGGCGTTAAGCTGCTAGCTAAGATCAACAACACCATTACAGCATTAAAAGTATTCACCCCTTTATTTGCCATTGTCATTTTGTTGATTGCTCATTTTGATAAAAGCAATTTCACTCTACTTTCCAACACGATGTATGGCGTTGGATCGGCACTAACAGCCATTGTCGGGGCAGGTCTTATTTATTCTTACAATGGATTTCAGTTAACCGTTGCTTTTGCTAGTGAAATTGAAAATCCAAAACGAAATGTTCCATTGTCTATTATTATTTCTGTAGGACTGGTGATGGTTGTTTACATGGCTCTGCAGTTTTCCTTTATGGGAGCCATACCGCATGACCTTTTAACCGGGGCAGGATGGAGCTCTCTCAACTTTCACTCTCCTTTAATGAACTTAGCGCTTTTGCTAGGGCTTAACTTTTTAGTGCTGCTCTTAATGGCAGACAGTGTTTTTAGTCCTTCGGGCACAGGATATGCCTATCTTGGCGGTTCTTCTCGTATGTTCTATGCAATGGCTGTTGAGGGACAAATGCCAAAATGGACAATTGCTAAACTCAACCCTATTTATAATCTTTGCCGTCGTTCTCTTTTAATTAACTGGACGCTAGTGGCACTTGTGCTTTGGAATTCTAAAAGCTGGGCGTCGTTGATGTTGGTCGTGACTGGTTATCATGTTATTGGTTATATGGCAGCTCCCGTGAGCATGGGAGCATTGAAACCAAAAACACGTTTTTTAGGATGTATTGTTTTTGTTGTGCTCAGTTTTGTCATGAATACGCTTCCTCATTATAATCTAGCGATGCTGAACTTTTCTATCATGGTGCTCATGTTTGTTTATGGTGTGATTCAGCTCACTAAAAAAATGCACGCTGGTGCTCTCTTGGTGTTGATTTCACCTTTCATTATCTTTCTTTGGTTGATTTATGCCTGCTCTCAAAATTTAGTTTTATTAGGTTGCATCGCCGCCGTTTTTTACATTTTTATTACGAGCAGTCGCTTTGTAGAATTTTGTAAAAAATATCGGAGTGAGGATGTTGTACATGGGTTTGATGAGGATTTTGGGCACTGAGCCCCTTTATAACAGCAGTTGAAGTTAAAAAGCAAAAAATTGTACCCGTCCACTTCGCTGGTCAGTTTCTGAGCGGATGCTGACAGAATAACGTAATTGTTGTTTTTATAAAAAAATAACGTCATTCCAGCGGACGCTGGAATGACGTCTTGGGTGTAGCGATTATTTGCTCAAAAATGAACACGCCTTGTAATCGTTCAGCCTCGCGGGAGGGAGCGAGTTGCAAAGGATGCCTTCCTCTCAACAGCCGCGCTAGCGGCGCTCAACAGCTGCTTTATTCCCGCTTTCGCGGGAATGACGTAGCGGCTCAACATCTCAACTTTTACAAAAGCAGGTTGAAGAATCTTACTCTTTGCCAAGCAACTGAACGATTACCACGCCTTTTTGCTCAGTGAACGGATAAGATTTTTATTAAGAAAATCTTTTTGCTGCTTTGCGGAAAAAGTCGAAACTTAAACTTCAACTGGTAACTTAAACTATCGCGAAGCGATAAGCGCCTCTTCAACGCTTGAGTATTGAAATTGAAATCCTGCTTCTATCGCTCGCTTTGGAAGTACGCGCTGGCTATCCAGCAGCAAGTGTGAAAAATCTCCGAGCAAGAAGCGGAGGAGGCAGGCAGGGACTTTTAAAAATGCTGGACGATGCACTGCTTGTGCGAGAGTTTTGGTGAAATCTTTATTTGTAATTGGTGTAGGCATCACTGCATTGATGATCCCTCTTAATTTTTCTTCCTGCAGGCACCACAAAATCATTTGAGTCAGGTCTTCTACATGAATGCAGGACATCCATTGGGTTCCGCTGCCCAGCTGCGTGCCTAGCCTGCGACGAAAAAAAGGAACTGCTTTTTTCAAAAAGCCGCCGTCGTTTCCCAAGACCAATCCAAAACGAAGACAGACAACACGGACTCCATAGTGCTCTGCCTGGAGTGCTTCCTGTTCCCAAGCATGGACAACATTAGCAAGAAAACCTTTGCCCTGAGATGATGACTCATCAAGCTCTCTTTCTCCTCGATCTCCATAGTAGCCAATAGCGGAGGCGCACACTAAGAGCTGTGGTCTCACAGGTGCGTTTGCGATTCCCTCCACAAGACGGCGCGTTCCTTGGCGACGACTCTCCAAAATTTTACGACGCTTAGAAGGAGTCCAGAGGCCGAATATGGATTCTCCTGCGAGGTGCACGATTCCTTCGCAAGTATTGAGGCGAGGAGCAGTGGACGTGCTGAAAAAGTGCTCTTCTTTTTTAGGATGCCGTGAAAAACGAATGACCGTGTCACCACGTTTTTGAGCAGCTTTCTCAACGTGCTGACCTATAAAGCCGCTAGCGCCAGTGATTCCGAGGATCATAAGAAGCAGGTTACAGGTTGCAGGTTGCAGGTTGCAGGTTGCAGAAAAAAACATCTTGGCTGTGGCAAATTGAAATAAAAACTGTAAGAACTTTTTTTTAAGCAAAGTTTCATTTTTGATTACTTTTATTTTTGCGTCGAAGACCTAATTTTACCTGTTAGCTGCGACCTGTAACCTGCAACCTATTTGTCAAACTCCCGATGCAGCCATCGATATGGGAAATAACGTCCAGGGCAATCAGTAGGACGAGGATTGATTTCTTTGTGAGCTTTGACGATTGATTCTTTTCCTTGGACACGACCGACGCGATATCTCAAGTAGGTAATCAATTCATTGAGCGCGATAATCTGAGCCTTGTTTGGCACATCGCGGTTGTAATCACCGACAAGGCAGATGCCGAGTGCGATGTCGTTTAAGTAATCACTCGCAACATGGCCGCCGTTGAGTTGTGCTGTCCAACGATGTCCAACTTCAATTTGACCATTGCCAGAGCCATGTCCATTGCCAATAACAAAGTGATAAGCCAATCCATTCACCATGTGACGAACGCGACGGTGGTAAACATCAAAAATTCGAGCGTTACCAACACGTGATCCGCTGTTGTGCACAACAATATATTTCCAGCGGCCGCGACGGACATGCGCTTGATCAATAGCGCGACGGACAGCTGGTGTTAAGTAGCTGTACGAATAGCCGGTGGTCTCATCGTGTTTGAAGATCCACCAACCAGTTGTTGTATGAGGCAACGGTGTTGGCATGGGCTGTAATCCTTGATCTGCGAGGATACCTGATTTTTCAATCGTAATAGAAGTATCAGCATTTTTAGTGGAGGGATTAATTGGAACAATCAGATCATGGCTTGTGTCTGAGCTGGTAGTGGCAGCATGATGTGTGGCACTATTTTTTTTGCGATGAGCAGAGGAGGTCGTGTGGTGCTTTTTATGGGATGTAGAAGAAGAGCTAGAGTGATGCTTCTTTTTGTGAGGAGAGGTTGAGGCAGCCGCAGAAGATTGGCTTTTTAAAAATGCGGCGCGCTTTTCTGCGTCTGTTAGCTCTGCATGCGCTTGCACAAAAAATCCGCAAAGGAGAATGAGTAAAAGGAAGCGCATACTCAAAAGAAAATAGTCGCTCTCTTGTCCGCTTGGCAAGCCGCAAGGAGATCTATTTTAACATAGGGGTCAGTTCCGTTATTTCGCTAATTTGGTGCCATAGCATATATTATCTGACCTGGCACCAAATTAGCGAAATAACGGAACTGACCCCTAAGGTTTCAATAAGTAATTTTCATTAAATAAAGTCCAGAGGCTGGAGCGGTGAACGGAGCCTTAGGTCGCTTTTTAGAATAGAGGCGTTCAAGAAATTCTTGATGAGACATTTTGCCTTGAGCGACGCGGACCATCGCGCCGACAAGCATGCGAACCATGTGGTAGAGAAATCCATTTCCGTTAAACGTAAGCCGCACTTTTTTGCCGCGTCGTATGATTTGAACGGAGTGAAGCGTACGTGTCGTATTTTCACGAGCCGCTCCTGACCTTGCGGTAAAGCTACGGAAATCATGAGTGCCTGTGATCGCCTTGGCACATTTTTTTAAAAGAGCGATATCGATGTGGCCGTGCAGCTGCCAGGCACGTTGATGCAGGAGTGGAGGCAAGAGCGTGTCATTCCAAATAAGATAGTGGTACGTTTTGCTCTTAGCTGAAAATCGAGCATGGAATTTTTCAGAAACACGTTGAATTTTTAAGATGCGCAGCGTTGGTGGCAATGAGGCATTGAGAGCTGTGAGCCAACGTTGTGGATCCGTCATTTTTCCTGTGATATCACCAAGGTTGACATGAGCAACTTGAGCTAGAGCGTGAACCCCAGCGTCGGTGCGGCCTGCGCCATGCAGAATAATGCGATGGCCAACAATTTCAACGAAGGCTTTTTCAATAGCATCTTGAATGGTGTTGCCATGACTTTGACTCTGCCAGCCAGCAAAATGAGAACCATCGTAGGCGATCGTGAGTTTAAGATGCATGAAGAGAGGAGTTGAAGTTTAAGTTGTCACTTTCCTTCGGCAAAATAAAAAATCTTTTTTCGCGAAGCGCTAGTTGACTCAAACTCAAACTAGAAATACTCAAACTTACTGCTGCTTCGCAGCAGCAGCATCCATCCAATCTTGCAGGATCTGCTGTGCTGCAGCTTGATCAATAATGGAGCGTTGTTGTTTTTGATTGCGACCGGCTTCTTGCAGTTGACGTGTGGCCATTGCAGTTGTGAAGCGTTCATCCCAAAGAACAACCTTTGCTTCAGTCTGCTTTTGTAGTTCTTGAGCGAAGGCACGACAATGTTCAGCGGCAGGCCCGTATGTTCCGTTGAGGTTTCGTGGAAGGCCGACAACGATGGTGGTAATTTTTTTTTCCACAGCAAGGCGCGCGATTTCCTCAACACTGCGAGGTGATCTCGAAAGTGTCTGCCAAGGATGAGCCATCCATCCAAGCTCGTCGCTGAGAGCGAGTCCGATTCTTACCGAGCCTAAGTCGATGCCAAGAGTTTGTTTCATGATTTGAGTTTGAGGAGTTGATCTTCTTTTAAAACGAGCTAAGCTTCAAGACATGTCTCAACTTTCACTTTCGAATTTTTCAGAAAATCTGCCTGTGTCAGGGGCAATTGCAATCACTCAAGCTGCAGCGGGCTGTGGGCTCGGTTTGCTGCTGGCCGATAAGATGAGCAAACGTGCTCGTCATCGCACTTCTATCATGCTCCTGACTGCTGGAATTATTGTGGCTGTGCCCATTGCAGCGAGCTTTATCATGCGTGTTCGGAATCGGCCTCACTCTCGGAGTCGCGCTCAACGTCAGCTGGAATCCATTCGTGATGGAGAAGGGTTGTCAGAAGCAGAAGCGATGATCTAAAAACAGGTTGCAGCGTGCAGGTAGACAGGAAACAGGTAAGGCATATTGCCTGCGGTAAAAAAAATGACCTTGAATGACTGCTGTAGAAAAAAATTTCTGGCAAGAATGGAAGCCAACAGCATTAACCTGTCTTTGCTTTATTCGCCGTGGTGAGGAAGTTTTATTGATTCGAAAAAAACGAGGAATTGGCGCTGGAAAGATCAACGGACCAGGTGGGCACCTTGAGCCTGGAGAAACTGCTTTAGAAGCGGCTGTGCGGGAGGTTCAGGAAGAACTTAGAGTGACACCGCTCGATTTGAAAATGGTGGGAGAACTTTCTTTTCAATTTGTGGAGGAAGCCACTGGAGTGCCTCAGCAATTTGAAGATGGAATTTCTGGAGCTCTCCACACTGTAGTCTTTCTTGCTGAAGATCATGAAGGAGAGCCACAAGAAACCGAAGAGGCTATTCCACATTGGGTTCATCAAACAAAAATTCCTTTTCATGAAATGTGGGAAGATGATCAGTATTGGCTTCCTGGAATGCTAGAAGGAAAATCCTTCAAAGGTTTTTTTCACTTTGATGGGGATAAGATGCTTTCCAATTATGTCAAATGGGATGTAATTTGATAAAATTCAACGAAATGAAATTTTTATGAAAACCAAATTTTTCTTTAGGATATGCTTTTTCTTAGCTGTCTCAACTCTTGCTCTGCATGCGGGGCCAAAGCCAATGATAGAGAAGCTGCGCAGAGATCAGAGTGATAGCTCGACTGATCAGAAGCAGCAAACTGAATGGCAGAGAAGTCGAACTGAGGGAGGAGATGATGGAGAAGGTGACGACGATGAGCAACAAGATCCTCGAGGTACTAGAGTTGCCATTGGAGAAAATTTAAATTTCTCAGCCTCGGACAATGGGCCTGTTCAACAGGCTCAACAGCCTGAAGAGTTGCAAGTTGAAAATGACCCAGCTCTTTTTGGCTTTGCTCAAGCAAGAGAAGCTGCGAACGCCTATTTTCAAGACAATGAAACAAGTTCTTGGGTGCGAGTTCCGATTGAACATCGTCGCGCCTATAATGCGTGGGTTGCTAATCATGAAATGAGATGTAAAGCGTGTCGTGAGGTCCACGATTATTATGAAAAGAATCAGGAATCCTTATATCCTCCGCATGTGTTTGCATGGGGGTCGTTACAAACAACATGGTATGAGGATGCGGTAAAAAACATACAGCTTGGAAATCCTAAAGCTGCTTCCTTAGCTTTAAAAATTGCAGCATTGTGGCGTGAAGTAGAAAAAAGTAATCAAATTGTTAATCGGAACAACTATTATCGGCGTTATGAAAATGCCGACTCATGGATTCCTCCCTGTGTGTTTAGATTTTTTACACTAACTGAGACTCAACAAACTAATTATAGTCGAGCGCTGGACTATAAAGCACGCGCAAAGATTTTAGAAAAATCTTTTAAAGAGAGTAGAAAGCAAGGCCAAGCAAGAGGTGAGGAAGAGCTAGTTCAAGTTGATACACCTTTAAATTTTAGTCCCTTAAATGACGAGCTTGCTTACCAAGGAGAAATTGAGCAACGATGCGTAACAGCCCAAGCGGCTCAACAAGAGTGGACTGAATTGCAAGAGCCTGACTCGTTCGAAAAGCAGAAAGATTTTTCAGAGAAAGCAAAGGCGGCTTTTGATGACTGGCATAATCAGGGAGCACGCTACAGAATCATTGCTCAAACAGGAGAGGAGCCATATAGAGCAAAGTTTAATCAGGTAGCTGATGCTTGCGGTCAAGTAGCAGAGGCCATCAAACAGCGTCTTGTTCCTCTTCAACTTGATGAGGAACTAATAAATCAAGGGCATTCTTATTTAGAAGAAGGGAAAAGCAATGGAGATAAATCTCTTGAAACGGGATTTTTTGTGGTTCAGAGTTCGTTAAAAGAACCATTTCTTTCATCCTGCTCAATTCCACCTTTCCTGCCATTCAATATTGACCCTAAGCCTTGTTTGGCTGATGCAAGAGCAGCAGCAATTGCTTATCATCAAGCAAATCAAAGATCCCCCTGGATGGCGCTTTCTGCAAAAAATCGCCAAGATTACAATGATTGGGTTATTCAAAAAAATCTTAAATATCAGAAAGCAGTGCAATCTCGAATTGAAGAAATAAGGGTCCTAGACGAACAGCTGGAATCACACAAAAATGCCTGGTTTTCGTTTGCTAATAAAGAAGAATTGGAAAAAGCAAAAGACCGAGAGTATCACCTGCTAAAAAGAGAATTTGTTTTTATAAGATTAGGTGGGGGAACTCCTGAGGAAAGAGAAAAATTTATAAAAGACGCTTGTCCCAATTTCAGGAGAAAGTTAAATGGGGTGATGAGGAACATAAACAGCCCTCTTCCTGTCGATCCTGTCGTGCCATATGGCTATCGAGGAGATGAGCCTTGGGAACCTTTAGATTTAGATTTTTGACAAAGGTGAGTTCTATTAAAGTTTTTATGAAAATCAAATTGTTCTTCAGCGCATGCTTTTTCTTAGCTGCAAGTGAAAGAATATAACATGAGACATTTTCCATGAACCTGTGGAATTTTGATTTAAATAGAAATCTTTTCTCCATATCATGAGATCTTCTTCTCATGAAAACGCAACAACAAGATTCACTCTTTCTCAATCGTGGATTGAGCTGGCTTGAGTTCAATCAGCGTGTGCTCAATCAGGCTTTTGAAAAAGAGAATCCGTTGTTGGAGCGTTTGAAGTTTCTTGCGATTGTCAGTTCAAACTTGGATGAGTTTTTTGAAGTTCATATAGCAGCTTTGCGACAGCAATATCAAAGTCATAAGATGAACAGAGGACCTGATGGAATGAGTCCAAAAGAAGAACTTGAGGCCCTTACGATCAGAATTCATCAACAAGTAGAGAGTCAATATCGTTGTTGGAGAGAAGAAGTATTGCCCGCGTTAAATAAAGAAGGGATTTTTTTTCATCGCTATTCAGAACTTTCGGAAGAAGAGAAAAAATATTTTTCCAATTATTTTCGGGAATTTATTTTTCCAACACTGACACCGCTCGCTATTGATCCGTCCCATCCCTTTCCTCAATTGCCTAATTTGAGCTTGAGTCTGATCGTTTCGCTTGAAGGAGAGGGGATGAGCGCTGACTTAGCGATGGTGCCGATTCCAACAGCACTTCCGTTAATCCTCCCTTTTTCTTGTTCTGGGCAACATCACAAAAATCAATTTGTTTTTTTGGAAAGCATCATTAGGGAACATTTGGATGATCTTTTTTGTGGAATGACCATTAAGGGGGCTTATCTTTTTCGTCTGACTCGCAATAGCAATTTAACCATTGATGAAGAAGAGTCAGATAATCTTTTGCACGCTATCGAGGAAGAGCTTCGGCATGTTCAACACAATGCTCCTATCCGTCTCGAGATAGAGAAAGCCTGTCCTGAAGCTATCGTCAAAAGATTACTGCATCTTTTTCATCTTCATCAAAGTGATCTCTATTTTTTTGAAGATGTCATCAACTTAAAACAGTTTTTGCCATTAGCATTTGAATTAGATCGTCCCGATCTTCGTGAAAAACGTTTTAGTGCTGCGAATGTTATTTCGTTGAGTGAGGAAGCAGATATTTTTTGGCATCTGCGAAAACGCGATATTTTATTGCATCATCCGTATGATAGTTTTCAAACCGTTGCTGATTTTTTGGGGCATGCAGCCGAAGATCCTCATACCATCTCGATCAAGCAGACTCTTTATCGCACGAGCAATGATTCGCCTTTGGTTTCTTCGTTGATTACCGCTGCTCGTAATGGAAAGCAGGTAACGGTGGTCATTGAATTGAAAGCTCGTTTTGATGAAGCAGCTAATATCAAGTGGGCTCGCATGATGCGAGAGGCTGGGATCAATGTGATTTATGGACTTTCGGGGTTGAAGACGCACGCTAAGGCGATGCTCATTGTGCGACAAGAAGGAGAGATTATTCGGCGTTATGCGCATTTGGGAACGGGCAACTATCATCCCTCTACAGCTCGTATTTATACGGATCTAGGAGTGCTTACGTCTCGAGAATCTTTGACTGCTGATGTGGCAACGATGTTTAACATTCTCACGGGAGTTTCTAAATTGCCCGAGATGAAAGAACTCATCCTGGCCCCTTATGTGATTCGAGAAAGGCTGCTCGCGTTGATTGATCGGGAAATCGAGCATGCGCAGGCAGGAAGGCCTTCAGGAATGTACCTCAAGATGAATGCACTTGTTGAAGAGAGCATGATCAAAGCACTCTACCGAGCTTCTCAAGCAGGTGTTCCTATTAGGCTCCTTGTCCGAGGTGTCTGTTGCTTGCGCCCTGGTCTTCCTGGGGTCAGTGAGACTATCGAAGTCAGGAGTATCGTTGGACGTTTCCTTGAACATAGTCGCATCTTGCGTTTTGAAAATGGAGGGTCGCCAGAATTATTTCTGAGCAGTGCCGATTGGATGCCGCGTAATCTTTTTCGGCGTGTTGAAACTTGTTTCCCATTATTGAATGATGATGTAAAAGCTCATGTGGAAGAAATTTTAGAATGGTTTTGGAAAGATAATGTTAAAGCTCGTGTGATGGATCAAGACGGGTACTATCATTGTTTACCTATCACTGGGGAGCGCTTTAATGTTCAGCAAACTTTTATAGAGGATGCACAACGTCGAAAAAAATTGCTGCAACCTGTAACCTGTAATCTGTAACCTCTCTCTATGCCCGGCATCATCATTCGTCCTCGATCTCGTATTCTTCATGGTCATGATTGGGTTTACAGCACAGAGGTCTTAAAAGTTTTTGGAAATCCTGAAAATGGATCCGTGATCTCAATCAAAGATGGGCGTGACCGCATGTTGGGAAGTGCTATTTATCATGGCGGATCTCAAATTGTTGCTCGGAGATTTTCTCATCAGCGACAAGATTTGGACCTCGATTTTTTCCGACGTCGTATAGCGCGCGCTCAACTTTTTCGTGATCAGTTGAATGTCGATCCGCAAGTGCGACGTGTTGTTTGGAGCGAAAGCGATGGACTGCCCGGGGTGATCATTGATCGATATGGCTCCGTCGCGATTTTACAAACCCTTACGATGGCCATGGATCAACGACGTGAGATGATTGCTCAAGTCGTGAGGGAAGTGCTCGGAGTGACAACCGTCATAGAGCGCAATGATGCTTCCTCTCGCACATTAGAAGGACTTGAATCTCGTGTTGGCCTGTTGTTAGGAAATGAACCACCAGAAGAAACCGTGATGATTGCAGGAATGAAATTCTCGCTCGATTTTTTAGGAGGACAAAAAACAGGATTTTATCTCGATCAAGTTGCCAGCTACAGTGTTGTTGCAGCTTGGGCTTCTGGCCGACGTGTGCTCGATTGCTTTTCTAATCAAGGAGCCTTTGCCATTGCCTGTGCTAGCGCAGGAGCGAGTGCTGTCACTGCGGTTGAATCGGGAGTTCAGAATTTGCCTCGCATCGAAAAGCATGCAGCAGCGAATAATGTTCAGCTAAAAGTGGTCGGCGCTGATGTTTTTGATTTTCTCGGACATGCTGCACGACGCCAGGAAGAATACGATCTCATAATTCTCGATCCTCCTCCGTTTACGCGGACACGCAAAAACATTAAAGAGGCCTTGCGAGGTTATCGAGAGCTTCATCTCAAGGCAGCTCAGCTGCTCTCCAAAGATGGACTGCTAGCAACCTTTTCTTGTTCTCATCATGTCTCGGCTACAGAATTTCATGAGAGCGTCGCTGAGGCTTTTTATGAGGCGCGGCGGTCTGCTCGAAAATTAGCAACCTTCAGCCAAAGTCCCGATCATCCGATTGCGATTAATATTCCCGAAACGGAATATCTTAAGGGGTTTCTTTATCAAGCAGTAACTTCCTTTTAAAAAAGATTGTATTTAGAGTCAAAGTATAAGACGCTCCCTGCCTTCATGTAGGTTAGGACTGCATTTTCTCTTCCCCCCGGAATGTTGTGACATCATTAGCGTGATGGAGAGTGCAAGCAAGTTGGCCGTAGATAGAGCCTGTCCCAGTGACCTGGGATCCTTTATTTAAGGTAGTTTGAGGGCGAAAAAGATTGAGGCATAAGCAGTGA
>JAIEQF010000047.1 GCA_019747895.1 Chthoniobacterales bacterium
TTTGACTTCACAGTCTCATTCCGGATACAGTTTTCGGTTGTGAATCGTCTAATTCAACCGATGGGACTTTCACCCATGTGGCTTGTGCTTCTATCGGTGCACAGCAAGACGGAAGAGTGCAGCGCTATGTCTCATAGCGTAAACTCTGACAACGAAGCTCAGCGACAAAACATACATGCGGCGTGGCAGCCACTGGATCGACTGCCGCCAGGCAGCCCGCAAGGGCGAGCCTCGCGGGCGCGAGCGAGTTGCAATAAGTCAGATGATCCAGTTATTTTGGGGATATGGTATGAGACCCGAAGGTAGATGAGAGTGTTTATTGCGCTTATTAAATTTGAAAAATATCTTTACAGATTTTTCCATTCTTTTAGATTCGCAATAACTGTAAAGAAACATTTAATTCTACTAATGGCGGAATTAAACTTAAAAAACAAAAAAACTTAAAGCCTAAACATTATGAGCTCTATTTCATCATCAACAGCCGCAACAACTGTACAAGACGTCTCAACAGCAACCCCAGGAAATGCTGGAGCTGGAAAACCAGGGGCACCAGGTACACCAGAACTTAATAATCCAGGAGCGCAGAGAGGAGTAACCACAGTGGGCTCAGGAGGACCACTATCTCCTGGACCAAGTGGTGTGGTTCTTACCCCAGGAAATCAAACACTCTATATTGATGATCCTGTAAAAGCAGGTGCAGAATTTAGTACTTTGGAACAAGACAACTCGACGACCACTACAACTGATCATTATGACGGTGAAAACTCCTCACAGACAACAACAACAACGGGAGCAGCAGGAATAGCCTCAAAAAGCACAACGGAGAACATGTATGGCGATACTTCCACTACCGTGTCGGTTGGCAACGTATCAATAACAACGAGTAGTAATAGTGATGAAGCTACTGTCGACATAGGAAACCATAGCTTTAATGTATAACACTGGGCACTAACTTCTACTCTGTTCTTTTTGTTTAGAGAATAGATAAGATCGTCTTGAAGCTGGCTGGTAAATTTTCTTCAAACATGAGCAGCAAGAGCTCATCCGAAGAGGAGGTTACCAGCCAGCTTTTTTGTTTTTCCTTCATTGCTGCATAATACCTTACCCAAAGTCTCTCCTTGCCAGCCTTTTTTAATTCGTTATTCTTAACGGTCGTCAAAAAACGATCACGCGATCATTGTTCTTTACAAATCAACCCCAAGAAAACTATGCAAATCGCAAATAAAAAAAAGCTGACGGTTTTTGGGCTCGTCATGCTCAATGTCATTGCTATCGATAGTCTCAGGACCCTTCCAATGAGCGCTGAGTATGGCTTCTCGCTCGTTTTTTATTACGTTGCAGCAGCTCTCCTCTTTTTTATCCCGGTTGCCCTCGTCTCTGCGGAATTGGCCACAGGCTGGCCAGAAACAGGTGGAATCTATGTCTGGGTACGTGAAGCCTTTGGAGAACAATGTGGGTTTTTAACGATCTGGTTGCAATGGTTCTACAACATCTGTTGGTATCCAACCATCATGTCCTTCATCGCTGCTACCGTGGCTTATTGCATTGACCCTGCCTTGGTCAATAACAAGGGCTACATGATAACGGTGGTCTTTGTTCTTTTTTGGGGAGCAACATTAGTCAATTGTTTTGGAATGAGAGCTTCTCATTTGATGAATACGACCTCTGCTATCCTAGGAACATTGCTTCCGATGCTCTTTATTATTACCTTAGGAGGCATTTGGGTCCTACAAGGAAAGGCACTAAGCATTCAATTTAATTGGCACAGTTTTTTTCCGGACTTAAGCAAGATCAACAACATGGTCCTCTTGACGGCGGTGCTTTATGGACTCGTAGGCATCGAAATGTCAGCGTCTCATGCTGGAGAAGTTGAGAACCCTCAGCGAAACTATCCTAAAGCCATTCTTTGGTCGGCTCTCTTGATCTTGGCATCCCTTGTAGGTGCTAGCTTGGCTATCGCTCTGGTAATTCCTCAAAAAGAGTTGAACATCGTTGCCGGATTGCTGCAGGCTTTTGAAGTTTTTTTCAAAGCTTTCCATATATCTTGGGCCATGCCTCTCCTTGCCTTGGCTATTGTGATTGGTTCCATTGGTAGCGTAGGAGCTTGGATTTTAGGACCCAGCAAAGGTCTTCTCATGGCCTGTCATGATGGCTGTCTGCCTCTCAAGCTAGCTTTCAAAAATAAACATGGTGTCCCTGTTGCCATTCTCTTTTTGCAAGGAATTATCTTCACGATTTTGTGCGGCACTTTTATCTTCATGCCAACGGTAACAAGCAGTTTCTGGGTTTTGAGCAATATCACTTCCATTTTGGCACTCTTGGTCTATGTTGCCATGTTTTTGGCTGCTATCAAACTACGCTACAAACGTCCCGAAGTTCACCGTGCCTTCCGCATTCCTGGAGGAAAAATAGGATTGTGGAGCACCTGCCTCATTGGCTTAGCTAGCTGTCTTTTCACCATCGGAATTGGATTTTTGCCTCCACCTCCAAGCCAAATCGCCGTTGGTAATATTCACATTTATGAATGGGTCATGATTCTTGGCGTCCTGACGAGCTGTGTCTTGCCGTTTATCATTTACGCGCTGCATCAATTGCGACGCAGTCACAATAAGTAAGCAGCGACTCTAAATGCAGTGCAGAGTAAAGAGTAAAGGGTTAAGAGTCACTAAGTGATGCATCGAACTGAATGAATAATTCTCATCAAGCTTAAAAAATTGAATTTTCAATAAATTTCAAAACCAAATACTCTTTACCCTTCACTCTTCACTCTTTACTTTTCACTCTTTACTTTCCCTACAGTTATTTCCGATGAACACCTCCCTCAAAAAACTCCAACAAAAAGCCTCCTATTTCATCATCGCGATGATCATGTGGGAATTTTTTGCCTTCTATGGTTTAAAATCCATTCTGATTCTTTTTTTAACGAGCTGCTTGCATTTATCAGACGGTGCAGCCTATCAACTTTTCGGAAGCTTTGTCTCCCTCGTCTTCATCACGCCCATCCTTGGAGGATGGTTGGCCGATCGTTACTGTGGATACCGGCATGCCACCAGCGTGGGATGTCTTCTGATCATTGCTGGCAGCTTCATCTTGGCTGAATTTCCACAAAATATTTTTATTGGATTAGCATTGCTTGCCATGGGTATCGGCTTTTTTAAAAGCAATGCGGTCTGCATGATTAGCAATTGCTATATCAATGACCCAGCTGGCGCGACCTCAGCGTTTTCACTTTATTATGTCAGTGGAAATTTAGGATCGGTCCTCTCTAACATTGCTTGCCCCTACATTTCAGAACATGTGAGTTGGAAAATGGGATTCATGATTGCCTCTGTTGGGATGCTCTTAGGATTCGTTATGCTCCTTCTTTCGAAATCTTATTTTTCCTGGGAAGAAAAAACGGAGAAGATGAAAAAGTGGCACGCTGCTTCTATTTTTCAACAATTCATCCGCACAGGAGCTATTCTGCTTGCCGTCTTTGTTCCAACTTATTTCATCTTGCGGCATAATCTTGTTGGCTATCTTTTGGGTCTTGCTGTTATTGCGGCTTTTTTCATCTTCCTCAAAATTTATCGAGAGGCCGATCCCGTGCGGAAAAAATTATTATTGATGATGGTCTTGCTCACCTGCTTTGCAACTTCCTTTTGGATTTTCAGCAATCAAGTCTACAGCTCTTATCCGCTCTTCCTGACTCGCTATGTGAACCGTTCTCTCTTTGGATTTGTGATTCCTGCTGGAATGTATCAGGCATTAAATCCGATTTCTATTTTGTTCGCAGGAAGCATCATGACTTTTATCTGGCGCTGGATGGAACGTCGTCATGTGCGGCCTCAGCCCGACACAAAAATGAGCGCGGCTCTGGTGTTACTGATTCTTGGCTTTACTGTGATCACCTACGCAACGACAGTGGCTGGACAACACACCCCGATTTCCATGTTGCTTCCGGTACTCAGTATTTGGTGCCTTGGAATGGCAGAAGTCTTTATTGATCCGGTCTTGCTCGCAGCTATGGGAGAAGCCGCCCCTCGTAATACAGAAGGCCGCCTCGTTGCCATTTATTATCTCTTTATTGGGGCTATCGGAAACTATGTTTCTATCTGGGTGGCAAAGTTAACAGTCGATCCAGCAACGAGCAAAGCATCACCAAGCAGTTTTCATGCTGCTTATTTACAAGCAACCTATATTGCTCTTGGGCTGCTGGTGTTGTTGTTAGTTAGGATTGTTTGGAGAAAATCTTCGGAAAAACGCGCAGCACTGACACTCTAGTTTGTTTTTAACTAACCATAACCTTCACTCTCACTTCTCATGACTTCAAAAAACACTCTCAAAGACCCTTCCCACGTCATTCGCGCTGCACGAGGAACGCAACTCTCTGCAAAAAGCTGGCTCACGGAGGCGCCTCTTCGGATGCTCATGAACAACCTTGATCCTGAGGTTGCTGAACGCCCCGAGGAACTCGTCGTCTACGGCGGTATTGGACGAGCAGCTCGCACATGGGAATGTTTTGATAAAATTGTTGAGACGTTAAAAAATTTGGAAGCCGATGAGACTTTATTAATCCAGTCAGGAAAACCAGTTGGTGTTTTTAAAACCCACGCTGATGCGCCACGTGTCCTCATTGCTAACTCGAACCTCGTTCCTCATTGGGCAACGTGGGAACATTTTCATAAACTCGATAAATTGGGACTGATGATGTATGGCCAGATGACAGCAGGCTCCTGGATCTACATTGGAACGCAAGGGATCATTCAAGGAACCTACGAAACTTTTGTGGCTGCTGGAAAAAAACATTATGGCGGCGACCTCTCTGGCAAATGGATTTTAACAGGTGGACTTGGCGGCATGGGTGGTGCTCAAACATTGGCTGGCACGATGGCTGGCGCTTCGGTCTTGGCGATTGAGTGTGATTCCACGCGCATTGAAAAACGTTTATCAAAAGGTTTTGTCGATCATTCAGCAACCGATCTCGACGAGGCGTTGAAGCTGATCGAACAAGCCTGCCGCGACAAAAAAGCGATCTCGGTTGCCCTCCTCGGCAATGCTGCAGAAGTTCTTCCAGAGCTCGTCAAGCGTGGTGTGAAGCCCGATATGGTCACAGACCAAACTAGCGCTCACGATCCCCTCAATGGCTACTTACCTATCGGATGGACCATGGAAGAAGCCCGCGAACGCCGTATTTCAGAACCTTCAGCGGTAATTCATGCAGCCAAGCAGTCCATGGCTGTTCACGTTAAAGCGATGCTAGCCTTCCATGAACAAGGAATACCAACATTTGATTACGGTAACAACATTCGTCAAGAAGCTTTCCATGAGGGCGTGAAAAATGCATTTGATTTTCCAGGGTTCGTTCCCGCCTACATCCGTCCCCTCTTCTGCAAAGGCGTCGGACCTTTCCGCTGGGTCGCCCTCTCAGGCGATCCCGAAGACATTTATAAAACAGATGCCAAAGTCAAAGAGCTCATTCCTGATGATCCTGCCTTGCATCGTTGGTTGGACATGGCTCGTGAACGCATTCAATTCCAAGGCTTGCCGGCCCGCATCTGCTGGGTTGGTTTGAAAGACCGAGCGCGTCTCGGTGTTGCGTTCAACAAAATGGTCGCCAGTGGAGAATTGAAAGCTCCGATTGTTATTGGTCGCGATCATTTGGATTCAGGTTCCGTTGCCAGCCCTAACCGCGAAACAGAAAGCATGCGCGATGGTTCTGACGCTGTCTCCGATTGGCCCTTACTCAATGCCTTGCTTAGCTGCTCCGGTGGCGCAACCTGGGTCAGCCTCCATCATGGAGGTGGCGTCGGCATGGGTTACTCTCAACACGCTGGACTTGTCATCGTGGCCGATGGAACAGAAGCTGCCGAAAAAAGATTGGCCCGTGTTCTTTGGAACGATCCAGGAACGGGCGTCATGCGCCATGCCGATGCAGGTTATCCCGAGGCGATCAAGTGTGCTAAGGAAAATAAACTCTGGCTTCCGATGATAAAATAGGCTGAAGGCTAAAGGCTGAAGGAGTTTTAATATGCTATTTGCTTTGCTTTTGCTGCCCTGCTTTAATTCGAAGATAAGCACCTAAAAATTCAGACTTTCCTTTTTAAAATCAACATTATCATTACAAGCCCTCAGCCCTCAGCCTTTAGCCTTATATGATCTCCATCACCTCCGCAGGTCTCTCCCTCGGAGAGCTTCGCACGCTCTATTTCGAGCATCCAACCTTAGAAGTTTCTCCTTCTCTAAAAGTTGCCATTGAAAAATCAGCTGCTGTTGTCACTCAAGCGATGCAAGAGGGCCGCGTTGTCTACGGCATCAACACAGGATTTGGGGCTCTTGCTAACACGCTCATCGAACCTGATAAACTTGCAGAACTACAATTCAATATCATTCGTTCTCACAAAGCTGGCGTGGGAAACTATCTGGATGAAAACATTTCCCGACTTATTCTTGCAATTAAAATTGTGGGTCTCTCCATGGGATATTCTGGCGTGCGTTGGATCTTGGTCGAAAAATTATTAGCTCTCTACAACGCTGGTTACTATCCCTGCATGCATGCCAAAGGCTCTGTGGGAGCCTCAGGAGACTTGGCCCCACTCGCAGACTTGGCAGGCGTTCTCATTGGTGAAGGAGACGCTTGGTTTGAAGGAAAAATTATTTCTGCCAAAGAAGTTTTAAAACAACTTGGGTGGAAACCTTACGAACTGGGTCCAAAAGAAGGTCTGTCGCTCATCAATGGAACTCAAGTCTCGACTGGCTTAGCACTTGCAGCCTTGTTCAAAGCGGAACATCTCTTTGGTGCTGCCGTTGTTTCAGGAATGCTCAGCTTAGAAGCGATCAAAGGTTCTCACTCCCCTTTCCATCCGGAGATTCAACACTTGCGTCGTCAAAAAGGGCAGCAACTTGTAGCAGGATGGTATCGTGATCTGTTGAAAGATAGCCCACTCAACGCAAGTCGGACCTCTGCCTCTAAGGTTCAAGATCCTTATTGCATACGCTGTCAGCCCGTCGTCATGGGCGCTTGTCTCGATCAGCTTCAACATGCTGCCGAGATTTTATGCCTGGAAGCAAGTGGCGTAACTGATAATCCTTTTGTGATTGCAGAGACCGGCGACGTCATCAGTGGCGGCAATTTTCATGCAGAACCAGTCGCTTTTGCTGCGGACAACATGGCACTCGCGATCGCCGAAATTGCTTCCATCGCGGAACGCCGCATCGCTCTCCTCATGGACATTCATTTTAGCGGACTCCCTGCTTTCCTCGTGGAAAAAAGCGGATTGCATTCAGGGCTCATGATTGCTCATGTTACTGCCGCGGCGATGGTGAGTGAAAATAAATCTCTCGCACATCCCAGCAGCGTCGATAGCATTCCAACATCTGCCAATCAAGAAGACCATGTCAGCATGGCTACCTACGGCGCGCGCCGCTTGCACGATATGTTGGAAAATGCTGGCTATGTCATCGGCATCGAACTCCTTGCAGCTGTTCGCGGTTTATCCTTCCATCTTTCTAGCAAAACCAGCCCTGCCCTGGAAAAAATCTTGCCTCACCTTCGTTCGCTCATTCAGCTCGACAGCTCCGATCATATTTTGTCACCGGAGATGGAAGCCTTGCAGCAAGCGGCTCTGCAGGGAAAAGTGGCAACAGTGATTTTAGAAATGGAAAACAGACCTTCCTTTCAATCATGATGCTTTTGAATTCAAAATACTACGAGCCACCAACTTCTTCCTCTTGGAAAGGGCGTGAGGACACGGTTAATGGTCGACTCTTTCAACAAATTCAATTACTTGATTGCAACAAGCTCCCCTCTTCATTGCCAAAAAAATGTGTCGTCTTACTTGGCTTTGCTTGTGATGAGGGTGTTAAGCGCAACTTAGGTCGACCCGGTGCAGCACAAGGACCAGAGGCCTTTCGCAAGGCTTTGGCTAATCTTCCGCTCGCTCCTTCTCAAGCGCGCCCCATTTACGACGCTGGAAACATTCTTTGCCCCGATCAAGATTTAGAAAAAGCACAACAATTCTTAGGCGAAACCGTTGCTGCACTTAGAAAGCTGGGGGCTTTTGTCATCGTGCTTGGCGGAGGACATGAAGTCGCTTGGGGAAATTTTCAAGGACTCCTTGATCAAGAGCCCATCAGTACTTTGAATTTTGATGCTCATTTTGACCTCCGCCCGCTCTTGCCAGAAAACAGAGGTTCTTCGGGCACTTCCTTCTCTCAAATTCACGACGCGTGCCAACGGAAAAAAATTCCTTGGTGCTACGCCTGCTTCGGCATTCAAGCATTTGGAAACACGAAAGAAATTTTTGAAAAGGCTCACGCTATCAACGCCACTCACTGTTTAGCAAAAACAATGATCCATCATGCTGACCTAGCTCATGAGACATTGGGAACTTGGTTGTCTTCCGCGCAACAGATTCATCTAACACTTTGCCTCGATGTTTTGGCATCAGTCCATGCTCCTGGCGTCAGCTCGCCACAGGCTCTTGGCATCACACCTCACGAGCTACTTCCTTTTTTCCGACAAGCTTTAGAAAGCGGCAAAGTCATTGGCTTTGATATTGCTGAACTGAATCCCCTCTATGATCGCGATGATCAGACAGCGAAGCTCGCTGCTCATTTTGTAGCGGAAGTCATTCATCATTATGTTTGATAAACTTTTCATCAACCTCCACGCAGCCACCATGGCTAATTCCAACGTGCCCTACGGAGCCATTCGTGATGCTGCGATCGCCGTTCAAGATGGAAAAATTACTTGGATTGGAAAAAAAAGTGACTTGCCTGATGCTCCAGAAAAATGTGCAAAGGAAGTCATCGACGCTCATCACCAATGGGTAACTCCAGGCCTCATCGATTGCCACACGCATTTAGTTTTTGGAGGGCAACGTGCCGATGAGTTTGCGCGAAAATTACAAGGTGAATCCTACGAATCAATCTTGGCTTCAGGAGGCGGTATTTTATCGAGTGTTCGCGCCACCCGCGAAGCCTCTTTTGAAGAACTTCTGAAGACCGCTCTCGAACGGGCGCGCTATGCGATGACACAAGGCGTCACCACCCTTGAAGTCAAATCAGGTTATGGCCTCGACCTTGAAAGCGAATTGAAAATTCTTCGCGTCGCCAAGCGCCTTCGCGAACTCCTTCCGATCACCATCAAAGCAACTTGCTTGGCTGCGCACGTCGTCCCTCCGGAATTTTGCGATCGCCGTGCCGCCTACATCTCCTTGATTTGCGAAGAGCTCTTACCTCAAATTAAACAGGAAAAACTCGCGAGTGCCGTCGATGTCTTCTGTGAAAAAATTGCTTTCACGTTGGAAGAGACCGCACAAATTTTTCAAGCAGCCAAGGCCCTTGGCTTCGACATCAAAATTCACGCAGAGCAACTTTCTTCCATGCACGGCAGTTCCCTCGCTGCCCGCTACGAGGCCCTCTCCGCAGATCATTTGGAATACATGACGGAATCCGATGTCGTTGCCATGAAGGCCTCAGGAACCATTGCGACCTTACTTCCAGGCGCTTTTTACTTTTTACAAGAAAAGCAGATACCGCCACTTGATTTGTTACGCCAACATCAAGTTCCGATCGCTCTCGCAACAGACTTTAATCCTGGCACCTCACCGATTAATTCTCTTTCCACAATCATGAACTTGGCTTGTGTCTTGTGGCGCTTCACTCCTGAGGAAGCTCTGCGCGGTGTCACCCGCCATGCCGCTCAGGCATTGGGGCTCCAAGCAACTCATGGTTCACTTGAAGTTGGAAAAAATGCAGACCTTGCTTTTTGGAACATCGAAACACCTGCAGAGCTCGCTTACTACCTGCATGGCAGAGCTTGCAGTGAATTAATCATTCACGGAGAGTTCATATAGTCAAATTACTTAGAAATTACACTTTTTTGAAAGTATGACAGAGAGCGTCTTCGAACGTTTTAAAAGAGCCAATGGTTTCTTGAATTTTCTTTTTTAGCCAAGCCCAAAACTTTTCAATAGGATTTAGATCTGGGCTATAAGGAGGAAGAAAGAGTAGCTGGCAGCTAGCTTGTTCTATGAGCTCTCTAGTTTTTGCTGACTTGTGAAAGGCAGCATTATCCATGATGATAATCTGCCCAGGAACAAGTTCTTTGATCAAAAAGTACTCAATCCAAGTTTCGAAAAGCTCTGAATGGCACGTCCCTTCAAAAATCATCGGAGCTATAATTCGTGATCCGACTTTAGCTGCAATAACACTCTGGCGAGCATATCGTTTTCCAGAAACCTCCCCATATATTTTTTCTCCGCGTAAGGAGCGACCTAATTTGCGCGAAACAAAAGTATCAATGCCGCTTTTATCAATAAAAACAAGCCGATCTTTAGCAATGAATTTTATTCTTTCTTGAAACTCTTTGCGCCGATTCTCGTCTCTTTCTTTGTATAGTCAAATTACTTAGAAATTACAGGAAAGAACGTAGGAATTTTTAGAAAAGGCCAGGCCGAAGACCGAGCGCTATCTAAACGATAACGTTACGGGATGAGAACGCAGCATTTTCCTAAAAAGGACAAGTCAATTGCTTGTAAGTTCTAAGTAATTTGACTATAAAGTAGAGTTTTTTTTAAAAGTGAACTTCATGCTTTTCAGCGCTTTGAAAATCGCTCCACTGCTTACATTAAAAGCGACTGCTATTTCTCTTAAGTAATGGTCAGGATGTTCTTCAACATACTTTTTAAGATCTTCTTTATTAATTTTGCGACGTCTTGTTGGGCTTGGCTTATCAGGCTTAAGAGACCACTTTTCTCTTTTTTGTTCAATCCAGTTATAGACGCTTTTAAAGCTTACTTTGTAGAGCTTGCTTGCTTCTACAGCTGTTCCTCTGCCTTCTTCTACATAATTAACGACTCTTTTTCTTAACGATTCAGGATAAAAATACATCCCTCAATTCTATCTCATTTCTTTTGTAATTTCTAAGTAATTTTACTATACGAGGGTGTCTTGAAAAAGGCTAAAATAGCGCATTGCGGCGTCACTCCGGTGCTCGCGTCCTCGAGTATCACTTATACACTGCGGGTCTGCGTACCTCGTTCCTGGCACTGCATCAATTTTATTCATTTTCAAGACACCCTCTACAACTTAATTGATAAAAAATTTGAACAAAAGCTCATTATTGTTGTCGAACCTACATGAATATAAAAGACATCAGCTTACATATCCTCCTATTTTCGATACTCCTAACGAGCTATTCGTTTGCACAAAGCAGCACTGCTTACTCAAGTATTCCTAGCAGCTCTTCTTCTCAAGAAAGCACTCCTCTTCCTAAGGAACTTAATGTGGATCTCTCTCTAACAAAGAACTACTCTATCAAAGTAAAAGTGGGAGAAGAGCTAGCCATTAACGTCAAGAATCTTGATAACCTCTACCATTCTGGAGAGCTTGATAACATCGATCTTTTTAATCATGCTGATCTGCAGCATACGCTTTGCACCTCATTTTATTCTGACTCTTGGAATCCTTTTAATCACATTTTTTCCCTGGAAAAAGAAAACAACCTCAATCAAGAAATAGGAGATCCTCTCGTCTATCATTTCAAGGCTGTACGTTCAGGAAATACCTACATCTACTTCTGCACGCTATATGAAAAGTCTTCAAAATTTGGCCCCCTTCTAATGCCTGAATGGATTGGATCAAAGATTACCGTTGAAGTTTCTGAGTAACGATCCACCTCCAATTTTTTCGGAAAAAATTGAGATTGAGTATCTGTTCAGACGACTGGTTTTGAAAAAGAAAAATCCGTTTATTAATAAAGGTTTTTATTGAGGAGTTGAGAGGTTGAGGGGTTAGCCGCCGGATCAACTGCCGAAGGCAGCCCGCAAGGGAGAGACTCGCGGGGGCGAGCGAGTTGCAAAGGACGCCTTCCTCTCAACAGCCGCGCCAGCGGCGCTCAACGGCTGCTTTATTCCCGCTTTTGCGGGAATGACGTAGCGGCTCAACATCTCAACTTTTACAAAAGCAGATTGAAGCATCTTACTCTTTCCCAAGCAACTGAACGATTACGAGATTGATGCTCTACTTCAACTTTTGACTTACTCTGCCACAGAGCGACATGCAGCAGCCACATACTCGCGATTGAGGGTGGCAATCACGGAAGCAGAAATGTTGGCCGGACAAACTGCCTCACAGGCATAATAGTTGGAGCAATTCCCAAACCCTTCTTCATCCATCGCTCGAACCATATTCAAGGCGCGCTCTTTGCGTTCAGGTTGACCTTGAGGCAAGAGTGCAAGATGGGTCACCTTAGCTCCGACAAAAAGCATTGCTGAACTATTCGGACAAGCAGCAGCACAAGCACCACAGCCGATGCAAGCGGCTGCATCCATGGCACGATCAGCTTCGTGTTTTCCAATCAATGTCGCACTTGCGTCAGGAGCACCACCCGTATGCTCGCTAATAAAACCACCAGCTTGAACAATGCGATCGTAGGCTTTTCGATTCGTAACAAGATCTTTGATGATAGGAAAAGAAGCGGCGCGATACGGTTCCACCGTGATTGTTTCCCCATCGCAAAAGCTGCGCATGTAAACCTGACAGGCAGCGCCTCGGCCAGGTCCTTGCGGAATACCATTGATCACCATGCTACAAGTGCCACAAATTCCTTCACGACAGTCGGACTCAAAAGCGACAGGAACTTTTTGCTTTTCGATCAAACGATTATTGACCATATCGAGCATCTCCAAAAAAGAGGCATCGGCAGGAATATTAACAGCCTCGATCTCTTCAAAAAATCCTTTGACCTTTTCATGGTCTTGTCTCCAAATGCGTAAATGAAAATTCATTATCTCTCTTAGTGTTTGTAATTTCTTGTCGCAGGATGGACAAATTCATAATTGAGTGGCTCCTTGATCAAGGTTGGCTCTTTCCCCTCGCCTTGATATTGCCAAGCATGAACACAATTAAACTGGTCATCATTGCGTAAGGCTTCGCCATCCGGCAGTTGATACTCCACACGGAAATGCCCACCGCAGGATTCTTCACGAGTGAGTGCATCACGGCAGAGAAGTTCTCCCAATTCAAAAAAATCGGCAACACGACCAGCGGCTTCGAGAGCCTGATTAAATGAGGATCCCGTTCCTGGAACTCCAACTTCATTCCAAAATCGTTCTCTTATTTTTGGAATCTCCGTCAATGCTTCCAGCAGACTCTCTCGACTTCGAGCCATGCCACATTTTTCCCAAAGCAGTGTTCCTAGTTCACGATGGAATTGTTCGGAAGAAACGGTTCCACGAACTTCCAGCAAACGATTCATGCGGCCACGAACAGCAGCCTCTGCTTCTTCGAATTCAGGTGAATCGGTGGTAACCTTGTTGCCAAACTGCGTGGAAAGATATTCTCCGAGTGTGTAAGGAACAATGAAGTACCCATCAGCGAGACCTTGCATCAGAGCGCTAGCTCCCAAGCGGTTTGCGCCATGATCCGAAAAATTGGCCTCTCCGAGAACGTAGAGTCCAGGCAAGTTGCTCATCAAATGATAATCGACCCACAAACCACCCATCGTATAATGCAGTGCTGGAAAGATACGCATCGGCCGCTCATAGGCATTTTCACCCGTGATGTTTTCATACATCTCAAAAAGATTTCCATAGCGCTCCTCGACTCCTTTTTTCCCAAGACGCGCAATCGCATCTTTAAAGTCGAGATAGACGCCAAGGCCACCAGGGCCAACGCCGCGACCTTCATCACAAACTTCCTTGGCACTTCGAGAAGAAATATCTCGTGGCGCCAAATTTCCGTAAGCAGGATATTTTCGCTCCAAATAATAATCCCGTTCCTCTTCCGGAATATCTTGCGGAGCGCGTTGGTCTCCTTTTTTCTTCGGAACCCAGACGCGCCCATCGTTACGAAGCGATTCCGACATGAGGGTCAACTTTGACTGAAAATCTCCAGCAACAGGAATGCAGGTCGGATGAATCTGCGTGTAACATGGATTGGCAAAGAGCGCACCTCGTTTGTAGGCCCGCCAAATGGCTGTGGTATTGCAACCGCGCGCATTGGTTGAGAGATAGTAGAGATTGCTGTAGCCGCCTGTCGCCAACATCACGGTGTCAGCAGCGTGCCGTGTCAATTCACCCGTGAGAAGATTGCGCACGATGATTCCTTTGGCATGGCCATCGACCACGACGAGGTCGAGCATTTCGCTATGCGTGTGCATCTTCACTCGCCCACTCTTGATCTGATGACTTAAGGAAGCATAAGCGCCCAGCAGGAGTTGTTGACCTGTCTGTCCTCGTGCATAAAACGTCCGAGAAACTTGAGCACCTCCAAATGAGCGATTCGCTAACTGCCCGCCATACTCGCGCGCAAAAGGAACGCCTTGAGCCACGCATTGGTCAATGATATTTCGCGAGACCTCAGCAAGCCGATGGACATTGGCTTCGCGGGCACGGAAGTCGCCCCCTTTGAGCGTGTCATAAAAAAGACGCCAAACACTATCGCCATCATTTTGATAATTCTTTGCCGCATTGATACCACCTTGTGCCGCGATACTGTGAGCGCGGCGCGGAGAATCTTGAAAACAAAAACAGTCAACGTTGTATCCCTGCTCTGCCAGTGTAGCTGCCGCTGAAGCCCCTGCCAGACCTGATCCAACGACGATGACACGAAACTTTCGCTTGTTAGCAGGATTGACCAGCTTGGCATGCTCTTTGAAATGCTGCCACTTTTTTTCAAGTGGGCCAGTGGGAATTTTTGGGTCTAATTCTATCATGAGAGAAGAGAATTCACAGGGATGGAAGCGATGGAAGGGATAAGAAAAAAATTAATTGGAAAGCAGTTTTAAAAAAACAGAAACGGGAATCGAGGCGTAACCAAGAAAGAAAGTCCAAGCGACAATTTTTCCTGCACACTCAAACCGAGGTCGTAATTTTTCACTCGTCAGGCCCAACGTTTGAAAAAGGCTGGCGATGCCATGACTCAAGTGCAGCGCTAAAAATCCAACGCTGAGGAGATAGAAGCCAGCGACCCAGGGATTGCTAAAACCACTCACCAACATCCGATAAACATCGTGACGGCCAGCGGCATCCATCCATTCTTTGGATTCAGGGTTGACCCACTCCCAAGTAAATTGAGCCAGATGAAATAAAACAAAACCAAAAACAACCAGACCGGAGAGCCTCATGGTACGCGCATAAAGCGTTGTTTCGAGCGTTTGTTTTACGGCATATTTTTGAGGATGAGCTTGTCGATTTTCACGCCAGAGCAGCATCGTAAAATAAATATGGAGCACTGCTGCTGCAATCAGTCCAAGGCGCGCAATCCAAAGCAATTTCCCCAAATGATGCAAGTTGGCCGCGTAACCATTCACGGCATCAGGTCCTAAAAAAATCGAGAGATTTCCTAGAAGATGAACGGTGATAAAACCGATGAGCGCTAGCCCTGTGATGGAGACAATCCATTTACGCCCAATAGAGGAATTAAAAAAACAATGTAATGAACTCATGAAAACAAAATTTGTTTATAGCTATATCAGCAACCAAAAACAAGCTTCGTCTTTCGGCTCATGGAGTGATCACCACTGGCGTCTTCAGCGGTGTGTTTTCATAAAAAAGTTTTGCCATGCTCGCCGGCATGCGAATGCAACCATGAGAGGCAGGATATCCAGGAAGATAGCCGGCATGAAATCCGACTTTATTATTGATTGGCATAAAATGAAGCATTGGCGCTCCTTCATAATGCGTTCCACTTGGCGCAGAATCAGTACGTGAACAGATTCCTTCGCGCACAATCCTACCACCAGAATCGACAAAATTGCCATAAATCGTCGAGGCATGGTTCGGTTCTTTTGCCAAAATTGTGAAAGAACCAACAGGAGTCCATCCAGGGCGCTTTCCAGAGGAAATAGGTGATTCGATCCCCAGCTGATTCCCGACGTATAAAAAAGCTTTTTGTTGACTGAGAGAGACACGAATAGAAATCGGCTCATGATTAGGATTCGCTAAAATTTTTGGAAAAACTTTCCCCTGATCTTGTGTTTGAATCAAATCGGAAGAACGAAAAAGCGATAGCACTTTGGACTTACTTTTTTCTGCACAGTGGAGCGGTTCGACTGAAGCAAAAAAATAAAAAGCGAAGCAACAAGCAAGAGTGCTAGAGAGAAAGCTGAAGACATATGTGCGGCGTGGCAGCCTCCGGATCGACTGGCGAAGGCAGCCCCGTAGGGGCGAGCCTTGCGGAAGCGAGCGAGTTGCATTTTCCATGAGCCACTCAACTTACCAAAGAGAGAGAGCCAGGTAAAGGAGAGGCTCTGAAATTGATAACAACGAACTCAAGAAGAAGCAGCTTAGCTACTCGCCTGCAAAGATTGGAGATACCACTCGTAAGCAAGGGCTGCTGCTATAGCAGCCACAGAGCCAAAGGAGAGGACGCGACAAAGGGTTCCATTAAAAACGAAACGAGACCTGTTGTCATTATCTCTCGATATGCTCGTTCCCGTATTGAGGCGACTTTTATCAATATCACCATGAATTGCTGAACCATGAGTATTCAGATACAGAATCTCTGACGTTAATCCATTCAATGAAGTGGACCCATTTCCTCCTTGCGCCTCAGATTTAAAACTAACAGGCAGTTGCAGAGTAACCGTACCTTCTTTCTCAACTAGCAGCAGATGACTTGCTGCTTCAAGACGCTCAGCAGGCTCCACTCCTAAATATGAATTTGCTACCTGCAATATTTGTTTATTGCTTTCAATGCTCTCTTTGAAATTCCAGACCATATAGCTAGAAGTCTGAAGAGCCTCTCCCTGACCTTGAGGAGCAAACCCAATCTTCCCTTTCTCTTCTGGCTTTGAAGAGCGCAGAATTAAGTCTTCATAATGGCGGAGAATCATATACCGTACACCTGACAACAATGAGTCGCTATCAAATCTAAGTTGCGAGTAACCATCTAAATAATTCATAGCAGCTAGAGAATCACGTGCCTCATCTGTGTTATTACTTGCTGAATATTCCAGAGCTTGTTCTGCTACATCCTTTATCGCACCATAAAATTCCTGATCAAATTCCATTAGGGTCATTCTTTTTCTTGGCAAAATATTTGTCCCGTCTCCTGCTTGATTTTCCCGGAACATTCGAATGCTAGCTAGCCAAATGCGCTCAGGCTCCTCAGTCGACAAGTCTGGCGAAAGCATTTCTGGACCATTGTACTTGGCAAGCAATCTGTTCGCAGCGTTAGCGGCTTGGGTTAAAATTGAAACTTTAACGTCTAATCCCTCCCCCTCATGTGAATCTTGTGCCTCTAACTGTGCCCTCCATTCGCCAAGATCTTGCTTGAGCAAACCAACAAATGCTTCTCTTGTGAGGTAGCCGCGCTCATCTTTCTGTTGCTCCTCTTGTTTTGGCTCAACATCAGCTACTGCTGCAGCAGTATGAGGAAGTGTACTCTCAAGGAGCTCGCTCTTTTTTTCTTCTTCCCTCAATACTCCCGTAGAAATATGAGAGTCTTCATCTTCATTTCCAGTGAGAGCAGCAGAAACAGGCGTCCCCGCAACTGTTGAAGGTGGCGCTGGAGGCACTTCTAGTGCTGCTGGCATGATACTTAAAACATCGGGTTGTTTTTCTTTAGCTAAAACCTCTTGTAAAGCAAGCTGAAATTCTTGTTGTTGCTGGTTGAAAGGTTTTCTCTCAACTACTGCTGGAAGAGAAAACTCAACTTCTTTTGAATCGGCTTTCAAAGAAGCATGAGCATGAGACATTTGATCGCCTCCTAGAGGTCCTGGTATCTCAATCATCGATGAAGCTGAGGAAACTTGATCCCTTGCTCCTTTAGAGTTCGCTGCCGCAGTGATTGCAATCCCAGGAGGTGTAGGTACTCCCGTGAAATTTTGCTTGCCAGCTCCTAGTTTGGTAGGTGTTCCCTTCTGACCTGATCCGCCCTGGAGCCATTTTTCTGTTTTTGGAGTCGTTGCTCCTGCTAACCCTTCATTAAGAAGAGTGGGATCAACTGCTGAAGACTTAGCTCCTCTTTGTTTTCCACTAGAACTGCCAGCACCAGCAGCAGTAGCATCTCTCTTCCGTGCTTGCGCACGATCATTTCCGGCGACCCTGTCTTTTTTTTGTTGTTCTGTCTTCGGCGTTTTTGGTCCTGCAAACGATGAAGCAGACAAAGCTACGACTAAAAAAGCGGTTACAAAAAGAGCTTTTGTGAAACTAAGGGGAAAAAATTTCATATGAAGCTGGGGTGTAATGTTACTTTGTTACTACGAGCGTTTATTTGTTTGATGTCTTTAAAAAATTAAAGCTTCGGTGGAATCCGCCTCCGGAGCGAGTTCAACATCCGAGCCGCATAGCGAGCTGATCCCAGCAGCGCTGCATCATCATTGAGAACGACGCTAAGTGGCATCGTTGCTAAGAGAGGTCTCATTCTTCCTTTGTTGAGGAACGATTCTAAAAAGAGTGGGCGTTGTAAATGTTCTAAAATTTGTGGTGGAATGCCTCCGGCCAAGAAGACGCCTCCCGTTGCCATCGTCTTGAGAGCGAGGTTGCCGGCTTCCGAACCCAAAATGCGCGTAAAAATATCCATGGTATCACGGCAGAGGCGGCACGATCCGTCACGTGAATGCTGATCGATGATAGCATTGACATCTCCTGTCAGCATCTTAGTCGCGATGGATGGTTTTTCTTTGCCACGTCCGGTATCACGCAAGAAACGATAAATATTGATGATCCCCATTCCAGCAATGATACGCTCGCAACTGACCCGTCCAAATTCTTTGTGCAAAAATTCAAGCAACGAGGCCTGAATGTCATCAGTCGGAGCAAAGTCAGCATGCCCGCCCTCACTCGCCCATGGTAAATGCTGTTGCCTCTCCGCATCCCAAAAAAGACCAGCTTCTCCCAAGCCTGTTCCTGGTGCAATCACGCACTGATTGCCTGCACGAGAACCAGCACCAGCTTGCAACAAAAGAAAATCGCTATGCCGCAATTCACCAATACCAAATGCGGTTGCCTCAAGATCGTTGAGAATGGCAACGCGCGGAATCCCGATGAGACCGGGCAGAGCACTTTCATCAATCAACCAATTGAGATTGGTTGCATGAACAACGCCACCAATGTTAGGACCAGGAACTCCAAAACAAGCAGTAACAATGGTTCCAGGAATTTCTTCTTTGTCTAAAAAAGCTTTGACCGCTTGATGAAAGGAATTAAAGCTCGTGCTAGGAAGCCGATCAGAACGAAGACGCTTTAGCGTGCCGCGTCGACCATCCATCACACGAAACAAGGCTACTCTAAAATTGGTTGCTCCAAGATCTCCTGCAAGAATTAGTTTATGACTTTTGGACATAGGAAATAAATAAACCGGTTAAATGACCCAGAGAAGCTAGAAGAAAGAGCAGATGGTGGCAAGCTAGACTTTATCTTGATAGCAGTAATTTTTAAGGCCATCGTCCTGAAAGCTTGATAGCGACTGGCTGAATAGCTGAAGTAATGGGTAATGAGTAATAGGTAATGAGTGGCTGGAGCAAGTTACAAAATCCTATTTCTAAAGTTTTTTTTAAAACAAAACTAACAAAATAACAATTTTTCAAAACTGGTTTCTTTTCGATCTTAACAATACTCATTGCTGTCCAGGATAAGAAATAAAATTTGAAAATAGAAACCCAACAACTCTCCAGAAAGTCCTGCACCAGGTTGAAAAGTTGAGGGGTTCAAAGGACTTCTTTTGTAAAACAAGAGTCACATGACTTTGAGCCTCCTTTCAACCTCTCATACCACTTCCATTAAATAATGAGACTATAGGACGCAGGAGTTTTGTTTTCTAGCAAGGCGGAAGAGCGAGGCGCTATGCAAGCATAACGTAAGCTCTGACAACGAAGCTAGGGAGCAAAAGAACAAGTCACAATAGTCCGATTATTTAATGGAAGTGGTATCAACCCTTCAACAGCTGCGAAGCAGCGCTCAACCAAGACTATTCCTAGCTGCTATCGGATTTCATCAAAAGAGAAATCAATCTTTTTAAATTTATTTTGGACAAGAGTGAAAAACACTCATTACTCATCACCCATTATTCATTACTTGGTCTACAGCCTCACAATCCTCGCCGACAAAATATTTTCATCTGCCAGCAGCCCCTGAATCACTTCCTCTTCGGGGATAGAATCAAGATTCATCAGCACTAAAGCAACGCCACCAACTTCATTTCGGCTGAGGGACATGTTTGCGATATTAATTTTACTCTCGCCAAAAAGAGAACCCACGTGCCCAACGATACCCGGACAATCTTTGTTTTCTAACAATAAGACAATTCCCTCTGGGCGGCCTTCAATAAAGCGACCGTTGATCGTAACGATACGCGGCTGCAATCCAAAAAAAGTACCACCAACACTCCCACTTTTTCCATCCTCATGAATACTAACCTCCAAAAGATCGGTAAACTCTCCCGCTTCACTCTGCCGCGTCTCGAGAAGCTCCACGCCTAAGTGCTGCAGAAAAGAGAACGCGTTGACATTGTTGATTTCTGCTCCATGAAGATGTCGGAGATAACCCGTAATGAAGGCGCGAGAAATAGCAGTCGTCTCTTGCGCAGCAATCCTACCACTGTAACGCAGGTGTAATTTCTCTGCTCGCCGTGGTGCTATTTGTGCAAGAAAACGTCCGAGGCGTCCGGCCAATTCGATCCAAGGCCCCGCTGTTGCCAAAGTCTTCGCATCGAGGTTGGGCATGTTAACGGAATTGCGAATCTCTCCATGCAGCAACGCCGCGCGCACGGATTGAGCGATCTCAATACCAACGAGCTCTTGAGCCTCTGCGGTAGAGGCTCCGAGATGAGGTGTTAAAACGAGATGCTCAATGGTACGAAGAGAATTTTCTTTTGGCGGCGGCTCAATTTCAAAAACATCCAATGCAGCTCCAGCAATATGACCACTCGACAAACCCTCTGCCAATGCGGCTTCGTCGATGAGACCACCGCGAGCACAATTGATAAGCCGCACTCCTTTTTTTAATAAAGCCACTTCTTTTTGCCCAATCATATGTCGCGTCTCTTCGGTGAGAGGCATGTGAACCGTGATAAAATCAGCACGAGGCAAAAGTTCTTCTAGTTTTTCTACTAACTCCACTTGCAAAGCATTGGCCTTGGTCGCAGAGAGGTAAGGATCATAAACCAGCACCTTCATCCCAAAGGCAAGCGCGCGCCGCGCTACTTCCGTACCGATACGCCCCATTCCAAGAATAGCGATCGTTTTGTGATAGAGTTCGACTCCTTCATATTTTTTGCGATCCCACTCCCCTGCCTTCATGCTGGCATGTGCCTGCGGAATGTTACGTGCCACCGACAACAACAAACTGAAAGCATGTTCGGCCGTCGAAATCGTATTTCCATCCGGAGCATTCATCACCACGATCCCTTGTTGGGTGGCCGCTTCGACATCCACATTATCAATGCCGACACCGGCACGCCCGATGACTTTTAACAAAGGAGCTGCTTTCAAAAGCGTCGCCGTCACTTTGGTTTGACTACGGACAATGAGTCCGACGCAGTCATTAATAATCGGCTTGAGCTCTTCCTCCTTCAATCCCGTCTTAACAAGAACTTCAAAAAGACCATCGGCTTCTAACGCCTCAACACCTTTAGGAGAAATCGGATCAGCTACTAAAATTTTTGGTGCATTCATAAAAAAGGAAAAAAACTCACAGGGATGGAAGCGATAGAAGGGATAAAAGAATTTTTTGTAAATCGAAATAAAATTTTTACAAATACTGTTAGACCTCACTGCGGACTTGAAAACAAACTGAAAATTTAGAATTTATTTTCTTCCATCGCTTCCATCCCTGTGAATTCCGTTACTGTTAAGGAAGCATCTCACGCAAGCGCGCAGCGACTCTTGCAATAACATTCGCAGCCTCGCTCTGAGTTTCTTTTTTTCCAGCAAGAAATGGTTCTCCCACATCACCTGAATGGCCAATTGCAGGCTCCATCGGAACTTCTCCGAGCAAAGGAACGCCAAGACGCTCGGCCTCACGAGCTCCGCCGCCTGTTCCAAAAATGGCATGACGTTTTCCATCTTCCGGAGAAAGGAAGTAACTCATGTTTTCGACAATGCCTAAAATCGGAACATTGGTCTTGCGAAACATTGAAGCTGCTTTTCGCACATCGAGGAGCGCGACTTCTTGTGGCGTTGTAACAAGAATAGTTCCACTGAGCGGGATGGTCTGTACGATGGTGAGCTGAATATCACCAGTCCCCGGCGGCAGGTCCAAAATTAAATAATCTAACTCTCCCCAAGCGACCTGACGAAGAAATTGCTGCGTGTAGCGCGTCACCATCGGGCCACGCAAGACGGCTGGCGCATCGCCTTCCAATAAAAGTCCCATCGACATCAGCTTCAGTCCATGCCGTTCGACTGGAATAATCTGATCTTGTTCATTCGCGCTTGGGCGTTCGTTCGCGCCGCACATCAAAGCAACACTTGGACCATAGAGATCACAATCGCAAAGACCAACAGCGGCTCCAGCTTGTTGCAAAGCAATCGCAAGATTCACTGCGACGGTCGATTTTCCGACGCCTCCTTTTCCACTGGCCACAGCAATCACATGACGCACTCCAGCTAAAGGAACTGGCCCCGCAGAGGGAGCTGCCACAGGAGCTTGAACATCGATGAGAACCTTAACCTGCCCAACACCAGGAATCGCCTGAAGGGCTATTTCAATTTCCGTGCGGAGCTGCGCTGGGATTTTACTATCAGCTGTAGAAAGCACGAGCTGTACTTTAACGTCAGCGCCATCAACGGCGACTTCTTTGACTAAACCAAAAGAAAGGATATCACGTCGAAATCCTGGATAAGAAACACTGCTTAGCGCAGCACGCAGTTGCTCTTCGGTAAAGGGAGTATTCATTTAGAAAATCGAAGATAAGAGATTGAAAAATGGTGTCAAGACACCAGAGGTAATTTTATTTTTTTTAAAAAGTCATTGCGAAATCGCTTTTTCAAGAGTACAACTATTCCCCTTATTGCCCTGTGGTGTAATGGTAACACAGTGCCCTTTGGAGGCATTATTCATGGTTCGAGTCCATGCGGGGCAGCCACTAAACAGGCTGCAGGTTACAGGGAACGGGTTGCAGGAATGGAAGTGAGATGCGATGATATTAGGTGATCTGATTTTTCATGAACCTTTCTCCAAAACTTTCTCAACAGCAGCTTCTCTCGCCGCAGATGCAACAAGGCTTGCAATTGCTGCAAGCGCCGATGATGGAGTTGCGGCAACTCGTGAGCCAGGAGCTCATTGCCAATCCGATGTTAGAAGAAGAAATTTCTAACACGCCAGAAACTTCTACTTCGTCAGAAAAAGAACTTTCACTTTATGAGGATCCGCACGATGCAGAAGAACGTCGACGCTATTTTTTAGAATCGCAATCTTCCGTCGAAACATTAGCTGAAGCACTCTTAGCTCAAAGCGCTGGATTTGCAAAAAAAGATCAACCCATTATTGAATGTATCATCGGCAACCTCGATGCAGCTGGCTATCTTGGCACTAGTAGCGCAGAAATGGCAACAGCCCTCGGAGTGAGTGAAAAAAGAGTTGAGGAGACCATTGCAAAAATTCAACAGCTTGACCCTCCCGGTATCGCTGCCCGAGATCTTAAAGAATGCCTCCTACTACAACTCGAACGAAAAGGAAAAGGGAACAGCCTTGCCAGTCGCATTGTGAAACACTACTTGCCAGAGCTTGGTCGCCATCACTATGAAGAAATCGCAACGGCACTCCGCGCTTCTTTAGAAGATATTCTCCAAGCTCACAAGATCATTGCCACCTTAGAACCCCATCCAGGAAGAGCCTATGGCCCGGTTGAGAATCAAGATGTGATGAGTGATGTCATTGTTCTTGCTGAAGAAAATGATTTCATCGTCCGTCCCAACGAGGAAGCTCTCCCACGTTTACGCCTCAACGATCATTACAAAGAATTTCTCTCTACCGAAGTAGAGAACAAAGAACTGCACAACTACCTTCGTGAAAAAATTCGCCATGGAAAACAATTCCTCACTCATGTTGAGCAACGACAAAAAACCTTACTCGCCGTCGCTCGTGAGATCGTAAAGCGACAGCATGCTTTTTTTGAAACAGGAGAGCTAACTCCCCTCACCATGGCAGAAGTTGCAGAACACTTAGATCTTCACCCCACTACGATCGGCAGAGCGATTTCAGGAAAATATATGGAGACCCCACGCGGCCTCTTTCCCTGGAAATATTTTTTTACGGCAGGACTCCAAAAAGAAGATGGAACCTCCATCAGCAATGACTCTATCAAACAAGCCTTACAACAACTCATCGCTCAAGAAAACAAACAACATCCTCTTAGCGATCAAGAAATCGTAGAACAGTTAGAAGCCCAAGGAATCGCAGTGGCACGGCGCACCATCGCCAACTATCGCGATCAATTGAAAATCTTACCCAAGAATTTGAGGAAGCGAAGACTAATGTCGCTTCGCGACAGGCTGAAGGCTGAAGGCTGAAGGCTGGAGGAATTTTGACATGCCATTTTCTTTGTTTTTTGTTATCTTCTTCTAATTCGGAATAATCAACTTTACTTTTTCAAGCCACCGCTATCGTTACCAGCCCTCAGCCCTCAGCCCTCAGCCCTCAGCCCTCAGCCCTCAGCCCTCAGCCCTCAGCCCTCAGCCCTCAGCCTTCTTCCTATGACCATGAAAATCCGCAACAGGCTCATCGCCCTAAGTTGCTTCTTACTTTTTGTAGCGATCGGCGCTACTTATTTTTGGAAAAGCGGCTCTCAACAGCCATTCGCCATCATTCTTTTTGTGGGTGATGGAATGTCGCCCAGCACACTCACAGCAACACGCCTCTACGATGGTGGTGCAGATGATCGCTTGGCGCTTGAGGAATTTCCTAATCTGGCCCTCACGCGCACCTATGGAAATGATTTCGCCGTTCCAGACACAGCTTCTGCAGCCACTACCCTGGCCACTGGCGAACGGGTCAATCACCAGAGCTTGGCGATTGATGTGAATGGAAAACCATTGCTGAGCCTCCTTGAAGAAGCGGCCTCCAACAATCGTGCAGTTGGACTTCTCTCAACAGGATCGCTCACGGGAGAGTCAGCAGCAGCTTTCTATGCCAAATCACTGAGCCCTCAAGACCAGACCGCTACAGCCGCTCAGCTCCTAGCTCACACGCCTATCGATCTTTTGATCGGCGGAGGAAAAAAATATTTTTCATCACCTCATGCTGAGAAAAAGAATCCTGAGCCATCGCTTTTAGAACAACTCAGCACAAAAGGATACAGCGTTGTTAAAAATAACGACGAATGGAATGCACTCCCATCCTGGAAATCGTCTCCGATCCTGGCGCTCTTGGCAGAAGACGACTTTGCTTTTCATGATCCTTCGAAAGGAGAAAGCGCTCAACCTTCTCTGGCCGACCTCGTCAAGCAGTCGATCCAACGCTTACAGCACTCGAGGCATGGGTATCTGCTCATTGTCGATGATGCCCTCATTGCTAAGGCTGCTGCAACCAACAAAGGAGAACAACTCTTCCATGAGATCCTCCAATTTGATCAAGCCATTGCAATGGCAAAACAATATGCAGGTCCCAATGCTCTCATCGTCGTTACTGGAAAGCAAAACCTGGGAGGTCTCCGCATGAATGGAACGCCTTTCCGCAATGACAAAGGCGTTGCCGTCCTCGGTGTCAATGCTCAAGGAGCTCCTTCTCTCACCTGGTCTTCAGGACCGGGACACAATGTTTCTTCGGATGGCAACAAAGAGAACAGCAGCATCCTCGCGGAACCAAGTTCTTTTAACACACCGGCGGCTCTCGGCATTGCAACCGACACTATCACCCTCGGCATGGGTCCTGGCTCGGAACAGATCCATGGATTCATCGATCTGACAACGGTGCATGATGTGATTAAAAAGGAATTATAAATCAGAAAAAATTTTCTCTTCTTTTTTCCTTTTATAGTAAAATTACTTAGAAATTACAAAAGAAATGAGATAGAATTAAAGGATGTATTTTTATCCTGAAGCATTAAGAAAAAGAGTCGTTAATTAGAGCCTGTCCCAGTGACCTGGGATCCTTTATTTAAGCTAGTTTGAGGGCGAAAAAGATTGAGGCATAAGCAGTGAAAATCACTGTTATGCCCCAAATTGGCAGGTTATAATGAGGTATGAAGCAAACATTAAGCCTGTCAACTGGTTCGAGCGTATCAATCCAACAAACACTTCGTCCAGTACTTCCTGTCATAAAAGGATGCAAAGAATATCGAGACCAAGAAACATTGATCTTGAAAATAGATCGCCTTTTAAAAGTTGGCGGCATTGAAGAGCTTTTTCTGAAGTTGAGTTTGGAGGAGGATGAGGCAAAGGCGTTAGCCCGAGTTCCGCAGTTAAAAAAGTCCGAAAGTTGATTTTTAACAAGTTATAAAAAAAGAGACCTCGTTTTCGGCACTACATTTTAAATAATTTTTGATTGTCGTGGGAGTCTTAGGCCAAGGCGAGCTAGCAGTTGAGTTGTTTCTTTTTCTGGTTTTGCAACTACACGAAGGCGCAGCTGGGAATATTGGTCACCACGTTTGATTGGCAAAATAACATCCATACTTTTGATGGTGGCTACCGAAGTGATTAGCTTGCGAGCGCAGGTACCAAGGCCTTTGGAAGCCATCCATTGTTCCAATGTACGCCACAGTGCCAGTGCCAGAAAGCAGACAAGAATATGTGCTTCGACCCTTGATGTTGTGTGATGGTAAATGGGACGAAGGCCTAGATCGCTTTTGGCTGTGCGAAAGGCCGCTTCGGCCGCATTGAGCTGGATGTACCATTTCCAAATAGTCGCAGGATCGCTCTCTTCACAGTTGGTTCTGAGAAGGTAGGCTCCTTTGTTTCTAAAAGCCTTCTGGCCTTCTGCAACCAGTGTGTAAAATTGCAGTCCAATGGCCAGACCATCTTGATCATGTTGAACTTTTGCCTCCATGATTTTGGCGGCCGCAGGATATTTTCCTAACCATCGTCCAATGCGACGTCCTACTTTCTCTTTGTCCTGTTGAGGTGATCGTTCAAGCCATGCGTTGATTTTGAGGAGTTCTTCAGTGAGCCCTTTGCTCTGACGAGCAAGCATAGCGAGTTCTTTTGCTCCTCGTGCTCTGCTGCGACAAAGAACATACTTTTCACTCTCTCCGTCAGGATGCTTTACCAGCCTTGCTTCCAGGCCCGATTGAACTTCTTGCCAATTTTCTTTCTCCAGTAATTCTGCTTGAAAATGAGTCAGCTCATTTTTTGGTGTGCCGATGATATAAGAGGCTTTTCGAGAACGTAAAAAAGTAATGTTGGCTTCGCTTACCATGCCTCGGTCCATCACCCAGATCCGCTCTGCTGCTCCATATTTTTCTTCCATCATCGTCACTATTTCTTTCACCGTAGTAACGTCAACACGGTTGCCTGAAAATACTTCGTAGGAGAGAGGTAGTCCTTCCGGAGTGCAGACCAGCCCGATGCAGACTTGCTTACAGTCGGAGCGTTTATCACGACTATATCCTCTTGCTGCTTTTGTGTTCTTCTCTGCTTGCCCCTCAAAAAAGGTGCTCGTCACATCATAAAGCAAGAACTCCATGCGAACTCCAAATAAATCTTGGTACCGCTTGATGAGATGCTTGCAGAGTTTTTCCTTTTCGCCCACAAGCGCATCAAGCCCACGATAGAGTCGATCGTCGTTGATGAGTTCTTTCTTAATTCCAAGAAGATCTTCCAAAGCTCTCTTTTCATACCAACTCTCTGCAATGCCTAATTCACTCTGCTGTGCACAAAAACGAGCTGCTACTAAAACACTAGCCACTCTTGGCCAGTCGACATACTCACGTCCAGAAGGTATCAGTTCTTGGAGCAGCTTGTCCAACTCAAGTCGACGCCACAATGCCAGAGCCAAGTAGACTTCGCCAAAATCTCGCGTTCTCTCCACGCTCACTTCTCTTACATTAACTTTTTTCCAAAGCGCTCCTTGCTCTTCATTGCTTTGCTTCCAGAGGTCCATCTGATCTGGCTTTGTTTCCTTCTTCCCAGATAGAAATTCGCTAACGTTTTCCCATCCTCCTTGACGCACTCCCTCATCATCCATTTTACACAGCGATGCCACTACACGTTGCCGAGGGCCTCGCTCCGTACGGATTGATTCGCACAAATTCCAATATTCATAACTTTCTCCTCTGACTATCTTGCGCTTCTTTCTCAAAAACATGAGAGAAGTTTCTCAAGCCTCACCATTCCTGACAAGGGGGTGTTCGGCACTACATTGCTTTTTCAACAATGGTTACTCTGTTGCCACTCGCCTTAAAAAAAAATCTTCTCTGTAACTTTTTTGCAGAATTCTTTAAACTGCGGAACTCGGGTTAGCAACCTGCTGATCATCATGTCAATTTGATAAATTCTTGATACTAAACCAACCTTGTTTTGGGCGCTATGACCACAGCACCCCCTCAAAAATCGGGGCTACAAAGGGCATTTACGGAGGTTTTTTTGAAAGAGACTCAAATTTTTGGGAGCTTGATTCCTGGAGTAATTTATAACATACCTGTTATGAACTGATTGAGGATAAATTCTAAGTTTGAGGAATTTCTTAGAACATTTTAAGAAAAAGTATAACCGCGAAATACGCTAAAAGGCGCTAAAAAATAGAAAAGTTCATAAAGATTAAAGCAGATAATACTAGCTACGCAACCACATGATCAAGCGGAAGAAACCATATCGCTCTCATCCTTGTTTGCGTTATTTCGCGTATTTCGCGGTTTATTATTTTCGGCTACAACTTTATTCAATTTGCTCTAGAAATTAAAAAACAACCCTAGTTGGTTTTCAAACCAGGGTTGTTAACAACTTCTCTATGAGATTATTCAACTATGAACATAAAGCTTGAGCTAAACAGCCGAACAATTCCAAGTTAAGTGCGGTATTTACACAAGCTTGGGCTGCAGGTAAAGCTGCCGGAAAGAATACTGTAATACCGATCATAACACATCCTCCTGCGATAGCAATAACTGCACCCGGATGTTGGTCGCACCAATTTATGCCATTTTGAAGTGATGATGTGTTTTCTTGATGGCCATTAGACATTCCTTCTGAAGGAGGGTTTGCAAATGTTGCTGAATCGTTGCTTGAAAGATCATGAGTGATTGCTGTAGGAACTTCTTGCGAGCTAGAAACACTATTCAATAATTGCAAAGAGTCATTTTGAAGATATCCAACAACAATGCCTTCTTTGTCTGTTACAACAGTATAGTGATTGACTTCATTGCTGTCAGAAGTTACAGAAATAATACCTTCTATTACTTCAGTACTTCCTGGAATTTTATCCTGATGATACGGCGATAAAATATTGAGTGCATCGCAATAAGTTGTCGCTACTACTGGGAAATGAGTTTGCAAGAAAGCTTCTTGATTTTCAGAAGCGGTTGGCAGCTGCTCCAATTGCTCAAGGGCATTTACAAGGGGCTCTCCTACTGACTGTGAGATTGCTAGATCTGCACAGTGCAATTTTGAAGAAAAAAGAGCAAGCCAACAAAAAATAAGGGAGGCGGTATATAAAAACTTCATTCAATTAGTCTACTGCCTTTTTTTTAATTTAAAAGTCAATTATTTTTCCAGACTAAAAAACGAATTGACTCATAAATAATGACACCGTAGCGAGTGAGATAGGAAGGCGAAAAAAGGGTCGTTGACTCATAAATAGAGCCTGTCCCAAAGCCCTCAGTTTTTTTAGCGTTTTCAAAAGCGGGTCAAAACGGCCCAATTTCGTAACGGTG
>JAIEQF010000042.1 GCA_019747895.1 Chthoniobacterales bacterium
AAAAAGTAACACACCTTTGAGTAACCACAGTGCCAGCTTTTCAGAGCAGAGTGTTGCACTTCACTTTTGAATCGGCGTTTTTTATAATGTGCGGCATTTTAAATTTGCTGCGAACTGTGAACTGCCAACTACGAACTCTTTGGTGCCTACGGCACTAAAGAAAATCTTCGGCTCAAATAACGCTCGGCGCGCATGACGGCGCGGAACTTTTCAATATTCTCTTCCATAGAGCCGCTGATGATTGTGTAACGGTAGTCTGACCAACACTTCATTTCTAGAGCCGCATTAGCGAGACGAATGTCTACTTGTTCGGCATTTTCTGTGCCTCGTCGTTCTAAGCGGCGTCGCAATTCTTCAAGATCAGGAGGCATGATGAAGACATCAGCGAGAGCATCTTGAATAACTCTGTCTTTACTTGCTCTAATAGCCGCAGCGCCATGCGTGTCAATATCGATGAGGACATCAATTCCTTTTTTCAATTGCTCTAGGACCGGTTCTTTTAACGTGCCGTAAAAATTACCATGAACTTCTGCATGTTCTAAAAAAGCATCCGTTTTGATGCGTGCTGCAAATTCTTCATGAGAAATAAAATGATAATCCTCTCCTTCGATTTCGCCAGGTCGTGGCGCACGTGTGGTGCAAGAGACGGAATAGACGAAATCAGGTTTTTGACGCAAGGCGGTGCAGAGGGTCGTTTTTCCAGCTCCAGAGGGAGCTGAGATGACGAAGAGAATACCAGTGCGGTGGAAGTGGAGAGGAGGAGGATTCACAGGGATGGAAGGGATAAAAAAAGTAACGGGTGGCGAGTAACGAGTGGTGGGTTCTGAGTCAAGATGTCCTAGAGATAATTGGTTTAAAAATATGTTCTGTAAAAATGAAATTTTCTAAAAACTGATTTTTTTCAGGCTAAAAATACTCGTTAACCGCTACTCGCCACTCGTTACTTTTTATTCTAGATTCGCAAGTTGTTCCCGTATTTTATCAAGTTCTGACTTTGCTTGTACGACCCAGTGAGAAATAGTGGCATCGTTAGCTTTATTTCCTAGGGTATTAAATTCGCGAAACATTTCTTGGGCTAAGTAATCAAAAGTGCGTGCTTCGCCTGCAGATGATAGGAGCTCTTGGCATTGGATGAAATGACTCTGGAGACGAACAAGTTCTTCATGAATATCACTCCGTTCAGCAAAGAGTGCAAGTTCTCGAAGAAGAGAAGGGCTATCAGCAGGGATGGGAACGCCTAAGTCCGCAAGACGTTTTCCTAATTGAGTACGACGATGTTGAAAAATGATAGGAGCACGTTCTACCATTTTTTTTACCATCTGTTCTAAGAGGCGAACTCGTTTTTTAAGATCAGTTGCATGATGTCTTCCTTCCTTAAGGCGCATTTGAAGGAAAGTCTTCAGTGCAATGCTCAAGGCCTGCTGTACCAATTTCCAGGTGTCACTGAGATCAATTTGGTGAGAAGATTCCTCTTTTATGATTCCTGGTAGATGAAGCAGTGTTTCCAGCGAAGGAGCCGTGGAGAGTTTTAAGGTTCGCTGAAGATCCAGTAATTCTTTCCAAGCAGCTGCAGCGGCCGTTTGGTTAATAAAATGATTTTTGGAAGTCTGTTTTGTCAGGAGTTCTTCGGTGATCGCAATATGAATGCGGCCCCGTTTTACTAATTTTTGAACTTCCTCTCGCACCTGAGGTTCAAGAGCATTCAAGCCGCGCGGTAAGGTGACAACGATATCAAGTCCTTTGCGATTTACGGAGGCGCACTCGACGTGATAGCGGCGACCATGGCCGCTAGCCTTGCCTGAACCAAATCCACTCATGCTTATCATAGGCGGATTCTAACAAAAAAGAAGTGGATTAGCTACAAAAGAACACAAAGAAAAAATCTTCTGATCGTCTCTCTATTTGTATCCGTTCAGAAGACCGGATTGTACAAAAGAAAATACAATCTTATATCGCAGGTTTTGTTGAAGAGTTGAGAGGTTGACAGGATGGGTTCTTCTCAACAGCCGTGCTAGCGGCGCTCAACAGCTGCTCCGGCGGCTCAACTTTTCAACTTTCTACAAAAGCAGTTATACGAAACTAGTTCTTTATCAGTCAACTGAACGATGGCCTCTATTTTATTTCTGCGCGATAAGAAATTCCACAACCTGCAAAGCCAAGATCTTCGCGGTCCTCACGATTGTTGTTCGGAGCAACCGACTGAAAAAGTGTTGTCGTTTCCATGACCGATTGTTCGCGGACCCAATATGGAAGCTGGGAGAGCCAGATTTCATCGTCTTCGGAGGAGGAGTCTTGGTTGAGCGCGAGTTCTAAAGCTAATGTTGTGGGTGTAGCAAAAGGATCGCTTTGAAGTTGCAAGGTATGATCTGGCGATAACGTTGCCGTGACTTTTTGACCGTGAAGTCTGCCGCTAGAGGTGAGTTGAAAGGTTGGCTGCCATGGCTCGCTGGCATCAAAGTTGCAACTGCCTTGCAGGAGTGTCATCGTTGTTCTGGGAAAAATAACAGGCAAGTGCTGTAACGCGATGCTTCCTTCGAGTGTGGGAGAGAAGAGATCACCTGTGAGATGGAGGTTGACTGCACCGCAAAGTCTATTAGGAGGAGGCGTCGTAATAATTTTCGGAGGTGTTGTCATCGAAATGTCCATGTTCCAAGGGGCAGGTGTGCTAGGTGAGGTCAAGTAGAGCGGTTCGATGTTGATTCCTGGTGGTATTAAAAAAGGAGTGACCATAATGCTCGAAGGTCCCTGGATTTCTTGTAACGTGACAGTGCCACGAAGAGCCCCTTCTTGATTTTCTCCTTTTAGTAATAAATTTATATCTCCTGTCGCACTCGCAGAAGAAGACTGATAAAGGGGGAGGTGCGTTCCTAAAAAATGATATTCTTGTTTTTGGTGATGCCACTCCGTTGTTCCAGAAGCCGTGATTTTTTCTTTTCCCATCCAAGCAGTCGTATCGCTCAGTTCCATTTTGTCTTTGTTAAAAAGGAATCGTCCTTGAAGATGATGCAGGGGAGTGATATTGCTCTCCATGCTGACGCTGCCTGCTTGAAATTGTAACTCTCCAGATGGTTCCGGCTGGCCCAATGTTCCTTTGCAAGTCAGATTGCCCGAGAGGAGGGTCTTTTCAACATGAAAGAAAGAGGGAAGATAACGAGCTGCTGCCTCATCGAGAGTCAGAGCGGGAATGGAGAGCTTGAGATCGAGAGAAGCCGAAGGATGTCCTAGTTGACAGTGCTCTTGTTCTTGTAGCGGAGCGCTTTCTTTTTGAATGATGAGCGCAACAGGTAATTTTCCTTGAAGGGTCATCATTTTATTTTGTGTTGTCGCTAACGAAGCATCAATGGTTCCCTCTCCTTGCTCTGCAGAGACATTGAATTTCATTTTCGGATTGCTTCTCTCAGTGACAGAATCTCTTCCTGTGAGAGTGAGATGGAGAGACGGTTTTTCTAAAGGCCCATTTGCGTCGATGCTTCCATCGAAGAGCGACGGCATGAGGTTAAAAGGAAATTTTTTTGAGTCATGCTCGATCATCAAGTGGTGACATTGAAGATGAACAGTAAGAGGCAAGTCGCGCAGAAGTGCTTGAGACAACGAGAATGGCTGATGAGAGAGCATTGTTGCATCTAGCGGAAGAAAGGCATTTCCGGAGAGGGTTGTTACATGATCTTCGGTCAAAGAAAACTTTTGGAGATCGATGCCACGCGAGGAGAGGGTTAATTGAGTGCTATATTTTTTGGAACCATCTTCCAACATCAAAGAAGGAAAAGAAATCCACTCTGGGCCATAAAACCCTTCGCTCTTGCTACTCACCTTGTGCAAGCCTTGTAAAAGATCATTAACAGTCACATGAAAAGACCCTTCGTGCTGTGAGGCCTTGCCGTGCCCTTCCCAAGAGGCTTGGAGGGATCCTCCTTGCAGAGTTGATTTTTCAAAAAAGCAGAGAGGAAATAACTCAGCACAAGTTTTCTGTATTTCAGTGGAGCGTTGTTGTAGTAGGGGGATTAATTTTTCGGAGAGATCGCTGCTTTGAATGGTTGCTTTTCCTTCATAATGGTGAGGCCATTTATTTTCAACGACGGCGGAGCATTGTAATTGGTCTGAACCACTCCAAATATCAAGATTTGTTAGATTTGTTTTTTCTCCTTGAAACAAAAGTTGCAGCTTTAACGAATTGAGAGGTACTTCATAAGCTGTCATTGCTGTGCCTTGAATATTCAAATATCCCTCAGCGCGATTGGCTGCACCGTGAACTTCTCCATCGGCAAAAATTTTTCCAGTCATGTTATTCCAAGAGGTGCCGACAAGATCAGCGAGCTGAGAAGCATCACTAATATTGGCCTTGAGCTTGAGTGAAAATGGGGCTTGGGCGATCTTGTGCCATTCTTCAGGCAGAGTCATCTCTCCTGATGCAGCTACGCGGTTTTCATGCTGCTTGAGCTGAAAGTCGGTGAGTGATATTTTGCGGCCAATGAGATTGGCTGTAACGGCAAGTGATGCCCAACCTCTTTTTTCTAAACGAACGTTGTCAGCGAGCATGCGCAACGATGCTTCTGCATCGATGGGGTGTAGCATAAATCCACGAAAGGTGAGTCGTCCTTCCCTGATAGTGCCGGCAAGATTCTTTTGCAGGCCTAAAAAACGAGAAAGATGTCTTAGAGGCAGTTGTTGTCCTAACAAGGCGCTGTCAATGAAGGTGCCCTCAGGAGTGTGATGCAGAGAACCATCAGCACGCAAGAGTCCATCAAAGGCCTCTGCCGCGATTCCTAATTCTATCCGGTCACGATGAGGGACCATCGTCAGGTCGCGCAACGTGATTTCATCGGCAAGTGGGAGTTGATGTAATGACAATTTTTTTCCATCCCAAAGAGCCTTCGCTTTTCCTGCTGCAAGTCGGCAATGGACCTTTCCTGCCTCAATCAAGATCGATTCGTAGGAAAGCTGGCCGCTGGTCTTGTTGGGAAGAGTGCAGGAGAGGCGATCAATGGTGTAACGCTCTCCTTCGGAAAGGAGGAGAAAAGAGATGTCATGAAGCCGAACTGATGCTGGCAAGAAATCAAGCTCTTCACTCAAGGAGGAGGAAAAAGTGGAATAAGTTTTTTTCCAAAAAGGAGCGGTGGTTGCTGTGGTGGTGCGTAAGTCAATGATCCCTTTTCCATTCTTTGCTTGGATGGAATTAATGAGCAGATGATCTCCAAAAAAAAGACGCCACCACGAAGAAAGTTCTAGAGAGCAATCTTCAAATGTCAATTGTGTGGCAAAAGGGGCTTTGCCAGTACTGACCGTCATCTGATGCCAATGGATCGGCTTTCCCCAAGAGACTTCCATTTTTTCAGCCTTGATGGTAAGGCCCGTGACCGGTTGCAAAATCCAAAGCACAGAACGCACTGACATTCTCAATAAAAAGGCATGGAAAAAAAAGAGAAGAAAAAGAAGGAGCAACATCAACAATGCACTCCAGGCGGCACGGGTTCTAGAGCGGCCAGGCGGATGGAGTGGCGGAAGATAGGCTATTGAAGACATCGCATTTATTTAAGAAAAGAATTCACCGCAAAGATCACAAAGCCACTTAAAGCGGCACACAGAGAACACAAAATAAATTTTTCCAAAAAAATTTTATGGCTGATGAATTGTAAGCGTAAACAACTTTAAAAAAGAACGTTTCTTTTTAGCACTTAGAATTTTTTTATAAAAAAATTTTTGTGTGTTCTTGTGTGTTCTCTTTGTGGTGCATTGATTATTATCTTAGCCCAAAAAAAATACAACCCGCCACACCAAAGGTGCAACGGGTTGTTTTGTTCCCCCCAGAACAATGTTTCAATTCCAGAAACCTATAAGCCTATTTCATTCTTTGCAACCATTTTTTAAAGTCTATTGATAATTTTAATTACCAACCGTACATGGACAGTTATATTCCTAAAATTTTTACTGTAACGAATACTGTAGCCTTGTCCCAGCGAAGGCGGGGATGTAAGTTGTCTCATGCTTTCAACCATTCGCAATAATCAATATTCTTTAACATTCTTTATCGTCATTGCCACGATTGTTTCTTTTGTTTGGCTGTACAATCGGACAAACCTTGCTCAAGTGGGAGCGAATGATGTTGCCACTGTCTATGGACATGTGATTCAGCAAGCAGACATTGAGCGGCGCGCTCGAGAGTATCAATTAGCAATAGCGCTCGGGTTGACTGATTTTGTGCGAGAGTTGGGTGGCTTTGCTGAAAATGAAGAGGCTGCGCTTTCAGAATTTATTTTAAATTCGATGGTCATTCAACATGAAGCGGTTCTTCTCAATGTTGTTCCCAACGAAGAATCGATTGCTGCGGAGATTCGTCTGTTGCCCGCTTTTCAAACAGAAGGAGCCTTTGATCCTTCAAAATACCAGCAGTTCATGAAGGAGCAATTGGCGCCACGTGGTTTTACAGAGCATCATTTAGAGGAGATGATTGGAGAGATGCTTTCTTATAGAAGACTTCATCAACTCGTGATCTCTCCGGTTACGGTGAGTGAAGCTCAGGTCCGTGAGGCGGCTCGCATTTATCAACCTGTGACAGCTGATGTGATCCGTTTTTCTAAAGATACGTATCTAAAAGATATCAAACCGATTTCAACAGAAGAGGAGAAAGCATTTTATGAAAAAAATAAGACAGCTTTTATCAGCGAAGAAAAACGTTCGGTGAGTTATTTTGTTTTCTCCTTGTCTCCAGCCGCAGAGAAACTTCAGGGGAAGGAGCGCGTGCATGCTTTGCAGCAGCTCGCCACAGCTGCCACAGCCTTCAAGAAAAAAAGCGAGGACTCGATCAAGTCTGGAAAAAATCTTGCTCTGATTGCCAAAGAGAATGCAAAAGCGCCCGTGACAACGAGCCTCTTTAATCGTCGTGGAGAAAGCGGAGAAGAGGGAGTGCCGTCAAAGCAACAAAAAGGAGCGAGTCCAAAAATCCCAGAGGTGGTTACAACTTCTGCTTTTAGTCTGGCTCAAGAAAAAGATTTTTCTGAAGTGATCCCATCTAATTCTTCTTTTTATCTGGTGATGCTGGAGAAAAAAGTTCCTTCTCATCAACTGACTTTTGTGGAAGTCGCATCAAAAATCGATTCCTTCCTTCGTGGCCAGCAAGCGGAGAAGTTCATGAAAGAAGCCGCTTATAATACCCTCATCGATGTGCGCAAAGCTTTAAAAGAAGAGAAGAGCTTTGCTGAAGCTGCAGCTTTAACGCACCATACGCCTGAAATCTTGTCCAACTTGTCTTTTCAAGAAAAGAAAGCATGGAGTGCCGATCAACGACTCATCTTTCAAGCAACCCTCACGTTAAACGAAAAAGAGCTGAGTGAGGTGAAGCATGCTCCCTGGGGAGATTTTATTATCTATTTGGACCACCGGGCTCCTCTCAGTAACGCAGACTGGGACACGCATCATGCAGCCATCGAGCAAGAATTTTTGGAACAAGAGCAAAATATGATCTTTGCACAGTGGCTGACGAAAGCCCGCGGTGATGCTAGGGTGACGATGCTGCACCAGCGGAACAGGAAGAAGTGAGAGGGAAGGCTATAGGCTGTAGACTATAGGAAAGCAAACAGACGATTTTTCTAAAAAGCAACCGTCTTTGAAAGCTTGTGAGTGTCAGCAGTAAAAAACTACTTCGCCACCATGTGATTATTTTAAGCTCTTAGCAATTGGTGGATTCAAAAAATTTTATTTTTTCTTCAAGTGATTTTGCCTACGGCCTACAGCCTATAGTCTATAACCTTTCCTCATTCCTTCCATCTTTATGAATTTAGAAATTGAAACCCTTTTCGACGAAGCAAGTGGCGATCTTGCTGTGGGAGATCTCGAAGCTGCGGCAAAAAAATATCGACGTTGTGTGGAACTCGATCCCTCTTTTTTTGAGGGATGGCATGCTCTCGGCATGGTTCTCATGAAGAGTGGTTCTTGTCCTGAGGCGATTGAGGCTGGATTAAAAGCAACAGAACTTCGTCCTAACGATCAACTCGCTTGGTCAAGCCTCTCGCTTTTTTATGTCCGTAATCATCAGATTGCTGAAGCTGAAGCAGCAGGCGTTAAAGCTAAAATTCTTTCTTGGGGAGGAAAAATACAGGTAGATAGGTAGCAGGTGACAGGTTGCAGGTAAAAGTTAGATGTCGAATTTTCTTCAGCCTGTAACCTGTAACCTGTAACCTGTTTCCCTGCTTATGAAATACTTCATCACCACCGCGATTGACTACACCAATGGAGCTCCGCACATTGGGCATGCCTATGAAAAAATTTTAGCAGATGTCTTGGCCCGATTTCAGCGTCTGCGCGGGCGCGAGGTTTTTTTTCTCACGGGTGTGGATCAACATGGACAGAAAGTTCAACAGGCTGCAGAGAAACAAGGGATTTTACCTCAGGCATTCACGGATCAAGTATCGCAACATTTTTTGAAATTGTGGGAGCAACTTTTCATTTCTTACGATGCATGGGCTGCAACGACGGAGGAGAAACATCGGCGTGTGGTAAAAAACATTTTGAGTGACCTGGTGGCTCGCGATTGGCTCTACAAGGCCTCCTACAGCGGGCATTACAGCATTCGACAAGAACAGTTTTTGACCGACAAGGAGCGAGGAGAAGATGGTAACTTTGGTCCGGAGTGGGGAGAGGTTGTTTTTTTTGAGGAAGAAAATTGGTACTTCCGTCTCTCTCGCTGCAAAGAATGGTTGCTGCAATTTTTAGAAAAGCATCCGCGCTTTGTTGTTCCTGAATTTAGAGGGAATGAATTGCAGAATGCTGCAGCCAAAGTTGCAGGAGACCTTTGTGTTTCTCGGCCGAAGAGTCGATTGTCATGGGGTATTGAATTTCCCTTTGATTCCAATTTTGTAACCTATGTTTGGTTTGATGCCCTTATCAACTATATCAGTTTTGCTGGCTACGGTTCTGAAGATGTAAGCGAGAAGACTCATTTTGACAAGTATTGGCCCTGTGATCATCACCTGATTGGAAAAGATATCATGGCGCCAGCACACGGAATTTATTGGCCCTGCATGCTTCATGCGATGGGATTTGCTGATGATCAAATGCCGCAGCTGCTCGTCCATGGATTTTGGAATTCGCGTGGAGAAAAAATGAGCAAGAGTCTCGGCAACATTGTTGATCCTAAATTGTTAGCGGATCGCTATGGTGCCTCTGCTCTTCGCTATTACATGATGCGTGATATTGTGATGGGGCGCGATGCTGACTTTAATGAAGAGCGACTCATTAACCGCTACAATACAGAGTTGAGTAATGGTCTTGGAAATCTCGTCCAGCGGACCTTGAGCATGGTGCATCGTTATCGAGCTGGAAATCTGTCTTCAAAGTCTACTGATGCTGCGAATAACTGTGTCGCGCCGTCGACTCCTTGTTCTTCATCACCATCAGCGACTTTGAAAACAGATTTTAAAAATGTGGCATTGGCAGCTTCTTTTGAATCGCATCGTCAAGCAGATCTGGCTTCGATCAAAGAATATTGTGAACAAATGGAATCCTCGCAGGTTCATGCCGCTTTAGAAATCATTGTGAATTTGCTTTATCGAGCCAATGCCTTTGTCGACACCACTGCTCCTTGGAAGCTTGCCAAAGACCCAGCTGCTGCTGATCAATTGGATGGAGTGCTCATCACGTTGTTGCAGTCAGCGCGTGTGGCTGCAAGTCTCTTGATGCCGATCATTCCAGTTACTGCAGAGGAAATATTGCGCCAACTAGCTTTGGAACCAATCTCTCTCGTTGGCGACATCACGATTCCGTCGCTTCCGAAAGATTATGTCGCTGGACAACCGACACCGGTTTTTCCGAGAATCGTTGTGGAAGAAAGTTGAAGACATTCACCACAAGGATCGCAAAGCCGCTAAGGCGGCACACAAAGAACACAAAATAAAATTTTCAATAAAAAATTTTAAAGCCTTAGAGATTACAAGTGCAGATAAAATTTAAAGTTCAAAAAATTGGCGTTGCAGGAAATTGAAAGAAGATTCCTACTTTTAGTACTTAGAATTTTTTAATCTCTTTCATCCCTATGAATAACTTTAAACATTATCGCTATCAACTCGAGTATTGTGGGCTCGTGATGGCAGCATGGCTTGTCCAACGCTTCCCTTGGCGTTGTTTGAGGCCTGCCGGTCATTTTGTAGGAGCGCTTGTTTTTTTCTTTGATAGGAAACGTCGAGAAGTTGCTTTTGCGAATTTGAAGGCCGCTTTTGGAGAGACTTACGATGAGCAAGAGAGAAAGGATATCGCTAGAAAATCGTATCAGATTTTTGCAGCAACAATGCTCGAGTTGCTTTGGTCGCCGCGATTGACTCCGCAGATTATGGATGAAATAGCAGACATCGAAGTGGTGGATCTTCGAAGCGCTCCTGAGTTGGAGGGAGTTCCTGTCATCTATTGCTGTGCACATGCGGCCAATTTTGAATGGACAGGTCAGATTGTAGCGCGCTACGCAAAAAAATTTCCCGTCATTGCTCAAAAATTTAAAAATCCATTATTAGGACAGCTTTTTAATCAATGGAGATCGAGTCTCGGTCAGGAAGTTATTCCCCAAGAACAGGCGATGTTAAAACTTTTTCGATATCTCAAGACCGGTGGAAAATTTGGAATCTTAGTCGACCTCAATCTCAAGCCTCAGGAAGGGCCTATCATCGTCCGCTCTTTCGATCGTCTGTTGGTTCCATTGACGCCGCTGCCAGCAGAATTGGCCTTGCGGACAGGAGCGCTTCTTGTTCCTGTAGAGTGCCTCTTGCGTCCTCAAGGAGGCTACACACTTCGTTTGTTTGAACCTATTTCGGTAACGAGTGAGAGTAGCGTAGAATCATTAACACAGGCTTGGTGGAATGTCTTGGAGTCAGCCATTCGACGTCATCCTGAATGTTGGCTCTGGAGCTACAAGCATTGGCGCTATCGTCCTTCGCATGGAGATACTGATTTTTATCCTTTTTATGCAAATAACTTTTTTCCTTTTGATGAATTGATAACTCAACAAAAAAGTTGCGAGGAGACTTGCTCTGTGAGTTAATAGCAAAACTATTTTTAAATTTTATGAAACAACTTTTTTTCTGTCTCTTGATTGCTTCCGTCTGCTTGTTTTGCTCTGGCTGTGGAACCGTTCGTGGTTTTGGAGAAGATATCAGCGGGTCTGCTAATTTTGTACAAAAGAAAATGTGCGGAGAGGATTCGCTGCCGCCGGCGGCTGCTTCTAACAATCCTCCTCAGTGGCCTAAGTAGAGCGTGTCTGAAATTCTACTGAGGCGGCGAACTACTGCGTCACTCCGGTGCTCGTCGCTTCACGTATTACATATACGACATATACGCTCAGCGCCTGTGCTCCGAGGTTCCTTGTATTTCATCCGCCTTAGCGAGTTTGAGACACGCTCTCCGTTTTATTAGAATGCTAATTTCCATTCACACTTTTAGTTGAAATTTACTCATTACCCATTACTCATTACTCATTACTTGCGGTTAGAAGGATTGATTCTTCTAGCAGCAGCGCTCCTCCGGCTCTGGGGTCTCGAGTGGAAGGTGCCGCATTTTGATGAAGGGATTAATGGATGGTTTGCGGATCAAATTCGGACCAAAGGATTTTATGCTTACGATCCAACGAACTATCATGGGCCTCTCTATTTTTATGTGCTTTTCATTTTTCAAACACTTTTTGGGCGTCATCTTTGGGCGTTGCGTCTTCCTGCAGTTATCAGCAGTTTAGGAAGTGTATGGTTGTCGCTGAGGTTTGATCGCTTTATTGGAAAATGGGCCGCTCGGCTAGCCTCATTAGCACTAGCACTATCGCCTGCTGCTGTTTTCTATGGACGCTATTCAATTCATGAGTCATCAGTTGTTTTTTCTTTGATGCTCTTCACGTTCGGATTGTTTGGTCTTTGGAAAATTGGAGACAAATATTCATTGTGGATCGCTCTTGCTGGCGCCACGCTGCTCTTGTTGCTCAAAGAAACGGCAGTGATTCATCTGGGGTGTTTTGTTCTTGCTGCAATTGTATTGTTGTTTTTAGAAAGGGAGGCTTGCTTCATGCCTTCTCAACAATGGAGTCGCAGAGATCTCATCAAGGCGGTTTTGATTTCGTTCGGAAGTCTCTTTTTTTTCTACTCAGGGACGTTGCTCAACGCAGAGGGATTGCTTCATGTTTTTCAAACTATCCCTGCCTGGGTTCACACTGGCACGGGAGCTGGGGGTCATGAGAAGATAGAGTATCAAATTGGGTGGTTCAATTTTTATTGGATCGCGCTCATGATTCGGTACGAATGGCCCTCGTTGATAGGATTTTTTTATGCAGGAGCGATTCTCATGCAAAAGAAAACGTTGGCACCTCTCCGCTACCTTGCTATCTATGCTCTCGGTGCATTAGCTGCTTACAGCCTCATTCCCTACAAGACGCCGTGGTGCATTATTTCTATCATCTGGCCGTTTGCATTATTATTTGGTGTTGCTGCTCAAGAAGCGTTGTGCTGCACAAAAATAAAAAAGTTAACAGCAGGTCTCGTGATTTGTGTATTATTCGGATCGCTGGCGCTTTGCCTGCGGCTCAATTTCTGGCACTATGTTGATTTTTCGGAGTCATATGTCTATGTTCAGACTTCTCCAGAAATAAAACGCGTGACGGAGCCGCTTTTAAAAATGGCTCAACAAGATCCACGCAACTTGCAACTGCGTGGCCAGGTCTTCTTAGAAAGTTACTACCCTCTTCCTTGGATTCTTGGTGATTTTACTGCGATTGGTTATTACTCACAAAGTCATCCCCCCAGAAAATGGAATGGTGACTTTATTCTCGTTGAAGCAGCGCAAGCTCGGCAGGTAGAGCAGCAGCTCCAAGAGCCCTACTATCAAATTCCTTTTCAGCTTCGTGATGCCATGGAACCGTGTGTTGCATTTTTTAAAAAGAAGAAATTCACAGAGATGGAAACGATAGAAAAGAAAAAGTAACGAGTGGCAAGTAGCGGGTAGCTAGTATTTTTAATTTGAAGCAAACTCAATTTTAGAAAATTTCATTTTTATAGAAAATATTTCAAGCATCTCTAAAGCATGTTGACTCAGAACCCGCCACGCGCTACTTCCCACTCGCTACTCTTCTCATCCCTTCTATCCCTGTGAATCTCTTTCTTCTCCTCTTTGTTGCTTTTTCTGTTGTTGCAGGTTTGTTGTTCGCATTCATAGGGCATGGCCTTGGAATCTGCTCTGCGTGGGCTTCCTTGATGTTGGCTGGAATGGGTGCTGTTGTTGTGACGATGCGAATTCAGAAACAGCCTTCATCTTTTTCTTTTTCAAAAAGAAAAATTTTATTTTGGGAATGGTTTGTCATCATCGTTTTCGCTTTTACTTCATTGAGGTCCTTTCTTTGGTTGATCTATCACGATGGAGATTTTATCAAGGTTCTTTCTCCTAATAATCTTGGAGATCTTTCGTTTCATATTTCTCTCATTCATTATTTATCGAAGGTGACTTCTTGGTGGCCAGCCAGTCCGATCCTCATTCATGAATCGCTTCGCTATCCGGTTGGAATGGATTTTTTCAACAGCCTGCTGCTATTGATTGGAATTCCTTTAGAACAAGGATTGATCTGGGTCGGATTGTTTGGAGCTTGTATAACCGGCATGGCTCTTTGGCGCTGGGGCCGAGGCATTGCCATAGCAGCTCTTTTATTCAATGGAGGATTGGCAGGGATTCTTGTCTGGAGAGGAATGGAGCCCGACACGCAAGTTGCCTGGAAAAATCTTTTTCTTTCCATGTTTGTGACGCAGCGAGGATTTCTTTTTGCGCTGCCTGCAGGATTGCTTTTACTCACGGAGTGGAAAAACAGAAGAAGAGAACTTCCTTTTTCATGTCAGGTTTTTTTGTTAGCAGTGATACCGCTTTTCAGCGTGCATACATTTTTATTTCTAGCAGCAATAATGGTGGGAATTGCAATCTTACTTCCAGAAGTTCGTAGAAATTTTTTTATGTTGGCGCTCTGCTCTTGGCCTTGGGCCTTGTTGGCCGCTTGGATGGTTTCTGGAGGGGGCACAACTAACTCCATGATTGCATGGCATCTCGGATGGATGCAGGAAGGAAATCGGTGGTGGTTTTGGATTTGGAATTTTGGAATTTCTTTGCCGCTGGCTCTGCTTTTAGTAATTGAGGTTAGAAAAAAAGCGGCGCGAGCTTTTGTCTGGCCTGCAGCTGCGATTTTTCTGAGCTGTTGTGTGATTCGTTTTGCTCCGTGGCCTTGGGACAATATGAAGCTAATGATCTGGTCATGGCTGACAATCGCTCCTTTTCTTTGGAATGATTTGATTGCTCCTCGCGCTCGTTGGATTCAATGGCTCTCTGCGTTTGTTCTTTTTGGTTCAGGTTTTGTAACACTCGGTGTGGGGCTTGACGGACGACATGGTTATGAAATAGCACGTCAGTCCGAACTCGCTGCTGCCGCCGCATTGTTATCAAGGTTTCCGGCAGATGCAGTGATTGCTGCCGCTCCCGAATATAATCATCCGGTCTTGCTCCTCGGGCATCCCATCGTTGCTGGTTATGAAGGGCATCTTTGGAGTCATGGGCTTCGCTATCAAGAACGGCTGAATGTCTTGCGCTCGATTTTGCAAGGAGCACCAGGGTGGGAAGAGAATGCTAGGGCTTTCGGCGTGAGTGCTATTTACTGGAGCGTCCTCGAACAAGAGTTATTTCCTGGTTCTCAACTTCCTTTTGCGAAGGAAGTGCTCCTTCCTATCATTTATCCAATCTTAGTCCCGTGAGTTTTTGTTCTTAGGCAAATGCTCGGTGCAGTATTCGTCACCATTGGCTGTGACCCGAAAATGGAGGTCGGGAGCGTTTAGTTCCGTACGATGGCAAGTCATACAATGATGAAGTGCTTCTGAGACTAGGGGTTCTTTTTTAGACAATGCTCTTTTTTTTGTTTTCCATTTTAAAAAAAGAAGTGGCCAAAAATAGAGAAGATAGTTGAGGAGGGTGATGATCAGAGCCGCTTGAACAGCTCTCGATTGTGAAAGGGCGCCTATGGCTGTGAGAATGCCGCTTAACAACGCTAACCATCCGATGCGCATCGGAATAACAAAGAGAAAAAGAACTTTGTAATCGGGATGAATGGTTGCAAACGCATAGAGCAAAGAAAGATTCAGAAAAGTGTTGGCACCATAACCTCCAAAAATAAGGGCAACGATCGTACAGCAAATCATTCCAGAAAAATAAAACAGGCTTGTTCGAAAAGCTCCAATTGATTCTTCTAATCCTTCTCCCAAGAACCAAAGAAAAAGAAGCGCAAAGAAAACCCAAAAAGGTCGCATTGTTTCTGGGATAAAAATCCAAGTTGCTAATCGCCAGACTTCACCATGCAGAATCGCTTCGCGATTAAGAGTGAGCATAGATTCATATCCTGGAGCCATGAGGTGTAACAAAAAAACAAGAGCGTTAAAAAGCACGACGTAGCGAATGAGGCCAGGAATGGCGATCCAGGAAAAAAGACGTTCTATGCGATTCGGAGAATTCATGAAGGTCAAAGGGTATTGTAAATTGTGTTTGAAAGGGAACTAATTTTTTAAAGCCACTTCATTTCCTGTACAATCGGCATTATATTTTGTTTCGAATCCGAAGAAGGGAGCGTGATCACAGCTTCGATCATGGATTCGCCGTTGCATGTTCCGTGACGATCTAACGTTTGACCAAGAATAAATAAACGGAAGGCGTGAGAACGAATCGTGCAGAGAGAAATCATTTTTCCAAATCCTTCTTCTCGAGCACGGTCAAAGACAGCCGCTAAAGGAACTCCGCTGGAAAAAACATTGCTGCCGAGTGATGGAGAGTAAGTTTCTGCATTAGCAAGAAGAGGAGTTAGCAGGCGAAGATCAGAAATTTTTTCATAAGGACGATGCTCTTCGAGCAATGTGGCAAGGCGTTCTGCAGCTTGGAGCTGAAGCTTGGAATGAAGAAAGCGCTCATCAGAAGTAGGAGTAATGCCATAAAAAAGAGCGGTCAAAATTTCATGAGGGGCTGTGTTGATATTGATGAGACCTCTTTTTTTCTTTGAAGAAGAAACGGTAAAAAGATCGAGAAGCTCGATAGCTCGTTTTCCTGGAGTGTCCCAATAAGAAAATTCAGGTTGACCAATGCGGAGGGTGCGCCCACCACCGCAAGCATAAACACTCGTTTGATGATCGCTGGAACCTGCCTCAGGGGCTAATCCTAGGTCATCTGCTTGAGACGGATCATGAATGTTTCCTAGTTCAACGATGGAATTCATTGATCCGTGGCGCATCACTAAAGGAGCATTAAGAGAATCAACTTCTTCTCGGTATGGCGAAGGCACTTGATCAGGAGTCATTGCAATCGAGGAAGGATGATTTCCTGTTGGTGGATTGATTGGAATAAAATCGCGAACACTCCAAGAGCAAGTTGGATTAAACTGTCGTTCGGCCGTTGCGTCACTCATGACTCCTTGCCATCGCGTCTGTTCTAAATAACTTTTTTCACCAGAATACGATTTCCAAAGATAGTTGCTGAGATAATTTTCACTAGGATCTCCCACAAAGCGGAAATGACCTGCACGATCTTGTTCGGTGGGAATAAAATTGCAGTGCCAATAATTGTTGGGAGTGGAGAGAGATCCTTCCTCGTGTTCGAGCCCTCCCTCTGTGAGACCAGGGCCTACCGGAGATGTTCGACTCATTTCTACGAGTTGATGATTCCAAGTAAATTCAAAAGTTTGGTGGCGCTTTGAACTGGCATTTCCTTCAGGCTCTCGTAACCAATAAGGAAAATGAGAAGAGGTGACTGGCGTTGGAGAATTCCATGTTTGTGTCACGGTGGGAAAAGCGAGCGCGACGGATTCATTCGGTCTGATTGCAGGAGCAAGAGTTGTCTGATGATAATTTTCAAAAGCTGTTGGTTCTGCTGTTCCAAAATGAAGACAAGGACGATTGTCGATGGAAAAAGAAACCATTCCTCCGCTTGGAATGGTCTTGGTATAAGGATTCCAGACTTGCACGAAATATTGGCTTTCAATCGTGACGCTGTTGCTGCTGCATGATTGCAGGCGCAATCGTTCTGCTATCTGTGTTGCGAGGGGAGAGAGAATTTGGCCCGCAGGCTCGCCTCCATTTACCAAGGTTGCTGCTGAGGGAGGATTGATATAATCGACGATGCACGCTGCAAGCCGATTAAGATAACGTCGTTGATCAGCTTGAGAGCAATTTCGAAGGCTTGGGTCTCGTTCTTTAAAATGAGGAAGATTGTGATCAATGATATCAGCAAGGTGCGCGGCTCGCTCTGATTTCGTGAGACCGTAAATGGAATTGGTAGCAAGATCATTGAGATCATATTTTTGTTTTCCACCATCAGACATTGAAAAGGGGATGAAATCAGGGAGTGCTAGCTCTGATCGTGAAAGGAGATTTTTTTTATTTTCAAAATCGGTGTTGCTCCTGAAGGCGCTTGAAAAGCCGTTCGCTAAAAGATGCAGATCTGCGAGTGCAATAAGCGAAGAGGCTTCTTCCTGCGAGAATAGAAAATCATTTTCTAAAGCGAGTGGCAGCGCGGCGGGGCCTTGATCCCAATCATCAGGATCGGTGCGTGGCTTTCCTTGATGTAGCGCTGGATTGAGGCGTGCCTGTTCATCGAAAAAACGATAAGCGTAACGCGCGATGGGAATACCACCGCTATTGGTGATGGTAGCCCAAGGTGCCTGATAGGAGCCGGTCGCAGCGATAGGATGATTTTTTTTATTGAGATCAACAGCGTGATCGATGTCTCTAGCAGCTTGAAGATAACCGTCTATTTTTTCTTGAGAGATCTCAGGGAAATTAATCAGCAAATTCAGATTGCCTGAAATGAGAGGCATGACTTGAGTTTGCGTTGTGAGGTTTGTAGCTCCTACAAGGAGGATGTGGTCTTGAGGCGTCTCTCCAACAAGAAACTGAGGATATGTTTTTGTTGCTAAAGAAAGTTGACTCATGGCCGCAGTAAGGCCTGATTGAGCGGCCAGCCTTGCTTGATAAGAAATAGCGCTAGAATTTCCAATTCTTTTTCCGATTAATATTTCTTCCAGCGATAGTGCGACCAAGGTGCTTAGTGCGAGCAAAAACAAGATGGCTGCTAGCAGGGCGGAGCCAGATTGAGACTGTAGGTCAGACAATGCTTTGCATCTATTGAAATTAAAAATTGAAATAGAAGGCTTCAAATTTAAAGGATGCTAGAGTTTTGAATAGAAACAACGGTTGACAAAAAATAGCTTGGAGTCGTTTTTCCAAAAGCCAAGTTGATTTCGAGGAGAGTTGGCTGATTTTTATTTTTATAAAATGGAATTATTTCCCATGATAAAAGATGCGTGGCGATGAGCTCTGAATGCGCTTCGCCACTTGCTGCGCAAGATTCAAGCTCGGTTAAATTTTTGCTGTTCATTGTTGCTAGCGTTTCATGCGCGTTGGCAAAAAACCGGTAGCAATAACCTTTCTTGGTGGGATCAAGAAAATAGCCAGCCGTAACAAGGTCATCAGATGGAGTTCGCATCAGAAAAAAAATATTGGAACTCTCTCGAATTTCGATAGGAGATGAGGATGTAGCTGATCTCAAATCATGACACATCATTTGCAACAGAGCTCGACCTTCAGCTATCATCTCTTCTTGTTCTTCCGACTCACTCCACATTTTTGCTGCTTGAGTTTCTGTTGTGATTAGTAACATCATTACGAGCGCCAGCAGAGCCAGTGAGATGAGGAGTTCAAAGAGGCTGAAACCTGCAACCTGCAACCTGTAACGCTGCTTCATGGTTCATGGGGGGAGGGTGGCTTTACGTTCGAGAGGTAAAAGGCAAATTCCGAGTGACGTCGCTTTTTGTCAGGAAGAGTTGCAGGAGTCGCAATAATAACAGAAACATGAGCGATGTCTGGAGGTTGAGGGATAATGGAAACCTTTGCTAAGCTCATGATCGATTCTTGGTGAAGAGGAGCGTCATATTCCGTTGAGCTTAGTTGGCCATGAGGTCGACCTTGGACATCGTAGGCAAAGTAGTGTTCCGAGGGTTGATCCAGAGCAAGGCGCATACAATGATTAGGATTTCTGATCCAATCGGGAGCGGTCGCCACGATTCCATCTGGCAAAGTGCTTTGCAGCGTGCTGATGACTCGCTCTGCAATGAAAGAGGCGCTTGTGAGCTCTTTTTCCTCAAGATGAATTCGTTTTGCTTTTGGGAAAAAAGTGAAGACAAGGCCAGTTGCAATCGCAACAAGAGCCAATGCTGCGATCATTTCTAATAATGAAAAACCGCGTGAAAAACGAAGAGGCGTGCTCATACAAGAACGCTCTTAACAAAGAGCGGTCTTAGAAGCGAGAAGAATATGATAAAAATTTATTATTAATCCTCAACTTCTCTTATCCAATTGAGATGATGATGAACGATATAGTCAAATTACTTAGAACTTACAAGCAATTGACTTGTCCTTTTTAGGAAAAGACTGCGTTCTCATCCCGTCACGTTATCGTTTAGATAGCGCTGGGTCTTCGGCCTGGCCTTTTCTAAAAATTCCTGCGTTCTTCCCTGTAATTTCTAAGTAATTTGACTATATCATGTAAATCTTCATAAAAGTCAACTGCTGCTTCAAGACCATATTGTCTTGCTAGCTCTGCTGCTGCCTCTGTTCCTATGTGATCAATTGCTGCGAGTCAAATAGTATCAAGAGCCATATGAATTGACCATTTAGCGACGTTGGCTTGCTTCACTTTTTAAAAAACAAACGCATACTGTGAAAGAAAGTATCAAATTTTTTTTGAATGCTTCGGCAGGCCAAGAAACGCCAATGGTGGCGCCTCTTTGTGTTATAGTGTATTAAATTGAAAAGGGCACGCCATAAGCTTGCTCTTTTTCCTTAGGGCTACGTTCTCAGATTTTACGTTATCTTCGGATAGCGTCTCAATCTTCGGCCTTGCCCTAAGAAAAAATTTCTGCGCCTTTAACGCGCCCTTTTCAATTTAATACACTATAATTTAAGATCGCTATGCGAAGAGTTATTGCGGGTTCAACATCAAGAAGATCGACCTGCTTTATGGTTTTATGCCAAGATTATTGAACTTGTTTCTCATGCGCTCTTTCGCCTTACTCAGCACATTTGGTTTGTCGAGAAGGTGATTCCATTTTTTTATTTTGCCAGTAGCGCTCTTCCGGAATTTCTTAGAAAAAGAATCTGGCCGATTTTTTTGTTGGAAGTTGTGAGCAAGCTCAGTGTTGAAACTTTTGAAGGTTCAACGATGCTCCCTTCGCTATTCCAAGCGATGCCGCTGAGTTGATTGCTCCGTACTCGAAGGTTTTGAGGAAGTTTTTCAAGGAAGGTTGTTGGAAGAGAAGTGCTCGTTGGAGGTAGAAAAATAAAGCGAACGTCTTTGGGGAGCTCTTTCCAAGCTGTGATCAAGCTGGTGTCACCATTTTCAGTTTCTTGAAGCAGAACAAAAGAATCTTTTCCAGAAGTGGGATGTTGCAGTATCAACCACGTCGTGAGGCGTTGCGTTATTGCACGAGATCGCGCTTCTTCACACGATCTGAGTAACAACGAGAGAGAAGATCGCTGGACGGACTTCTGCTTCCAGGCTTGTTCTGCAGGAAAAGTCAAAGCACTCAACACGGCAATCACGGCCAGTACGACTAGCATCTCCAAAAGCGTCCAGGCGGATTTAGGAGATAACATATAGAAGAAAATTAATCGCAAAGAACGCAAGGAGCGCAAAGAAAAATCTGGCGGCAGTTTGCTTTCTCCAATTCATGAAGTTGGGTTGTCCATCGAATGAATACAACTAATTAACTAGCAAAGCTTCATTTTTGAATTTGGTGAATTTCTTTTTTTGCGCTCTTTGCGGTTAATTCTTTTTCTTGATTACTTCCACTCATGCTTCGGATAACGGCGAGAGAGTTCGGTTTTGATTTTGGGATAGGCCTCTTTCCAGAAAGAAACGAGATCGCGTGTGATTTGAATCGGTCTGCGGTTGGGGGCCAAAATTTCTACGGTGACGATCACATGACCGTTCGCTAATTTAGGAGCGCTGGCTAAGCCGAAGAGGTCTTGAATGGTGGCGCTTAAAATAACATCGCCGTTGGGTTGATAACGAAGAGGGGCCTTGCGCCCGCCCGGCAATGGATAATGCATCGGTGCTAGTTTTGCGAAGGCTGCTCGCTGAGCTGGAGAGAGCAATGTTTCTAATGCAGGCACTGCCGGGCGATCTTTGACTTCGCGATAACTGAGGGCTCCTTGGCAGCATTGCTGGAAAGCCTTTTGATCAAGCTCTTCGGTCCATTCTGGAAGTTCGAGTTCAGGGTGAAAACGGTGAAGCCATTGCCAGCGATGAATCCAAGAGGGTGACTCCTCCTTCCAGGTTGGTAGAGGAAGTTCTGCTTCCATGATTCCTTGGGCTAACACCGCGCTTGCCTCAGGTGAGGAAGTGATGTCACGAGTGATCGATTCCAACATGAGATCGCGAAAGACCTTTTCTTTTTTTTCCACAACGCGATGAGTCATCATATCGAAACAAAGTTCTCTCTTATCCGAAAAATCGTCAGGAAAAATTTTCCTCAGCATCCCTTCATCGATAGCCGTAGCCATGGAGAGTTGGATGCGGACGTCGCCACTACTCTGACCAATTTCATGAATCTCTGTCGCGACTAAAAGACGACTTTCGGTGGCGGCACTTTCTTTGACAAGCAAGCCTCGGCGTCCATGGACCATGTCGCAAAGATGAGTTCCAGCGCTGCGACGGCGAGCGACTTGATCAGCAAAGCCAGCCAGAATGCATTCGGCAACAACTTCATCAGGTGCAGGCGACGCATCAATGGTGAGGCCTTGAGCTCGAGCTAGGTTTAAAAACTGTTCAAAAATTCGAGCAACCTGTCTCGCTGCATCAGCATGAATGGCCAATTTGCGACAGGCGTCGGTTTTGAAATCATTCCTTTGCGCCCAAGAAAAAACACGTGAGAGTACGAGGAAATCAGAATTTCCACCGCCAAAAAGATCGCGGCGCGTTTCTTCTGTGTTACGATCGGTTCGTAAGAGCAAGGGGCGTGCTTGCGTGAAAGCTGCCATCAAAGCGGCTGCTCGAACGCATCCCAATTTTTCTGCTGCTAAAAGCATCGCGGCGTAACGTGGATGTGTTGGAAAGGCGAGCATACGATGGCCTCGCTCTGTGATCTTTCCGTCGTGATCGAGTGCACCCAGATCATGAAGCAATAGTTCTGCTTTTTCAAACGAGGTTGTGTGCGGCGCATCGAGCCAATTAGTAGACTTCTTTGAAAACTCTACTGCTGATGCGCATGGCGGCATTGCTCCGGTGCTCACTTCCTCGAGTGCCTCTTTGTACACTGCGGGGCTGCGCGCCGGAGCGCCTGGCCCTTGGTCACCAGCAGCGAGTTTTGAAAGAACTCTTGTTGGCAAGAGATCCAATTTTTTCAAGAGCAGGAGCACTTCTGCTAGATCGACGCGATGAATTTCAGGAACATCACGAAGGGCTCGACGCGCGTGATCGCGTTCGGTCCAAAGTCGCCAGCAGTGACCTGGAGCTGTTCGTCCGGCCCTGCCAGCGCGTTGGTCAGCGGAGGCGCAACTAATTTTTTCAACTAAAAGTGTGTTCATTCCGCGACGTGCATCAAAGCGGGCGATCCGCGCCATGCCTGCATCGATGACGCCCGTGACGCCGTCGATTGTCAATGATGTTTCGGCAACGTTGGTTGTGACAATGATTTTACGAATAGTGCTTGGCTTAACTGCAGCGTCTTGATCGGCTGGAGGGAGTTCCCCGTGTAATGCGAAGATTGCGATGTCGGAAGGAAGTGATGCTCTCAACGTGCTAATGGTCCGTCCGATTTCATAAGCTCCTGGCATGAAGATGAGCAGATGGCCTGGCGTGATGGAGAGCATGCTGCTAGCGGCGCTTGCAGCAAGATCCCACAATTTTTCTTCGGCTTGTTCGTGCTTGAGGTAGGTGATCTCAACGGGATGAGTGCGACCAGTCGATCGGAGAACAACGCATGGTTCCAGATAGTCTGCCAGTGCTGAAGTATCGAGCGTTGCTGACATGACAATGATCTTAAGGTCAGGGCGTTCGGATTCTTGCAATCGAAGTGCCTGCATTAAGCTGATGTCGCTGTAAAGATGACGTTCGTGAAATTCATCAAAAATCAAAGTTGAGATGTTGCTCAGCAAAGGATCTTCTAACATTTGCCGCAACAAAATTCCTTCGGTGACGAAGAGCAATTGAGTCTCAGTGCTGTATTGAAGATCATGACGAATGCAGTAGCCGACTTCTTTGCCGAGTGAGCTGTTGCGTTCTTGAGCAACCCGCGCAGCGAGCATGCGTGCGGCGAGGCGGCGTGGTTGGAGGATGACGGCACGACCATTTTTTAAGAGTCCGCTCTCTAAAAGAAATTGCGGCACTTGTGTTGATTTTCCAGAACCAGTTGGAGCTTCAATAATGAGGCGATTGCTCGTTTGCAGGGAGCTAACAATTTCTTCTCGAAGTTCTTCAATGGGGAGAGAGCGATTTCTATTCACGTTTGTAAGATAATCGCTCTAGAATAGCAGCTGTTAAAATGGTGATGAAGAATAAAACAGCGCAAATTTTTATGATGCTCCTTCTCTTAGGAGTCTCAGTGCTCTACGGAAGAGGTGGGGAATTGACTGCTCGTCAAATGAAAGAAGCCACTTATCTAGATGGAATCAGCGTTCCATCGCCTGGTGAAATTTTTGCGGCGATTAATAAAGTGAGCCGTCCTAATTGGGCGATGTTGTCTCATGAAGGAGCTGCTCCCGTAACAACAAATCGAGCTCAGTTAGCGCTTGCTGTTGGTCTTTTAGTTACCAACGGATACATCGCTGTGGAAGCACAAGATGGGCAGCAGGTCAAAAACATTGGAAGGGATATCATGACGCTTTCTAAAGCATTGGGTGTCAGTCAAAATATTTTGAGCCGTGGAAACAACTTGATTGAGTTTGCTGATCACAGTGAGTGGGACTGTTTGCGTCAGGAATTAGAAGCAACAGAAAATGAAGTCAAAAATACGATGATTGAACAGCAAGATCGCAATTTAGTGAGCCTGACCTCTGCAGGCGCTTGGCTGCGAGGGTTAGAGGTTGCTGCAGGAATTGTTGTTAGTAACTATTCTCCAGAAGGAGCAGCTCTTCTTGATGAGCCTGCCCTAGCGCGGCACCTTGCTGTTGATTTAGAAGGGCTCTCTCCTAAGGTCAAGAACGATCCTCTGGTCATTCAAGTCAAAGAGACGCTGATGGACATTGCCACTATTTTAGAACAACAAGATCATCATTTTCGCCAGGAAGTTCTTTCTGCGATTCAAGGGAAAGCAAATCATATGATTGAGGCGATTAAAAAATCACCTTCCACTAGCAATGCTCTATGAAAAAAAAGCAGGTCAAAATGATTTTAGTGGGACTCGTTCTCGGAGCTGTTGGAATGAGTCTCTTTCTGTTGCGAAAGAATCTGGTTCAGGAAAAAACAGGGCCGGTTGTTTCCCCTGCTGACTTTGTTGACTCAAAACGGCACGCCTTAGATCTTTTGGGAGGATTGGTGAATCATGGGTTTCGTGTGAGAGATGAAGTTTGGGAAGTTTCTCTAAAGCCGAAAAAAATGGAGTTATTGGAACTGACGCTTTTTTCAGGAAACCAATATTGGTTTGCAGTGTCAGCCTCCTCGCCAGCACAGCGTCTGAAGTTGGCGCTTTATGATGATGCAGGAAATCCGGTGACTCTCGATCTTTGGAAAGATGATCATGTGGTTCCAGGAGCTCGCATTGCCGGAGGACTTCTTGTGGCACGAAGTGGTAGCTACTACGTCGGATTAGAGTTGCTCGATGAAGAAGGAAGTGTGGAAACTGTGCCGGCGAGCCTCGTCTACGCGTATCAGTAATTTTCTACTTCTCTTTTCACTCGGTGAAGCGAAGGTTGCACGACAGCAGCCATGGCTTTGACATTGAGACGACTTCCTAAAAAATCGTTGATCTTTTCAGCCGTAGCAAGAGGATCAGCAAGGAGATTCGCATGAGAAAGTTGAAGGACACTCCAAGGGCGTTGACGTACGATTTCAGCTGTCTGCACTTCGAATGAAATGTAAGCTTTTTTGAGATCTTCAAACGACACAATTTCTCCTGCCATGCGATGTTGTGATGTGATGACTTCATCCAGAGCTCTTCTAATGAAAATGACATGGCAGTTCAAATCTTGTGGTAATTCCCAGAGAAGTGGAATAACGACTTTGGCCACCTTGCCTGATTGTAAGAGGTCAGGATGACGCGCGATCTCTTTGATTTTTTCATGCTCAAAATAACCAAGGGGATTGTGCTCATCAGGGAGGCGTTGATAATCAGTGATTGCATCGATGCCTCCTGCTGTGAGCATTTGCATTAAGAGTGAAGTTCCAGAGCGAGGGAGGCCAGTGACAATAATAGGTTGTTGAGTGGAGGAGTGTTTGTTTCCTTGTTCTGTGGCAGCAAGGGACGCAACACTTTTGTTTTGGTGATGCAAAAATCTCGAAGAAGAGCCACGCAAAGAATTTTTTAATTTTGCGAGACGCTTGGCAGCGTGATGGGCGAGTTTTGTATAACGTTGAGCTAATTCTTGGTTCTTTTCTCCTTGAAGGGAGATGGTCGCTAGCAGTTCGTACGCTTGAGGGCGTCTCAAAAAACTGCTAGTCGCCTGGAGCGTGGCTTTGTGAGCGGCGTGCCAGTCGTTTTGTCCAGCCAAGGCTTTTCCCAATTCTAACCACGCAGCATAATCTAAAGGATGACGATTCAAAGCTTCTTGTGACAGTGCGGCAGCTTGTTCGAAATGACCTCGCTGGTTTTCATGAGCAGCGATGGCAACTAGCGGTGATGATTCCTCTTTCTTCCAAGCAGCAAGGGCCCGTAATAACGAGAGAGCTTCTTTATTCCATCCATGAAAGAAACAAACATCGGCTGCCTGCATCACGAGTGAAAAATTTTGAGGAGAAAACTCAGCGCAAGCATGGAGTTGTTGCGCAATTTGTTCTTCAGGGCGCATCAACCAATCTGCGAAGAGGCGGGCAAACTGGATGGTTGTAGGATCTAATTGGACACGTGCTGTGAGGTGTCTCCACTCTAAAACTTCCATCGTTGAGAGTGACTCATTAGGATCATATTTTTTTGTTTGCAGCGCCTGATAAGCCTGCCAAGCATCGCGCACACGGTGAAAGACAAATTGTTTTAAAACTGCTGAGGCATGTTCGTTAGCGCCGAGTGCTCGATACGATTCTGCTAGCGCTGTAAGAATATCAGTTCGTTCGGGAGAGTGATGATGTGCCTGCTCTAACAGTCGTATGGCCGCATCGATGCGATCATGTTCTAAATAAGAGAGCGCTTGATACAAGAGGTGGTCTGTATAAGCGGTAGAAAAAATATGCTGATGATCCAACGGAGCTTGAGGAAGATATCCTAGTGCGATGAGCTGCCGGAGCGCCATTTTAGTAGCTTGTTCGCATGGTTCTTGAGATGGGTTTTGGGGAGGGCGGCTCACCACTTGATCCCAAGAGGGGATAGTCCTAATCTGAGGAGGTGTCTTAAAAATTTCTGTGAGGACTTTTCCTTTCATGTCTCTTCCCACAGGAAGTTGAAAACATGTTAAGAGAGTGGGGCAAATATCTAAGAGCGTGGCGTGTGTTATTGTAGATTTCGATTTAATATTGGGACCTGCTACAATCAATGTTCCGATAGGAGCATGTTGATCACACGGGGCTGTTGTGTTAATCCCTAAAGAACGAGGTTTGCGATCGTCATGATAAAAACCATGATCGGAGACGAGCATGATGGTCGTTTCTTCTCCAGCAGCAGCCACAAGCCATCCTACCCACTCATCGTAAAGATCATAAGCCCGGTCGATGAGTTCGCCGTAATGTTCGATGCCAAGTTGATCTGCTTGGCAGGTAATAGGCTCTCGGAAAGAAGTTCCTTGATGTGAAAAACTATCAAGGCCGATCAAATAGAGAGAGGTGAAATTCGACGGATGTTCTTTCATCAGACACAGCGTGGTTTGCAGGGTCGTCAGGTCTTCAGCAAGAATTTTTGCAATGGCAGAGAGCCGCCAATCAACAGTCGGATCGATTTCGTAAATTTTTGGAATCAGCTGCTGGAGGAGGTGTGTCGAGATTTGCTGGGGATGGCGACGACACTTTGCTAGTTTTTCAGCAAGAGAAGAAGGGGTGACACTTGTTGGAGAGACTTCCCAAGGAACGTTACATGGAAATTGAGCTACGCGAAAAGTTTCATCTACCATGACTCCGCGAATCTTTTCAGCAGGAGCCGAGTTCCACCATCCTACCACGTTCGAAGTTTGATTTGCCGAGGAGAGCATTTCCCAAATTGCAGGCGAAGAACGTGAGGAGCTATTATAAGTACGCAATCCTTTGCCTGAGGAAGTAGGTAAGACAAATCCCGTGATATCATGTTGATAAGGACGCTTTCCGCTTGAGATCGTTGCCCAAAGTGCTGGAGAAAAAAGAGGACGTAATGAACGGAGAGGGCCGCTAGCCCCTCTTTTTATCAGATTAGCGAGGTTGGGCAATTTTCCTGCAGCAATTTTTTCAGATAAAAGATCCCAATCGGTAGCATCTAAGCCGATGAGGAGGACTTTGGAGCCATCGCTCTGCGATGGTCGTTCGCAGTTCGTAGTTGGCAGTTCGCAGTTATTAGATTGGCAGTTCATCAGGAAAGATAAATGTTATCAAGGCAGGAGCCTTCGTAGAGAAAAAAGTTTCAATAAATTTCATGGTGTTTCAAAAAATGCACAATAATATATTGGTAATGAAATTGAGATTTTCTGTGAACTGCGAACTCCCAACTGTGAACTGTTAAAATGCACGTTATTTCTTTTGTTGAACATATTTGGGTTGAGAATAGCCATATGCACTTTGGTTCTTCTCAGGTTTTAGAAGGAGGCAAGGCTTACCTTTTTGCCGATAAGCAATTTGATAAAATGAAGGCTTGGGATTTTTCTATCCCCTATGAAAAAGTTTCCAAAGCGGAACCGATGTTTACGCCGCTTTATTTCAAACCCAACGATCCTAAAAAACGTGTCATTATTTATAATGGTGTTGGTGGAATGGGGGATCAAATCATGACCTGGCCTCTCAGTAAGATTTTGGCGGATCGTGGGTATGAGGTTCATATCCTTTCGGAGCCACACCTGACGATGTTTTGGCATGGATTTCCTTGGATTAAATCTATTGTCACTCTTCCTTGCTATTGGTCGACGATGGAGCAATTCGATTATCACGTTAATCTTGAATATATTTCCAATGGTTATGCTCATGGTGGTCAGATGCAACCGATTGATCTCATGTTGCGTACTTGTGGTATCGATCCAACGAGCATTCCTGATGAAGAGAAGCGCGTAGCCCCGCAATTTTCTAGAATGGAGACTGATATTGCCAAGACTCTTTATGCCGATCGGCGTCTCGGTTTTTATCAGCCAGCATGTTCCCAGCAAGTTCGCTCCTTACCTCCCGAGCAAAGTCGTGCAGTTTTAAAAGCATTAGCAGAAGCCTTTCCTGATATTTACTGGATTGGTGTCTATGGACCTTTGGAATCATCAGGTTATTGGATGGAGCCTCTTGGAGTCGACAATGTGGAGTTTCGGTCTTTTGAACGCCCTAGATTGATGTGGTCGCTGATCAATCGCGCAGAGATTTGCGTGGCACCTGATTCCATGCTCGTGCATGTTGCAGGTGTTTTGGGAAAGCCTTGTGTAGGGCTTTGGGGGCCTTATGGGCCAGGAACGAGAGTCAAATATTACCCCAATCATTATCCTATTCATCATACAACCGAGTGCTCTTTTTCTCCTTGCCACTGGAATGCTGTTCAATTTCCTCACATCTGTCCTCCTTTAGCGCAACAACATCAGCGTTGTTCTGTGATGCTTAAAATAACACCTGAAGAAGTTGTTGAAGGAGCTCGCAAGCTGATGGAAAAAAAGTAAAGAATGAAGAGTAAGTTATTTTCAACGAGCATTCACTTTTGAGAAATTCTAATTATGCCAGAGAATTCCGAACAACAGACTGCCTCTTCAGCGCCTCCTACCTGGATGCTTGATTGTGTGATGACGGCCATTAAGCAACAGCCATCGTTAGCGGAAAAAAAAGGAATTACAAAAAGACAGCTAGACTCACTCTATTTAGCGGGCTTTCAGCTTTATGAAATGCAATGTTATCAAGAAGCCGCAGATCTTTTTCGCCTGCTCTGTTTTTATGAACCACGAGTAGCTCGTAATTGGATAGGTCTAGGAGGGGCTTACCAACATATCAAATGTCACGACAATGCCCTTGCCTCTTTTGCAATGGCTTCGTTACTAGATCCGCATAATCCTGAATCAAGGTTTTATGCAGCCCACTCGTGTATTGATCTTATGAATCTTTCTCGTGCGTTAGAGTGCGTGAGTTCTGCCATAACACTCGTCAAACATGATGATAATAAAAAAGACTTGTATCGAAGGGCGCTTGCTTTAAAAAATGCTCTTGTCACTCAAATTAAAATCAATTCTCAAAAAGTATGAGCACCGATTATTCTAGTACGTTCACTCCCGGTATTACTGAGACTCAGTTTACTGAGCAGGGGGGAGATCAGGTAACTTCACCAGAAGCTCAAGAGGCGACGGCCCTCCAGGCAGCAGGAATTGTTTTTGATAATATTACGTTTGATCCTACGGTGATTAGTTCGCTCCAGACAGGTTACAACAGTTCTTTTGTTGTGATTAAACCTCCTGATTCCACTATGCCACAAAGCCAGCAAGCCCATGTTAGTGATTTGACTGCCCTTGAACAGTCTACTCAAGATGTCATTAATCAAGCAGCTCAGCAGGGAGATTATCCTATGTCGGCCCAGAGTGTACTTTCGGATATTCAATCAGCACTTGAAGCTGCTCAAGAAATTTATAACAGATATTATGCCCCTGGAGCGCCTTTTGCTGATGAGGTTCAAGGATATCGCTTTCCCATGCAGGAAGTCAGCAATTCAATGATGACCGTCCAGCATGTTGCTGGATTAGCATTGGTTCAGACATCAGCTACTCCTGGTTCAGAAGAACAATTGTTGTCTGATAGTCCTACCCTTGGACGAGGATTGACCGTTGCTGAGGCTAACTATTTCGCTGCAAAATCATTTTTATCTCTTCTGCGCACTACTCATTTACACAAAAAGAGTAATTCACTAGAAGCATTGAGAAAAGTATTAGGAGAGCTCAATGTGCTTCGTGTTCATGATGCCATAAGGCAACGACAGGTTAATATTAATAAAAATATCAATCATGGCCCCCTCAATGTGTTGGAAGCAAAAGCAGAAGAAAAGAATGATGCAGCTACGAATCGCGCTGCCAAATTAGGAGGTAAGGCCGTTTCATTGTTTCAAAAAGTAACTTCAGCTACTCAAGGGCTTTTGACCAAAGCTTCTCCCAAAAATATTTCGTCGGCTCAATTTGACCCAACAGCTACAGAAGTAGTTGGAGAGCATGCAGAGTATCAGAAAAACATAGAGAATAAAAATATTAGCAATAATAATGATGTCACCAAGAATGCAGCTCCTCATTTGAACGCCGCTTTTGTTTCTGAGGCTAATTTATCTAACCAGCCCTTTAGTTATCATATAACAGGAAATACTGCTGCTGCTGTTGATACCAGTACTGCTATCGCTTTAGAGCATAACGAAGTAGTTGAGTCAGCTGCTACTAATGTGATTAATATCAGTCCCTCTGCAATGAGCGAACAGCTTAATAAGTCACTGCAACAATCTGTTGATCGACTTAATAAGTTAGTTGAAGGACGTCCTCAAAACGCTCTTAATGTTTCCTTGAGATAGAGCTTTTCTCAAAAAAGTAGAGTCTTTTTAGAAAAGCTTTATAGTCAAATTAGTTAGAAATTACAGGGAAGAACGCAGGAATTTTTAGAAAAGGCCAGGCCGAAGACCGAGCGCTATCTAAACGATAACGTGACGGGATGAGAACGCAGTCTTTTCCTAAAAAGGACAAGTCAATTGCTTGTAAGTTCTAAGTAATTTGACTATAAATGTTACAAAAGAGAGGACTGACCCCCAGGCTGACAAAAGTTAGCTAGAGCCTGTCCCAGTGACCTGGGATCCTTTATTTAAGCTAGTTTGAGGGCGAAAAAGATTGAGGCATAAGCAGTG
>JAIEQF010000030.1 GCA_019747895.1 Chthoniobacterales bacterium
GACGGGATGAGAACGCAGTCTTTTCCTAAAAAGGACAAGTCAGTTGCTTGTAAGTTCTAAGTAATTTGACTATAAATGTTGCTCGTGCTTCTTGTTCTGCTTGTTGTTCTCTTGCTTTAATAGACTAGGTCTTGTTTTGAAGCCTCATCATTAAATCTTCACGATAGAGAATTCTCAGTTTCATTTGATTGATGAGAATGTCTCGAGCTCTTGTAGGTGTCAGCGTTTCGGGAGTGATAGCGCGTTCATTGACTCTTATTTCTTCAACGTCAAGAGCCGGACTGGACGAACGTGATGCAGAAGATGACGATACTGAAGAAAGGTTACATTGCATTTGAGCGGCACTAGCAGCGTTTTCCACCTGAACAAAACTCTCAAAAAAATCATGGAGAGCCTCCATCGCCTCTAGATCTGTTTCTTGAGTTTGCTGCATTAATGTTAATGTGTGAGTAATAACTCCGCTTGAGTTTTCCCATGCCTCTTTCGCTTTTTCTAACGCAGCACCAGGCGCATAATAGTTCCAGACACGTTGAGCAGCCGAAGCTACACCAGGCTTAAAAGTAAAAGGGAGCGCTCCACCAACAGCTCCAACACCACCCAATGTTGCAGTAGCAGCAAGCAAACTGGCATGAGGAAGAAAAGGAACGGCAACAAGCGTCAGTATGCAGCTGCTGATGATAGCCTGCTGAACCTCCCTTTCATCTAAACCAACAGCATGACCCATAATCGTACCCACGCTAGCACCAGTAACACCGCCAGCACTAAAAGCAGCACCAGGACCAGCATGAGCAATAATACCAGCATGAGCAAAAGTAGCAGCGGCAGCAGTAGTAGCACCAATAACAGCACCACGAATTGGCTTGATGCCAGCAGTCGTCCCACCAACGAAACCTACACCACGCACCACGGTTTCAGCAGCGTACCAGGCTGCTTGGGCAAGAGCCTTGTTAGGAGATCTCAACCTTTCGTTAGTTTGTCTAAAAAGCGCTTGAGCTTCTAGCCGTTTAGCTTCATCGCTCTCCTTCGTTGGTGAATTTTCAACGAGAGCATCAGCATCTCCTAACGAAGCTGGGATTTGAGGAGCCTCTGTTGTGGCTGTTCCATTCTGATTTTCGTTGCCTTGATATTCTGCAATCTTTGAAAAAATCTCATTAATTTCACCAATCATCAGGGGCGTATCAACTCGATCAAGATCGGGAAATAATTCGTTAACTTTAGGTCCACAGTAGACTTCCAATGCCTCCATGATTAATGTTCTTACCTGTCGACTTTCTGCCGCACTTGGTACTCTTGTCGGAGCAGTCGTCCTAACGCCATCAACAATCGTTCTAGTACCAGCTGGAATAATCGTCGGAGTAACCAATGCATAATTTGATTGGCTCTCAGAAGCAGGAATAATGAGGCGCACAGGTCGCTCACTATCATTAAGAATCAAAGGAAGGTTTGCCCATTGCCTACCTATATTAGCAGTTGTGAAAGCCGTTGTAATAGATGTAGGGGCAAAAAAATCAATAGCCTTCAGGCATACCATTGTTTTGCTCGCTTGAGTCAGGCGAATCAATGTATTTACAGCTTCTTGCTGCACCCCATTCTCACGCTGCCGAGCTTGCAAGATTTGCTCTCCGCGCACACGTGGAGATGGCTCCTGAACTATCGTTGCAGGCGCCATCGTCTCGACTTCCTTCCAAGTTTCATCAATACCTACTTGCTCCATCCGAGTTATGCTCTCCTCCATTTGAGCAGCACGTTGAAGTAAAACAGCAATCTCATTTCGTTGCGCACGCTCTGCTTCAGGAGCACCACTTGAAAGAATTTGCCTATTTAAAATGAGATCTCGTGTATCTCCACTCTCTGATTGATGCCACTCCTCAATGGTATCTGCGAATGCTGGAATAATTTTTTTTGCTTTCTCAACATTTCTTAATGCTTGACTCCTCACGCGCTCGATATTAGCAAGACGAGCTTGAGTTATTGGATTATCCTGCCCTGATCCAGTATTCTCCGGCGCGGTAGCTTCGCGCTTATGCTCTCTCACTGCAGCAGCAATATCAGAATACCTCTTTTCCTCCTCTTTCTCTTTACCAGAAACAAGTTTCATCGCGTCCACACGAAGAGGCGCCATTAAAAGGACAACGAAAATTAAAAAAATGGAGGGATTTTTTTTATTCATTTTTTACTTTGATTGTACCGACGGCGATTCCAACTTCAAAGCCGCAGCTGGAGCAACAACTGCCTCCACAGAACCAGGAACAGCAATATATTTTTTAACGGCAGCATTAAGTTTTTCCAAGGTCACTTCATTAATTTCATCAGCACGATGCAAGTAATGATCAAATCCTAAGCCCATCAGCTCTTCACTCGCACAACGCAGCGCAAGTCCTGCGTTAGATTGCATGGCCATAGCATCAGCCCCCAAAACTTTTTGCTTGGCCGTTGTAAGCTCTTCTTGAGTGAGACCCTCTTTAGCTACGTGATGAATCTCATCATCAAATTCACTCCGCGCGTGAGCAAGCTTTTTGGGATCGGTTCCCATATAGAAGACAAAAGCTCCTGGAGCAAGCCCCATCGAGCTAGATGCTCCGACAAAATAAGCCAGCGATTGCTTTTCACGAATCCGAATAAAGAAACGAGAACCCAAATCACTGCAAGCAGCATCGATCAATTCGAGTGCAGGACGATCAGGACTCGTGATAGGAGCCGTTAAGAAACCTTTGACGACGACAGCCTGCTCCTTAGGTTCTTCCTTGCTGACATCAATCGTTGTTGTTAACGGAGTCGGGCTCGGAGGATTTTGTAATGCTAACTCCCCTGCTGGCATTTTCTCAAAAGCCTGAGTCGCCATCTTGACCGCATCTTCAGCATTGATGTCACCAAAAATAGCGATTACTCCATTTTTTCCAACAGCTAGCTTTTTATAAAACTCTTCTACCATCTCTCGGTTCAAAGAAGGAACACTCTCCTTCGTTCCCAAAATCCTTCGCGAGTAAGGATGCATCCCATAAAGTTTTTCTTTCAAGAGACGTTGAGTCGTCGAGAGCATTTGGTCATCTTCCGCTTGGATTGCCGCAAGCTGAGCCATTTTCTCATGCTCGATCTCTTCGGCTGGGAAGGTTGCTTCCGTCAAAACTTCAGCTAAGAGATTCAGTCCTAAAGCAAAATCAGGCTTCATCACTCCAACAGAAACGCTGAAGCTGTTGTTGCCTGCATTAGCTCCAATACTTCCCCCAACCTGCTCAATCGTGTCGGCAATATTTTTGGCATTTCGATCCTTAGTTCCCTTGATCAGCGTGCTAGCAAGGAGATCGGTGACTCCATTTTCCTTGGCACTCTCCGCCAGTAATCCTCCACGGAAAACGCCCATCATGGAAACCAGAGGCAGACGATGATCTTCGCAAACCAAAAGTCTCAGTCCGTTGGAAAGCACTACTTTTTTCACTTCTCGTTGATCCGTTTTTTTACTGGATTCTTTTTCCTCATCGCTCTTGAGAGGTCGATTTTCTGGGTCAAGAGAGGTAATCGTCAAGTGATCGCGAACAAGAAATTGAGCTGCTGCCTGCTTCACTTCTTCCAGTGTGACGCGTTGAACTGCATCCAAGTATTCTTTGCCAAACGTTGGGTTTCCTGTCTCCAACCAATAGGAACCATAGTCTTGAGCGCGTCCATGGACCGTCGTTAAGCTACAAAAGTGATCAGCAAGAAGACCATTCTTTGCTTTTTCTAATTCTTCTTGAGTCACTCCTTGCTGAACGACCTTGTCGAGTTGAGATAAAATCTCGACTTCAGCAGCCTCTCTTTTTTCAGGAGCAGCCATAGCACTGACATAGAGCAATCCTTCATTGGCGTTAAGTCCATAGAATCCAGCTCCAATTTGATAGACCAGTTGTTTTTTCTCACGAACTTCTTGATTCAAGATAGAACTATTTCCGGAACCCAGAATATTTCCGAGAACTTCGAGTGCGGGAGCTTTAGGGTTAGTGATGCCCGGGGTTTTCCAAGCAAGACTCAATCGACTCAGTTCTGTTGGGAATGTTTTCCGCGCAACTTTCACACCAAGTTGAGCAGGCTCTTTCTGAACGAGGACTGGCTCGAGTGCCTTGCGAGGATATTTTTCAAAGAATGAGGTTAGTTGCTGGTGCACTGCAGCGGCATCAACATCACCGACAACCACGAAACAGAGATTGTTGGGAACATAGCGCTTTTTAAAATATTCCATCACATCCTCTCGTTTCAGCTGATCATAAACCTCGCGATAGCCAATGACCGGATGCCGATAGGGACTGACTTGGAAAGCCGTTGCAAAAAGAAGTTCGCTGCTTTTCCGATCAGGATCATCATCCCCCATTGCAAACTCACGACGAATCACTTCTTGTTCCTTCACATATTCATCTGGAGGAAGAGAGGCATTCATCACAGCATCTGCAAAAACATCAAGTGCCTTACTAACTCCTGGCGCAGGAATGTCGGTCCAAAAAACAGTGCGATCAAAAGAAGTATAGGCGTTCAGATATCCACCCTGCCCCTGAATCTCCTCCGCAATTTTTCCTGGAGGGCGCGTCGCAGTTCCTTTGAAGAGCATGTGCTCTAAAATATGAGACAAACCAGCTCCCAACCACTTGGCTTCATCGACACTACCGGTGCAGCACCATGCTTGAACCGAGGCTACAGGAGCGTGATGATCTTCTTCTACGATCACCGTGAGACCATTCTTCAATGTAAAAACTTGAGGATTTCCAGAAATGGTGAGTGAAGAAGGCGTGGTTGGAGCGGATGATGGTGCTGGCATAGATGAAGGTGGCTGAGATGATGGTTCTTTCACCGCTGAGGTCCATGCTGTAGAAACGAGGAGACACGCCGTGATGAGGTTTTTCATAATTTTATGAGATGAGTGTTGCTGGTTGAAAAGGATGCACAAAAGCTTGTTGAAAATCAAATCCGTCAGAAAAGGCAGTAAGGGTATCATCTTCTGTCTTTCCAACAACACCTGCCTCAATGAGGTTAAAAACAATCTGCCCTATGTCATTACTATTTTTAATTCCCCAATATTGGAGGAGCGTTAGTGCCATTGGGCCAAATTCTTTTAACGTCAACAAACGAAATGCCTCGAGCAATTCTGTAGCACTGACATGCATGGGCCGCAGCTCCTTGCGCTGTTTCTTTTGACGTTTGACAGCAAGGTCCATCACCTCTCGCAAAAACAAATAAGCATCGGCCCGATAACGTTGATCGTGAGTGACGATTTTTTCAACAGCTTCTTGAAATCCTAAAATGGGAATCATCGGCCTTGGGCGGCCCAAGGCCAGTTCGTAGTTATCATGGCTTCACGATGGTTTCTTCCTGCAGCCTGCAGCTTATAGCCTGCAGCCTGTGCCATCGATGCACGATATTGTTTAACACCAAGACCTATAAGAAAAATCATCATGATAGTCAGAATGACAAACTGCTCTCGTTGCGTTAGGGAAAACATTGCTACAGCTTAATAAATCAACTCTTTTTCGGCGATGCTTTTTTTCCACTTGTTTTTCCAGCAACACCTGTCGACTTGCCTGCATCACCAGAAGAAGTTGCTGCCTTCTCTGGACTCTTAGTCGAAGCAGATGCCGATGAATCACTCTTAGCAGAGCTCTTGTACCCCTCGCTACGATAATCAGTGATGTAGAATCCAGAGCCTTTGAAAATAAGTCCAGCGCCAGCTCCAAGCAAACGTTTCACCTTTCCCTTCCCCCATTTTTTCATCTGGCAAAGTTCCTTGGGGCAAGTCTCATACTTCTCTGAGGACATGGATTGAAAGACATCAAAGTGATGATGGCATTTATTGCATTCGTATTCGTAGGTAGGCATGACAAGCAGGGATTCAGGTTACAGGTTACAGGTTACAGGTTTTAATAAAAGTTCTGCTATTTGAACGGCATTCAACGCTGCCCCCTTGAGAAGCTGGTCACCACAAACCCAGAAGGCAAGGCCATTCGGCAGCGCCGTATCAAGTCGCAATCTGCCAACGTGACATTCATCAAGCCCTTGTACTTCGAGCGGCATCGGATAAAGTGCCCTAATGGGATCATCCACTAGATCGACTCCAGGAGCTCCGATCAAGGCGTCTTGCGCAGCTTCCACCGAAACTGATTTTTCAAATTCTGCATGCACCGCAATCGAATGGGCGCGATAAACCGGCACCCTCACACAAGTCATCGACGTTTGCAGATCGGGAAGATGAAGAATTTTGCGACTCTCATTTTGAAATTTCATCTCTTCCTTCGTGTAACCATTTTCTAAAAAGGTATCGACGTGAGGTAAAAGATTGAAAGCGATTTGATGCGGGTAAACTTCTTTTTTTATAGCCACGCCTCGAGAAAGGCTTTCTACTTGACCCTGCAGTTCTTTAATCGCACGAGCCCCCGTTCCAGAAACGGCTTGATAAGTGGAAGCAATCACACGCTTCAATCCAAAGCGTTCATGCAAGGGAGCAAGCGCCATCAAGGTGATTGCTGTTGAGCAATTAGGATTGGCTATAATCCCATGATGATTTTTAACATCGCCCGGATTAATCTCTGGCACAATGAGAGGCACCTTAGGATCCATGCGAAAAACAGAAGAATTGTCGACCACGACAGCTCCAGCCTTCACGGCAAGAGGAGCAAATTTTTTAGAAATGTCTCCACCAGCGCTGAAAAAAGCGATATCGATTCCGTCAAAACTCTCCTCCTCCAAAACTTCCACTGGAACCATCGTGTCACGAAAAGCAAGCGACGCCCCTGCAGAGCGCGGAGAGGCCAACAAACGAAGATAAGAAACAGGAAAGTTGCGGCGTTCTAAGACGCGCAGCAACTGCTCGCCAACTGCTCCAGTAGCACCAACGATGGCGATTGATTTTCCTGAAGGAAATGATGGAATAAAGGACATAATTACTTTATTTGGTCTATGCTAAATACCATGAAACACAAACTCAAGATTTCAATTGAAAAGCAAACATTAGAACTTTTTGAGCAAACCGCTGATGAGCTTTCCATAAGCCTTGTACGCCACCCCATCTCCAGCTCGAAGTTTGGCTTAGGAACGGAACCAGGGAGCAACAAGACTCCTCTTGGAAATTTCTTCATTGAAGAAAAAATTGGTGATGGAGAACCAGAGCGAATGATTTTTAAATCGAGAAAAGCAACGGGGGAAATTGCTTCACTAGGCAGCGAAGAAGATCAGATCCTCACACGCATCCTCTGGCTCGATGGGCTCGATTCCGAAAATACCAACACGCACGATCGCTACATTTATATCCATGGAACCAACCAAGAAAATCTCATCGGAACGCCCGCCAGCCACGGCTGCATTCGCCTGCGCAACGCTGATATGATCGCCCTGTTTGATGCTGTCGAGGTGGGAGATCAAGTGGAGATAGCTCTTTAGAGAATATCTTTGTCTCCTATTTGTCTTGTTCTTCTGATGGTTTCCAAAGACCTTCTTCCACTTTTATCGCTTCATCTGGTCCTGGCCAGCAAGGCATAGTCGTCATGACGATATCAAGTTGTGATTCTCCTATGTTCCTAAATTGAAAAGGAGTTCTTGGAGGAATAAAGAGCGTGACATTTTCTTCAAGGACTATGACTTGATCAGGCCTTCCCTCTAATTCATTTCCTTTTAGCCAGAGTTCTCCTACTCCTGATTTTACGCACCACAATTCTTCAACAGTTTTATGTTGCACTGGAGAAGAAATTTTTCCAACAGGCAATGTGCAATACGCTATATCACCACGACTGGCAGCTGCTAATTTTTTAATCCTAGAACCATCTGGAGCATAATAATCATAGTCTCCCGTGAATTTTCTAACTGGTCGTGGCATTTCTTCCTCTTTTGTTGTGCTCGAATTATCAGTGGAAGAAAATTTTTCATCAGACACTTCCTCGCGTGCTCCTATCTTCACTCCTCGTGCTACTACACTGGAAGAACTTTCTTCACCAACATCACTCAGCCTACGTCCTTGCTCTTCAAGAATTATTGCTGTCTCTTTTTTTTCTTCTTCCTTTTTCTCTTCAGTCGGCTTTCCTTTTATAAGCTTTGGTGGCATTGCCTGCAAAGGAGCAAAAATCCCTCCAAGGAAAAAAAGAAACAGAAAGAGGAGAAACAATATTTTATTTTTCATAGAAGCAGTATTAAAACAAAAGATACAATTAAATAAAATTAAAAAATACAGATCACATCCTCACACGCATCCTCTGGCTCGATGGGCTCGATTCCGAAAATACCAACACGCACGATCGCTACATTTATATTCACGGCACCAACCAAGAAAATCTCATCGGAACACCTGCCAGCCACGGCTGCATTCGCCTGCGCAATACTGATATGATCGCGCTGTTTGATGCTGTCGAGGTGGGAGATCGTGTGGAGATTGCGGCTTAGAAATTTTTTTTGGAGCTATTCCTACATTGCATTCCCCTCTTGCGTTTCATCAGCTGCCGTTGAGCCTTCAGCTATCCCATCGCTTAGAGCACCTCTTGCAGCCTGATTGGAGGCTGTTTTTAATTCACTCTCATCTTCACTTGATAAAACATAGTGATCGTCTGAGTAGCCTTCAGGAAGAAGAGAAATAATATCAGAAACAATAAGATGGCCATTTGTCCATGAACCATTATCTAACTTCTTTTGTAAATTAGCCATTCTGCAACCAAACCAACCTGTAAATTCACCGGGCTGTTTATATTCGGTACAACGACTTTGTTTCAATTTGTCTTCACTGATAAGTCGTGTGCCATCTTTATCTGTTAAGTCTCTTGTGGAATAAGGCCCAACAAATGACTCACACAGAAATTCTGCTTCTTTTGAAGTGACATGTCCAAGATGGTATCGAGCGTCACGTGTTTTACCGGCACGTTTCAGGATCTCGCTTAAACGAATATTCGTTGCATATTTAGATCCCATATTCCACAAGTGCTCAGCAAGCTGAGTCTGAGTAGCAGCTTCGTTCCATAAAGTTGCAATATTTCGAATACTATGTTGAACCTCATTATCCTTAAGACTGATCTCACTTAATAAAGTTACATAAGCATTAGAAATTTTTTCCAAATGTTCATCTAATGTTTTCCATGACGATTCAGCTAGTTCATGAATAGTTTTAAGATTTAAAATATGAAATGATTCTGCACCTCCATTTAGATCAACAATTGCGCTTGCAAACTCAGAACTAAAATCGCTCATCGCTCTCCTAGCTCGGTTATAAGATCTTTTAAATTTTCTCTTTTCATCACCAACTTGAGGCGAGCTAACAAAAGCATTCTCGCTAATAGCAGATTCTAATCTTGAATTATAAAGAAGGCGCCATTTTTTATCCGATTCCCTTGCTGGATGAGCGATAGTATCACATTCTTGCGAGCACCTTGCTGCACCTTCTTGATTTTCTTCTCTTCGTCTAGCCAGTGTTTCACCTCGCCTCAGCCAGTCACGCAGCTTTTGTCGTACAGATTTTTTTGCTAAAGAATCTTCGCGCAAATCAGCACATGCTAGTTCATCTAATAAGCTCTCCAATTGTGTACCAAGAATTGGTTCTAGATAACGAATATCAGAATCAAAAAAAGCTGCATTATTATCAGCTCTCATTAAAATTTCCTTCAATAGTGCAGCACTCAGATGATTATTGCTAATCAAATTACTAGCTCCAATAACATCGCACACAATGGTGCGAGCTCGTTCACCATACTCTTTTCTCAAAGCCATTCTAAGAAAATTAATAGCTCGCAGGTTTTCCCATACGTCGTTACACTTCCTGTCCTCAACTGCTTTTAAAATAAAACCTCCATTTTCTTTAATAAGAATAAATTGAGTTGCTTCTGAATGTGCTTCTAAAGCAGCTCGGAAAGGGGCTGTAGGTCTTTGTCTTGCCTGTCTTGAAGTGTTGTCAACTACTTCTTCGGATCCATCAACCGAATCGGTATTGGAAAGTTCATCATCATTTTGCTCTTCCCCTCTTGTCGCCATTATTTTTCCTCTGCCTATCGTGCTTGATAAACCATCATCATCAGAATCCGTAGCTCTTCTTTCTTGTTCTTCATTGCACTCTATTGTCGTGGTCTTTTTAATTGCTTCTTTTCTAAAAACTTTCGGTGGCATCGCCTGCAACCGAGTAAGAACTCCCCACAAAGAAAACAAGAGCAAAAGGGGGATAATTTTATTTTTCATGAGCACAAATTAGCTTCGAAATAAAAACAGCAGAAGTATTAATTCTGAAAATTTATAAATTTCTTTTTTACTCTGAGCAAAAGTAACTCTACAGTGGAGCCAATTAAAGCAACTTGCTTTTGAAAGGAGGCGAAATAATTTATGAAAATCACTAAAATCGTTGCAGCCATTGTCGTTCTCGCGACAGCTGCTGTTACACTTGGCGCATGTCAGTGTCACAAGCAAGCACCAGCTCCAGCAACAACTGGACGCTGCAAGTAAAACATTCTTAACTGAGTGTTACCACTTGTGAAGGTCGGATCATCTAATGATTCGACCTTCTTTTTTTTTAGCTCTCGCACCGCTGCGAGGAGATCTATTTGAAAAAAACTTCACTTCACTTCTCTTCTTGCACTATCCTCCACGACCACTTCATTTAGCACATCCTTATGTCTTTTTTTTATTCCCTTGATATAAGAAAAAAATTTCTCCTTAATAGCGCCCTCTTTCTTCTAGTCACGATCGCTGCTTTAGCAATGCTTTCGCCGACCTACCGAGCTTTTTTTAAGGTTGTGATCAGCTGCAATGAAGGATGGAATGCTTTCTTTGGAGCTGCAGCCATCCACACAGGAACCCCTTATCCTCGACCAGAACAGCTCATCACGAACAACTATCCTCCACTTTCATTTTACTTGGTTGGTTATCTTGGAACTCTCTTAGGAGATCTGATCTTAGCAGGACGTTTGATTTCACTCCTCTCCGTTCTTCTTCTTGGATTGTTTACTGGCCAACTCATCAAACGATTGGGTGGAAAGTCTCACGATGCCATCGTGGGAGGCGCCTTCTTCATTGCCACCATGGGACTATTTTTCAAGCAATATGTTGGCATGAATGATCCTCAATTGCTTGCTCAATGCATCATGCTGGGAGGAGTTCTTCTTTTTCTAAAAGGCCTCGCCCAAGAGCGCACTCCTTGGGTAGGCCTGGCCGTCATGGTCATTGCAGGCTTCTTTAAACACAACATCATTATGCTCCCAGCTTCAGTATTACTTTGGCTGCTCCTTCGAGGAGAAAAAAAGATGTTTATCAAATGCCTTCTTCTTGCCGCTTCCTTCATCGTTGCAGGTTTTATGCTCTGCTATTGGAGTTATGGCCATGATTTTATCTTTAACTTTTTTCCATCGCGTCGCATTCTCGTTTCTAAAGGCCCATTAGCACTCCTCGATTTAAGCTGTGTTCTAGTTCCTGCTATAGCTGCCTTTTCTATTTTATGGAAAAAACGAGGCGATCAAGGAGCTTTGTTGATTTTAGTCATGCTGTTTATTGGAACCATGGTGACTTTTTTGCAACGTATCGGAAGTGGAGTTAGCATTAATTCTCAATTTGACTTTAACATCGCCCTCGCTGCTGCTGTTGGTCTGGCATTTCATTTTTTAAGCGACCCCTCTTTTTTATCGAAAAAAATATCCAAGGAAACGCTTCAACTCTCTTTTCTCTTGGTTCTTTTACTTCCTTTTTTGTGTGCCCCTGAACTCCATCAGCTCCCGCAGCTGTCCTCTCGCTCTTTTTATCAAGACGCTAAAAGACGAGAAAATATCGTCTTTCAAGAAGTTCAAAGAATTCACGATATTCCTGGCGATGTATTTTGTGAAAATTCCATTTGCTATCGTGCAGGAAAACCATTCGTTGTTGATTTTTTCAATATTAACGAACGAATGAAAACTGGAACAATCTCTCCTTATGCTGTGACTGATCGCATTAAGAATCACCTTCTCACTAAAGTCATCTGTAATCCTGACATCACATGGCCATCTCCGCCGACAAATTTTTTAGACAAGCTTAAAGCTCCGTTTCGACACTCGACGACTTTTGAGGAATGCTGCTCTCAATCTCGATAAATGATGTTCTTACGTTCTCAGTTCAATAGTAAAAAAAAATGTTTGGTTAATGGGGCTATCTTCTTGCTTACCTTGATCGCTGCCCTCGGCATGGCATGGCCGATCTACCGAGTTTTTTTTAAAGTCGTGATCGACTGCAATGAAGGATGGAATGCTTTTTTTGATACTGCGGCCATGCATGGCACGCTTTATCCCTCACCAGAGCAACTCATCACAAATAATTACCCTCCACTTTCATTTTATTTTGTCGGCTTTTTTGGAAGGCTCCTAGGAGATGTTATCTTAGCAGGACGTTTAATTTCGCTTCTTTCTGTTCTTTTCATTGGATTTTTCATTGGCAAACTCATCGAACAATTAGGAGGAAGTTTTCGAGATGCCACCACAGGAAGCGCCTTCTTCATTGCTACGATGGGATTGTTTTTTCCTGGGTATGTCGGCATGAACGATCCTCAACTCCTCGCTCAATGCATCATGCTAGGAGGAACTCTTCTTTTTCTGAAGACCATCGCTCAAGAACGCACTCCTTGGGCAGGCCTCGCGACCATGATTATCGCAGGTTTTGTTAAACACAACATCATCACACTTCCATTTTCAATATTACTTTGGCTGCTTCTTCGAGGAGAAAAAAAGATGTTTGCAAAATGCCTCCTCGTTGCCGCTTCCTTCATAGCGGCAGGCTTTATGCTCTGCTACTGGCGCTACGGCCATGATTTTTTCTTTAACTTTTTTTCATCGCGTCGCTTTTTTCCGTCACAAGATCTTGCAGCACTCATCGATTTAAGCAGCATCTTACTTCCAGCTGCCGTTGCTTTTTTCATTTTATGGAACAAACGAACCAATCAAGGCGCTTTGTTAATTTTAATCATCATGGTTGTTGGAACGATGGTACTTTTCTTGCAACGTCTTGGAAGTGGAGTGGACGTCAATGGGCAGTTTGATCTCAATATCGCAGTCGCTGCTGCGGCTGGACTGGCTTTTCATTTTTTAAGTGACCCCTCGCTTTCATGGAAAAAAACATCAAAAGAAACACTTCAACTCTCTTTTCTCTTGGTCCTTTTACTTCCTTTTTTGTGTGCTCCTGAACTCCATCAGATCCCGCAGATTTTCTCTCGTTCTTTTTATCAAGAAGCTAAAAGACGAGAAAATATCGTTTTACAAGAAGTTCAAAAAATTCACGATATTCCCGGCGATGTGTTTTGTGAAAATTCCATTTGCTATCGCGCAGGAAAACCATTTGTCGTCGATTGTTTCAATCTCAACGAACGCATCAAAACAGGAAAAATTTCTCCTTTTGTTGTCACTGATCTGATCAACAATCATCTTCTCACTAAAATCGTCTGTAATCCTGACATCACATGGCCTCCTTACCAGGCAACATTTTTAGATAATCTTAAATCTCCATTTCAACACTGGACTGAATTTGAAGAATGCTACTCTCAGTCTCGGTAAAAAAAATCAGAGTCCCGTTGGATGATCGATGAAGGAGTAAGGCAAATCAAACTCCTCTTCCAACAAAGCCCCTAGCGCCTTCACTCCAAATGTCTCGGTGGCATAGTGACCAGCATAGATCAAGTTAACACCAAGCTCTTCAGCCATTGTGTAACTCCAATGAGGCCCCTCTCCTGTCACAAACGTATCAATCCCCTCTTTGGCAGCAGCGACGATCTCACTCCCAGCGCCTCCCGTCAGGACAAGCACCCTCTCCACCATTTCTGAATTTCCTGGTGCCAGGTGAACTTTTCCACCGACGACCTTGCTCACTAATTCTAGAAAAGGAGCTCTTAACATCGGTTTGCAGATTCCTTTCATGCCAATTAACTCCCCTTGGGTTTTTAATGCCGGCGTTAATTCTCGAAGACCAAGTTCCTTTGCAAGCAAGAAATTGTTTCCAAACTTCGGATGCCGATCGAGTGGCAAATGCGAACTGTAAATGGCAAGGCCACACTGAAGAGCCAACTTTAATTTTTGATAATAGGCTCCCGTGATCGGCTGCAAGCCACTCCAGAAGATTCCATGATGCACAATCAAAAGATCTGCTTCAGCAGCAATCGCTTCTTCGATCACTGGCAAGCAAGCATCGACCGCCACAGCAACACGCTTCACCGTTCCCGCATTCGCAAGTTGAAGACCGTTGTGCGCCTGTGGATAGTCGTGGACTTCGGAAGTCAATAACAACTGATCGAGATAATTGACAAGATTAGAAAGAATCATAAAGAGAAATTAACCGCAAAGAACGCAGAGAACGCAAAGAAAAAATTAAATTCTTTGCGTTCTCTGCGGTTAGTTATTTTTTTAAATATTCTCTGTGTTCTTTGTGGCTAATTTCTTTTTTTCCGCTAACCTATCCGAATGTTACGCGTAGGAATCGTCGGTCTCCCTAATGTTGGAAAATCAACCCTCTTCAATGCACTCACTCGGAGTCGCAAGGCAGAGGCTGCTAATTTTCCGTTTTGCACTATTGAACCTAATGTCGGTGTCGTCACCGTTCCTGATGCTCGGCTAGCTCGACTAGCAGCAATCATCAACTCTCAAAAAACCATCCCTGCAGCGATTGAAGTCGTCGATATCGCAGGTCTTGTTAAAGGAGCCAGTGAAGGCGAAGGGCTCGGAAATCAGTTTCTAGGCCACATCCGCGAGGTCGATGCGATTGTTCAAGTCGTCCGTTGTTTTGATAATGAAAACATCCATCACGTTGCTGGAAACATCGATCCCATCCGCGATATTGAAATCATCAATACCGAGCTCATCTTAGCTGATATGGCCGCTGTTCAAAAACGAATTGACCGCCAAGCTAAAGCAGCACGTACGGGCGACAAAGTCGCGAAGGCAGAAATTGCCCTTGGTGAAAAATTACTCCCTCACCTCAATAGCGGTGCACCTGCCTCAACCGCTGATCTTTCACTTGAGGAAAAAAAATTGCTAGAGACTTTTTATTTGCTAAGCGCAAAGCCTGTCCTTTTTGCTGCTAACGTCGAAGAACAAGATCTCTCGCATCTCCAGGATGCATCGCGCGCAGCTGTTCAATGTGTCAAAAAAGTAGAGGAATATGCCAAGACCCATTTTGGCACTTCGACGGTTGTAATCAGTGCTCAAATTGAAAGTGAACTTGCAGAACTCTCTCCGGAAGATGCCGCTGAATATCTTGCTGGCCTTGGCCTCACCGATAGTGGTGTTGGTCTTCTCATTCGCAAAGCCTATGAGCTTCTCGGGCTTCGTACTTATTTTACCTATGGGCCAAAAGAAACCCGCGCTTGGACCATTCACGCCGGCGACAAGGCTCCTGCAGCAGCTGGTGTCATTCACTCTGACTTTGAACGTGGCTTTATCGCAGCAGAGACGATGGCTTACGATGATCTCAACACGCTAGGATCGACAGCCAAATGCCGCGAGGCTGGTAAGTTCCGCATTGAAGGAAAAGAGTATGAGGTTAAGGACGGAGATGTCCTTGAATTCCGATTTAACGTCTGAACCTGCATTGTAAATTCTACTGAACGCGCGAAGAGCTGCGTTGCGCCGGTGCTCGCGCCATCGAGTATTTCCATATACACTCAGTCGCTGTGCGCCGCCGCGCCTTGCTCTTCATCACGTTCAGCGAATTTCCAATACAGGTTTCACGTTAGTGTTCACCAACTGTTCAGATTGTTACATCGATTTCCCATTAGAGATTTTACTTTTTAGAATTTTTTCCTTCAGTCTTTCGTCTTCAGCCCTTAGCCTTTCTCAATGCTCGCTCCTTTTGCCCAACACGCCGCAGAGTCTCTTGGAAGGATGATTCCAGAGCCTGAGCACGCGTTCCGCAATTGCTTTCAACGCGATCGCGATCGGATCGTTCACAGCACGGCGTTTCGTCGCCTGGATGGAAAGACGCAAGTTTTTCTCAATGGCAAAGGCGATTACTATCGCACCCGTCTTACACACACGATTGAAGTTGCCTCGATCAGTCGCACTATTGCTCGCGCACTAGGTCTCAATGAAGATCTTGTGGAAGCCATTGCGCTTGCTCACGATCTGGGGCACTCTCCCTCGGGGCATGCAGGAGAAAAAATATTAAATCAATTAATGTGTGAGAATGGTGGCTTTGATCACAATGAACAGAGCCTGCGGGTCGTCGAGCTTCTTGAAGAAAGTTATCCACAACATCCGGGATTGAATCTTTCCTATGAAGTGCTCGAAGGACTTCGTAAGCATCATACTCAATTTCAAATTCCTCAAGGCACTATTTATCCCTCGCCATCATTGGAGGCTCAAGTTGCTAACATCGCTGATGAAATTGCCTACAATAACCACGACTTGGACGATGGCTTAGAATCTGGCTTGCTGGACCCTCATCAACTTGATGAGCTTGTTGTTTGGAAACGTGCTAAAAATCAAGCCTCCCAAGAACTTGGTCACGAAACAGAGAATCGCACTTTCTTGTTACGCTGTTTTATCAATCATCAAGTGGCAGCATTGATTGCAACGAGTCGTGAGGCCATCATCGCGGCAGGAGTTGATTCTGTGGAAAAAGTCAGACAATGCCCTCACGAATTAATTGGGTTTAGCACGATTCAAAAAAAGGAAAATCAAGAGCTGCGTTCTTTTCTTTCACAGCATTTAGAAAATCATCCTGCCATCGCAACTCCCCATCGAGAAGCCTGTCATAAAATTGAATTTCTGTTTCAACATTATCTCCATCACCCTGAACTTCTCGGCCACCGCTATTTCAACCACATCAAACAAGATGGCAAGCATCGTGCGGTTTGTGATTATATCGCAGGGATGACCGATCGCTATGTGAAGCTTCATTACGATTCTTTGTCGTAATTTTTTTCGATCTTACAATCTGCTGCATTGCGTCTAGATCTATTAAGCTTGTTCACTGAGCCACCTGGATCGTGCTTGGACGATGATATTTAAATCGTGGTTCAACGATTAACGGTTGCACCAACCCAGGAAACTGAGCACTTTCCTGATCCTGATTAGAAACTGCAATGGTATTCCCATCTTCATCCACTAATTCCCATTTTGGCCAAAATACTGGCATTTTTTTAATCTCGCCCTGCACAATATCATTAGCAGGCCTAAACATATCACTCGCATTAGGACTATTCGAATAACAATTCTTAATGACGACTGCTTCTTCTCCAAAAACAGTAGGTCTATCTACTCCAGAAAAATTTTCATCAAGAACCTGCCGCAGATAAAAATCCTCTGATTGATCGTTGATGTAGTCACAGATTTCTTGAACCGTTGGCCTGGATGTCCAATAACTGAAATCATGGTAAGCCCAGTCGGAAGTAAGAGCATCAACAACAAAATTATCGCATCCTTCTTTCACAGCATAGGAATAGCATCCACTAACGCCAGAACGGACCACACAATATTCCGAAGATTTAGGATCCATTAAATTGGTATCATAGTGAGCAGAGAAACAAGGGTTGAAGAACCACTCCAAAAAAAAGTGCTCTTGCCAAGGATACAAAAAGTCATCAGCTCCCATCTTATTCAGATACGCAACATACTCCTCGAGAGGAACAGGAAGATTTCCAGGATCAAGAATAGGATACGCACTCTTTGTTCCGACATGCACTACAGGAGCTGGAACTGGAGGAATGTCATCCACTATTAACGCAGAGGGCCGATAATATTTCATTCCTGGAACTACAACAGCGTGGAGAGGTAGACCAGCTGGGAGAAGAGGATCATCCTCTGCATTAGAAAAAGTAAGGCAGGTATGACTTCCGTCACGAACTTCTTTATGGAGATAATTTTCACCATTAAAAACGGCAACTGCAATAGGATCGATGTTATTAAAAATCCATTTTGAAACATCAGGATAGTTGCCCTTAATTGTTGAGGCTACCCCTGACTGAGCTAGTCCATATGCCCCTTCCAGTTGATCATTGATGTCATCACACAGCTCCTGCGCCGTAGGATTTTTCCTCCATGCCAAAAAATTATTTTTTGCATGACTCGAGAGACTATTAACATCAATTACCTGATTCTCTCGCCCTGGAACGACCGTGTAACGAAAGTGATACTCATTATGAGAAACAATGCAAAGTTTTGGATTTTCATTAATCAAAAGAGCTGGCACAGAACCACCATCAATCTGCGTCGAACACATAAATTGGGAATCAAAATAATCTGAGCTGCTCGCAGCATCAGGACATGTGTTTAAAAAAAAGCAATACTCTTCGGCGGTAGTGGTATCTAAACCAGCGCTATGGCCTTGTATCGCGAGAGCAGCCACAGAAAAAAGAATCAAAAAAAATTTCACGGAGGGAATATAAAACAGAATTAGACCCGGCGCAAGGGGTCATCATTATTGAGTTGCTGCACTTACTGACTCACGTTGCATCACGGCGATCGCGCTTGAGTCCTCGAACTCTTTGATCGTACCTGGACGATGATGCTCCATTCCTAGATTAGCAACTACCGATAACATCATCTGATCGTTTTGCTCATACATCACGATGTTGTCAGCAAAATTAAACATACTCTTCGCATCAGGACTGTCTGAATAACGGCTTTTGATCATGGCTGCTTCTTCTCCAAAAACAGTGAGCGTATCTATTCCTGAAAAATTTACACCTTGAACTTGCCGCAAATCAAAATCGTTTTCCGTGTCATTGATATAATCAATTATTTCTTGGACCGTCGGCCTCGATGTCCAACTATTAAATTCAGCTTGAGCCCAAGAAGAAGTGAGTCCATCAACCACAAAATTCTCACATCCTTCTTTAACAGTGTATGAATATACTCCATGAATCAAAGAACGGACCACACAATATTCTGGAGATTTCGGATCCATTAAATTGCTATCATAATAATAAGCCAGCCACTCCTCAGAAGAGTCATGAGTCCCCATCGTATTCAAATAGAGAACATAGTCCTTGATAGGAGCAGGAAGTTTTCCAGGATTAAGAATAGGATACGAACTCTTCTCTCCAACATGAATCACACCAGCGGGCGTTGGCGGAACATCATCAACGATGATCGCAGAAGGCCGATAACAAGCCATTCCAGGACTCACAACAGCGTGGAGAGGCATGCCAGCCTGGAAAGTACCATCATTTGCATTAGAAAAAGTGAGGTAGACATGACTTCCATCACGAACTTCTTTCTGGAGATAATTTTCACCATTAAAAACGGCAACTGCAATAGGATCGATGTTATTAAAAATCCATTTTGAAACATCAGGATAGTTGCCCTTAATTGTTGAGGCTACCCCTGACTGAGCTAGTCCATAGGCCCCTTCCAGTTGATCATTGATGTCATCACACAGCTCCTGCGCCGTAGGATTTTGTCTCCAGATAAGAAAACTAATTTTTGCCTTCTCACTAGTTTGAGAATCAGAAAAGAAAGCGGGCCACAAACTATCTTTTCCAACAGGAGTAATCTTAATAATATTATTTTCTCGTCCAGGAACTACGGTGTAACGAAAGTGATACTCATTGTGAGAAACAATGCAAATTTTTGGATTTTCATCAATCAGAAGAGTTGGCACAGAACCACCATCAATCTGAGTCGAACACATAAATTGGGAATCAAAATAATCTGAGCTGCTCGCAGCATCAGGACATGTGTTTAAAAAAAAGCAATACTCTTCGGCGGTAGTGGTATCTAAACCAGCGCTATGGCCTTGTATCGCGAGAGCAGCCACAGAAAAAAGAATCAAAAAAAATTTCACCAGAGGAATATATGCAGGACCAGCCCTAGTGCAAATGAAGAATCCCCCGACTGTGAAATTTAAATTTAATAAAAGATTGCCTCTACAGCAACAAACGCTATTTAACAACAAACGCTATTTCTCATTTCATGAAAAAACATCTCATCATTCTCCTCGCCCTACTCACACTGTCATCCATCTTCGGCTGTTCTGGCCTCATCAATCGGATACATATCCATGCCTCAACCGAAGGGACATTGTTAAAAGCAGGATTTAAACCCATTCCTATTACTCAAGAACAGGTTCCCTCCCTCAGCGGCTTTCCTGCTGGAAAAATCAGTTCTCTTCAACGTCAAGGAACCATCTATTACGTCTATCCTGATCTCAAACATGATCGCCTCTTGATGGGAGGCCAGGCCGAGTTCGCCCGCTATCATCAGCTCGTCACACAACAACTCATTCCCTTTACATCATCGAGCAGCAACTTAGAACACGATTGGACTTCATCAGGAGTCTGGAAGAATTAATTTAAAAAAAATTTAGTTTTCAAAAAATCTATCCTTTCCAATTTTTTAGTTCCTAGCTACGTTTTGATGCATGTCTACTAAGAAAAAAATGTCATCTCCTAAAAAAGTTACTTCAACTAAGAGCAAGAAACCATCTTCTCCTAAAAAAGTGACTTCTAAAAAAGTGACTCCTAAAAAAGCTGCTGTTAAAAAAGTCGTTGTTAAAAAAATAAATTTAGTATCTCTTGAATCTTTTGAAGATGCTGTCACCAAAGAAGCTTTAAAGCTCGTGGATGAAGCTGCTGGTCTTCTTCGCGCAGGTATTAAAACTTCTCAAAAAACAACAAGCAAAGCTCGTGAGGCAACCCACAAAAAAGCTCACTCGTTGTTAGGAAAAGCAACAAGCCATCTTGATGATGCCATCAAGTCGGGCTCTTCCTTTCTCCGCAAAGCGATTAATAAAATCTAGCACATTGTAAATTCTACTAGTGCGGCGAAGAGCTGCGTTGCGTCGGTGCTCGACTCGTCGAGTATTTCGATATACACTCCTCATCTGTGCGCCGTCGCGCCTTGCTCTTCATCCGCACTAGCGAATTTCCAACGCACTAACTAAGCGTTACACTTCTTTAATAAAGGAAGAGCAACTATAAATTTTTTTAAACACCAGGAATCCTGTATGCCCTCCTCTCACATGACCATTAAAAGCGTGCGAGAGGCGACGCGTGATGGAGCCACTTGTGAGGCCACGCTAGCAGCACAAGCAGAAAAAATTAATCGTAAAGAAACGGCGGCAGGAAAACCGTTTTACGAACTCATCCTACGAGATGCTACCGACAGCCTGACGCTGCGAGCCTGGAGCGACAAGCCTGCCTTTTCTGCTTGTCAAAAAATCACTCCTGCATCTTTTGTTGAAGTCTCAGGAAATTTTTCTCAAGGATCCTTTGGTCTTGATGCTGCTCATTGGACCTTAGAATCTCTTGCTGAAGAAGAGATCACTGCACTTTTAGAAGGGTCGCTCGAACAGCGAGCTGCTAACGAAGCCACTTATGAAGTGATTCTAAAAGCCGTCGCTCAACTTCAAGACCCAAGACTCCAACAACTCTGCGAGCAATTTCTCCAACAATATGGAACTCGCTTTCGCCGCGCAGCCGCAGCACGGAGCAATCACCATGCACGACGCGGTGGTCTCCTAGATCACACGACTCGCATGATGCAATCGGCACAAGCGCTACTTCCCGTTTATCCTAACCTCAATGGTGACCTCTTAATCGCCGGCATTCTTTTTCATGATGTTGGAAAACTTTGGGAAACATGCCCTCCCGCTCAAGGCTTTGGCATTCTTCCTGACTTGCGTGGCGAACTGATGGGGCACCTTTCCATCGGGGTGGAAATCGTCAATGCACTTTGGCGCGATCTTCCAAAAGATGATTGGGAAAAGTTAGAGCCTGCCTCCGAAGAAGTCCGACTTCATTTGCTCCACCTCATTGCGGCACATCATGGTCAACTCGAATTTGGTTCGCCCGTCTTGCCAAAAACACCGGAAGCCATCGCGCTGCACCTCATTGACAACATGGATGCGCGGCTTGAAATGTTTGACGAGGCTTACGCGCGCGGCCAAGAGAGCTCGCCTGGAATTTTTGAATGGTCTCGTCCACTGGCTGTTTCGCCTGTAGCACCGCTAAGGAAAATCAAGAAAAACGAATAGCCACAAAGAACACAAAGAATGAAAAGATAGATTTTTTCTTTGATTTCTTTGTGCTCTTTGTGGCTAATTTATTCCATTTTCTTTCTCACCAAAAAAGATAACGGCTCGCCCGAAGCAGCGTCCCATAAACCTCCCAGCGGCTTATTTTCACCTTCTCAGCAGCAGGATACTTTTTTACCAAAGCCAATGTTCGCTTGCCCAACAAGAGCGGCAAAGCAGTCGCAACTTTGAATCGACCCGGACGCAGGACCTTCACATAGGCTTCTCCCTGCTGCAAGTAAGCGAGCGCTTGAACATGAAGTTGCGCCACTTGATCCTCCGCGCAGTAGCGACGCCCGCGGCTTGCATCTTCCTGGCGATCTCGCAAGATGTTCACAAGTTGAAGTCCTTTTCCATAATCGATTCCCCTCGCCATCATCATCTCCAAAGATTCTTTTGAAAAACCAGGAAAATGATGCGCTGCTAACTTCGTCCAAAATTCCCCAACGCATCCTGCCACGAGATACAAATAACGATTCAATTCATCAGGCGTTAAAGCAGCATCTTGGTTTTGTGGCGAAAATTTTTCCAAATCAAACCGCTGCCCTTCCAGAATTGTTTGCCAAACAACTTTGATTGCATCAGCATCAAAACGATTTCGTTCAGGATCGTTTAACTCTTCGATCAATGATGGAAGAAGTCGCACCAACTCTCGTTCCGATTCTTTGATCGAATCATCTTCTTCATCTACGATTGTATCGGAAGCCCGTGCCAACAAATAAGCCAGCGCCACAGGCTCGCAAAGAGTTGATGGAAGGAGACGAATACTCAAGTAAAAAGAGCGCGCTACTTTTTTGGTGAGTATTAACATCATTGAGTTATTGAAGAAATATCCATTAATGTCCAATTTAAAACGTTGCCTTTTAAAGGCCCTAATTGCAACAGAACGTCACTGCTTTGCTCATCAATATTCCCTACCCCTACAGAGAAAACATGCATGGATTTTTTTAACTTAAAATAAATAAAAATCGTAGCAACTTATTAATAGATTAAATAATCCAGATAAAATCCGCCTCTTTTATTGAGCTCCTTTCCTGCCATATAAACATAGCGCCCCTCTCAACAAAACGCGCTACAGGACATTTACGGAGGTCTTGCTTCAAAGCGCTTTTTCATTCAAAGAGAAAATTAAAATTGATATCAATTCATAGTCGATGTAGATTTGATGTATGACTAGAACTCAAATCCAATTACCTGATCCACTCTATGCGGAGATCAAGAGAATTGCCCAAGAACAAGATTGGAGCATCGCAGAAGTCCTGCGTCGTGGCGCCGAGGCTATTTTAAGAGTTTATCCTTCCCATAAAAAACAAAAGTCTGCTTGGAAACTTCCGACTCCTCTTAAAATGAAGCTTCTCATTGAAGATCCTGATCGCATTAAGGATGCCATCTTCAACGATTCTCGACCAAATTTTTAACATGCTCGGCATCGACACTAACATCCTCCTCTACGCAGTTCTTGAAGAGTGCCCGCATCACGATGCCGCCTGCACTTACTTGGAGGGTTTACAAAATAACACACGCGTCGCTATTGCTGAGTTAGTTTTAGTAGAACTGTATTTGGCCCTCCGAAACCCAACTCTTTTTTCATCTCCATTAGGAGCAAAAGAGGCCGTAGAAGTGTGTCGTATTTTTCGTGACCATCCGTGCTGGCAGTTAGTAGAGAATGCGAAAGTTATGGATGAGGTATGGGAGGAAGCCTCTCAACATAATTTTGCTAGGCGTAGAATTTTTGATCTTCGTTTAGCAAAGACGCTGCAAGCTCATGGAGTGACAGAATTCGCCACAGCCAACACAAAAGACTTCCAGGATATTGGTTTTCATAAAGTTTGGAATCCTCTGCTGCATTAGAAACTAGAGCGAATCACGGCAGACGCACGCGCCTCGTTTGCACATCCTTTGCATTTCCTAACTCTGCCGCTTCAGCGCTTTGAATGTGATCAGCAAGGCCTTGGATTTTTGGAAGATTGACCAGTTGTCGTTGCTGATTAATCAAGGTGAGTGCCGTGGCATCAAGCGCGACTAGGTCTCGAGAGGCCAAGAGCATTCCATAAGGAGTCACATGAGAAGGATTAGGTTGAGGCCCTCCCGCATATTGCAACATCAATCCGTCCATAATATTCATGATCACTTTAGGGCGAATTAAATCCGTTTGATAAATATCGGAAGCGTACGGGCTCCCAAAATAAGGCGCCCTGACAAAGCGACGCCAATTATCAATCACGCCAATACTCAAATTAGCGAGTGCTCCATTGATGCCAACATACCAACTATCACAAAGCGACGGAACATTGATGATTTTATCAACTTGCTGTGTCACGAATGAGGCATAGTGACTCTCATTGCTGTACTGTTGTTGTCGCACGAGCGATTCTTGAAAAGAGCTTGGTTTTTCTTTAAACGCAAAATCGCCATAAACCAACTGTCCTACCAGCGGATGCATAAAAACTTTTTGCGAATCATAACCATTGCCATACTCCATCCAGCGGAGTTGAAATCCAGGATGTTTTGTAAAACCTGCCTTCTCCAAATCTTGACGACGACGATCCCCAATGAAAATGTGATTGCGCTCAACACCAGCTTCGACAAGCTCGGCAACAAGGGCCTCGACAAGTTGAAGGTGGGTACCTCCAAGCATTCCAGGCTCCGTCGCCACTTTGATTCCAACGCGATCCCCTTCCTTGCCAACCTTCAATAAGGACTGCCACGCTTTTTTTACATCGGGCTGATGCGTCACTGCGCAGACAAGAGAAGAGAGCATGAGACGCGCCAAACGAGGATCGATCTTCATTTGAGGCGTTACCACGCGCTCACTCGAAACAAAAAAAACTTGTGACCTTGCAAGTGGCGTAGGTCCCGCTTGCGGAGAGGGTTGCGCGGTTGTTGAAGCCGCTGTTTGTAAAGGAATCGAAACCCTGGGTTGAGGAGAAGCCAAAACATTTCCCCAAAAAAACAAAATCCCGATCAAAGAAAATAATTTCATGCTCTATACTTTTATCCAAAACAAAACACTTAACAGAAAGATTGTTACGAACCAGCGTTCGCTGGAATGACGTTTTCTGCAACCTGTTCCCTGCAACCTGCCTCCTGATAGAAGAGCTCTCCCATTTTAATTTTCTCGCGCCCACGCGAAACCCGCCAGCGATTCGTATCGCGCAAGGAGTAGACACAGCCGCAATATTCTTGCTGATAAAAATTTTCTTTTTTGGAAATTTCTAGCATGCGTGCCGATCCCCCACCCTTACGCCAGTTGAAGGTCCAGTAGGTCAACCCCTCATAAGGAGTGGCTGCACGGACACCAGAAGCATTAATCTGATCCAGATCCTTCCAACGAGAAATCCCAAGGCAACTCGTCATTACGGGAAAGTTATGCTCATGAGCATACAGCGCCGTCCGTTCAAAACGCATGTCAAAACAAGCCGTGCAACGGATGCCTCTCTCTGGCTCATGTTCCATTCCCTTGGCACGGGCAAACCAATTATCGGTATCGTAGTCAGCATCGACAAAAGGAATGTTATGCTTCTCCGCAAAACGAATATTTTCTTCTTTTCTCAACTCATATTCCTGACGGGGATGAATATTGGGATTGTAAAAGAAGATCTCAAGCTCAATTCCTGAAGCCAACATCGCCTCGATCACCTCTCCCGAACAAGGCGCACAGCACGAATGCAGCAGGACTCGTTTCTCACCACCAGGCGGGAGATTTTGAATACGTTGGGTTGTCATAAAAAATAATTAACCGTAAAGGAAAACAAGATAAAGAAAAGAATAGCCACAAAAGAATGCAAGGAACGCAAAAAAAGAAAAAGAGTCAAAAAGGAAAAGGGGTCGGTTCCGGGAAAAGGGGAAAAGGGGTCGGTTCCGTAATTTGCTAATTTTGGTGCCATAGCATTAATTTTCAACTCGCTCTGAAAGGCTTATTGTACGTGGTTTTGATGGCATCTCTCTACTGAGAAGAGAACTTCTTTTTATGCCAACGCTGCTACTACAGGCAATATCTTGCTCCATTCAAACAAGAAATACTTTTCTTATAATGCCCTCGGAGAAATGAAAGGCCATTGCCTTTAAAGGCAGATAAAAAATCAAGGAGTGCCCCGCGATGCCGTTAAGGATGCTAATCCGTTCCAGAAGGGTAAGGTGGAAGCGACTGCTTGAATTGCTGAAGTCCAGTGAAGGCGTGTCATTAACTCAAGTCAGGAAGCCTCCGTATTAGTTTACATAGGTTCGGGGCAATATACCGGTATCTCGCACACCGCAGGGCGCATGCAATATGACATAACAAACAGCGAAATACCAGCTTGTTTTTAAAAAATCACGTCGTTCCCTCAAAAGGAAAATTGCTTGTTGTATTCTAAGCAAAAACCGCAGCGCGCTCCCTCGCATCAAGCTCCTGCCAGTTTCCCACGGGCAGTTCCCCTAATTCAAATTTTCCAATCCGCATGCGAATCAGCCGCAATGTTGGATGGCCAATAGCAGCAGTCATCCGACGGACTTGACGATTTTTTCCTTCGGTGAGTTCTAGCGCAATCCAACAATCAGGTACCGTTTTTCTGACACGAATGGGCGGATCGCGCGGAGGCACCATGGGCTGAGGATCAAGCAAGCAAGCCCGAACCGGACGTGCCTGATAATCTTGAATCGTCAATCCCTCCTCCAATTTTTTTAAAGATTCATCTGTTGGCATTTTTTCCACTTGCGCCCAGTAGCAACGCTTATGAGCGTGCTTCGGATCGAGGAGACGTGTATTCAGGCCAGGTTCATCGCTTAGCAACAATAATCCTTCGGAATCTGCATCGAGTCGTCCCAGCGGATAAACATTCGGTGGAAATCCAAACTCAGCCAATGTTCGATTGGAGGAACCATCAGGCGTGAATTGAGAGAGGCAACCGTACGGTTTATTAAGAGCGAGGAGCATCAAGAAGAATTAGCCACAAAGAACACAAAGAACGCAAAGGAAAAAACTATTTTTTGTGCTCCTTGTGTTCTTTTGTGGCTATTTTTTCTTGCTTTGCTTTCCAAGCATTACTTGCAATTAAAATTAGCAATGGCTGTGTCATCAAGTCTCCACATCGCTCCCGTCAATGGATCGATGATCAACATGCCGGGAATAATTCCAAAAGGAATAATCAGGTTGCCGAAATACCAACCATTGATGTTCGCTTCTAGAGGGATGCTTTGAGTTACCCCTTTGTGAGTGAAATCGATGATATATTTTGCTGGTTGAAAATAGCCAAAAGAAGAACGAAGCGTAACTGTATTTGGGGTTACTCCTTGAGAAACGAACATGCCATTACTCTTCTTAATCGTGAAGTTAGCACCAGGAGGATTGCTCGAAATAGTGACTGGATATTGCGACTTGCTTACAATACTAGCGCAGGCCGTAAGACCTAAGCAGGCGCAACCAAAGGCGAAGCGGACTAATGGCGCTTTCATCATGGAGAGTTGGGAAAAAGATTTTGTTGTGAGAGTTTTCATATAAGGAAGGTTGTGTTGTATACTTCGTTAGACAAGCTCCACATTGATTCGTTCAATTTATTTTTGTGCTGAATCAATCTTTTAGGTTGAAGGTTGACATTCTGCGCCAATGCATCGATAGTGTCTCCCCTTTAATTTTTATGGAATCCAATCTAGAATCAATTCGTAACATCGCCATTATCGCTCACGTTGACCATGGCAAAACAACCCTTGTGGATCAACTCCTCAAACAATCTGGCACCTTCCGCGCCAATGAGGCGAAGGCTTCGGAGGAGCGCATCATGGATTCCATGGACTTGGAACGTGAAAAAGGAATTACGATCAAGGCGAAGAATGCTGCTTTCCAATGGAACAACTATCACATCAACATCGTTGACACTCCGGGCCACGCGGACTTTGGCGGCGAAGTAGAGCGTATCATGAAGATGGTGGATGGTGTACTTTTGGTCGTCGATGCTCATGATGGTCCTCAAGCTCAAACAAAATTTGTCTTAAAAAAAGCGCTCGAAAATGGAGCGAAGCCGATCGTCGTCATCAACAAGATTGATCGTGAGAATGCCCGCCCTCACAAAGTTCTCGACATGATTTTTGAACTTTTCTTGGAGCTCGGCGCCAACGATCAGCAGCTCGATTTTCCAGTTGTCTACGCCAGCGCCAAACAAGGCTACGCCAAGCATGAAATCGATCAGGAGAGCACCGTTATGGAGCCGCTCTACGAGGCGATTGTGAAGCACATCCCTTGTCCGAAAAAAGCTGACGTCAATTATTTCCAAATGCTCGTTTCCAATCTTGATTGGAGCGACTATCTCGGACGTATCGCCTACGGCCGCATCATCAGCGGCAAGGTGAAGGTTGGTGACAACATCGTCTGTATTCACAAAGATGGCAAAGCTGAAAAGAAAAACGTGACCGCCATTTTTGGTCACCAAGGCCTGGCCAAAATCGAACTCAAAGATGCCTCTGAAGGCGATATTATCGGTCTTGCCGGATTCGAAGATGTTTTTATTGGAGAAACATTAACTGACAGCGATGAGCGCCCTGCCCTCGCTTTCGTCGACATCGATCCTCCAACGATCACGATGAAAATCTGCATCAATGATGGACCGTTGGCAGGCCGTGAAGGAAAATTATTAACGGCTCGCCAAATTAGCGAGCGTCTGATCCGCGAAACACGTACGAATGTTTCGATTGAGGTAAAAGACACTGACACAGCTGGTCATTTTCAAATTAAGGCTCGTGGTGAAATGCAGATTGCTGTCATCGTTGAACAAATGCGCCGCGAAGGATTTGAACTACTTGTTTCACGTCCTGAAGTTATTTTTCAACGTGATGCAAGCGGATCACTCTTAGAGCCACTTGAAAGCGTTTACATCGATGTACCAAAAGACAACCTCGGCGATATTTTACAAAGCCTCGCAAATCGTAAGGCTGATATCATCTCGATGGACCACCAAGCGCACAGCGTCACCGTTGAAGCTATCGTGCCTACACGTGGACTCATTGGATTTGAAACCGACCTCGTCAATGCCACTAAAGGTCACGGCATCATGTCTCACATTTTTAAAGAGTATGCTCCTTACAAAGGCGAAATTCCTACTCGAAATAATGGTGTTCTCATCTCGATGGAAGGCGGAACCAGCATGGCTTACGCGCTTGATACAATTCAAGAACGCGGTCGTCTTTTCATTGGGCCTCAAGAAGAAGTTTATGTCGGCATGGTCATCGGTGAAAATGCCCGTCCTGACGACATGCCTGTTAACCCTTGTAAGGCAAAGAAACTTTCTAACATGCGGAGCACCGGTGATGGAAAAGGAATCTCCTTAACGCCTCCGCTCAAAATGAGCTTGGAACGTTCTCTGGAATATATTGCCAATGATGAGTACGTTGAAGTGACCCCAGTAAGCATTCGTCTTCGTAAGAAGATCCTTGATGCGACTGCTCGCAAACGTTCAAGCCCTACGCCGACGGCGTAGAGCCTTGCGGAGCAAGGCTAGTTCGTAGTTGGTGGTTCGTAGTTCGTAGCAACTTTAGATTGTCAATCAATGTTGAAATTGTATCCTTTTCTACAATTTGATTTTCTATTTTAATTTTAATTCGCTGACACAAAATTACTACCAACCACGAACTACCAACTACAAACTAATTTATGGGACGCCAATGGCTCTTAGCAAAACGTGAGGTCTCCTCACTCAGAAAATCAAAAACAACGGGAAAGTTTGTCCGCGAAATTACCATCGCTGCGCGACATGGTGGTGCTGACCCGGCATCAAATGCTCGCTTAGCGGCAGCCATTGACAAAGCAAAACGAGAAAGTGTTTCTCGTGATGTGATTGAGCGAGCCATCCAGAAAGGCTCTGGCACTGGTGATGACAAGACATCCCTCGAGCATGTGGTCTTTGAAGGATACGCCCCGCACAAAGTTCCAGTCATCGTGGAGGTCTTCACCGATAACAACAATCGCACCGCACCTGAAATTCGCGTTCTCTTTCGTGATGCTCAACTTGGAAACCCAGGAAGCAATAAATTTCTCTTTGATCATGTAGGCCTGGTTGAGGCTTACACAACCGATCTCAGTGCAGACTTGGAAGAAGCTGGCATTGAAGCTGGTGCTAACGATGTTGAAAAATTAACACACGAGCAAAATGATGACATCCCTGCCGATGCCTCGGGTGCTCGCTTTATCACCGATCGCACGGCCACACATGCCGTCTCAAAATGGCTTTCAGAACATGGCTGGAAAGTAACGACGAGTGAAATTGGCTACCTTGCAAAAAGTTTTCCAACGCTGAGCGAAGAACAAATGGCAGAGGTCGGAACTTTTTTGCAATCTCTCGAAGACCACGACGACGTCCATCGCGTCTGGGCTGCGGTGAAATAGAGGATTTAGAAAAGGGAGTTGACAATCGCCTCAACATGGCTATGTTGGCCAGATGCTTCAAGCCAACATATCTACAGCAAAAAATAATCTCTGCAGCTTCTTAGAAAAAGTGCAACGAGGAGAAACGATCATTATCTCGGACCGTAATCATCCTATTGCCATCTTATCCCCTTACCAAGCTACTGAAGTCTCAAAAAAGTGGAGCGAAAGACTTGCTCTCTTAAGCAAAAACCTCAAAGTAACTCTTCCGAAAATTTCAAAGAAGAAGAAGCTAAGACTACCTATTGTTCCTAACAAGCCAGTCCATCTTCTCGATGCCTTGCTGGAAGAAAGAAGGGCAAGCCGATGAAATTCTGGGATAGCTCCGCTCTCTTGCCTCTTCTCGTCAAAGAAACTAGCACCAAGAGAATCAAAGAATATTTTGAAGAAGATGATGGTATCGCTGTCTGGTGGGGCACCGAAACAGAATGTCTCTCTGCCTTAGCCCGCAGAGCACGCGAACAAAGCCTTACCCCTGCCCAGCAAACAGAGGCAGAAGAATTACTAAAAGAAATTTTATCATACGTGACGGAAGTAAATCCTTCTTTAGAAATTAAGAGAATAGCACGTCGACTTTTAAGAACTCATCCCCTACGTGCAGCCGATGCCTTGCAACTTGCAGCAGCGATGGCATTGGCAGGAGAGAACATTTCAGAGCTCACCGTGATCACCCTCGATGATCGCCTGCGTGCATCTGCCCAACAAGAAGGATTCAAAACTCTTTATTAATAAGCCTGACTATCTTCTGATTCTTGTTTGCTTGTTGTAACAGCCTCTATGGAGCTTTGCCTCTTCTTATTATCCTGCAGATCTTTTTTCAAGATGCCTCAAAGTATTTTGAATCGTTGAGCAATTGCATCACTGATGAATTTTAGAAATTTTATCGGCTAAATGGCTGCAGAAAAAAACTTGCTCATGCTTCTCTCGAAAGCGATGATGGACTTTATCATTTTTGTGCCGCCTTTAAAATAAAGCTTCTCTGCAGGGATGCATCATCCACTCATCATCAATGAAAATGAGATCTTTTTACGCTGATGAAAAAAAAACCAAACCTTCAACTTCATCCCATTCATGCGATAGCTCAATTGTTCAATGCTGACTTCAAGCGAAACCATCTCCCTGATCCTTTAAGTCTACCAGAGCAAATTGACTGGCAGCGGACTCTTCCTTTTTTATTCTTACATGGAGGATGTTTTGCCGTCTTCTGGGTTGGAGTCAGTC
>JAIEQF010000045.1 GCA_019747895.1 Chthoniobacterales bacterium
CATTATGAACGAGAGCTCTTATTTGCACTTAGATTATAACGACATTGAAGGACATCGGAATGCTTTTGAAAAATCAGTAAAACTTTTAGAACTGTTCTTTGAGTATGCTCTTCAGTACAACACAGCATATCATCTTACTACTTTTGTTACTAATTTTCTTCCTCCCCAACAAAATTTAATGGGCCGATTTCTTCCTTCTTACGATTTAAGAAATATTGTCTATTATGTAGATCAGTTAAACAAAAAACTCTCTGAGTTAGTTCATGAAAAATTGAATGTTCACTTCATTGATATTAATGAAATAGCAGCTTCGATAGGGCGTCGCTATATTCAAGATGACATCATTCATATTGCCAGTCATGGTGCACTAGGAAGTAATTTTGATTTTGAGCACGATCAAAAACGACTGCACCCTCCAAAAAAATACTCCCAGGAACATGCTTTAAAGACCGTTGCCTTTATAGAAGCCATATGGCATGAAGTTACTTCTCAATATAAAGCATTGCAACAAGAGGATTCTATTAAAATAGTCATTTGTGATCTTGATGACACGCTTTGGAGAGGTGTTTTTGCTGAAGAAGGAATCCAGGATCCTGGACTAGAGGGATGGCCACTAGGAGTCATCGAAGCTCTTCTTTTTCTAAAAAAAAGAGGCATTCTTCTTGCTATTGCTAGCAATAATGATGAAGAGCTCATCCTCAAAGAATGGCAGACTATTTTTCAAACTTATTTAAAGCCGGACGATTTTGTTTTAAAAAAAATTAATAGAAAGGATAAGTGCGAAAATATTCAGGAAATTTTAAATGAAGTTCATCTTTTGCCTCGGCATGCACTTTTTTTGGATGACAATCCTGTAGAGCGTGAAAAGGTACAACAAGCCTTTCCTGATATCAGAACACTTGGAGCTGATCTTTATCATATCAGAAGAATTTTACTTTGGGCTCCAGAGCTACAAGTACCACAGATTTCAAAAGAATCATCGCAACGCACTCAATTAGTTCAAACGCAAGTCAAGCGAGATCAAGGGTCCGCTTTTACAACGCGAGAAGAATTTCTAGAATCGCTTCAAATTCGCATTGAGATCATTAAGATTAACGATTTAAAACATTCTGATTTTGAGCGCTCTTTTGAATTATTGAATAAAACAAATCAATTTAATACCACTGGTAAACGATGGACTTTTGAAGAGTGCGCAGACTTTTTTAAGAAAAGTGGAGCTTTTTATTCTTTTCGAGTAGCAGACAGATTTACTTCCTACGGCTTAGTAGGTGTTGTTCTCATTCAAGAGGGGCATTTCTTCCAGTTTGTTATGAGCTGCCGTGTTATTGGATTGGATGTGGAGAAATCTGTTCTCACACATATGATGCATGATTTGAAATTTAAGACGATCACTGCTGATGTCATTGAAACTCCTTCCAACTTTGTTTGCCGCGAGCTCTTCCACCAATCGGGATTTACGAAAAAAGAAAATGTTTGGTGTTATGAAGTCTCATCTACTTCAAGTGTGAATTTAGATTAAATTGAGTTGATCATCAGTGCCAATGTATAGTGTATTAAATGGATAAGGACATGCTATAAGCTGGATCTTTTTTCTTATGACTGCATTCTCAGATCTTACGTTATGCAACACTCGCTCGCTCCGCGCCTCTAGGGCGGCCTGTGGCAGTCGATCCAGCGGCCTCCCGTCCTGCTATATGTTTGGATAGGGTTCCGATCTTCGGCCTTGTCCTAAGAAAAAATTTCTGTGCTTCTAACGCGCCTTTCTCAATTTAATACACTAGAGCTTCACTCTTCTTTTTATGACCTCACCACAAAAACCATCGCTTGGAGATATCGGCCTCATCGGTCTTGCCGTCATGGGACAGAATCTTGTCCTCAACATGAATGATCATGGGTACACCGTGGTTGTTTATAATCGCACGACGGAGAAGGTGGATCAATTTTTGGCGAAGGAAGCCAAAGGGACGAAGATTCTAGGAGCTCATTCTATCAAGGAATTGGTTGCGCAATTAAAACGCCCTCGGCGTGTGATGATGTTGGTCAAAGCAGGGCAACCCGTGGATGATTTTATTGAACAGCTGCTGCCTCATTTAGAAAAAGGAGATATCATCATCGATGGTGGCAATTCTCTTTTTGAGGATACGACACGCCGGCAACGTTATTTGGAAAGTAAAGGATTGCTCTTTGTGGGGACAGGCGTTTCCGGAGGTGAAGAGGGAGCACGTCATGGCCCCAGCATGATGCCTGGAGGTTCACCAGCTGCATGGCCTCATGTAAAAGAAATTTTCCAAGCGATTTGTGCCAAGGTAGAAGGAGACGTTCCTTGCTGTGATTGGGTGGGGGAAGAGGGGGCCGGTCACTATGTGAAGATGGTTCATAATGGAATTGAATATGGAGATATGCAATTGATTGGAGAGGCCTTTCATCTCTTGAAATCAGGACTTGGTCTTTCAGAAAAGGAAATGCACACCATTTTTTCAACTTGGAATGAAGGAGTGCTCGACAGCTATTTGATTGAAATCACGCGCGATATTTTGGCTGTTGAAGAAGATGGAGCTCCGCTCGTTGCTAAAATTCTCGATGCAGCCGGACAAAAAGGAACAGGGAAGTGGACGGTCACCAATTCCCTTGATCTCGGAATGCCGACGACATTGATTGCGGAAGCTGTTTTTGCTCGTTGTGTCTCTTCGATCAAAGAAGAACGCGTTGCGGCCTCCAAGAAATTAAAAGGACCAAAAGCACTGATCCGAAAAGCAAAGAATGTTAATAAACGGCAACTCCTCATCAAAGAAATTCGTGATGCTCTTTACGCTTCCAAAATCATCAGCTACGCCCAAGGCTATATGCTGCTTTGTGCAGCCGGCCGTCAGTATGGATGGAATCTGAATCTAGGAGGCATTGCGCTCATGTGGCGTGGAGGGTGTATCATTCGCTCTCGTTTTTTAGAAAAGATCAAAGAGGCCTTCGACAAAAATCCGAAACTCACGAATCTCCTGCTTGATGATTATTTCCGGAAAGAAATTGATCGCTCTCAAAAAGGATGGCGTCATGTTATTTCCCTCGCTGCCAAGCACGGCATTCCCGTTCCTGCCTTTAGTACGGCGCTCTCATTTTATGATAGCTATCGGACAGCAAGCTTGCCGGCCAACCTTCTCCAAGCGCAGCGAGATTATTTTGGGGCTCACACCTACGAGCGAGTCGACAAGCCACGCGGAGAGTTCTTTCACACGAACTGGACAGGAAAGGGCGGGACGACTTCTTCGACAAGTTATTCAGCGTAATTCAAGGTCTTTAAAATAACGGGGTAGCTCAGTTCTGTCTTGCTGTTGTAGCTGTTAGGACTGATGCAGTCGTGAGCAATATTTAAAGATGCTGGGAATTCATATTCAAAAACCTTGCCTGGATTTTTAAGAGCCCATTGTTGCGCTACTTTTTTAGTGAGCTGGCCGTTGACAACAACGTCTGCTCCGGAGAAGAGGATCTCGAGGTGTTGCGCTTTGAGTGGTCCTTTGAAAGAGCGGACAGCACGTGATAGCTGCAATGTTTTTGCTAAACATTGAGTTCCATATCTTGGATAGACGTAACTTGGTTCGCTTGAATCATTTTTTTTCCAAATATAAAAATTGGGAAGGTAAACAAGAAATGCTGTAGCAATATCAAGAGCTGGGAGCGACCATCCATAAGCACCAAAAAAAGGAGAGATGAGTAAAACTTGATCGATTCCTTCGCAATGCTCAGCCATCCAAGCAGCACCCAGGGCTCCTGCGGAGAGGCCAATAACAGTTATTTTTCTTCCAAGGCCAGTTGCGATATGAAGGCTTTCAGTAGCCTGATCGACGAGGTCTTGTCCTGATTGCTTGTTCTGTTCTTGGGTGAGTATATTGGCATATCCTGCATCACGTGCTCGTAGAATCACCACATTAGCCCCTTGACTAAAAAGTATTTTTCCCAAGGATGCAAATTGTTGAGGGCAATTGGAGAGCCCATGTAGCAATACAAAGACGCGTTCTGTTTTGGCTGGGTGAACCATCAATCGAGAATGTCCTTCTGAACTCAAAGGGAGCGTTGCTTCTTGTTGTTGGATAGCAGAAAATTTTTGCAGGGCCTCTTCATAGGAGAGTGCAGGATGTGGCGTTGAGGTAAATTTCGGAACGTGTAAAACAAAGAAGATTAGGGCTACAAAAATTAGCAAAAGCAGAGCGAGATTAATTTTTTTTCGCATTATTGAGAAAACGTTTTTTGCTTTTGCTATGGCAGATATTATTTCGACTCTTCAGCTGTTTCTATCGCGCTTCTTAGGATGAGTTTGGTAGCTGCTCTAATGGCTTTATCTGGTAGAAGTCGTGGCAATAGCATCCCTTTTAAGTCAATAAATAGGTCAAGGCTAGCCAATGTCTTGTCATCATGAGCCACTGCTTTGAGACGTCCTCTCACTTTATTAATATTGTCGGTTGCTTGAGTATTTTCGAAAGAGACTTCCTGGCTGTTATCGTCATGAGAGCGATATGTTGCTTTGAAGGGAATACTTTCTTCTAGTTCTTTAGAAAAACCAGGAATAATAGCCTTAAATTGATAGTTCGATTCTGATATAACTGTCCGATCGTCCGGATAGGACATCACTCCCTCACTGCTTCCCTCACAGTGAGGAAATATATTTGCAGCATTAGTTGGAGTCCAAAGTGCCTCTGCTACCGCTTCACTTGTTGCATCAGTAAGTTTGTAAGCTGTGAATGTGGGCATTAAGCCACGTAGGCGTCCAGTTGCCAATGAGAGGAGTTCTGGATCAGTGGTTCTATTTTTAACAACAACAGTTTTGCCCTCATCCAGTTCTTGTTGTTGTTCTGGAGAGAGAGATTTGTAAGCTGCTGATAAAGGTAAATCCTCGAGGGAAGGTGAGTCAGGTGGAAAAAATGAAGCCGAAGATGATGTAGCCTGATCGGTAGTTACATAACCTTGATCTTGTAAAAAAGATACAAGAGATGATTTTGTGAGATGATTGAGATGTGTTGATAGAAAATGGGACAAAGATGCATCTAGCCTACCATCAGGCGTCGTGCTTTTATCGGAGATTGAAGAAGTCTCAAAAAGTTCTTTGATGTCTTTGGTGAACATTGCGTGAGCTTTCTGATCCTGTTGATGGTGTTGAGAAGAGGCTACAGAAATCTGAGAAATGGAAGTAGGGGTGGCTGAAGTTCCATTGATGCCGAAATATTTTCCATCATGAAAAACAATAACTGCATTGTCGTCCCATTGATCATTGTTAATAATATCCTTGAGCAAAGAGGCTGTAGGAATATCAGGTGATTGTCGAAATGGCACAGGAGAGTCTACGGTATTCATGGTTTTAATGATCAATGTTTTTAAATTTTTGTTTGATGACTAATCTTGCTAAGAAAAAAGGTTACAGTTTACAGGTTACAGGTCACAGAAAAAGTTTGTTTGCCACCGGCAAAAATGGGAAAAGTGGACTGTTAGAATGTATCAATTTTTAAGACAATTTTTTTTTAATCATTTATAATTTTTGGCGAAGCCCTCATTTTTACCTGTAGCCTGTAACCTGCAGCCTGTAGCCTTGAGCTTTTCCAAAAAATCATTTTTTTTGGAAAACTCTCAATATGTCACTTCAAGGCTCCTCCATTCCAAGAAAAGTTTCTTCTTCTGAGAGCATCACTATTCAAGGCGCACGACAACACAATCTCAAGAATCTTTCGCTAAAGATTCCAAAAAATTGTCTCGTTGTCATTACAGGTCCAAGCGGTTCAGGAAAATCGTCACTGGCTTTCGATACGCTCTTTGCCGAAGGGCAACGACGTTATGTCGAAAGTCTCTCTTCCTATGCGCGGCAATTTTTGCATCAATTTCAAAAGCCAGAAGTCGATTGGATCGAAGGATTGTCTCCAGCTATTGCCATTGAACAGCGAAATTCCCTTCCTAATGCTCGTTCTATTGTTGCCACCACAACGGAGATTTATGATTACTTGAGGCTCCTTTTTTCTTCGATTGGAACAGTCCATGATCCTGTTACTGGGGACGTGATCAAACGTCAATCGCCACAACAGATCAGCGATAAGATCATGGCATTTCCTCCCGAAACTCGTGTGATGCTCTTGGCCCCGCTAGTCTGGGAGGATGAAGGAGAGCTGAAGGCTCTTCTTCAAGGAGTCCGACGAGAAGGTTTTATCCGTGTGCGCAAGGATGGCGAGATTATTGAACTGGAACAATTAGAAAAAGGATCATCGGAGCAAATAAAGTGCTTAGAACCCGTTCAAAATTCGCTGCTGGGGATGCAGGAGAAGGAACGAGGAGCGCAGACCCGCAGTGTATATGAACATACTCGAGGACGCGAGCACCGGAGTGACGCAGTCCTGCGCCACAACAGTAGAATTTCGAATGGGTTCTTAGAAATTGTTGTCGATCGTTTGCTGTTACAAGAGGAAGTCGAGGAACGTCTGCGCGATTCTTTAGAGACGACATTGCGTTGGGGAAAAAATACAATCTTGGTGCTAGCGCAAGAGCCGGGCCGTTCCGATTGGGAAGAACACCTTTTCTCAACGGATTTTTGTAATCCTAAAACGGGATTCACGATGGAGGCTTTAACACCAAAGCATTTTTCTTTTAATAGTCCGAAGGGGGCGTGTCAAGCCTGTCATGGTCTGGGGAAGATGGCGGAGAAAGTTTGTCCTGATTGTCATGGTCGCCGATTGCGTCCTGAGATTTTGAGTGTCACTCTTTCTGGAAAAGAGCATGAGTGGAATATTCATGAAATCTGTCATCTTTCTATCGCAGCAGCGCGGACTATTTTTCAAGAACTGAAGATGAAAGAGTGTGAGCGGCATTTGGTAGAAGAAGTGTTGCGAGGGATTACAACACGATTGCGTTTTTTGGAAGATGTTGGATTGGGATATCTGACGTTGCAACGAGAGAGCACAACACTTTCTGGTGGCGAAATGCAACGGATACGACTGGCAACGCAGATAGGATCAGCTCTTTCTGGGGTGCTTTATGTTTTGGATGAACCAAGTATAGGTCTTCATCAGCGCGATCATGCGCGTCTTTTGCAGGCGCTGTTTCATTTGCGCGACCTTGGAAATAGTGTGATTGTTGTGGAGCATGATGAAGAGACGATCAAGGCTGCCGATTATATTATTGATCTAGGTCCAGGTGCGGGTGTGCTAGGAGGAGAAATCATGGGAGAGGGAACGCTCGAGGAGATTAAAGCTACGTCGACTTCTTTGACGGGGGCCTATTTGAGTGGACGTAAAAAAATTCAGCTTGCAACAAAACGGCATCTGCCCTCTTCTCCAATAGCCTCGGCGCAAGGCTGGCTGACCATTGTGGGAGCGCGTGAAAATAATTTAAAAAATCTGACGGCCTCTTTTCCGGTGGGATTGTTCACCTGTGTCACAGGAGTTTCAGGTGGTGGTAAATCGACGCTCGTGCATGATGTTTTATATCGTGCGCTTGCAAGCAAGTTGCAGCGAGCAACGGAGAAGCCAGGTCTTCATGAAAAAATGATAGGGGGAGAACAATTTGATAAGGTGATCATGATCGATCAAAGCCCCATTGGCAGAAGTTCTCGTTCTAATCCGGCGACCTACGTTGGGATTTTTGATGCGATTCGTGATATCTTTGTTCAATTGCCTGCCGCACGCATGCGAGGATATCGACGCAGCCAATTTTCTTTTAACATCAAAGGGGGGCGTTGTGAGGCTTGTCACGGAGAGGGAATGCGTCGTGTGGAGATGCACTTTCTTCCAGATGTATTTGTGCTTTGTGATGCCTGTGAAGGAAAACGTTTTCATCGGGATCTTCTGGAGATTACTTACAAAGGAAGGAGTATTGCTGAAGTTTTAGAAATGACGGTCGAAGAAGCGCGGCAATTTTTTTCAGCAGTTCCTAAAATTGCTCAAAAGCTTCATTTCCTTGCAGAGGTAGGATTGGGCTATCTCAAATTAGGACAATCGGGAACAACGCTTTCCGGTGGGGAAGCACAGCGTTTGAAGCTGGCAAGAGAGCTAGCGAGAGCGACGATGTTAAAAAAAGAGGAGACGCTTTATATTCTTGATGAACCAACGACGGGGTTGCATTTTGTCGATATCCAACAACTGTTAGAAGTTTTAATAAAACTCCGAGATGTAGGAAGTACCTTGATTGTGATTGAACACCATTTAGATGTCATTAAATGTGCTGATTGGGTGATTGATTTAGGTCCAGAAGGAGGAGATGGTGGAGGAGAGATTATCGTGGCAGGAACGCCAGAAGAAGTTGCCGCCTGTGCAAAAAGCGCCACCGGAATTTTTTTGAAAGAAATAATTAACCGCAAAGAGTCTTAAAAATAAGAAGTAAGAAAATTAACCGCAAAGAACGCAAAAGAAGGGATGCCAATTTTTTTTAAAAGATTTATTTTTCAAAAAAAATCATTTAATCCGCTGGACCTTTAAAAAACTTCATTAATTGCTTAAATTTAAGCTTTTTCTTTGCGTTCTTTGCGTTCTTTGCGGTTAATTGTTTTAGTGCTGCGTTCTTTGCGGTTTAATTTCTTCATATGGTTCACCTTCATTTTCAATTGAAAATCATCATCATTTTTTTCCTGGCGGTCGGAGGGGCTGTTGCTCAAGAGGCACCAATCCCTGCGATTTCTCCTGCTCCAGGAGCGGCTGCCAGCCCAGCAACTCCTTCTGAAAAGGAGAGTAAATCTGCTGCTGCGGAGCTGGCAACTCAAGCTGCTTCTGAGAAATTACCGCAAGTTTCTGCTTCCATTTTGCGCACCCAGTTGCAGCAAGAACAAAATCCTGAGGAGAGACAGAAGCTGACGTTGAGGTTGGGAGAGATGCTCGTCATCGAACATCGTCCCGAAGAGGCCCTTGTTGTCTTGGATTCAAAGGATCTTGTTCCTGAGAACCTGCCCGCAAAGTCTACTGATGCTGCGAATAACTGTGTCGCGCCGGTGCTCGCGTCATCGAGTATGAACGATACACTCAGCCGCTGCGCGCCGTCGACTCCTTGTTCTTCACTAGCCTCAGCGACTTTGCAGACAGGTTCTGATCCGATAGTCTCTTTTTGGAAGGCACAAGCTCTTTTGGCTTTAGGAAAAGCTTCCGAAGCAGAGCCATTGTTACAATCTATTTTAACGACAAACAATACATTTTCTAAAGAGTATCACGAGGCGACGAGTCTAGCTTTGGCTCGGGCGGAGCGGGCATTGGGAAAAAATGACAAGGCCTTAAAAATAGTAGAAACCATTCCAGTAAACTCCTCGCTTGCCCTTCCAGCTTTAGAGGAGCGATGTGCCGTTTTGCTTGCTCTCAAGCGTAATGCGGAAGTGGAGCAACTATTAAAAAATCAAGGACAACTCGCTCAGCAACCCCGCTTGCTTTATCTCTATGCTTTAGCTGCATGGCAGCGAGGAGATCAGACTGAGGCCTTAAAACGCTTTACTGCTAAATCGGAATCCTCTTCTCCTGGCGGCTGGACTTCTGCTGCAACGGTTGCAGGGATAGCGAATTGCCAGATGGCGCTTCAAAAGCCAGAAGAGGCTCAAGCGTTATTAGAAAAATATTTACAAGAAAATCCCAAGAGTCCTCGTCTGCCCGAGTTAATGGCACAATTAGAAGAGCTTTACTCTACGCAGAATAAAACAGATGCAACGATCTTCTATAAGTGGAGTAATGATGCTACGCAATCCTATCGAGCTTTGTATGCCATGTTACCGCTAGCACGGATGTTGCAACGACAAGGCCATTTGGGTAAATCAGACAAGATCTATGATTCTTTTTTGAATAATTTTCCTAATCATCCTCTTGCTGGAGAAGCTCGTCTGGAATTAGCGCAGAACAAATTAAATCAAGGTGATCCTACGGCAGCGCTTTCTTTGTTAAATGATCAGCCCTCTGTTTCTTCAACGGTGCGTGCTAGGATGGCCTTTTTACGAGGATTAGCGGAGTCAGCGTTGAAGCATCCAGAACGTGCAGAACAAGAATTTCATCAGTCTGAATTATTAGATCCTTCCTTTGCTGCCGATGCACAGTACAACCAGATGCTACTTCATTTTTCAGGTGATCCTACAAAGGAACAGAATCTCTCTTCGCCGCAACAACAAAAAATGATCAATGAAGCCGTTGATAGCAAAGAAAGGAAAGAATATCTGCTGGTGCTCAACAGCGATCATGGAGATCAAGCTTCTGCTTCTGTCGTGATAAAGAAGGCGCGAGCTTTTTTAACAGCGCATCCTCATTCTTCTTTTGCTAATCAAGTGCGCATGAAATTAGGGGAGGCACTCTTGAGAAAAGGATTGGTTCGTGAGGCGAGGCTCGAATTAGAAAATGTAGGACGTGCTGAGTCGACTTCCGAATTAGGGCGCCAAGCCTTTCTCTTGGCAGCTCAAGCAGCCGCACACAGTATGGATCCGAAGTCTGTTGATGACGCCATTATGATCTTGGAACAAGTCGCTCAGAATAACAAAGGGAGTTATGATGCTTGGCAAGCTCGTTTGGAGCAGGCATCTCTTAAAAATGCTCAGGCATTACCACTCGAAGCAATCGCCATTGATGATCAAATTTTAGCGGGTGCTGATGTTCCTCCTGAATTACGTTACACGGCTCAAATGGCCAAGGGAGATACCTTCACCGGTCTTGGTGCTAAAGATCCCAATAATTATCGTAGCGCTATTGCCACTTGGCGTGCCTTAGCGGACACGCCTAATATTCCTCCTCGCTGGCGCAATCAAGCTCTTTGTAAAATTGGACTGATCGAAGAAAAATTGGGGGAAAATGACGTTGCTCTTGCGACTTATTATGAGGCCATGAAAACCCCCCGCTTGCAAGAGCCGGAACAATTATGGCATGATAAAGCAGCTTTTGAAGCGGGTCGATTGCTTGAAACGCGTCATCAATGGAATGAGGCCATCCAACTCTATCAACAGATTGTTGCTGAAGGAGGGCCTCGCGCAGCGGAAGCGAAGGCAAGAGTCAGCAAGCTGCGATTAGAAAATTTCCTATGGGACTAAATTGCATTCATAAAGTCTACTACTGCAGCGCAGGACTGTGTCGCGTCGGTGCTCGCGTCATCGAGTATTAACTATACTCAGCCGCTGTGCGCCGCCGCTCCTTGTCCTGCATCTGCATTAGCGACTTTCTGAACGCAATTTTTTCTGTGGCTGATAGTTTTTTTCTGATTAATCAGCAACTAACAACTAATAATTATTTAGATGAATCAACAAGTTAATAGCTGTAACCTGCAACCTGTAACCTGTAACCTGCCGTTGAGCAGCGATGGCATCATTGGCCTCACGGCAGGTGATCGGGCTGGTGTAGGGCCTGAAGTTTTGGCGGCTGTGGTGAAGCGTTTGGAGGCAGATCCTGAACTCTTGTCTGGTTGTCGTTGGAAAATTATTGGAGAAGCGACTGCAGTCACGCCAGGACATCCCACTCGCGCAACAGCTCAAGAAGCAATTGAGACTCTTGAAGAGGCAGTCGCACAAGCAATGAAGGGAACGTTGGCCGCAGTGGTGACGGGCCCTGTTTGCAAAAAGCGTCTTCACAAAGAAGGGTTTGCTTTTCCGGGACAGACCGAATTTTTTGCGGCAAGAGCAGGGGTTGAAAATTTTGCAATGCTCCTCACTGGTGGCTCTTTGACGGTGGCTCTTGTCACAGCTCATATTCCGTTGCGTGAAGTTGCAACCAGTTTAAAAGCTGAAGAAATTGTGCGTGTGGGAAATCTTCTCGTCAAATTTCTAAAACGTCGCGGCATTGCTCAACCTCGCATTGCCGTTGCGGGGCTCAATCCTCATGCAGGTGAGGAGGGAGATCTTGGACATGAAGAAATCACGACGGTTGCTCCTGCTGTCGCAGCCTTGATCCAGACTCATCCTGAAGCGATGATGGTTGGGCCGGTGAGTCCCGATACGATTTTTTGGCGTGCTGTCCAAGGAGAATTTGATGCGGTGCTTTGCATGTATCATGATCAAGGATTAGTCCCGCTCAAACTCCATGCTTTTCACGAAGGAGTAAATGTGACGCTCGGCCTTCCTTTTGTTCGCACGAGTCCTGATCATGGAACAGCCTACGACATCGCAGGAAAGGGGATCGCCAGCTGTGAGAGCTATTTGGCTGCTGTGAGGCTGGCTGCAAAGTTGATTTCGAAGAAAGAGAGTTCACAAGGATAGAACGGAGAATAGATTCACAGGGATGGAAGCGATGGAAGGGGTTAGGGAAAAAGATGAACCTCTGAATGCTCTAGTGCTATTTCAAGGGTTTAAATTTTCTCCGATTCAGCAAAAACGATCCGATAAGAAAGAGCGTTGCTAAGCCATAAAAAATCGCACTCCAGGAAAAAGCACTGCTCATGCGGCTCGTGGAAGAGCCTGTTTTTCCAAAGCTCATCATTGCTCCCATGATGGTCGGACCTACGCCTCCTATGACTGCTCCAATAAGGCTATTCACGCCAGAAGCAATGCCACGTTTGTTGACAGAAATTGTTTCGTAAAGTGCAGGAAAGATTCCTCCCTCATAGCCGCCCTTAGCAAAGCCAAAAGCAAGCAGAGCAATGATGATGCCATTCAACGTGTTTGCTTTTCCAATCATGACGATAAAAAAGATTCCGAGCAAAAGAGCAATGATTTGCATGATGACACGTCCTCCGTGCACGTGAGATGAAAGACGATCGGTTATTTTTCCAAAGATGAGGGCTCCTGCAATACTTGCCAGCTGCAGGTAGAGAACGGCTGAAAACCCAGCAGCAGCGAGGCTGAGATGGAATTTTTCATAAAAGAATGTTGGGATCCATGTGAAGAAAGAATACGAGACAATACAGGCACTTCCAAAGCCAAGCATGAGCAATAGGGCCTCAGGATGTTTCCAGATATATAAAAAATTTTCTAACAACGTACCTTGATCTTCTGTTGTGGTTGTAAGTGATTCAGTTGATTCCTGTTCTGCTGCACCACGCAGCGGTTCTTGCAACCATTTATAAAAAATTAAGGAAAGAGCGATGCCGAGTCCTCCAAAAAAATAAAAAGGAAAGCGCCATCCGTAGTGTTGTGCCAAGAGAGCTCCCAAAGAGCCTCCAGCAAGAATTCCAAGGTAGACACCTGAAAAGTGAAATGAAAAAGCCGTTGAGCGCGTTTTTCGACCATGATAATCAGCAAGGAGTGACATTGCAGAAGGAAGGTAAAAGGCTTCTCCCAAACCATCGCAGCCTCGCACAACGATAAATTGCCAAAATTGAGAACACCATGCAGTGCCCCACGTCATCACACTCCAAAAAAGACATCCTCCGATGATCAGAATTTTTCGAGACCAACGATCCGTCAAAAAACCTGCAACAAGAGCAAAAGCTGCATAGACCCAAATAAAAGCGGAGCCGATGAGACCAAGTTGAAATTTTGAGAAATGAAATTCTTTTTCCAGCAAGGGAAAGATGCTGTAGATGACTTGACGATCTGCAAAATTGAGAAAGCAGATGCACCAGAGCATGCCTGTGACAATCCAGGGATAGAGTCTTGAGGAATGTTTCATGAACGATGCATTTTAATGATGAGAAAAAGAAGAAGTCTCATGGCTATTTTAAAAAAGATATGCTGCAAAATTTTAATAAACAGGTTTATTTTTCTTGATCAATTTCAAAAAAGTGTCACAGTTACACCATGATTGCTTCTACACTTAGCATTAAAGAACTTCATGCCAAGACAGGCCAGCAGGTCCGGAGAGCAAGTAAAAACCGACATCCTATCACGATAACAGATCGTGGCAAGTCGATAGCCCTCTTGATTTCAGCAGATTTTTTTCAAAAAAAAGTTCGTGTGCGCAGTCTTCTTCCAGACTATGCCAAATTTATAGCGAAGGTTCGCTCTCACGATGTGCTTGAAGATCTCGATGCCATTCGAGGTGATCGCTGACAAAAGTATATGATTTTTTGCGATACTTCTACATTAGCAAAATATTATGCCCCAGAACGCGAGTCAACAGAAGTGAGGTTACGTTTTGATCGAGAAGATCAGGTTGTTTTTTCTGAGCTTGCACGCGTTGAGCTCATGGCAGTTTTTCATCGACGTTTACGAGAACGAAAATGGACTCGAAAAGAATTTCTTACAGTACTCCAGCAGTTCACTCGTGATGATGCTGATTGTTATTGGAGATGGCTTCCTCTAGAGAGTGCAATCTTGGAGCAAGCAACAAAAATATTTTCAACATTGTCAGAGAAGATTTTTTTACGTAGCTCTGATTGTCTTCATTTGGTCACAGCCGTGCATTACCAGATGCATGAAATTTATACACATGATACCCATCAATTTGAAGCAGCATCTTCTTTTGGGATTGTTGCTGTTCGTATTGGGTTTTGATTGATAAATTTTTTCCTGATCTCATGGATCTCTTTAGCTTGAAAGGACAAACAGCTCTTGTCACCGGTGCCTCTACTGGGCTTGGGGAGCAGTTCGCGCGGTGCTTGTCTCGGGTAGGAGCGCGTGTGATCATGGCAGCGCGCAATTTGGAAAAATTAGAAACATTAAGTCAGGAGATTCCTAATACGATGCCGTTGCAGCTTGATATCGCTGATAAAAATTCTGTGCAGCGAGCTTTTGAGCAATTAGAAGAAAGAGAAGAGCGGATTGATATTTGTATCAATGCTGCGGGAGTCTATGAGCAGACTCCGGTTTTTGAGGATGATTTGAAAAATAATTTCGAAGCGCTTTTTGAAACGAATGTTTTCGGAACATGGTCGATGATCAAAAAAGTTGCCGCGCATATGAAACAGCATGGTCTAGCTGGTTCCATCATCAATATCAGCAGCGTGAATGCGACTGATTACTTGCATCCCAACCGCGCTGGTTATTGTGCCTCAAAGGCAGCCATCATCCAAATGACCAAGGCGCTTGTCGGTGAACTTGGTGATGCAGAAATTCGCATCAATTGTATTGTGCCAGGACTTTTTCATACGCCTGCTACTGATTATAAACTTCAGACGGAAGAGCAACGTGTGGAAATCAAGCGACTCATTCCGCTCCATTTTATCGCAAAGCCAAGTGATATGGATGGAACCATTCTCTACTTGGCTTCCAACAAAGCCTCACCTTATCTCACGGGAAGCGTGATCACGGTTGATGGCGGCATCTCTTGGGGTGGCGCGCGGTAGAAGAAAAGCATATTGCCTCTATTGACTTTTCTAAAAAAGTTATTATTTTAATCGCATCTTGCCACAAGAACAGAATAGGCAAAAATAATTTATACGAACATGAAAAATATCTCTTGAAATGGCCCTCGTTAGAGGGCGGAAGACCGAATGATTAGCCTCCACTTTTGTTGGAGCTATCGCCTTTTAACACTCAAGAGATTTTTTATGTCACCTATTCAGTTTAAAAATGTGAGTCTCTCCTTTCGAGAGAAGATTTGCTTCGAAAATTTTAATGCTTCTATCAACTACGGAAGCCGCATTGCCTTAATCGGTCGCAACGGAAGTGGAAAGTCCACGCTCCTCAAAATGCTTCATGGAAGCTTTGAACCGACTAGTGGCATGATTCAAATGTCCAACGATCTTGTCGTCGCTTATGTGCCTCAGGTCATAGAAACAGGTTCTACGAATTATGGGCTGCTCAGTGGTGGAGAACGTCTCATTCAGGCTTTGGAAGAGGCTCTGAGGCTTGATCCCCATCTTTTGCTGTTAGATGAACCGACGAATCATCTTGATCGGCATCATCGAGAATATCTTTTGAGGTTGCTTGAAGAATATGATGGCACACTTCTTGTTGCTTCGCATGATCCCGAATTATTGCGTAACGCTGTTGATACGTTGTGGCATCTTCATGATGAAAAAATAACAATTTTTTCAGGAGGCTACGATGACTACCTGCGTGAAATTGGAGTTCAACGCGAGCATCTCGAGCAACAACTCCGTCGCATCGATCGTGAACAAAAAGCAACACATCATGCTTTGATGAAAGAGCAAGAGCGTGCCAGTAAGCGAAAAGCGCAAGGTGAAAAAAAGTATGCTGGAGATACGATTGCCCTGAGAGCCGCTCAGGGAAAAGGAGAGATGACTCACAATAAAAATAAAAAAGCGATTAGAGTAACGAGAGATGATTTGTTGGAACAACTCACAGGGCTTTACTTGCCAGAAATTATCGTGCCGAAATTTTCTTTGACGAGTATGGACATCGAAGATCGCATGATCATTTCGGTGAGTGATGGGGCGATTGGTTATTCGGAAGAGAAAATATTTTTATCCAATATTTATTTGTCATTGATGTCTAAGGGTCGTGTAGGGCTACTTGGAAAAAACGGGAGTGGTAAATCGACTTTGGTGAAAGCCTTTTTAAATGATGAGGCTGTCATCAAACATGGTGAGTGGTATGTTCCGAAATCAAAAGAGGTTGGCTATCTCGATCAACATTACTCAACGCTTCCCTCAAAGCAGACTGTGCTTGAGTCACTCTCAAACCTAGTTCCATGGCCTCACTCAGAGTTGCGGCGTCATTTGAATAATTTCCTTTTTCGAAAAAATGAAGAGGTTCATCGCCCCATTCATCAGCTTTCTGGAGGAGAAAAAGCGCGCCTCTCGCTCGCTCTCATTGCAGCAAAGACACCACGGCTCTTGATTTTAGATGAAGTGACTAACAACCTCGATTTAGAAACACGTGGGCATATCATTAACGTTCTCAAAGCTTATCCAGGAGCGATGATCCTCATTTCTCATGATGAAGATTTTCTTGATCAGATTAGAGTGGAGGAGTTCTATGATGTCTCGAAATGGAGGTGTAGTGCATTAAATCGAAAAGGGCACGCCATAAGCTAGCTCTTTTTCCTCAGGACTACGTTCTCAGATCTCGCGTTATCTTCGGATTGCGCTCGTTCTTCGATCCTTATCCTCAGGGAAAAATTTCTGCGCTTCTCGCAGCCCTTTTCAATTTAATACACTATAAATTTAACCGAATAATACGATGAAAAATCAAATCTTAGATGAGTTAACCAATCATCCTCTTAGCAACCAGGGATCTCTCTCCCAAGAATTTATTGCGCGCGGATGCACTGATTGGAAAGAGGCTCTTTGCTATGTGAATAAAATTCCATATGCGCGAAATTCTGATGCTAACAATTTTCATTTAGTTTTCGACGAACAATGCGGAACGTGTAGTACGAAGCATGCATTGCTCGTTGCTCTGGCTGAAGAACAACAGTTTCCATTGCAGCTCATGATGGGCTTAATGGAAATGACGGCTGAAAAATTTCCTGTTCTTGAAACTGTGTTGAAAAAATATGATCTTACATCAGTTGTGGAAACGCATTGTTATCTTGGGTATCAAGGTCAACGGATCGATGTTACTTTTCCACCGAAAGCAACGTATCGAGTCGCTTCTGATTTTTTAAAAGAATGGACGATAACTCCGCAAGAGATTGGTGATATAAAAATTAAACTTCATCAAGAAGAGATGAAATTGTGGATTGCTGAGAGAAAAATTTCTTACACATTTGAAGAGATGTGGAAAATTCGAGAGGAATGTATTGATGCACTTTCTTCGAAGAAACAAAGCGCATCATGACGTCTCATTTTTAATCGTCATGATTTCAAAAAATAGTAGGCTTGATCGACATGAACAAATACGAGAATCATTTAGCACCTTCTTGGAAATTAAAGCTCCTCTTCGATGGGGATTGTCCATTTTGTAAACGTGAAATTGCCTGGATGGCGAAGCGAAATAAAAATGGGTATCTTGCTTTTGAAGACATTGTCTCACCCGACTTCGATCCTGCTTCCTACGGCCTTACCAAAGAAGAGGTGATGGGAGTGATCCATGGGGTTTTGTATGATGGTCGCATCATTAAAAAAGTAGAGGTCTTCATTGAAGCTTATCGCTTGTTAGGTTTTGGTTGGTTGGTTGCACCTCTCTCTTGGCCAGTCATTCATTCGATCGCTAACATTGCTTATGAAATTTTTGCGCGCTATCGAGTTCCGTTTGGGAATTTTTTGGGAGCTCGATCATGTCGTGCTGGTAGCTGTAGTATTTCTAAAAATAAGTGAGGCTTAATTTTGAAGTTCTTTTAAAATGAGTTCAGCGCTGCTTTTGCTGTACTCACCAGAGGCTGATGAAAGCACGCTTCCATCTTTGCGAACAACGAGAACACAAATAGAGTCAGAGGAGTTGAGGCCGATGTTTTTTAAAAATGAACCTCGATTGGTATAAATTGTCCAGACATGCCCTCGCAAGTCATGATTAGTGATCCCACGCTTCATTCTCTGATCAATCCAAGAGCTTAAGATTTTCCATGGTTTTTGGAGAAGCGGTATTTCAATCCAAGCAATTTTATTTTCTGAAGCACGAAGTCCTAAACCATCAATCCAAGAGTCGATTAAGCTTTGCTGTTCTCGCTTAAAAACAAAGAGTAAAAGTGTCTTGTTTGCTGGAAGATCATGAGGGATGCCCCAGTTGTTGCCATTAAGATCACGAGCGTGAAGCCGCGGAATGCTCATCTTATCATTTGATGATGGATTAAAGTTGATGACTGAATGCTGCGATGGAGAGACGTGACTTTTCATAAAAAACAGGATGTTTTTATTTAGCTGTAATAAGATGATAGTAAATGTGCAAAGCGTGAAAGATTCAAAACTTCTCCAGCAATTAATTTTTCGTCGGGCAGAACATCGCGATCTTTCCGCGATTTTAAAACTTATCGTTGAGGATGAGCTTGGAAAAACGAGAGAATCGCTGAGCGAAGTTCCTGAGCCATGCTACGAAGAGGCCTTTCAAAAAATTGCAGCTGATTCTAATCACTATTTGATGGTGGTTGAACTAAAGAGTGAAATTATTGGAACCTGTCATTTGACCTTGCTCCCTTCATTAACATTTCGGGGCAGCACGCGCTTGCAAGTGGAGGCAGTACGGATTACTGAGGCTTTTTGTGGGAGAGGTATTGGTGAGTGGATGTTTCAAAAGATTTTTGCCTATGCTCACCAAAAAAATGTTTCCATTATTCAACTAACCACGAATAAAGTACGAACACGTGCCAGGAAATTTTATGAACGACTGGGTTTTAGAGCCACACATGAAGGGATGAAACTTTATTTATGAAGACAATTATTTTTTTGTTCTATGATGGAATGACAGCTCTTGATGCCATCGGACCGCACATTGTGCTTGCTCATCTTCCTGAGGTACAGGTGAAACATGTGGCGCGAAAAGCTGGAGCCATTCAAACAGATGCAATGCAGTTAACATTAATCGCTGAGCATTCAATAGAAGATGTTTCGCGAGCTGATGTTCTGGTGGTGCCAGGAGGAGGGAATGCAACGACGTTGGAACAGTATCCTGAAGTTTTGGAATGGATTCGCGCCATTCATCAAACGACGACATGGACGACTTCCGTTTGCACAGGAAGTTTGATTTTAGGAGCAGCTGGTCTCCTTCAAGGATTGTCGGCAACGAGCCATTGGGCGGTCATGGATCGTTTAAAAAAATGGGGAGCCATTCCAATGCAGCAACGTGTTGTCGAAGCTGGAAAAATCATCACAGCTGCTGGAGTTTCAGCTGGCATTGATATGGGTTTAACACTTGCTGCAAAGATCGCTGGCGAGACCGTTGCCAAGCGCATTCAGCTTGGCATTGAATATGATCCACATCCTCCTTTTGATTGCGGAAGTGTTGCCAAGGCTGCCCCAGCAATGGTCCAAGCATTACGTGCAGCTTTTGAATGTCGGTTTGAGAAAGAAAAATAAAAAGTTTTTTTATGAAACAAATCCATCTTACAGACCTCACTCAAAAACCTTCTGACCAACGAGCTGTTTTTTATACGACAGAAGGAAAATTTATTATTCAGAATGACTCTCCATTGCTGCTGGTCAGAGAGACGCTGGAGCGCTTTCAATGGAATGTTCAAGCAGTGCACGAAGATGAATGTGTGCTCATGGTTCAAATCAAAGAGGAAGAAACTCATGATGAAGCTGATTCAGAGATAAAGCTGATTGCTCCGCGTGACTATTTTCTTTCCATGAGTAGTCAACTAGAGATTGGGAAAAAAGTTTTGCGCGCAGCACATTGGGCTGTTGCAAATCAGATGCTTCAGTTTTGTAGTCACTGTGCAGGCTCTTTGGAGAAGGTTCCGGAGACGACGGAGAAAAAGTGCCCACAATGTCAGAAATCCTTTTTTCCAAAACTTTCTCCTGCTGTCTTGGTTCTCATTCAACGAGGTGATGAAATTTTGTTAGCACGTGGTCCTCAGCATCCGCCGGAGATGTACACGATCTTGGCAGGTTTTATCGATCTTGGTGAGTCAGCTGAGGAGACCGTTTATCGCGAAGTGCGAGAAGAAGTGGGGCTGGAGGTGACCAACTTAAAATACTTTGGAAGTCAAAGCTGGCCATTTCCTGACAGCTTCATGATTGCATTTACTGCTGATTATCTTCGTGGTGAAATTAAGATTGATCCAAGCGAGTTGGAGGAAGCACGTTGGTTTCATCGTGATGAGTTGCCGAAGTTGCCGCCGCCTTCAACGTTATCTCGAAAATTAATCGATGATGTTTTTGTGAAGAGACGTTCGTTTTGAAGGCTGATAGGAAGCCATCGTTGAAGATGGTATAAGATGTTTTTTTAGTTCTTCTTTGACGCCGTCTAATTCTTGTTGGCAATGAGGATTTTTAAGAAATTCTTGAGCTAAGTAGCGACCATATGTTTCGCCAGCAGCAATATCGCTTGGATAATGATGACCGAGAACTACGCGATTCCATGCCATGGTTTTTGCCTGGGCATAAAGTTCTTTTTGACGTTCCGGAAAAATATCAACAAGCAATGATTCCCAAACAAAAGACAAAGTGGAGTGACCGCTTGGATAGTCATAACCAGTTGTCTTCATCGGACGCGGGCGTTCAAAAGTTTTTTTGGCAATGTGAATGGCTCCATGCGTGTCGCCATCAATTTTTTTAAAAAAAGCAGCTGTCTTTGGAAGCTCTTGAGCATTAAAACGAGGGCCAAGAATATCAGAAAAAGAAAAGACATCGTATTCTGTATGTTTAGCGGCTTTTATTTCAGTCTTTGTAGCAGCAGCAGCGACCTCGGTTCTAGCATCTTGATCAGTGATTAAATTTTGCGATCCTTCTGCTGGCGGAGGTGGCAAAATTTTTGTAACAGTCAGTGCGGTAGTGAGCGATGAAGGATCAAGAAAAGTAATCGTGCTGTTCTTATCTTGATGAGCAACAAGAGGGGTCGTTGGTAACAGAATTGATACAAGTATTAAATAAAGAGAGTGCTTTAGCGGATTCATGGGAGTGCTCAAATTCTAGCAATGAAACTTCGTTCATTTTGTTTGTGTTTGCAATGGGGAATTTTTATTGTGCTCAGATTAATGAAACTCATATGAAAACCGAAGAACAAGTGATCGCATTCCCAGAACAGCTGCAGAGTGATGAAGAGCAAGCTATGCTTTGGAATCAAATGTTGGGGGAATATGAGGATGTGGCATCAATTAATCAATCCTCTGTTTTAGCACAGAAAAATATACTGTTGAATTTTCAGAGTTAACAGTCGCTACACCCCCGACGTCATACTCGCGTACGCGAGGACCCAGCAGACTGTTGATCTTTATTTTTGATTTCATAAAACAGTTTTGAGGTCACTTACTCAACTCAGAATTGACCGTGGCCTGGTTCTCACCTCCGCGGGAACGACAGAAGTGTAGCTGAAGTGAGGCTAGTAGCAGTTTTTTCCTGTTGATAGACTTTTTGATAGTCTTTAATGGATGACACCGCCTAGAACGATTTCATGAAAAAAATATTACTACAAATAAGCTTATTATTTTTAATTTGGTGTTCTCTTTTTCAGTCTCTCAAAGCCGATGGTTTTATGACACTGCCTGATGGCAACACGTTGTGCTACGAAGATCAGGGACATGGTCAGCCAATTGTTTTTATTACTGGATGGACCGGAACGCATTTATTTTTTGAAAAACAGATGGCTTATTTTTCTCAACGGTATCGCGTGATTACTTTTGATCCACGCGGGCAGGGGTTGTCACCATCAACATTAAGTCACAACACATACGAGCAACATGGAAAAGATCTCCATGACTTAATTGAAAAATTACAATTGAAAGATGTGATTTTAGTTGGTTGGTCTTTCGGTTGTAGGGATGCCTATGCCTATGTTCGCCAATATGGCACTCAAAATATAAAGGCAGTTGTTTGCATTGATCAGGCACCAAAAGGAGCTGGTCAAGCTGATGAATGGCATTCACCTGGTGCTGGTGAAAAACGACAAGCAGCTTCCAATGGTATTGAACATGATCGTTACAATTTCACCAAACAACTCGTCGTTGGAATGAATGATCGAGAATTGACTTCAGCAGAAATTCAAAAATGGACTGATCAAATGCTGCAAACTCCGTCCTATGTAGCGCTATTACTTTTAGGTGATGCCAGCCTGACTGATTATACAAAAGAAGCGGAATTGTTAGACAAACAGAATATTCCCGTTCTAAATGTGGTGGCCTCTCCGGTGGCGGCTCTATCAGCAGCTTGGTTAAAAATTCACGCTCCTCATGCGACGTTGATAAAAACTTGGGATAAGCACATGATGTTTTGGGAACATGCTGATGAGTTTAATCAAGCATTAGATGATTTTTTAAAACAAGCAACTCATGCTGCTGATATTAAAAAGTAAATCTCTTTGGATCTTTTTGATTATTTTTTAAACTCAATCACCATCACTTCCATCGGATGATTGGATTGATTGATGTCGCAATGAAGTTCTTTTGGCTTGTCTGGAAGTAGAATGCGAGCGGTTCCACGCTTCATGATGAGGTCATGAGATTGGGCGCGATCATTTTTAACAAGAAGATCGACATCAGTCAGAGCAACGACAACACGTCGATGGTCATGGCGGTGCATCGTTAATGGCTGATGCGGCTCAATCGTTGTTTTCCAAACGATGACGTCGCTATTTTCGCACTGCTTTTCACGATGAGTCGTCGCTGCGGAAAGGGTTGTTAAAAAAAACAGTAAACTGAAAAAAATGGGGAAGATTGGTTTCATAGGTATTTTGTTGTTGGATTAATGGCGTAAATTTTCTTATTTGAAAACAAAATTATCTCTACATAATACTGAATAACGATGTCTTCTCCATCACCTGAAACCCTTCTTTTTGAAACCAAGCATTGGATTGTCGAGCAGAGGTCTGATGCTGCATTGCCAGGTTATCTTTTGATGTGTGCGAAACAAAACACAACGCACCTCTGGGAGCTAGATTCTGAGGCCTTAGCCGAGATGGGTGGTCATTTGGCGCGTGTCCAAAAATTAATGATGGAGGTTTTGAAACCAATCTATCTCTACATCGGACGCTATGGACACATGAAAGGCCCTTCCTTTCATTTTCACTTCATTCCGATTTACGATTGGGTGGTGGAGAGTTTTTTGAAAGACGAGCGCTATCGCAGTCTTAAACAATTTCAATCTCGCGCCGATGGTGTTTTTGCCGATCGGCAGTTTGATGCAAGCGAGCTACAGTTGTACGTCTGGCGTGAGTTTTGTGAAAGCCCGACATCGCCGAAGATCAAGGGTCCATCTGTTTTGGAGGCAATAGAGCTACTGAAGAGTTAATTTTATGCCTGAGCAGAAAAAATTAAAGGGCATTCCAAGCTGTCCTTAAAGTATCTGCTAATTCGATAAAACAAGGCAAACAGACAAGAATAAGAATTTTTTCCATAACAGGAAGTTCAGGAAAAGCTGTGGCAATCAAGCAACCTCCTAGAAAAACTCCTGTTTTAATAAGAGCCATTTTTTGTTCAGGAGTCTTGCTATTCCACCAAGTTGATTGATTTTTTAATACTGAATTATCTGCTGATGCTGCTTGATAAGCAGGCGAGTTGTTTTGTGCTAATTGAGAAGCAGTGTCTATTAATGAGGTTTCTTCGTTAAGAGTTGAGTTTGGTTCTGAGGAGTCAACCTTTGAAATCAGCATCCATAATTCTCCTTGAGATGTGGGCAATGAAGCGCCTGAATCATGCAGGGTTTTTTTAAACAAAAAATAGTCTATCTGAATATTTTTTTCTGAAACTTGAGACCAAGTTAGAATGTCAGTTGTCCTATCAGTATTTTCAAATTTTGGAGACAACTCATCAACGGTTCCTAATTTAATAACCAGATATTTCTCGTTTTTAGAATGTTGAAATTTTTTTTTAAGGAGATGATAAAGATAGGGATTAACAGATGTTAAATCGAGAGAGTCTGCATAAGCTAAAATTTTTTCATCAATAACAGAGTAGGTATTTAATTGATTGCTACCCTCTTTTTTAAGAATACAAGAATCAAGTCCACTCGCATCAAACTTTAAAAAAGTGTCGGAACCTCCTTCGGCAAGTAAATTCAATAATGAACTAAGAAAGGAAGTGCTAATAGGAAATCCCCCGACTTTTTGGTCAGTAGTTTCAGTAGGAAGGAGGGCGGAGGTATTATCAGTAGTAAAAAAATCACCTAGATCAATCGCTGTGATTTGTCGAGAGAGTTGAATAGAGCTAAGAGCAGATGGCTCTGAGTTTTGAATATTAACTGATTGAGCTTGTATGCTTAATAAGCTCGTTAAGAAAAAGAAAATTAGGGGGTATGCTTTCTTCATGAAAAATAAAATAAGTAGAAGCTAATTCAGCTTTTTCAAAATTTCAAATCATAAGTTTTATTTTTATGAATGATGAGTGCTAAACTCTTTTTAAAGCATCTTAATAACCAAGACTAATAAGAGAGAGTTTTTTTATGAAATATTTACACAGCTACCTGCTAGCAACTGATGCCAAAGCCGCACAAAACCTCGATGTGCAACATGACCTCTTGGCTGCTGCTGCTCATGAACAGCTAGCCAAAGCAGGACTCAAAAAAGGAATGGTGGTCTGGGATGTGGGTTGTGGTTCTGGAGCGGTAACAGAATATTTAGCACGTCAAGTTGGTGAGACAGGACATGTCTATGCTTTGGATCTGAGTCAGGAGCAGCTGGGGCGAACAGAAGAGCGACTTCAGCAATTGGGTTTTAAAAATGTCAGCTTTGTTTGTGGCGATATTACAACGCTTGAAAATTCCCCTAAGAACGAAGCTGATCTTGTCTATGCCCGCATGGTGCTGATGCACCTCAGAGATTCTGAGATGGCGCTACGGAAGATGGGCCAGCTTTTAAAACCATCAGGAATGCTGTCACTCCAAGAATCAACAATGAGTACTGCTGGAACCTCAACTGGTCATAAAGCAGTGAATGATTATTTCCAAACGTTGATTGCTTTAGGGAATTTTAATGGCGTTGATTTTAATATTGGAAAAAAACTACCGACGCTTTGCCAAAAGTCAGGATGCTTTGATGTGATCGAGCACTACACCACGCAGCAGCATTTGGATCCGATGACAACGAAGGGGTTGCTTTTAAGGCGCCTTGAAGAATGGGAGGGCAAGGCGATTGAAGCGAAGTTGGTTGCATTAGAACTGCTGCAAGATTGGAAAAAAGAACTGGTAAAACTTTCAGGAAAAAGTCCTGCTCATTTTTTTCACATGGCAGAACAGACTCATATCTTAGCACGACGAATTACTGTGAAATAATCAGGTTAACTCTTTCGCACGAAGCAGGCTTTGAGCCCCACTGCGCCAATGCCTTCGATTTTACAGGAAATTTCGTGATCGCTATCAACCAATCGAATGGGCCCAGTCTTCGTCCCTCCTTTGAGAACTTGGGCCCCTTTGAGCGGGAGGTCTTTAATGAGCGTGACGCGGTCGCCGTCCATGAGAGCATTCCCATTCGCGTCTTTTATAATCTTGGCTTTTTCGGGCTCGGCTTCGCGTGGCCATTCATGGCCGCAAGTCATACACTCCCATTTTTCAGCATGCTCTAGCACATCGTTCATTTCGCATTCCGGACAAATTTTCTCACTCATCTAAAGATAATAGAATTCTAGTGGAACGCATCAAGCTTTCTTCTTTTCTTTCAATAACCAAAGAGCGCTCAAAATCAGCGCGAAGGAAGCGATGACATTCGAAGTGAATGGTTCCTGAGCAATCACAATGCCCATAAAAGTACCAATGGGAAGTGCAAGATAATTGCCAGTTGAAGCAAAGCTAGGACCTGCGCGATTGATCAGTCGAACATAAAGTGTGTAAACAACGCCCCCAGCGAAGATGCCGACCAAAAGAAGAGAAAGGCAAGAAGCATGAGAGATGGGATGAATGAACCATGTCTTTGAAAAGAAGAATAGAAAGGGAATAGCTGTGATCGTCGCGCCAAAAAGAATCCCTTGCGCTGCACGAAGTGGTGCTACTCGATTGCCTAAGCGAATTTTAATAAGTGAGACGGAGATTGCAAAGCAGAGTGAAGAAAAAAGAAGGGCGATGACGGGAACTATTGGAAACATGCTAGAAAGAGAGAAACCTAATTTACTAGCAAAGAGCCCAGGAGCAATCAGTACGAGGACTCCGCAAAACCCAGTGAGAATGGCAGCAATTTTTTTTCCAGAAATCGGATAATCTTTGACGAAGAGCGCTTCTAAAATCGTTGCAAAGAGAGGGACTGTTCCCATCAAAATAGCGGTGACGCTGCTAGGAACTTGCTGCTGTGCCCAAGCAATAAGAAAGCAGGGCAAGGTTGCTTCAAAAAAACCAATGAGGATAAATTCTGGCAAGAGGGATAAAAAAGAACGCTGAGGTTGTTTGATAGAAAGGTGCTCTTTTCGCAGATTCAATAAAAGTGTTAAAACAGAAGCTCCGATAACGACTCGTCCTGCCATGACCATGGCGTTGGAAAAACTTCCAAGCGCAATTTTGATGAAAAAATATTGTGATCCCCAGATCAATCCAATTCCAAGCAGGAGAAGATAATTGATGAAAATGGTGGAAGAAGAGGCAGGGCGTGTCATAACTCAAGGTTACAGGAAACAGGTTGCAGGTTGTAGGTAAAAATTAGGTCTTTGACAAAAATTATAAAATCAACGCCTGAAAATCGGCGATGCATTTTTTAAAAAGTGTTAGATTGCAGGCTTCTTCAATTTGCCGCTAACTTTTAAAATAATGTTCACTGAAAAGCTTCAACAAAAATATTATCAAGCGCTCCTGGATAAAAACAAAGAGTACGATGGGATCTTTTATGTTGGGGTGACAACGACAGGAGTTTTTTGTCGTCCCACGTGTCCGGCACGCAAGCCCAAGCAGGAGCACTGTGAATTTTTTAAAACAGCTCAAGAAGCACTTCTGGCCTCCTTTCGGCCATGTCGACGTTGTCAGCCGCTTTCTCATCCTGATCATGTTTCTGATTTAGTCAAAAAATTAGTCGAGGCTGTAGAAGCTCATCCTGAAAAGCGTTGGAAGGATCGCGATTTTGTAGCGCTCTCAGTCGATCCTTCAACGGCACGGCGCCAATTTAAAAAACGGTTTGGAATGACCTTTGTCGCATACGCACGTGCGCGGCGGATGGGACTTGCGATGAAAGAAATTCGAAAAGGAGGAGCTGTGATTCAAGCGCAACTTTCAGCTGGTTATGAATCGAGCAGTGGATTTCGAGATGCTTTTTCAAAAATCATGGGAGCGGCACCTACAAAGCCTCATGAGCAACATTGTTTGCTTAAGGTCGCCTGGCTGGACTCGCCACTCGGGCCGATGCTCGCTGTTGCTGATGAGAAAGAACTTTATCTTCTCGAATTTGTGGAGCGGCGAGGACTCGAACGAGAAATTGAACGTCTGCGCTTGCGCCTGAAAGCCGCGATTGTTCCTGGAATGACGGAGCCACTTCGTTCGATCGATCGAGAATTGAAAAGCTATTTTGAAGGGAAACTTAAAGAATTTGAGACGCCACTATTTTTACTTGGTTCTGATTTTCAAAAAAAAGTTTGGCAGGCACTTTTAAAAATTCCGTATGGTGAAACCAGAAGCTATGCTGCGCAGGCACTCTCCATAGGGGAGCCGAAGGCAACGCGTGCTGTTGCCAATGCTAATGGAGCGAATCAGCTTGCCATTGTGATTCCTTGTCATCGTATTATTAATAGTAGTGGCGCGCTTGGCGGTTATGGTGGTGGGATTGCCCGCAAAGAATGGTTGTTACAACATGAAGCTAAATATCAACATGAACACACTCCTTCCCTCTGATCCACGTATCGGTGCTATGCCGATTCAAGAAAATGGAGATCCTTTCATTGACGTGAGAGATGAAGGAAGAATCGTCATTGGCCCGTCGCCTGAAATTCCAGACAATCGCGATTATACTTATTTGCGCAAAACCGTTTATCAAAAACTGCTTGAGGCGCAGCGTCTCTTGCCATCGGGATTGCGCTTCTGCTTGTATGAAGGCTATCGAAGTTTGGAATTGCAGCAGCGTCTCTTCGAAGATCGCTTTGCCATCATCAAGGCTCATCATCCTGAGTGGTCTTATGAACAGCAATTTATTGAAACGCAACAACTCGTTGCTCCAACGATCAACTTAGATGGCACTCCAAATATTCCTTCTCATGCGGTAGGAAGTGCTATTGATGTTTATCTCATCGATGATGATGGAACTGCTGTTGATATGGGGATTCATCCTAAAGATTGGATGCTAGATTATGATGGATCGCTCTCGGTGCCTGATTCTAAAAAGATTTCTGAAGAGGCTAAAAGATATCGAGCCATCATGAATCGTGTGCTCGAGCAGGTTGGCTTTGTCAATGTGGCCACCGAGTATTGGCACTGGTCGTATGGCGATCGCTATTGGGCGTGTGCTATGGGAAAAACGAGTGCGCTTTATGGGTTAAAATAATTTTCAAATTAAAAAAATATTCACAGCACATGAAAAAAATATTTCCCAAAAAATTAAAAATTGGAGATGGCATTAGAGTCGTTGCACCAGCTCGAAGTCTTGCAATGCCGTTGATTAATGAAGGGTTGAAGGAAATTGCCCAAACAAGATTTAAAGAACTTGGACTCCATTTAAGTTTTGCAAAACACGTTAATGAAATAGATGCCTTTGACTCTTCGTCTATGGAGCATCGGAGAGATGATTTCCATGAAGCGTTTAGCGATCAATCAATAAAGATGGTCATTACTGTTATTGGAGGATTTAACAGCAATCAGCTTTTGCGTTATCTCGATTATGATTTGATCAAAAAAAATCCTAAAATTTTTTGTGGATATTCCGACATCACGGCTCTTGGTAATGCTGTTTTTGCAAAAACGGGATTAGTTACTTACTCAGGTCCTCATTTTTTTTCTTTTGGTGAGAAAAATGGATTTGATCACACGTTGGAATATTTTAAGAGATGTGTGATGAATGAAGACTCCTTTGAAGTTTTACCATCGAAGCAATGGAGTGATGGGCGTTGGGCCAATAATCAAGATGATAGAAAATTTGTCAGCAATGAGGGATATTGGGTCATTAATGAAGGAAGCGCAAAAGGAACACTTATTGGCGGGAATCAGTGCACTCTCAATTTATTACAAGGTACGGAGTTTATGCCCGCTCTGACTGATGCCGTTTTGTTTTTAGAAGACGACGACGAAGCCCATGCAGCAACAATCGATAGAGATTTGCAGTCGCTAATTCATCTGTCTGATTTTGCTAAGGTCCAAGGAATCGTCTTTGGAAGATTTACTCCTAAGACGGGTATGACTCAAGAATTGCTCACAAAAATTGTAAAAACAAAAAAGGAACTAGATCATCTTCCAGTCATTGCGAATGTTGATTTTGGCCATACGACACCTTTTATTACATTTCCCATTGGTGGAGAAATTGAACTCGTAGCAAAAGAAAGCAGCTCAAGTATCAAAATTATTAGACATTGAGAATGTAACAGTAGTGTCCAAAGTAAGTTTAAATATGCTTTGCAGCGATTAAGAAAATTATAAAAAATAAAAACGTATGAAAACTATTGGACTCTTAGGTGGTGTCAGTTGGTCATCGACGATCATTTATTATAAAATTTTAAATGAGCTCGTGCAGGAACGCTTGGGTGGGCAGCATAGCGCAAAGATCTTACTCAAAAGCATCGACTATCATGAGATCCAAAGTGCCTACGGAAAAGATCACGATCGTGTAGCTGCATTACTGGAGGAAGAGCTGCGAGGGTTGATCGCATTAAAGCCAGATTGCATTCTCATTTGTTGTAATACACTCCACAAATATTACGACATGATTAAAGAGCGTCTTGTGACTAACATTCCAGTCTTTCATGCGCTTGATCTTGTAGTGTAGCAACTCAAGCAGCAGCATTACAAAAAAGTTTTGTTATTGGCGACGAAGAACACACTCGAAGATGGCTTCTTTGCAAAGAAGTTAGAGCAACATGAGATTGAAGTGATGATTCCCAATCAAGAGGAACGCTTAGAAATTAATGAAATTACAAATGAACTGATGCAGAATATTATTACAGAAAAAGCAAAGTCTTATTTTGCCGCTTTAATGACAAAGTATAAGAATCTTAACGCTGTTATATTAGGATGTAGTGTGTTTCCCTTAATCGTGGATCAAGAGAGTTCTTCATTGTCAATTATCGATCCGATGCTCTTGCAGACGAGCGCTGCGGTTGATTATGCCTTAGCAGAACATGGTTAAAGAAATCACCATTCGAAAAGCCACCAATGCAGATTCGGCTGCGATTCTCGATCTCATCTTTCACATTTGGGTTAACGAAAATCATTTTGAAGTTAGGAGAGAAAATTTTCCCGATTTTCAACAAATAGAAGAAGCGTACGAGCAGGCAGGGGGATTATTTTTAGTGGCGCTGAAGGCAGATGGAATTATTGGGAGCATTGCTTGTCAGCAACTGAGCGATCATGAATTTGCCCTGAAGCGGATGTTTGTGAAAAAAAGCGAACGTGGGTGTGGTGTTGCTCAAATGCTTTTAGATCATCTCTTGAAACATCTTGCTAAGAAGCATCATGCCGCCATCTTCTATTTAAGCACTAAGGAAGATGTGGCGATTGCCGCTAAAAAATTCTATCTTAAGAATGGCTTTCGGGTGATCAATCGATCTGCCTTACCAAAAAACTTTCCATTTTTTTACGAAGATGATTTGCTCATGAAGAGGGATGGAAAATAGAAAAAAATTTATGAACTTACTCACACCTGTAACGCTCCAAGGAAAACAGGCAACTCTGATTCCACTCAGCATGGATCATTGTGCAGCCTTGATTGAGGCAGCCAAAGATGGGGAGCTTTGGAAAGCTTGGTATTCCTCTGTTCCGACGCCAGAGAAGATGGCTTCCGAGATTAAGCGACGTCTCCAATGGCATAGTCAGGGACTGTTGCTTCCTTTTACGGTGATCGACAATGCAACGCAACAACCAATTGGGATGACGACCTACTGGAGGATTGATCTCATGAATCGACGTTGTGATATCGGTTGGACCTGGTATCGCAAAAGTTCACAACGCACAGCGATCAACACCGAATGCAAGTTGCTGCTTTTGACTCACGCTTTTGAAGCGCTCGATTGCATCGCGGTGACGCTGACTGCAAATCAATTCAACGTTGAAAGTCGCAGAGCGATCGAGCGTCTCGGTGCCAAGCTTGATGGCATCTTGCGCAATTTGAAAATTATGCCCAATGGGGTGATCTGTGATTTTTACCAATACAGCATCATTCAAGGTGAATGGGCAGGGGTGAAAACGAATCTGCAGTATAAGTTAGAAAAACAGTCATAATTGATGCTGTTGGCGCTCAATAGCGACCAAATATTAACTTTTTCTACAGAGAAAATTGCCAGCGCCTCTGCCGCAGCAAGAAGTCTAAATTTACAGCAACATCTTTATTGTCTGAATGATCTGTTAAAAACCAACGTTTCTTATCAAGGCCATTTCGGGTGCTGTACTCTATGCCAGGCATTTACTATAAGGGCATGTGACCGGTAGCTCTTAGGAAAGAGCGAAAAAGTGAAGGTGTTTGTTAAGGGCTTGCC
>JAIEQF010000036.1 GCA_019747895.1 Chthoniobacterales bacterium
CGCCTGATCTTTCCATTCCTGATTCCTCTCGCTCTTGGAATGTTTCTGATCTTTTGGAGCTCTTAGAGGATGGAGAAAAAAGCTCATGGAACAGCTCTTGGAAAATCTCTCCTGATCAAAGCTCTGATCATTCCGATCACAGCTTCGGTCGTGAAGCGGCCGGCCACCACTCTGAAGATTCAACACACTCTGAATATTTCTACTACGATCCAATTTCTCAGCAATGCATCCCGATTGATCGTGCAACCCTGAACAATCCTTGTCATTTTGATCAAGAAAACTATCAACAAAATGCAAACTGGACTGTCCCCATTTCTAGCCCGAATATTTCACGGTAAATCGTCATGAGACGCAGTGCAAGGCGCATACAAGTCATGAGCCTTCCACAAGTCGCGATAGATTCACTATGAATATTCGGGCTAAGTAATCAGCATTGGTTTTTATCCCACTTTTTCCTTCTGCCTTCTGCCTTTAGTCTTTAGCCTATGTTCATCATGTCCTTTGATCCACCAACGCCCTTTCAGCGCAAAGCTTGCTGGAATGCCCTCACAGCCATTGCCCTTGGAAGCATTACCTGCATTGTCGTTCTTGCCGGTTGGATGATGATCAAAGGAATTGCTCTGCTGCAGCCCATCTTGATTCCAGTCGCCTTGGCAACTGTTCTTACTTACCTTCTCAATCCCGTTGTCACTTGGCTTTGTCATCGTGGTTTCCGCCGCACTTGGAGTGTTATCACGGTCTTTGCGATTTTTCTTTTTTGTGTGGTGGGGCTTGCTTGCTGGATTGGACCCACCTTGCAACGTCAAACCAACACACTCGTTAAAAATCTCCCCACTTATACGCAGCATGTCCAAAGTTTGATCACCACGAGTTCTGATTTTATCAGTAATTTTTTGGAATCGTCCCAACATCGTAATGAGGCTCAACCTAGCAGCGTTCACGACTACGCTGCTAACTTGATTGCGGAAGGAATTCAATGGATTCAACAAAAAATTCCTGCCATGGTGAATGCCTTGGGTCATTTTTTGAAAAACAGTATTGGTGGCGTGTTTGGAATTTTTGGAACGTTGGCCAGTCTCATCCTCGTTCCTATTGTCCTCTTTTTTTTCCTACTAGAAAGTCCAGCGATCAAAGCCAGGTGGAGCAACTACCTTCCCTTGCCTCCCTCTCCCTTAAAGGACGAAGTCGCTTCTCTACTCCTCGAAATTAACAACATCATCATCACTTTTTTTCGAGGCCAACTTGTTGTCAGTCTTGTCGATGGTGCCATGATCGCGGTAGCACTCATGATTTTTGTCCATCTCGATTTTGCACTGTTACTAGGAATCATGGTTGGTGTCTTGGGCCTCATTCCTTATGCAGGAATCATCATCTGTTGGATTCCTGCTGTGCTCATCGCCGCTGCTCAATTTGGAGATTGGTGGCATCCTCTCCTCGTCACTTTTATTTTTCTTATCGCTAACAATATTGATGGGATTTTTGTATCTCCTCGCATTGTGGGTCATTCCGTCGGCCTCCATCCACTAACGATCATCCTCTCTGTTTTTACATGGAGTATCCTTTTAGGCGGACTCTTGGGAGCAATCTTGGCTGTCCCACTCACTGCATCCTTGTTAGTGCTGCTCCGCCGTTACGTTTGGAAAGAAGCATCAGCATCTGTCCAGCAGACTCGATCACAGACAAGAAAAAGTAATTTAGCAGCAAAAGTTTTGTTAAGAGGTTGAGGGGTTGCTTTCTTCTCAACAGCCACGCTAGCGGCGCTCAACAGCTGCTTTATTCCCGCTTCATTCCCGCGAAGGCGAGAACGAAGCGGGAATGACGTAACGGCTCAACCTCTCAACTTTCCACAAAAGTAGTTGTACAAAGCTTGTTCTTTATCAGTCAGCCGAACGATTACAAAGCATCAAGCCAAAAGATCACCATCTCATAAAGTCGATGGATCGTCTCTTCAGATGAAGAGGTCTCTGTCAAAAGATGGGCGTCAGCAGCTGTTGGAATCTCGTAGGGAGAAGTAATGCCAGTAAAATGATCAATCTCTCCACGACGCGCTTTTTGATAGAGTCCGCGAGGATCTCGCGCTTCACAAATTTCAAGCGGAGCATCGACAAAAATTTCTTTAAAAATAATTCCATCTCGCAGGCACGACTCCTTGACTCGTTCTCGATCGGCGTTGAAGGGAGAAATCAAAGCACAAATGACGATCAGTCCGGCTTCTGCAACAAGCTTAGCAACTTCTCCGGTGCGTCGGATATTTTCGGAACGATCTTCTAATGAGAAACCGAGATCTCCACACAATCCATGTCGTAGATTATCTCCATCGAGCATCATCGTCGCCATACCGTGATGATGAAGTAGCGCCTCTAATCCTCGTGCCACGGTTGATTTTCCAGAACCTGACAATCCTGTGAGCCAGAGCACCATTCCAGGATGACCAAACTGTTTTTTCCGCATGTCTCGATCAATCGTACTTACGCTCCATGTAAGATGATCGCTCTTGATAGTCCGTTCCGCGGCAATATTTTTTCTGGAAGTAAGAATGACTCCACCGCCGGTTAAGCGCTCTTGAGTCATGATCGCAAAACGCCCCATGGCTGCAATCTCTTCGTAGCAATCATAAATCAAGGGATGTGTTAGGCGAATTTTCACATCGGTAATTTCATGCTGTGTAATAGAATTTTTCTTTGAGTTAGTGATGGCAATAAGGCTCCCCAGCACGCGCTGCGTTCCAAGTTGAATAGTGACAGGCTGGTTTAATGCAAGAGGTTCTGCATCGAGCCAAAAAATCCGCGCGCTGATTTCACGTCCCTCCAAGGGAGGCTCTGCCTTCGCGCTTCCGACATAACCTCGCTCGACAAAAAGCGGGTCTTCCAACGTGATTGCGACTGACTTTCCAGCAGTTGCACTCTGCGGCTGCTCAGCCGTTCCCCATTCTTCAATGGATCGCACACGACTTGTTTTTCGACCAGGCCAAAAAATAACTTCCTCTCCAACGTGCAAGGTTCCTGATTCGACACGGCCGACGATGAGGCGTCGTTGGTCGAAGCGATAGACATCCTGGACAACCAACCGGAGAGGCTTATTTTCAAGCGATGGCGCTGCTGTCATTTTTTCCAAAGCCTCCAAGACGGTTGGTCCTTGATACCAGCTCATCTTAGCGCTACGTGTGACGAGATTTTCTCCGCTGCGAGCAACGATGGGAATCATCTGCGGCAGCACAAGTTCATACTGTGAAAATAATTTTTCAATCTCCTCTGCTCTGATTTTAAAAAGAGATTCGTCACGATCGATTAAATCCATTTTGTTCAAGAGAACGATCACCTGCTTGATTCCCATCAAGCTTAAAAGCTGAAGATGCCGCTGTGTCTGCTCTTTGATTCCCTCAGCAACATCGATGATTAAAAGCGCTGCATCGGCCCTCGTTGCGCCTGCGATCATGTTTTTAAGGAATTCTTGATGACCTGGAGCATCAATCATCACGTAGCTTCGCTGAGAGGTCCGAAAAATAAGTTGTGTCGTATCAATCGTGATATTTTGTGCCTGCTCTTCGAGAAAAGCATCGAGCAAAAATGCCCATTCAAGAGAGACTGAAGGCTGGAGGCTGGAGGCTGGAGGAAAATCCTTGTGTTGGGTTTGCGAAGCGATCGACTGTAGCATCTGCTTCTGCTGATCGGAGAGCGAATCGGTGTCGTAAAGAAGGCGCCCTAGGAATGTTGATTTACCATGATCAACATGCCCGACGGTGATGATGCGGAGTGGAGAGGAAAAGGCTGGAGGCTGAAGGCTGAAGGCTGAAGGATTTTTCAAAGACATTTGTTTATAAAATAGAATGACAGAGTGATTCTGAAATCAATATTTGAATGATCAACTAATAAAATTCTTAGCCTTCAGCCTTCAGAGGGTGTCTTGAAAAAGCTAAAATCGCGCATTACGGCGTCGCTGTGATGCGCGCCTTCGTCGAGTATTACTTATACACTCCTCGGCTGTGCTTCTCGCTCCTTGTACTGGATCAATTTTATCCATTTTCAAGACACCCTCTCAGTCTTCAGTCTTTCTTAAAGAAATCCTTTCGCACGCAATTTCTGCATCGCATAGCACTCTTGATGATCTTGAGCGCGACCGGCACGCTCTGAAGTTTTAGTCTGAAGTAATTCTTCAATAATCTCATTGATCGTCGCAGCAGGACTCTCAATCGGCTTGGTAATCGGCCAACAACCGAGAGAGCGATAGCGTTTCCCTTCACGAGCAAAATACATGGCAGGGATTGGAATTCTTTCTCGTTCAATGTAGCGCCAAATATCAACCTCGGTCCAATCCAGCAGCGGCTGCACGCGAACATGCTCACCTGGCAACAGCTTCACCATTCCTTGATTCCAAAATTCAGGAGGCTGATTTTTATAATCCCATTCAAAATTATTTTTCCGTGGCGAAAAATAACGCTCCTTGGCACGCGTTGCATCTTCGTCTCGTCGAATACCCGTGATCAGAGCATCAAAATTTTGTTCGTTCATGAACTGTTGTAACGCGACAGTCTTGAGTTCATGCGTCACCGTCATCGGATCATGTGTTTCATAACCAATCGACTCTGAATAAGATCCAAAACCCTCCCGCGCTTCTTCATTAATTTTGACTAACAATTCAAATTGATAAAAATTTTGCGCCCAAGATCGAAACTCCAACATCTCAGGAAATTCATAGGTGGTATCGATATGAAGTAAAGGATAAGGAATGTGACCCGCGAAAGCTTTCTTGGTCAGCCAAAGCAACACATTCGAATCTTTTCCCATGCTCCAGAGCAGACACAGGCGCGGAAAGAGATGATACGCCTCTCGAAGAAGGTAAATGCTTTGAGATTCGAGCTCGTCGAGATGATTCACTGTTGCAGGTTACAGGTTACAGGTTGCAGGTTACAGAAAAACTTTTTCTTGGTAGCTCCTTTTTTTTCTTTATGATTTGTCTTAGCTATCTTCATTTTTCTCATGATCTTCAAAAACGCTGACATCCTTTCTATCGACCAATTTGAAAAAATTGACATCGCTGAAATTTTTTCTGTGGCGGCGGCGATGGAACCTTATGCTCAGCGAAAAAAAATCACTCGCGTGTTGGAAGGCGCGGTGCTTGGAAATATTTTTTTCGAGCCGAGCACACGCACGCGCATGAGCTTTTCAACGGCATTCCATCGGCTTGGCGGAGCGGTTTTTGAAATGGCGGACATGGCTTCTTCTTCGTTAGTGAAGGGAGAATCTCTCTATGACACAAGCCGTGTCATGGAAAATTATGTCGACTTGTTTGTAGTGCGCCATCCTACCAAAGGAGTTGTTCAGGAATTTGCAGCAGCGACAGAGCGACCTCTCATCAATGGTGGCGATGGAACAGGCGAGCATCCGACGCAAGCATTGCTCGATCTTTACACGATCATGAAAGAACAAGGCCGCAGCTTCGAGCAGCTGGATGGTCTTTCTATTGCGATGGTTGGTGATCTCAAGCATGGACGCACCGTTCACTCGCTCACCAAACTCCTCTCGCGCTTTAAAAACATTCGCTTTACTTGGATTGCCCCAGAGCCTTTGAAGATGCCGGACTCCATCTTGGAAGAAGCGTGTCAACGCGGCCATCACGTTCATCAAACGGAAGATTTCAAAACCGGCATTGCTAACGTTGACGTTGTTTACATGACACGCCTACAAGAAGAGCGCTTTCCATCATTAGAAGAAGCTCAAGCCTATCGCGGCCACTACAGCCTCAATCGCGCGACCTACGAGCAATGCTGTTCCCCAGGAACAATCATGCTTCATCCGCTACCACGTGATCAGCGCGCCAATGAAATTGATGTAGACCTCAACAATCATTCTGCCCTTGCCATTTTCAGACAAGCTGCCAATGGTATTCCTATTCGTATGGCTCTTTTTGCGATGATGTTGGATGTGTATCCGTTCACACAATGATGCCAATATTAGAGCATTTTCACTAAAGTTGTAGCTGCGCATTGCGGCGTCACTCCGGTGCTCGCGTCCTCGAGTATCAGAATACACTGCGGATCTGCGCTCCTCGTTTCTGGCACTGCATCGGCTACAACTTCATTTAAAATGCTCTAAGAGAAGATGTACGCACTGTGCGCACTCTGTTTAAACAGCCGTCGTTGTTGACGGTGCCACAGCCACAGTTTTATTTACTGCTGAAGCTCCTGTTGGCGTCAGCTTAAGACCTGGAAGCAAATCTCCTTCTGTCGTGCCAACCCCTTGTGTGCGGCGCTTGGCCTTACGATCTTCAGAAATGCGAACGACATCTTTGGCCAGTCCGCATTTTTCCATGATGCGAATAAGGTAAGAGGAAGGATCAATCTGCCACCATTTCATTCCATGAAAAGCAGAACGAGGAAAAGCGTGATGGTTGTTATGCCATCCTTCACCCATCGCCAAGATGCCAAAAATAAAATTGTTTTTACTCCGATCTGTTGTTTCAAAATCACGTCCACCAAAAGTATGACAGATCGAGTTGACGGACCAGGTCACGTGATGATTGAGGAACACACGAACGAGCCCTCCCCAAAGGAATCCTTCCCAGCAACCTTTTTTGAACCCTTCCATTCCTCCACCATGGAGCGATAAGATCCATCCACAAACAAGCGTAGGAATGAGAAATCCAAGAAAGACCCAGAACAAAAATGTCTTACTCATGAACATAATCAGACGATCTTTCAAAAGTGGCCCTGCGTACTTTTCAAGATCGGGTTGAAAATCATCCAAAATCCAACCAACATGGCCGTGGAAAAAACTCTTTATAGGGCTATGAGGATCACCATCCTCATCAGATTTCGCATGATGCTCAATATGAGTTGCAGCCCAATTTATAGCTGGTCCTTGAAGCGTCATTGATCCCAGACCTAAGAAAAAAGCCCTAATCCAATCATGTGCTTGAAAGGCTTTATGGGTTAGCATACGATGATACCCAATCGTAATTCCAAAACCTCCTAAAATAAACATTACTAGCATAACGAGAAGTGCTGGCAGATCTACCATACGATTCCATAAAAGGACAATGGCATAAACAGTAGCCAGGAGAGGTACCCAAACAACAAGAGCTAAAATGATTTTATTGAGGGTCGAAGATTCTTTTTTACTCATAAGAGTATTAAGGTAATCGCAACCCCAACAAAAAGCAAGGAAGGGTTGCAAATGCAGCTACCAACGTCTCAACAAAGAATTCACCACAAAGAACACAAAATAAAATTTTTTATGAAAATTTTTATTTTTTTCCTTTGTGTGCCGCTTTAGCGGCTTTGTGCTCTTTGTGGTGAATTTCTTCCTCCCTTAGCACTCCCTCACAAACTCAAAATAAACTCCGCTATATTTCGACTTGCTGAAGCACATCCTATCTTTTTTAAATTGTTTTTCCACCGATGCCACATCCCTGCATCATGATGAAAAATTTCTGTCACAGATGCAGCTAGATTCACAGGGTAATGAACGGCCAATCGCCCGATATCAAGGCGTTCGATGAGTTCAATATTTCCTTCTTCCTGCCCAGGAACAACATGACTGATTAAAACAGGACATTGAGCAGCCATCGCCTCATGGACGATCGCTCCACCGGCTTTTCCAATATAAAGATGATGGGATGTTAATAATTCTGGTATCTGATCGGTCCATCCTAAGAGTTTTATTTTTTTTCCATCGATGAGAGGAGACTTTTCTAGAGCCGTATGCAACTCCTCTAATCGTCCTGTCACTACTGTTACCTCAATGTCAGGTAATTGATGCAGTTCTTGAAGCACCTCCAGTGTATGAGGCAATTTTGAAGAAGGAAGATAAAGAATCTTCCAAGGCGGAACAGCTGCTACACGCTGCATGGCCAAGGTTGCCAAACGAGGCGTCACCGGAAATCCAAGAATTTTAATTTTTTCAGGAGTGATGTGATCGTGTTTTACGATTGCGGCTGTCTCTTCATCAGCAACGATGAAAAAATTACTTGCCGGGCAACGATACCAAGAAGTATTGACCGCGGTAGAATCAGTAATGACCGTCACCAAAGGAGCATGGCAGGCGAGATGGCAATCTTGACGCAATTGATGAATTAAAAAAGAGTAGAGAGGATAAGTTGAAATAATAACATCGGGATTAAATTCACCGATCAATTTTCCCAGCGCCAGTTTTAAGTGACGCGCCATAAAAAGCGTCTTTTCAAGACTACCTGGGCGGTTGATAAAATTAAAAATCTGTTCCCACAAAAAAGGAGATTTGTTAATTGCAAAAACATATCCCTTTTGCAGCACCTTGTTCACACGAGGATGAGTCAGCGTATAGATATCAACCACTCTGGCCGTGACATCAGAACCTGTCTTAAAAGTCGCTGAGGCTGATGAAGAACAAGGAGTCGACGGCGCACAGCGGCTGAGTGTATCGTTCATACTCGATGACGCGAGCACCGGCGCGACACAGTTATTCGCAGCATCAGTAGACTTTGAAGACAGGTTCTCAGGATGCTCTTGCAAAGCTTCACAGATATTGCGAGCCGCTGTGTTATGTCCTTCTCCAAATCCTGCAGTCAGTATTAAGATTTTTTTCATAGTGAATAAAGAGGCGAGTTTAATTCTAAATAATTATTAGGTCGTGTGTAGAAAAGTTGAGTCATTGCCAAATACCGAGTTGCAAAGGCTGCTTCCTTATAGCAGAGATAATAAAACCATTTTCTAAGAAACAAAGGATCGTATCCTTGCTTTTTTAATGATGGAAGGGCTTCTATCAAATTTTTTCGCCAAACTCGATATGTCTGCGCTGCAGAAAAAGTTCTGTCCTCGGCTTCTAAGAGATGCAGATCACTAGTTACATTAAGGGCTTCTGTCATGCGACGGAGCGACATAACCTGTGATCCAGGCTCAATATGGTTTTGAACAAAATCAACACTATCACGCCGCAATGGATATTCATTATCACCACAAAGAGGAGTTTGAATCACCATCAAGCCACGGGGAGCTAAAAGTTCTTCCATTTTGGAAAAAAAAGTTTCGACACACCGATCTCCAACATGCTGCAACATTTCAATCGCAACAATTTTATCAAATCGTCCACTCAAATCACGATAGTCACAAAAACTAACTTCCACTAAATCAGCAACCCCTGCTTGCTCGACACGCAGAGCGGCCTCTCGAAATTGCTCTTCAGAAATTGTGACCGCTTGAACACGGCATTGGTATTTTTTGGCGGCATAGATCGCAAACTCTCCCCACCCACAACCTGCGTCTAAAAGATAATCGTGTGATCTTAATCGTAGTTTTTGACAAAGCTGTTCCCATTTTTCCTCCTGTGCCTCCTCTAGCGTTTGTTTAGCAGAATTATAATGAGCAGCAGAGTAAGTCATTGAAGGACCCAGCCAAGCTTTAAAAAAATCGCTCCCCAAATGATAAGGATCCTGCACCTGTTCACGGCTTTTCTTTTTGTTATTAACGCGAAGATGATATTTCCACTGAGTCAGACTTTTTAAAAAATCAATCTTTCGCCTTTGGTGTTTCTGGGTAGCGACTGTAGAAAAGACTTCTCGATTGAGGAAACACCAAGCAATCACATGTGTTAAATCATCTGTCTCCCATTCTTGATGGAGATAAGATTCGGCAAAACCGAGCGCCCCATAAAAAACACATCTCCGATAAAAATTTCCATCTTTGATTGTGATCTTCGCTTCCAACTCTTTCCCCAAGCCACCAAAGAGTCGACAAGCACCTCCTGGCATCATCATCCTAAACTCTCCATATTTTCCTCGACTGAAAGCATCGAGAACAAGCTGCCTATAAAATTTTTGGAAAGCGCCTTCGAACATGGTTTTTGGAATTTAGTTCCTTTTCAGAATACAAAAGCTACCTTTTTAAACGCTTGATATCAACATTTGTTCAAATGAAAGTTTGAGCGCTAGAAGTTTGAGCTTGAGTCATCTAGGCTTCGCTTTATTTTAAAAAGCGCGAAGCGCGAAAAGAACTCGAACTTCTATTTATAGTCAAATTACTTAGAAATTACAGGGAAGAACGCAGGAATTTTTAGAAAAGGCCAGGCCGAAGACCCAGCGCTATCTAAACGATAACGTGACGGGATGAGAACGCAGTCTTTTCCTAAAAAGGACAAGTCAATTGCTTGTAAGTTCTAAGTAATTTGACTATAAACTTAAACCTTCTCCCCGGGAAGGCGGGAATGCCATCGCTTTGCGATGGCTACGGATGGGGAGAGATTCGAACTCTCGGTACCGATAAAGGTACACACGCTTTCCAAGCGTGCGCAATCGACCACTCTGCCACCCATCCAAAAGCAGATCACAGGTTACAGGCTACAGCTTGCAGGGTAAAGTCAAAAAAAATTGCAAAGCGTATGACAACAAGAAATATTGAAATCCTTTCAACTCTTCTTTAGACTTTTCGAAATGAGCGCTCCTGCAAGTCCAACTCCCTCTCCAATGATCAATGTCCAAATTAATGGAACATGGAAACAATTTCCAAAAGGGACTCGCCTCATCGAGGCCTGCATGCAGAGCGGCGAGCATATTCCTCATTATTGTTATCATCCTAAGCTGAGCGTCCCTGGCAATTGCCGCATGTGCTTGGTAGAAACTGGCTCTCCTAAAATGAGCCCTGATCGCAAACCAGAGCTTGGTCCTGATGGGCATCCGATCATCAACTGGAGTCCGCGGCCAGCGATTTCGTGCGCGCTTGAAGTTTCCGAAGGAATGGCGGTCCGCACTAACTCTCCACTCGTGGAAGAGTGTCGCAAAGGCGTCATGGAATTTTTGCTCATCAACCATCCTCTGGACTGTCCTATCTGCGACAAAGCAGGCGAATGCCGCTTGCAAGAATTTTCTGTGGAGTACGGTCATGGCGGTTCTCGCTTTGAAGAAGAGAAAGTCAAAAAACCAAAACATGTCGACATCGGCCAGCACATCGTCCTTGATGACGAGCGCTGCATCCTCTGCTCTCGCTGTATCCGCTTCATGCAAGAAGTTGCCCATGATGATGTACTTGGATTTGTGAATCGTGGAAGTCACTCGACCTTGACCGTTCATCCTGGAAAGCGGCTCGATAACAACTACTCGCTCAACACCGTTGATATCTGCCCTGTCGGCGCTCTGACTTCAAAAGATTTTCGTTTTAAAATGCGCGTTTGGTTTTTGAAAGAAACCAAAACAATCGACGTCAGCTGCGGCACTGGCTCCAATATTCTCATTGGTAGTCGCGAAAATAAAATTCATCGCATCACGCCACGCCAAAATGAAGAGGTTAATTCGTATTGGATGCCTGACTCTCATCGCCTCAACTACAAATACATCGAGCGCGAAGACCGACTCACGCAGCCTCATTGGAAACAACAAAATCATCTTGCACCGGCTACGTGGCATGAATCTCTAGAAGCAGCTGCCCAAGGCCTTCGCGAGGCAACCCCAGGTTCCGTAGCTTTGATTGCGTCTGGTCGCATGACCAATGAAGAACTCTTCTTAACGCGTCGTCTACAGCAAGTGCTCTCCATCGAGCTCTTCGACATTCGTCCTCGCGTTCAAGAAGGCGACGGCTTTTTAATTTCTAATGATGGCAATCCGAATACTCGTGGCGCTCAGCTCCTAGGGCTCACGAGCGCTGAGCCAGGATCACACCTCTCAGCCATCGAAGCAGGCATCGCCTCTGGACGCATTACCTCCTTGATTTGCCTTCACGAAAATGCTGTTGCTTGCGGTATTTCAGAACGATTATTGGCTTCACTCAAAAACTTAATTGTTCTCGATATTCTCCCAAACACAACCACCTCACTAGCTACAATTCTTTTACCAGGATCTGCAGCAGCAGAAAAACGAGGTTCTATGATTAATGTTAAAGGTCGTTTACAACGCCTCCATCAAGCCTTGCAGCCTCCAGGCTCTGCGCGGGATGATTGGGAAATTCTGAGTGATCTGCTGCGTTTGATCACTTCGCATCCTGGCCCAGCGATGATCGAAGGACTCTTTAGTGAGATGGCAACGGAAATTCCTGCGTTGACTGGCCTGAGCCTTGGAAAAATTGGAGATTTAGGAGTTACTTTAAGCTAAAAGCGTGAATGAAAATAAATAAATTTGCGTAAGGATTCTTATTCAAATTTATTTTAGCATGGTGATTTCCTTATAGGCATTGGGGCTAAGTCTCTTTTTGAGCAAAAGTTTCTAAATTCTCTTCAAATGTTTTCTTAAAATCCCAAGCAAGCGAGATCATTTCTAAATCTAGAGGGAATGATAATGCCTCATTTTCAAGCTCCTTTTCTTCACTGTTTAATATTTGTATTGCGTAAAATTTCCTCCCATCCAACAAGTCATTCATTCTTGGTTTCAGACCTATTTGGCTCAGATTATTAATATTGTTCTTTGTTTCTACCTCCAAAAGTTTCCATCTTTGAGCTAAGGTAAACCTACGATTACTAATCTCTCTTCTCCCTTCCAATAAATCTTCTTGCGCTGCTTGCAACAAAGAAATTTGTCTATTCAAAAAGTCATTAGGTAACTGATAGAGATCAAAAATAGGAGCATAATCTTTTCCTTGAGCTTTGATCATTCCATTCTCATAAGTAGTCAATTGCTCTTTTTTAATCTGAGCAAGCTCATGCTGTCTTGCTTTTGTTTCGAGTATTGCAGAAAGAAGCCTTATTATTTCTTTATTAGTTTCTACAATTTTCTTTTTCATGCCTTGTATCTGCAGTTCCTTGCTCATGATTACCTTCATGATTTGATCACAAGCATTCCTCTTTTTATTTAATAGTTGTAGTCCCTCTTCATCTCCCTCAGGAAAAGCCTGATCCAACTTTTCTGAAAAAACTGATAAAAAAAATCCTGAAAAAATTTTTACTTCTTCCATTTTTTCTGGAGTTAATGTTAATTCTTCTGATTGTTCTAAAACTTGTTTTTGACACTTAGTCAGTGACGTTATTTGAACGAGTTTATTTTCATGATCGTTAAGGATCTGATGTGAAGATTCTATTTCAAGAGGAGATGCTTCTTTTTCCGATAATAGCAATTTAATAAGTTTTGCCCTTCCGCTTCCAGTCAGCATAGCAACCTTAATTTTTTCTTTGATAGCCTGGAAAGAGGATGCTAAGAACCTGCCTTTCTCTAGATTTGAACAGCTTCTGGCCAAGATATATTTTTGATGGATATTTTTCCCTTCTTTTATGCTATCCATAGTAATTTTTAGATAAGGCAACTGTACGCTCATCGCCTCTATTCCCAAGAGAGCTTTAGGATAATTTTTTTGAGAAATATGCTCCATACATTCAGCCAATGCCTTCTGAACTCCTTTTTTTAAAGTAATAAGATGTTCTTTTTTCTTTTTTTCTTCAGAAAGTTGATAGAGATCATAATGTTGACAAGTGTCATCAAGTTCCTGAATCATCTGCTTCGTACGGTTATCATAGGGTTCAATAACCTCTATGAATAACTGAGGAGGTAACCCTTCACTGAAAATAGAATGCTCTTGTGGCAACCTTATTAATCTGTGTAGGGCTAGACGATAGAGTGTTGGAATTCCTTGCTTCCAAAGCAGGTTATTGATCGCGACTGAGATTGTTGGAATATTCAAAGAAGAATTCTGCGCCTCTTGTGAAGAGGCCTCTACAATGAGAGATGTCCCCTCATCTTTTCTTCTTTTAGCAGAAATATCATCCTTGTTATTTACTAATTTTTCTTCACTCGATGCTTCTCTTACTTCTTCTAATCGATCTTCGATAATTGGAAGAGATTGTTTTTCTTTTGGTTCGCCATTCCAGGATCTTTTAGGGGAAGCAAATGTCTCTGTTGTAACAAGAAATATGAAGAGATTTACTAAAAATAAATTTTTCTTTGATATCATCTGCTATAAGCAATGAAAGTCTTATGACTTTAACAATCTCTTGGCTGCATCTAAAATTTTTTCTCTGCTATTAAATGATGACATTCTAAAAAAGCCTTCTCCGGCACGCCCAAAGCCACTTCCAGGAGTAACAACAATTTGCTTGTCATGCAACATCCGATCGAAAGTTTGCCAGCTACTCTCTCCCGCTGGTCCTTTGATCCAAAGATAAGGAGCATTGAAACCGCCATAGACGGTCAATCCAGCCGCCGTCACAGCCTCACGCAAGATCGCTGCATTGCCCATATAATGTTGGATCAATGCTTGGACTTCTACCTTACCCTGCTCACTATAAAGAGCTGCTGCTCCTCGTTGGGTAATATAACTCACTCCATTAAACTTTGTCGTGAAGCGACGATGCCAGAGCGGATGCAGTGGCCGTTGATCGCCCTGCGAGGTCGTTGCCATCAGCTCCTTGGGGACGACGGTAAAAGCACAACGTACGCCGGTAAAACCTCCACTTTTGGAAAAACTCCGAAATTCAATCGCACATTCACGCGCGCCAGGAATTTCATAAATCGAATGAGGAATCTCAGGATCTTGAATGTACGCTTCGTACGCCGCATCAAAAAGAATCAACGCTCTGTTAGCTCGTGCATACTCCACCCAGGCGGTTAGAGCCTCACGCGAAGCAACAGCTCCCGTCGGATTATTCGGATAACAAAGATAGATGACGGAAACTTTTTCCTGCGGCAGAGCCGGCACAAAATCATTTTCTGGGTTGCAAGTGAGATAGAGCAATCCTTCATAAGATCCATCCTCCCTCGCTGGGCCTGTGTGCCCCGCCATTACGTTGGTATCAACATAAACCGGATAAACCGGATCCATCACTGCCATGCGATTATCGCTTCCCAATATATCGAGAATATTTCCTCCATCGCACTTGGAGCCATCGGAAACAAAAATTTCATCCGCCTCAATCGTGATCCCTCGTGCACGATAATCATTTTCTACAATCGCTTGCCGCAAGAAATCGTAACCTTGCTCAGGCCCATAACCATGAAAGCTTTCGCGGCAACCCATTTCATCCACTGCTTTGTGCATTGCCTCTCGAACCGAGGCCGGCAGAGGTTCGGTCACATCCCCAATGCCACAACGAATCAAGCGGGCAGCCTTGTCAGGATGAAGCTCTGAAAATTCTTTAACGCGCCGAGCAATCTCAGGAAAAAGATAACCGGCTTTGAGTTTGAGGTAATTGGAGTTGAGACTGAAGGCTGAAGACTGAAGGCTGAAGGCTGAAGAATTTTTCATGTGTTCACTTTTAAAAATCAGTATCTTCTCTTAAATTGATCAAAATGGTATCTAACAAAACTCAAAGCTGAAGCATTAGCAATGACAATCATTTTATAGTATCAGTCCTTCCGCCTTTAGCCTAAAAATTATCCCTGATAATTTTTCTCTGCCACATCCCAATTCACAACATTCCACCAGGCTTTGAGATAATCAGCACGGCGATTTTGGTAGTTGAGATAATAAGCATGTTCCCAAACATCATTTCCAATGATCGGTTGATGGCCATCCATGATGGGAGAATCTTGATTAGGCGTAGAAACAATTTCCAAAGCGCCGCTTTTATTTTTAATGAGCCAAACCCAGCCACTCCCAAAACGTCCTAAACCAGCAGCTTCAAACTTTGCTTTAAATTCATCAAAGCTCCCAAATGCTTTGTTGATACCCTCTGCCAAGGTGCCAGTCGGTGCTGAAGCGCCACCAGGAGTGAGGAGCTCCCAAAAAAAAGTATGATTGGAATGTCCACCACCATTGTTGCGTACGACTGTTCGAACGGCTTCGGGAACAACGCTGAGATTAGCAATCAGTTCGTTGACCGGCTTTGCTGCTAATTCAGGGAGATCTTTGAGCGCATTATTGAGATTGGTGACATAAGTTCCATGATGCTTGTCATGGTGAATCTCCATCGTCTTGGCATCGATAGAAGGTTCAAGAACGTTCGAAGCGTAAGGTAGTGGCGGTAGTGTGTAGGACATAATGAAAAAAACGTAATGAGTAATGAGTAATGGGTAAAGAGTTTTCTGAATGTGTGTGTTTAACGAATGTTTTCTATTCGTAGTAAAGCATAGTCATGAATATATGTTTTTGTTAGAATTGCTTTTTTCACCAGTATGAAAAAATTTCTTTTACTTTTGTTCCCTCTCCTCTTTTTTTCAGGTTGCGCTCTTTTTGAAACAAGAGACTCTCGGCTGCACACATTTCATACTGTTGTGCTCGATCCAGGCCATGGTGGCTGCGACCCCGGCGCTCGCGCGGTCAAAGGAATGGATGAAAAACAACTCAACTTAGATGTTGCTCAACGCGTTAAACCGTTACTCGAAGCAGAAGGATATCGCGTCATCATGACGCGCACCAATGACACTTTTATTCCTCTCGAAACACGAACGGCGATCGCCAATGCTCACTCCGATGCCATTTTTGTGAGTATTCACTTTAATGCTTCTCCCAAACGTTCTGCCAGCGGCGTGGAAACTTATTACTACTGCTACGGTTCAGAGCCACTCGCTGCTGCACTTTTTCAAGAGCTATGCTCTCAGCGACGATGCCCTCGTCGTGGCGTGAAGCGTGCTGTTTTTTATGTCCTGAGTCACAACCATTGTCCCGCAACATTGTTAGAACTAGGTTTTGTTTCCAATCGCAAAGAAAACGCCTTTTTACAAACTCCTCAAGCGCGCGAACAACTTGCCAAGCAGATTGCAGCAGGGATTGCAAAGACTAGAGCGTTTTAAATGAAGTTGTAGCTGATGCAGCACCAGGAACGAGAATACAGCTGCCCAGGAGGCCCCTGGATGGATTGCTGTTAACCCCAATGGCGTCAACTTAGTGAACAGAAGAAGAAAATGAGCCACAAAGAACACAAAGAAATCAAAGAGAAACTGGTAGATGCCATCTCTTGAAAAAGAAGATGGGACTTTGCTTTGAGTACTTTTCCGGATGCTTATAAGCATCCGGAAAGAGAAGATCTTCAAGAAGCACAATAGATTTTCTTCTCAAAATTTCTTTGGTTTCTTTGTGTTCTTTGTGGCCAATTTCTCTTAAGTTGACGGCATTGACTGAACGTTTACGAATTTTTTAAAATGCTAATTATGGCAACCCCTTCCAAACAGGTGGTCTTTCTATCTCTCTACGAGTTTGATACCACTCTTGATGAGCTTTACGATTTATTTCTTCTAAGTATTTTTGGAAAGAAAATTGCTGGGCACCTTCGTCATCTCCACGTGCGTAACGTTTAGCAACTTCAAGGCGATAGCGTCTCATTGCATTGGAAAAGCTGGCAAAACCTTTGGCTGCCCGAGTAAAATGCTCAGCTGACGAGATCGCGGCGTTAGCTGCCTTTCCAAGATTCTCTGCTTGGCTCAGGTTTCCTTCTGCATGGGCTTTAGCTTGATCAAGTCGATAAAAACCTGCTTGTTTGTACACATCGCTTAGTTCCTCAGAAATCACTACCCTGGCTGCAGCAGCAAGATTAATACCTGCCACATTTGCGAAATGAACTGCCTTTCCAAGATTATCTGCTTGCCTCTGATTTTCTGCCTGAACGGCTTGAGCTCGCGCAAGAGTATAAGCCTCTGCTAAGGCATTGGCTCTGGAGCTTTGAGCTTCACAAAATAAGGTATTTACCCTAATACGCCTGGTTTTTGCTGCTGCTTTTGCTAAGTTTCCTACTTTGACTTGCTCTGCATAAAGCAGGTGGCTTTCTATAGCCAAGGTCATTTTTTCTGCAGCCTCATTCCAATAGTTGATAGGTGTTTGGCTTGATGCCGCTTTTTCTAAGCACTCACCTCTCTGAGCATGCAAGAGGATTATCTCTTCTGCTCTCGTGATGAGTTTTTGAAGGTTCTTCTCAATAAGAGGTATTCGCTCATTCAGAGCTTGTGAAAATCGAATGAAGGGTTGTTTTATTTGACTGTACTCCATTCTGCTTTGCTCGTTCAAAAAGAAATTTTGATAGGAAATAGCATCTTCCATGATCTTCATGGCGTGAAAGAGCCCTACTAGGGTATGAAAGGAGGCAGGCATCCGCTGAACAAGTGCTTCCATTTTGGTTGCCTGTGTTTTCTTCTCTTCTTTGCCGCTACACTCCACCCATTGAGTCATCCCCTTCTGCCAATTCTGCAAAAGAGCAATTAGTTCTGGTTGGCTAGCATCAAGCTTTCCTTGTTCTTCTAGGAGTGATTTCTGATGTTCTTTCCAATACTGATTTTTGATTTTTGGAAGATCACTCATGAACATCGAAGCAGTGACTTTCCCTAACGCTGTCATCAAGTCAATAGAGGCAAAAGGTGAAGCTGGGTTGCGAAGGCCAAGTTGATCGGCTTGGGAGACTTGAGGATTTGATATGTTTGCAACGAGAGTAGCGAGTGCCGTATTGTCCGCATTCTTATTTTCCGCTTCTTCTGTGTAAGCAGGAGGTACCTGTGATAATGATGATCCAATATTCTCTCTCCATTGGCTATTACCAGAGTTTTCTAAAGCTTCTTCGAGCGCTTGAACAGGTTTTTGAGAAATCTGTAAAAGTTTTCTAAGGATTTCTATTGTTGTTTTATTTTACTGTGGCTCAGTGGTACCTGGGGTGTTGTTTTTTGGTTGAAGGGCCTCCAATGCTTGTTGGTAGCCCTCGTAGCGTTTCAACCATTTTTCAAGGAGCTCCTCCAATACTGTTGGTTCGATTGCTGGGCCTTTTCCTTGTAAATATTCCAGAACGCTGACAGCTTCTTCGAGAGTCTTTTTCAGGGTGGAGGGGGGATCAGAAAGATCTTTAACCTCACTCTCTTCTTGTTCCTTTGCTTCTATTACACTTCCTCGCTTTACTGCACTGGAATCGTCATGATCATCATTAGAATCTGAAATCCTTCGCCCTTGCTCTGCGGTCGTTTTCCTTTCAGTTGATTCCCATTCTGGAAACATCATTGGTAGCATCGCTTGCAAAGGAACAAAAGTTCCTCCAAGAAAAAATAAGATCAAAAAGTACAGATTTTTACTTTTCATCTATTCACTTCAAGCGGTTAGTTATGCTTTCCAATCATTTTAAAGTTGCCCTAAAAAATCCTTCAGTCGTTCGGTAAAACTCCGATGAAGTGGCGTATTTTCTTCTCCACAAAGTTGTGAAAACTTTTCCAAAGCTGCTCGCTGTTCCGCATTGAGCTTGGTAGGAACTTCAACTTCTACGCGAACATGAAGGTCTCCTTTCCCTCCACTTTGGAGCATGGTCATCCCATGACCTTTGAGACGAAATGAAGAAGCACTTTGTGTTCCTGCTGGAATTTTTAAAGCAACGGACCCGTTTAATGAGGGAACTTGAACTTCTCCTCCGAGCGCTGCAACCACAAAAGGAATCGGAATTTGACAATACAAATTCATTCCATCTCGTTTAAAAATCGGATGCTCTTGGAGATGAATAATGACGTAGAGATCTCCTTTGCCACCACCGCGCACTCCTGCTTCTCCGGCTCCTACAGAGCGCAACCGAGAGGCATGCTCGATGCCAGCTGGAATTTTCAAGTTAATTTGAGATGTTTTTTCAACACATCCCTCGCCATGACATTTTTTGCACGGCTTATCAATTGTCTGGCCTGCTCCGTGACATTGAGGACACGGTTGAACAACTTGGAAAAAACCACGCGCTACCGCTACTTGCCCTCGTCCATGACAGAGGGAACATGTTTTTGATTTTCCACCTGCCGCTGCTCCCGAACCATCGCACTCATCACAGGCATCTAGCTTGCTAATTTCAATTTCTTTTTCGCAACCAGTAAAAGCCTCTTCTAAGGTAATCTCTAGATCATAGCGCAGATCAGAACCACGCTGCTTGCCACTTTGCTGACCACCTCCCTGCGCTTGCCCAAAGAATTGTTCAAAAACTCCAGCCCCAGGCCCACCTTGAGCCCCAAATACCTCTCGAAAAAGATCGAAAGGATCGTGAAAGCCTGCGGGACGACCTCCACCGCCGCCTGCTCCTTGAAAAGCAGCATGACCATAGCGATCATAGGCAGCTCGTTTTTCAGCATTCCCAATAACATCATACGCCTCTGCAAGCTCTTTAAATGAGGCTTCTGCAGCAGCATCTCCTGGATTTTTATCTGGATGATACTTTACAGCGAGTTTGCGATAGGATTTTTTAATCTCCTCTTGCTGGGCTGTTCGCGAGACACCCAAAATTTCATAATAGTCACGTTTGGTCATAGAAAGAGGTTGCAGGTTACAGGTTGCAGTTTACAGGTAAAGTAACTTGTGTCTGGCAAACCAAAAAAATGTGATTGTTAAAAAAAATTAGTTGTAAAGAAGATGCCGTTTTTGTTCATTGATCATTTTTGGCGAAGCCTAATTTTGGCCTGCAACCTGTACCCTGTTAACCTGCAACCTGATTTCCCTTGCTCACGATCACTGCTGCCGGTCTGATAAGCCGATCTGCAAGCTTGTATCCACGGCGCACTTGACTGATTACATTTCCTTCAGGAACTTGTTCGTGCGATTCATGACCGATCGCTTCGTGCAATTTTGGATCAAATTGCTGACCGATAGCTTCAACGACAGTAAGCCCATTATCTTTGACGAAATCAGAGAGTTGACGCTGCACCATGGAAAGGCCTTGTACGATGCTTGCTGCACTGACGTCAGGAGCTGTTTTTGCAACTTCCAGTCCCAATTCAAAATTATCTAAAATTGGAATCAGTTTTTCTAAAAGTCCCATATTCGCATAACGAATCGCTTCTTCTTTTTCACGAATCATTCGTTTCCGATAATTTTCTAAATCAGCCGCAGTTCGGAGAGATTGATCACGATATTTGTTAACCTCAGCTTGCAATACTGCCACAGGGTCTTGCGGAGCAGCTGGCGGAGGCGTTATTGGTTCTGGTGAGACTGGAGCAGCCTCTGCCGCGTCGTGCTCGTGGTGACAACAGTTGCCGTCATGATGATGGTGAGAAGAATGATGATCTGTGTTTTTCATAATAATAAAATGATGATTTAAATTTTTTTGATGGCAATCAAAGTGATGTCATCATACTGAGGTTGGTGAGCCACAAAATCTTGAAGTTCCTCCGTTAATTTTTTGAGAAAATCTGAAGCGCTTTGTGTCGCATTTTTCTTCAGACAACTGATCAGACGTTCAATTCCAAATTCGCGTCCGTCAGCATTCAAGGCCTCTGTGACTCCATCCGTGTAGAGCAAGAGACAATCTCCTGACTCAAAATAAAATGGAAAATCAGTACAAAACCTATCGAATACTTCTCCGCTGTCAATGCCAACAGCCATTCCCTTAGGATTAAGTTTTTCTACCACTGCATCTTTAGCATGATAAAAAAGAGGCGCATCATGCCCTGCGCGCACTAATTGAGCAGTGTTATTGGTCTGATCAATTGTTACGTATGCCATGCTAATGAACATATCCTCTTTCATGTCAGGATAAAGTTGTCGATTAACCAGCTTCACAACCTCACAGGGAGAGGATTGGCCGGCTGCTTGTGCGCGCAGCACACTACGAGCCATCGTCATGATCAAAGACGCAGGAACACCTTTTCCTGAAACATCGGCAATAGCGATGCCGAGATGATGTTCGTCAATTTTAAGGTAATCAAAATAGTCACCACTCAATGCACAAGCAGGAATATTGATGCCGCTAATTTCATAACCAGGTAATGTTGGGGCCTCTGCTGGCAGGAGCAATTGTTGGATATCGCGAGCAATATTCATATCCCGATCCATGATTTTTTTCTCTCCGGCTTCGTGATAAACAGTTTGATGATAGAGCGCAAAAGCGACCTGCTCCATGATGATGCGAAAGAGTTCTAAGCCTCCTTTAGAAAAAGAAATTTTTGGAGCATTGCCGAGTGCCAGCACGCCAACTGTTCTATTTCCATAACGCAAAGGACTGATCAAGGCAGCATCAAGGCCTTGTTTTACGAGCTCCGCGGGCAACTCTTCTCGCGTCAAAAATTTTGGCCCGGGCCAATCCCAAGCTTCTCCCAAGAGACCTTGTCCTCGCAAAATCGTATGAAGCCTTAAAAAACTGTGAGCAGCAGAAGCGCTTTCTTCATGATCGTGATACGCTGGCGAGACTGGCTGCGGCACCACTTCGGGAAGCATGACAAAAGGAGGCGCCTTTTCTGTTAAGAAACAAGGAGAGAGCATCTTTTCTTCACGATCGACAAAATAGAGCGCCCCTCCGGTAGCTTCTAAAATTCGCACACATCCTTCCACGATCAGTCGATACAATTCTTTAGACCGAACTCCTTGGGAAGAGGCCTCTCCAAGGCTATGCAAGAAACTAAAAACTCGGTTCTCTTCCAATTGAAGCTCTCGACGCGTTTTCTTCAATTCTTTAACACGCCTGCGCTGAGCCCAAAGCAAGACTACTAATACCAAGGAAGAAAGAAAAAAAATGAGCGACATGAGGGCATACTACCAACGTCCCGTTGACAGTGTTAAAAAGTTGAAGGGTTAAAGCGTTAAGAGATGGTATAACATGTTCCCGCAACTTATAAAGCCAGTATTGTTTTTATCGTGAATTTTTCCAAGCCCCTCCAACGAGGCTCAAAATTTTCCCTTCAACGTTTCAACAGAGCTTATCCGAAAATGATTCTATTATTTGCGGAGAAGCTCTACATCATTTCTAATAAATTCTGAAACTTTGGCGCATTCGCTTGATTTGCTGTTACGAGGGCTTCATGTGCTGAGCGCACCGTCTCTTCTACTGATTTTTTAGAAATATTGGCAGCCTCTGTTACTTGAGAAAAAGCGTATTCAGCAGCGGCCGGAGGAAGCTCTTTCCCCTCAGCAATAGGTCTGATAGGAAAGAGCTGATCAAGCCCAAGATTTTCCATCAGCTGCTTGTTGCTTTCACTAACATTAATCACCCTTACGCTTCCTTTTTTTCTAGTTTTGAGGCGCTGCGCAATACCAGTCAACGTTCCCATAAAGGTAGAATCTAGCTGCTCGCATCCTCCCAAATCGATAATGTAATCGTAACGACCTTGCTCCAATTGCTCTTGCACTATTTTTTTTAAGCAAGGACTACATTGAAAACTACCGCGGCCAACAACCCTGATCCAAACATTTTCATCAATACAAGCTAGAGAAACCACAGGGATCATAGGTTGGAGTTACCTTGAAAATCGGTTTTTGGAAAGCAATTTCTGCAAAAAGGGAAAAAAATTATAGTCAAATTACTTAGAAATTACAGGAAAGAACGTAGGAATTTTTAGAAAAGGCCAGGCCGAAGACCGAGCGCTATCTAAACGATAACGTGACGGGATGAGAACGCAGTCTTTTCCTAAAAAGGACAAGTCAATTGCTTGTAAGTTCTAAGTAATTTGACTATAACCGCAAAGAACGCAAAGAACGCAAAAAAAGAATTTATAAAAACTATTTTTCTCATTGCACTCTCTCTGCATTGGGCTGCCTACAGACAACCTTTCAAATAGGCATGCTTATAAAAACACTCGAAACTTTTTAAAAAAGCGCTCGATATATTTTTACTTCTTTGCGCTTTCTTTGCGTTCTTTGCGGTTAATTATTCTTTAAACCGTTACTCGAGTTCAAAATTAATATTAACCGTGTAAGAAGAATTTTGATTCAAGCCTTCCGGCAATGGTGCAATCTGCTTCACTTTTGCTGCTGCGGCTAAGACGGATTCATCCATAATCGGATTACCACTTGGCTTGGCTAAAGAAAAATTAGAAATAGTTCCGTCGCACTCAATCGTTAAGCGGAGTGTACAGACAAAATCGTGTTTATGCTCGGTTGGGATCGCCGTTGGTTGTTCCCACTGACTATAAAAACGATCATGAATGAGCTCATGGTAGCCAGCAAGAACACCGGCATTAACACCATCTCCTCGGCTTCCAGAACCATTTCCAGAACCTTCAGCCCCATTGCCTGTCCCATTTTTGCTGCCTAAAAAAGCTTTCTTGAGATCATCTTTCCCATGATCGGCAGCTCCTTTTTTTGCGGAGGAGTTAGTTGAAGATTTCTTACCGCTTTTTTTAGAAGCAGTTGTAGAGGCCGAAGATTTATGAGAAGAAGAAGTGCTCTTTGCTTTTGGCTTAGGAGAAGAAGCTGGCTCCTCCTCTTCCTCTTCTTCTTTTAGTTTTGGTTTTGGCTTCGGAGAAGACTTCGGCGTTGCTTTTGGTGTCGGCTTGGGAGTGGCTTTAGGAGTTGATTTGGGAGTCGCCTTGGGCGTTGGTTTCGGGGTTGGCTTGGGCGTTGGTTTCGGGGTTGCTTTGGGAGCTGGCGTTGCTTTTTGGGCAGGAGTTGGAGTCGCCACAGCAATCTCTGAGTTCGCGACGGGAGGTGGCGTCTCTGCAACTTCTGGCGTTGGCTCTGGCTTGACATCAGGCTCAGACACAGGCTCAGGAGTTGCCTCTTCTTTTGGTTGAGGAGGCGTTGTGGAAGACGGGGCTTCTTCTGGCGTTGATTCTTCTTGTGAAGAAGAAATTTCTTCGCCTGCTGGCGCAGGAGCTGCAAAAGAACCTGTTTCTAGCCAGGTGACCTGACTTCCAACTTTTTTGACTGGCTTGACTAAAAAAATAATAAGCCCAATCAGTCCCAAATGAATAAGCGCAACGATGACAACAGAGCGACGAAAAGGAGGCCTATTTTTTTTCATGGCCGAACAACGTAACTGTTCAGACTTCTTATAAGAATTAGTTTCATAAATTTTGCATTGTAAAAAGTTGAGTCGCTATGTCCTTCCCGCAAAGGAGGGAATAACGCAGCTGTTGAGAAGTTGAAGGGTTGAGAGGATGGTTTTTTCTCAACAGCCGCACTAGCGGCGCTCAACAGCTGCTTCTACAGCGGCTCAACCTCTCAACCTTGTTTTTCTTTCAATTTCAATTTTCTTTTTAAGAACACTTTTCTTCACAGTAATCAAAAAGCTATTTTTCCTGCTGCGTCATTACTCCTACCTTAGTAATTCCTGCTTGCTGCAAGAGATCCATCACTCCAATAAATTTTTGAATTGGCAAATCATGATGCGGACGAACCACCACAGCCACAGTGGGCTGAGTGTTTTTCAACTGTTTCAGAGCGAGCAGCAGTTGAGGTGTGGTCATGACGTCTTGATTGAGCTTGATCACTTCATTGCGATCAATCGAAATCGTTTGAACTTGTGCTGGATTGATTTCATTTCGCGCTGTAGAGCTTGTCGGCACGACAAGATCGATACTATTTTCCAGCAGTGGTGTCGTAATCATAAAAATGATTAGCAACACAAAAGCCAAGTCAAGCAATGGTGTAACATTCAGCTCACTGAGCGTGTGCAAGGCTGTATGATTGGAATAACGACGCATAAAAAGTAACGGGTAATGAGTATTTTTCAGATCGAAATACAACCAGTTTTTCGAAATTCTTATTTTGTTAGATTCAATTTTTTAAAAACCAAATTGTAGAAATAGTACGTTGTCATTTCCGACAGCCACTCGTTACCCGTTACTCATTACCCGTTACTTTCATGAGAGACATAACGGTGCTCCAACGCACTGGAAAGTTCTGCTGCAAAATTGTCACAAGAAACAATCATGGAACGAACACTGGTTACTAAAAAATTGTAGCCAAACATAGCTGGAATCGCGACGAGCAATCCGGTAACAGTCGTAATCAGCGCTCCTGAAACACCAGGAGCCATCGCAGCAAGACTAGCACTCCCTGAGGCGGCAATGCCACCAAATGCATCCATGACTCCCCAAACTGTTCCCAAGAGCCCAACAAAAGGAGCCCCGCTTACTGCTGTAGAAAGAATAATCATTTGTGACTCAAGATCGAGAGCCGATTCTCCAACGGCACGCTCCATAGCAGCTGTAACAGAACGCATTTGAGAAGGGGCTATTCGCGGCGCCATTTGCAAGCGAGCTTGAAATGTCTCATCCACTTCCATCGATCCGAGTAATTGAAAACAAAGTTCGCGACATCCTGCCTCATAAATAAAATGAAGTGGAGATCCTTCGAAGCCGATCTTTTGAGACATGATCTGCAAAGGTTGGCGATCTTGACGAAACGCCTCCATAAAACGCACTGATTGCTTTTTAGCAAAGCTCAACGTCCTCATTTTTGTAATCATAACGGACCAACTAAAAATAGATCCAATGAAGAGAACCAAAAGGACCAGTTTTCCCTCAAACGTTGATTCAAGAAAAGCGTAGACGATTCCGCTGGCAAGCGGAGGAAGAAAAAAAGGAAGAAAAGAACTCACAGGGATAGAAGCGATGGAAGGGATGATGCGAGGCTATAGACTATAGGCTATAGGAAGTTTGGTTCAAAACATAAACTAAAAAATCAGTTAAACTTATCAAGGAGCAAAAAAATTAACGAAGGTGATGCTTTGACCTACAGCCTACAGCCTACAGCCTTTAGTCTTAAGCCTCTTCTTCCTCTCCAAAATGTTTTCCGGGCACTAAATAATTTTTAACGTAATCAGTCACCGCCGCCTCTAAAGACCATGATGGCTGCTGGTAGCCGGTAGCCAAGAGCTGCGAAACATCGGCACAGGTGTAATATTGATATTGATGTTGAAGATATTCTGGCATGTCAATGAATTCAATGACTGGCTCACGATCCAACGCCGCAAAAAGAGCTCTCGTTAGATCCAGCCAAGTACGAGGCGTTGCTGTTCCAACATTGAAAAGACCTCCTATATTTTTAGAACCTGTCTTCGTAAAAGCTAAATGCAAGGTCATTGCTACCGCATCTTTCACATAAACAAAATCGCGCTGCTGCTCTCCATCACGATAATCATGCCGATCGCTCTTAAAAAGTTTGACCCTTCCTGTTGCCGCAATTTGTTCGTAAGCCTTACAAACGAGACTCCGCATCTCTTTTTTATGTCCTTCATTGGGTCCAAAAACATTAAAATATTTGACCCCCACAATCCGATCAAACCATCCTTGATCGCGCGCATGCAGATCAAAAAGATGTTTCGACATGCCATAAAGATTGAGTGGCTTTAATTGATCAAGATTTTCGATCCCATCTTTCATTCCTTGGCTTCCATTGCCATACGTAGCAGCTGAACTGGCATAGACAAACCGAATATCGCGCTTCAACGCCCACTCAGCAAGGATCCTGGTGTATTCAAAATTATTTTCCATCAGGTATTCCCTATTGGTCTCTAACGTTGAGGAACAGGCCCCTAAATGAAAAATAGTTTTGAGTGAGGCAACTTCTTCGCTCTCTTGCTTCAATTTTTCCAAGAGATCTGAAGCTGAAAGATAAGCCTCATAAGAAAGAGGCCTTAAGTGATGATGTTTTTCCTCATCGAGAATATCATCAGTCACTAAAATCTTTTTTTCTCCACGCTGATTGAGCGCATGGATGAGCGCGCTTCCAATAAAGCCAGCGCCACCGGTGACAAGAATTGTTGATTTCATAAATGAAAATTAGTAGCAGAAAAAGAAAAAAAATTGGCCACAAAGAAATCAAAGAAAAAGCAGATTTTTAATCCTAGAATTTTTTATAAAAAATTCTTTTTTGTTTCTTTGTGTTCTTTGTGGCCATTCTCTTCTTTCCCCTAACGCAATTTTTTTCCACTCCACTTGGACCACCAGAGCACGATTGGAGAGGCCACAAAAACAGAAGAGTAGGTTCCCACTAAAATTCCAATTAAGATTGCGAAAGCAAAATCTTTCAGAACAGCTCCACCAAAAAGAAAGAGGGCAGAAACCGAAAGAAAGGTGAGTCCTCCTGTGAGCATCGTCCGACCTAAGGTTTCATTAATACTCCGATTCATCAGCGTTTCAATACTTCCAGAATCGCGGTGGTGAAGGCCTTCACGAATACGATCATAAACAACAATGGTGTCGTTGATGGAATAACCAGCGATCGTTAAAATAGCACCAACCATGACCAACGATAACTCTCCACCGAGCAACGAGAACAATCCTACCGTGATGATCACATCATGCAGCAGCGCTACCAACGCACCAATGGCAAAGGAAAGTCCGAAGCGCATGGAAACATAAAGTAAAATTCCTAACATTCCGAGACCAAGAGCGAGAAGAGCTTTGCGTGCAAACTCCAATCCAATTTGACCTCCCACTTTTTCTTGTTGTTCAGGAACGATCGTCCGATCAGGAAAACTTGTGCGCAAGGTGTTGAGAATTTTGAAAGATGTGTCTTCTGGACTACGAATGGAGAGGAGTTGCTTTTCTCCAGCTTGTTCATGCTGCAAGGTGATATTATCGCCCAATCCGAGTGGCAATAAGGCTTGGCGAGCCTCTGCTATTTTCATCGTTGGTTTGACATCAAGAACCAGAAGATCGCCGCCGCGAAAATCGATTCCAAAATTATTGGCACCACGTTTTGCAAAAATGGCCATCGATCCCACCAATACTGCCAGCGAGAGCCCAACAGCAATCACGCGGTGCTTGAGAAACTGAAATTGTTTTTTAGGAGCAAGATTGGCCATCGTGAGGCGCTTCAATCCTCCCTTCACCATCATCCAACGGAATGCGGTGCGCGTGAAAAGAATCGCAGAGAACATCGATGCAATAACACCCAAGACTAGCGAAATCGAAAATCCTTTTACCGGCCCTGTGGCTTGCCAGAAGAGGATTCCAGCAGTGATGAGCGTTGTAACGTTAGCATCAAAAATAGCACTGAATGCTTTGCTATAAGCTCCATCCAAAGCGGGGCCGAGCGACTTTCCACCAGCCAACTCCTCGCGAAGACGTTCATAGAGGAGCACGTTGGAATCAACAGCAAGACCAATGGTCAAAATGATACCGGCAATACCAGGAAGCGTGAGGACAAAATGGAAAAGCGTCATCATTCCAAAAAGCAAAATGATGTTGATGCCCAATCCAAAAAGCGCAACGACGCCGGCCAAGCGGTAGTAGCAAAGCACGAAGAGCATCACGAGCGCCAACCCGCCCAAACCTGACAGAACGCCAGCGCGAATCGCATCACCTCCGAGCGTTGGAGAGACACTGCGGGTCTCTTCAATCTCAACCGGCGTGCGGAGCGGATTTTCTAAAGCACTTGCCAATTCGCGCGCCTCTTTTTCTTTGAAATGACCTGTGATCTGCGCATGACCACCAGCAATCCCAGAACCAGAATTAATGGAAGGAGCACTTTGAATTTTTCCATCCAACAAAATAGCAAGGCGTCCCCGTGTCGGCGCAAGTTCTGAAGTCACATTATAAAATGCATCAGCTCCTTCCTTGTCGAGCTCCAGCGAGACGCCGTAGCCCCCCTGATCAAAGAAAACAAAAGCTTTGGTGACATGCTCCCCAGCAAGATCTGGCTTTTGCTTGACGATCAGACGAGGAATCATTTTTTCATCAATGACTTCTCCTTTTTCAACCTTCGGAGTCACGTAGCTCTTGATCTCGTAACCAGGAGGGAGGAGGGCTTCTCCCCGCTCAATCTGAGCAATCAAAGCTTCATTTCCAGGGTAGACTTTAGCAAATTCCAACTTGGCAACTTGTTTGAGAGTCTCTCGCGTCGCTTCAATCTGCGCTGGATCAAGCCCTGGTATCTGCACCAAAATTCGTTCGGTGCCTTGTGGTGCAATGACCGGTTCTCCAACGCCAAACTGATCAACGCGCTTACGAATGACTTCCACTGCCTGCTGCAGCATGTCTGTGGTAATCTGCTGGCCTGGCTGAGGTATCAAGCGAAGCAAGAAAGAAGTCCCCCCCCGAAGATCGAGGCCCAGTCTTATTTTTTTAGAAGCAGGCGTTGCTAATTCTACGCAATAGCTCACCAAGAGAAAGGTGAGAATCAAACCAAGCCAACGCTTGCGCCCTTCGCGAGTTGTAACAAAGTACCAAGCAAAAAGCGCGAGCGTAAAAAGACCAGCAAAGAAAGTGAAGAGAGGATCCATAAGACAGGTTACAGGTTACAGGTTACAGGTTACAGGTTGCAGGTTGCAGGTTGCAGGGCATTGCTAAAGAATAATTCTTTATTTTTCCCATCGCTTCTATGCCTGTAAAATTAATTTTTGTTTAGGATGCTGCAGAATCCTTTTCAATACCAGTGATCGCTGCTTTATCAATTTCGATTTTGACATTATCAGCGACTTTCAAGAGGACCGTCTGTTCTTTGACATTAGCAATCATGCCATGAATACCAGAGTTAGTAATAACCTTGTCACCAGTTTTAACAGCAGCTAGCAAAGCTTGATGCGCTTTCCGCTGCTTCTGCTGGGGGCGAATGAGGAGAAAATAGAAAATAATTCCGATGAAAAAAAGAGGCGCCAGCTGCACCAAAAAATTGGAAGGAGCAGCAGCAGGAGTGGCCTGAGCAAGGAATAAAAAGTGGGTAAATGAATTCATAAGCGCTCCTTTTTAGCGTGATTGAGACTGCCAGACAAGTCTATAGCGAATAAAAAGTAACGAGTGGCAAGTGGCGGGTAGCGAGTGGCCAGGATCAACAATAAATCAGTTTTTCGAAGTTTTTATTTTAGATGTCGCATTTCAAAATAAGCATACCTAAAAATAGTGCCTCAGAACTCGCTACTCGCCACTCGTTAGTTCTTCTCACTCTTCTCCAAAGCGCGACTGCACCAACGCCTCCAACGCTGCAACCAGCTCTGCAGCATCTTCTCCCTCAGCAATCAAGCGCAAGGAGGATCCTTTTCCAGCTGCTAACATCATTAGCCCCATAATACTTTTCCCATTTATACGCTCTCCCTCTTTTTCAATCCAAATCTCTGCTTGAAATCGACTCGCTGTTTTTACAAAAAGTGCAGCAGGACGCGCATGAAGACCATTGCGATTATCAATCACAATATCTTTGACGACGTTCTTGCGAGACGGAGGATGGTGCAGGGAAGAATTCAAACTCATAAAAGGGAGCAACTATCAACGCCCCGCTGGTAGTGTTGAAACGTTGCATCGTTGAAATGTTGAAAAGAAACTCATGCTAACATGTCCCCCTGAGTTATAAAACCAGTTTCTAAAGATCTTTTTTAAGAATTTTTAAACAGGCTAAAAACTTTTTCCAACGTTTCAACATTTCGGCGCTTCAACACTGCCGTGGCTTTTGCCTTGGCAGTCACCCCTTATTCATAATGTGGAGCAACCGATTATTGAACTCTTCAGCAGCATGATGCCCCATCGATTGCAATTTTTGATCGAGGGCAGCAACCTCGACCAGACGCGCTAAATCTCGGCCTGAGCGCACTGGAATGGTGATATGAGGAACTTTAATACCAAAAATCTCGATTAGCTCGCGATCGAGTCCTGTCCGCTCGATGTGATCCACATCATTCCAATCTTTGAGCGTCACAATAATATCGAGCCGTTTTTCAGGACGCACGGCACCAATGCCAAAAATAGCAGCCACATTAATCACCCCAATTCCACGAACCTCCATGTGAAAACGAGTTAAGTCACTACTCGATCCAAAAAGTTCGCGCCCTCCAAAATTTCGGAATCGCGTTATGTCATCGCTCACGAGACTATGCCCGCGCTCGATTAATCCTAAGACGCACTCACTTTTACCCACTCCGCTCTTTCCTTTGATGAGGACACCAATTCCAAGAATATCAACCATGCTTCCAAATTCAGAAACATAAGGAGCAAAAGAATCTTCCAACGCAATCGTGGCCGCGTTAATAAATTCCATCGTAATCATGGAGGTTCTAAAAATGGGCGTTTTGCTCTCCTCTGCAATTTTCAACAAGCCTCCAGGCAACGATTGGTTTCTCGAAATAATCAGGCCGGGAATTTTTTTTCTAAACAAAGCGCGCAACCGCATCTCACGTTCTCTTGTAGGAAGACGGCGCAGATAACTCAACTCCGCATAGCCTGCTACCTGCAGCCGCTTATAGGCAAAATAACGAAAAAATCCTGCCAGCGCCAATCCAGGACGATTGATCGTCGGCTCTTTGATGATGCGATTATTTCCTCGCTCCTTGCTCATCAATTCGAGCTTCAACGTCTTTCCATATTTTTTAAAAAACGTCTCAACGCTGATGCGAGGCGGAAGTTTTTTTTGCATAAAATTAATTTAACTACTTAATTTTTTTACATCGAAAAACCTTCTCCGAGATAAAGCTTACGACTAATCGGATCGTGCAGAAGAAAATCTTTGTCTCCTTGGCTCTCGACGCGGCCTTCAAAAATGAGATAAGCGCGATCCGTAATAGCCAAGGTCTCACGAACATTGTGATCCGTAATAATAATCGCAAGTCCCATGGATCGCAGATCTGAAATAACTTGCTGCACATCATAAACAGCAATTGGATCAACACCGCTAAAAGGTTCGTCCAACATCAGCATCGAAGGATTGGTCACCAACGACCGAGCAATAGTCAAGCGGCGCTTTTCTCCACCACTAAGGGTAAGCGCTTCATTTTTTGCAAGATGATCAATGCCAAAACGCGTGAGGAGCTCTTCGCAGCGATCTTTTTGCGCTTGGGGAGTTAATGAAGTTGTTTGCAAAATGGACATGATATTTTCTTGCACGGTCATCTTGCGAAAGATTGACTCTTCCTGAGGAAGGTACCCCATTCCAAGCCGCGCCCGCTTGTACATCGGCTCATGTGTTACATCAACGCCATTAAAAAAAGTCTTCCCTCCATCAGGGCGTACAAGCCCAACGATCATGTAAAACGTTGTTGTCTTTCCGGCACCATTGGGACCCAACAATCCGACAATCTCGCCAGGCTTAACATTAATATCGATTCCATTGACAACAGAACGGCCGTTGTAAATTTTGACAAGACCTTCAGTCTTTAAAATGAAATTTTCGGATGGGGTAGATGTCATTGCAGCAGATTACAGGTTGCAGGTTGCAGGTTACAGGCAAAAATAATTCTTCTGACTTTTTTCTCATTTACTCCCTGTCGCTTCTTTTTCTTGTTCTCCGGCATCCAAAATCATGGTCCGTGTTTGACCCTTAGTGTGAAACGTTCCCTTGCTATTGAGCACCATCACTGTGCTCGCTTCGGTGGCTACCTGGAAATTTTTTCCCTGCCGGACTTGAGGCCATTGTTGAGGCAGTGAATTAGGCCATGCTTTGAGCGTGATATCCCCTGTCGCAGGCTCATAAACAGCCACTTCGGCCTTGCCTGCTGATTTGACTTTTTCTCCAGAGTCATTTGTTCCTTGCTGCTCAATATTGACATTTCCAGTCGCCGTCACCAATTGAAGACCTTGCCGATTTTTATTCATCACGACATTCAGCCGGTCACAGGTCAACGTAAATTGAGGATCTTGCACCACGACTTTTCCAAAAAATTCCACCGTATTACTACCATCGTCAAACCAAGCTCCATCTTGAGCATCAATGACCGTACGCGCATCTTGTGGTCGAGGTTGATGACCAAAATTAAAACTCCAAGGGCTCGAGGGAGCTGGCGTCGGAGCCGGCGTTGAAACCGCTGTGGAACTTGCTTTTTGGGCTTGGGCAGAAGAAAAGAAATTAGCCACAAAGAACACAAAAAAGCACAAAGAAAAACTTACAGATGCCTTTTCTTGAAAAAGAAAACCATGCTTTTCTTTGAACATTTTTTTCGGATGCTTATAAGCATTCGAAAAAGGAAAGAGATTCAAAAAGAACATTATTCTCTGTGAAAAATTCTCTGTGTTCTTTGTGTTCTTTGTGGCCATTCTTCTTTGTCTTGTTTTCTTTGCGGGGTTAATTAATTCTGCGCTGCTCCATTTCTAATGTCTGTATGCACATGCCCCTTCATCGTGCCAAAACGCTTCGTCGTATCAAACGTTGCTGAATCTCCAACCATCAAAAAATCTTCTCGCTTGATGGTCGTCGTGCTCTGCGCAGAGAGAAGGGTATTTGCTAAATTAAACATCGCTTCAGAAGCCGTCACCGTCATATCTTTTCCATCCTTTTCAAAAAACTCAATTTTTAAACCATGAATGGTGACATTGTGTTCATCGGTTTTACGAGCGGTCTCACAACTCAACTTCATCTTCAATTTCCCATCAGCATCATATTGAGGAATCGTAATTCCTTTCATCTCTTCGCCGACAGGGGCTGGAAGGTCGATCTCATCGGACTTAGCTGCTACCGCTTTAGCAGAAGGAGGAGCAACCGTTGTCGTCTCGGGACTAGCCGCTCTCACTATTGATAGTGTCATCAAAAAAATACAAATAAAGAAGCGCATGATGATTAGAAATTTTTACTTAACTCTGCTTCCAAAGTTTCAATACTTGGTAGAGCAACACTAAGCTGTTCTGGCAAAGCATGACTTAATTGGTATTGAGCTAAACCAATGGGCTTGGCCATATCGCGAAGCGCATATTCTGCCAAAACATTATTTTTAGACTTACAAAGAATGAGACCGATAGACGGATGATCGTGAGAATCTTTAATGAGGTCATCAACAGCTGAAAGATAAAAATTCATTTTCCCTGCATACTCTGGCTTGAAATCATGGTCCTTAAGTTCGATAACAACAAAACAGCGAAGTTTTAAATGATAAAAAAGAAGATCAATATAAAAGTCTTGTTCTCCAACTTCAAGGTGATATTGACGACCAACAAACGCAAAGCCTGCTCCTAATTCTAATAAGAATTTTTCCATATGCTGAATCAGCGCTTTTTCCACTTCTCGTTCCTGAGCTTCCTCCCCAATGCTTAAAAAATCAAAAAGATAAGGATCTTTAAGAATGCTATGCGCTAAATCTGACTGAGACTGCGGTAATTTTTCCTTGAAGTTCGTAATCGCTTTTCCCTGACGCTCATGAAGACTAGATTCTATTTGATGAACCATCACATTACGAGACCAGCTGTGCTCTAAGGCTTTTTTAATATAGAACACTCTATTTTCTCTATCGGAAATTTTGTCTAGCAAAGTGGTATGATGATACCATGACAATTGTGCAAGCACCTCCTGCACAAATTCGATCTCCGGATATTCCTGAGCAAACTTTCGCATGTATTTGAGATTTCTGGGGCTAAAACCTTTCATCTCCGGAAAAGCAGACCTCAAATCATGACTCAATTGATCGATCACTTTTGCACCCCAACCATGTTCTTGTTGAGATCTAAGAATTTCTTTTCCTACATGATGATAGAGTAAAATAAGCCCTGTATTAAGAGTGCGAGCAGCCTGATAACGTGCCGTGGCTACGCGTTGTTTCAGATCATCTAAAAAATGCTGATAGGTCCCAATATTTTGAATACTCATGCCATTCTAGAGTTATTCAAGACCCGTCAACGCTCGACGAATGGCTAAAAGAGAAGTAAGAACCTCGCGCAATTGTGCATGAGGAATTTGGTTGGGCCCGTCGGAAGGAGATTCCGCGGGATTCGCGTGTGTTTCAATAAAAATACCATCAACACCTGCTGCCATCGCTGCACGCGCCAAAACGGGAGCCAAAACTCCGTCGCCCGTCGTACAATCACCACCGCCACCGGGCCGTTGCACCGAGTGAGTCGCATCGAAGATCACAGGATATCCGGCTTCACGCATCCAATAGAGCGAACGCATGTCGACAACAAGATTGTTGTAACCAAATGTCGTGCCACGTTCGGTGAAGAAAAAATTTTGACAACCAGCCTTGATCAGCTTGTCCGCAATCGGCTTCACATCCCAAGGCGCAAGGAACTGACCTTTTTTGACATTAACAGCGCGTCCCGTCTCTGCGGCTGCAACAATGAGATCCGTCTGACGACAAAGAAAAGCTGGGATTTGCAAAAGATCAATGAACTCTGCGGCAATGACAGCCTCCTCGGGCGAGTGAACATCAGTCGTCACAGGCGCCCCCACAGCGGCTCCAGCCTCCGCTAACATTTTAGAACCATCGCGAACACCAACGCCGCGATACGACTTCGCCGACGTGCGATTCGCCTTATCATACGAAGCTTTAAAAGTAAAACTGATCCCAAGATCATCGCAAATTCCACGAATCACCTTCGCATCACGCAAAAGCTGCTTCTCGCTCTCAATCACACACGGTCCTAAAATAAAATAGGGGTCGGTTCCGTTATTTCGATAATTTGGTGCCATAGCAATTATTTTTTCTTTTGTGTATAAAATAGGGGTCGGTTCCGTTATTTCGATAATTTGGTGCCATAGCAATTATTTTTTCTTTTGTGTAAGGCTACTC
>JAIEQF010000049.1 GCA_019747895.1 Chthoniobacterales bacterium
CTGGCAAGCCCTTAACAAACACCTTCACTTTTTCGCTCTTTCCTAAGAGCTACCGGTCACATGCCCTTATAGTAAATGCGGTTGTTTCAAAATTAGAATTTTTGTGAATCATTCATATAATCAGCAAATTGCAAATAATTATGATTTTTACTTATTAATCTATCCAACAATTCTTCTCTGTAAAAACTGCCCAAATTTCTCCTTTTTTAGCTAATAATTGAGACAATTAAGAGCCATTTTTAGCCTTTTAGATCGTTGTGATTTCACTGAATTCAAGTGCATCTCAATGGAGCACAGTTTGATATGAATTTTCAATCGGCACGTAATGGCTTTTGTGCTACTAAAAAAAATTGCTTTCCTAATATTTTCCACGCTAGAGGAACTTTTAAATAGAGCCATACTAAAAGTGGATGCGTCGGAAGAGCTCCATAAACTGTATAGGGCAAAAAGCGAGATTGACATAATTCTATTTTAAATCCCTTAAATATTAATACTTCGCTTAATGAAAGATGTGTTAATCCTAAGTGATGATCGTAAAAATCCCAATATTGACCAGCAAGATAGCGCAAATTAGGGCCTAAAATAAGCACCCTTCCTCCTGGCTTAAGTCCCTTCATAATCTCATCTAAAAAAATATTTAAAGTTTTTTTATCAGGAAGATGTTCCAAAAAATTTGAAATAAAAATAATATCCGCTTCTGCTGTAATGAAATTCCCTAATTGAGTAGCTTCACATTGGCAAAAAATAATATCTGAATTCAAATATTTTTTTGAATCTAAATTCAAATCAATACCTATTTTTTTAGAGGCTAGAATATGATTCAAAAATTCACCATAACCACATGCAACATCCACAACCACATCTGATGTCCTTATGAATTTTTGAAAAAAATCTTTGCAGAGTATATTCCAAATTTGATTCTTTCGCTCTCGTTTGCTTTCTATAAAGCGCATCTCATACAATTTTGATAGATCTTTACTGTTCATTGTTGCCTCGAATCGTATATACGCTTCGCGTATGAAATTTAGGGTTTGACTTTTTTCTGGAGAAGTTCATTTGGAAAGGGCATCCCAATTAAGATGAACGGATTAACACTCACAGCAGAAGAAAGTCAGTTGCTAAGAAATGCACATCGCCGCTACAAAGATAAACGAGCAGCGGATCGGATAAAAGCAATTTATTCATTGGGCAGTCGGCAGAAGATGTGATGTCCATTCTTATGGTGGATGAGGAGACGCTTCGCCACGGGCATATATTATTTTTGTTTGTCCCTTCTATAGTCACCTTGACTAAAATATTTCTCAAGCCAAAGATAGAGGCAAATGAAAAGATAACGACTCCCCATCTCTTTAATCTTGAGTTTTGCTACTCCATATTTGCGATTAGACCATTTGATTGGAACTACTGCCCAAGAATATCCTCTTATAATGGCCTTTAGCGGAATTTCAACAGTAAGATTAAAATGAGGAGCTATGAGCGGGCGACATCCCTTAATGACTGATCTTCGATATGCTTTAAAAGCATTTGTTGTATCATTTATCGGAATAGCAAAAAGTGTTTTTATAAACCAATTGGCGCAACGATTAATAAGTAGTTTTATTTTTGGATAATTACTCACGTGACTTCCTTTCATAAAACGGCTACCAAAAACACATTCGTAACCTTGGTCATTAAGTAAATTCCAATATTTAACAGCATCATGCGGTGAATCAGATGCATCAGCCATCATGATAACGACAGCATCGCCTTGCATTTGATCAAGTCCATAGACAATTGCTCTTCCAAAGCCATGCTCTCCCTCATTGCGCAATGGTCGAAGCGTTGGGAGTATTTTTTTTAACTGCTGTAGCGTATTCCAGGTGCCATCGCTTGAGTCATCATCAACCACCAAAATTTCGTGCGCAATTCCTGCAGCTTGGAATGTTTCATAAATGCCACGCAATGTTCCTGGAAGTGATTCCTCTTCATCACGAGCGGGAATGACAACCGAATAAAGTTTTAAAGTTCCTGGTAGATGAATCATTTAGCAAACTTAAAAAGGCGCCGATAATTGCAACCACTCTGGGTGAGCTTCTGCATGTTGCGCGATTTCTTCTAAAGTTTCTTCAGTGCTATGTGTTGGTTTCCATTTCCAAAGTTGTTCTGCTTTTCTCGAATCAAGCACCATCCAAGGAATATCGAAAAATCTTTTTTCATTGCTAGAAGCAATATCGTGATAGCCAAATCGAGTGGCACACCAATCGGATAGCTGTTGAAGAGAGTATGCAGATTCAATGCCTCCTGAGCAGTTAACAACTCGGTCAGAAATGGATGGATATTTTCTATGAAGTTGTAATGAAATAAGTACGGCGAGATCATGAGGGTGAAGGCAGTCGCGAACTTGATATCCACTCCCATTGAAACCGATGTATTTGAGTGGCTGCTTTCTCAAGTAACTATTGATCCAGTAGGAAAAAATTCCTTGTTCGGACCTTCCAAATTGTCCTGCACCTGCAAGAACGCCACAACGATTAATCAGAACCGGAAAATCAAAAACCTCTCCATATTCTAAAGCCAGTAATTCTGAAGATTTTTTCGTTGATCCATAGAGAGAGATGGGAGGTTCAGTAGAAAATAATTCATCAATGCCATGTGCCGACACACCTGTAGGTAATGATGCGCCTTGCGCTAATCGAAACGCCTTACTATCAATTTCAACGGGTAGTTCAACTAAAGGAGCTATTGAATAAACGCGGCTTGTGCTTAGCAAAATTAATTGAGCCTGATGCTGCTTGCAGTATTCAAGCAGGTTGATCGTTCCATAGAGATTATGTTCTACGAGCTGACGAGAACTCATCTTTCCATCAACACCAGCTAATACACTTGGATTAGCGGCAGCATCAATAACAACATCAGCTTTAGGCATCTGCTCCAGATCGCTCACATTACGAAGGTCCCCGTGAAAAATTTTGGCTCCAAGTTTTTTTAACTTCTGACGATTGGACCCACTTCCTGGACGGATGAAGTTATCGATCCCAAAAATCTCGAGATTACTGTGCCGTTCTTTTAAGGCATGCGCAATGGCATTGCCAACAAATCCACAAATACCAGTGATGAGGATCTTCATTATTTTAGTAAAAACATCTTAGCGTTGTTCCTGCCATGCCTCTACAATTTGATGTATAGTTTCTTGAAGTGATTGAGTGATATTCCAAGAAGGATAATGTTCCTGCATCTTGCGGAGATCAGAATAGTAACAAATATGGTCGCCAATGCGAGCCTGATCTACATAAAAAAATTGCTGTTTCTTGCCTGTAACTTCCTCTGTTAATCTAAAAGCTTCCAAAACAGAACAAGAATTCTTTTTTCCCCCACCTAAATTATAGACCTCTCCAATACGAGGTGCATTAATAAATGCATCTATAAAAAAAGCAACATCAAGTGAATGAATATTATCTCTAACTTGTTTTCCTTTATACCCATAAATTTTGTATTCTTTTTTTTCCAGGTTGCATTTAATCAGATAGGAAAGAAATCCATGAAGTTCCACGCCTGCATGATTTGGTCCCGTGAGGCAGCCCCCACGTAAACAGCAAGTTGGCATTCCAAAATAGCGCCCATATTCTTGCACCATCACATCAGCAGCTACTTTTGATGCCCCAAAAAGCGAATGGGTTGATTGATCTATTGTGAAACTCTCAGCGATTCCGTGCTCATATGCATCATCAGCGTAATCGTACCGATATTCGAATTCTTTTATCGCAATAAGATTGGGAGCGTCTCCATAAACTTTATTCGTTGACATATGAATAAAAGGAGATTCTGGACAAAACTGTCGCGCTGCCTCGAGAAGATTCATCGTCCCAACTGCATTTGTATCAAAATCCTCAAATGGAATTGCTGCTGCACGATCATGTGAAGGCTGCGCGGCTGAATGAATAATGGCACTAGGTCTTAACTGTTTTACTAATTCCAAAATTCCTCCGCGATCTCGAATGTCTAATTCATGATGTGCAAAATTAGGAACTTCTTTAACGAGACGTTCTTGATTCCAACGTGTATCACCTTGTTCCCCAAAAAAAACAGCTCGCTGATTATTATCAATTCCATGAACTTGATAACCAAGCGCTGTTCCAAAATAACGCACAACTTCAGAACCGATAAGGCCTGAAGAGCCAGTTACTATAAGGCTTTTTTGCATTTGAAACACATTTTTCATAAGACTTTTCCAATCAATACAACATCCCTTTTTGACATAAATCAAAGACTTTTCCTATAGGAATAAAGATTCATTCCTCCGGAGGTAAATACTAAATCAAAATTATGATAAGTATTTAATAAATGTTTTAAAATTTGATCATTTTTTGCAGTGTTTCCTCCCGTATTTGTGTTAGATACAATTGCCGCAACAGTGATGTTCCCATAAATTTTTTTATCATCTAAAATGGAACTTGCCTGCTCAAATGTAAGCCAATTAGGAACCAGCACCGCTTTTCTTTGAGAATAATAAGGAATCTCAGGGCTCCAATCTTGACCTATAATTATTACTACAGAATCCACCGGGGTCACGGCTTGAATCTTATGAGAAATTTCTAACCTTGGGTCCTTGTCACCATTATGCTCTACCTCGATGATACTTTTATAGTAATCACGGTAAAATACAACACAGTCAGATGATATAACAAACCCAAAAAATAATATAAAAAGATAAAAATTTATTTTTGAGTCACTTTTCAGCTGAATGGAATAGAGAGCATATGACAAGCACAGAATTAGCCAAATATCATTAGCATATTGATAATAGTCGTGAATGATATGCAAATTTGTAAAAATTAGCATTGGGATAAAAAATAAGACTAATAACCCCAGCATGAAATAACTTTGGTTTTTTTTACAGTAAAGAAATCCCACTAGTATGATTAGAATACTGTAAGAAAAACCTAGCGCGTGCGTTAGTATTCTCTTCCATAATACATCAGCCCAAAAGTAATAACTAACTCGCTGAGAAAAAGTGCCAAAACTCCACACTTCAAGATTTTTAGATGTTAAAAAGTTAGCTATTCGATTCGATTGCTTCAAACAATCTGCATGATGCGTCCACCACATTAAGCATATCAAACAAATAAAAAAAATAACCCCTATTGGAATGGTTTTTATTAAAACATTCCTAAAATTAAATTTTTTTTTTGTATTTGATAACAGCAGACAGCTTAAAAAAATGGCAGATATTGCAAATGATGGAAAAGTAGTAATTTTTATTAATGTGCATAACATTCCAAAAAGTAATGTCCAAAAATACCATTTCCAACTAAATGTCTTGAAGTAGCGAACAGAAGACCATAAAAATAAGAAGCCTGCTAAAAGTGCTGTAGACTCTATCATGAACGCTCTACTCCAATATAGGTAACATGGAGATAGAAGAATTAAGATAGTTGATATATAGAAATACTCTCGATCAATTTTAAGTTCTTTGATAATTTCAGAAAGAGGAAAAAAACATACTAGAAAAAAGAGGAAGCTTAGTAATCTCCCCGAAAGATCTAATGGGATCCTGCTAATACCATGAAATCCCGCAACAATCATTTGAAAAATAGGAAATTCAAATGGAACAGACCAGGGACAGCCTAATATAGGCGTTTCATAAGAAAAAATACTATTTAAAATGTTATGAAAATCAAACCAATATGCAGTTATTGCAGTTTGGGTTTGCCTAAAAGAATGCAAGCCTAACAGAGGTTCATTGGCATATTTAAGATTAAAAATAGCAACAACTGCAACAAGAAGTAAGATGATCGCTTCGTAAATAAATTTAGCGTTAGTTTTATTATTTTTCATTTATCCAAAATAGATTACACCTTCTGAAATTTTAACTTCCTGAATATTTATTCTACAGATAACCAGATACTTCCTCCTTGATCCATTAAACAAAGAGGCATTTTTTCTAAAAAAAACTGTGGGTGAAAATAATGCATAAAAGTATTCATTAATCTAACCTTGAATTTACTATTATATTGCAAAAAAGATCTTAGCACGTAAATTTCATTCCAAGCAATTCCTCTCATAATCCAGTCTTGAGGATATTCAAATGGATAAAAAATATCATGAAAATGAATATAGACCCCTTTATTGAGGCAAGGCAATATCCTAGAAAAGAGATGATTAACATCGCTATTAACTTTACTTACATGCGTTGAATCAATAAAAAGAATATCGTTTTTTTCAAGGGTTTTAAATATTCCAACATCGACATCTTGTAGTTTTTTACTAATTATCATTTCTTTGTTTTTGTCTTCTTTATTTATTAGAGTTAATAAAAGATTAGGGTGGGGCTCAATAAATATAGTTTTTATTCTGCCATCAAAATATAATTCATTTGTATCAAGCGTCATACAAGATGAGTATCCAGATCCTATTTCAATGATTTTTTTTGGTTTTAAATTTCTAATCATACAATGTAATAAAATAGCATCTGAATATGAGTAGTTAGGATTTTTAAAGTAGTATCTTAATCCTTCAGCTTTTGTTGCTTTAAAAGGCATATGTTTATAGAACTGAGCGAGCTCATTGAGAAGCTCTAGTTGCTCTTCTTCATAAAGATTTATACCAGGAAAATCCCGTGGTGGTTTTCCAAAAATTTTTAACTCATCTTGTTTTATTTCTGCCAAGCAAGGGATTGGAGAATAAAAATGACCCGGAGGAAAATCAAAATGTTTCGGTAATTCATTCTTTTTTTCTTGAAAGCAAGCTTCTTCTAACATAGCAAAATATTTTTTAATTAAGTTGATTGGTTTATTTTTTTTATGCTTTTTATCTATTAACAAGCTGTTTAAAAATAGGATCACTAATTTTTTGATAAAACTCTTTTTTACTATTGGATGCCATTCTTATTAGCATGAAAAATGGAATCATATAATTTGAATTTTTATTTTTAACAACTTGGTTAATATAATAAAATTGTTGATGTAGCATATTATCCAAAGTAATCCTTTCTTTAATTTCTATAAGACTATTAGCAATCACAGCAGCTATTTCAAAGTCAACATGAGATACTTCTTCTTTTATTGTATTAGTCTTATGAATTCTATATTGAATATGCTTCTCTTTATCTTCTGTGATAGAAGTGGTTATCTTTAATACGTCTATAATAAAATCTAAATCGTGACAGTATCTAAGACTCTGAAATTTACTTGATAGATTCCATAGTTTTTTTGAAAAAACAAAGTTGGAAGTTGTCACTATATAGTTTTCGTGGAGGAGAGATATTATTAGATTGTTGCATTTTGATTTAAATTTTCTTGCTCGATCAAGCCAATCTACCGCTATACCGTTACGTTGAAATTCTCCGTGTTCATTAATAAGATCTACTCCACCAAAAATAAACTCAGCATGAGAAGAATTAGAGAATAAGTTTGTGCACCTTTCAAGTTTCTCAGGGTAAAAAATATCATCGGAGTTTAAAATTGCTATATGTTCGTTTTTTGCTAGCTCAATGAGTTTATTTAGCGTCTTGTGAGCACCTTGATTCGTTTGCTTAAAGACTTTAATTTTAGAGCACGAGGAAGCTATTTTTTGAGCCACATGAAAACTATTATCTGTTGAGCCATCATCAATAATAAGAATTTCATCTGCAGGGTATGACTGATTAAGAATACTTTCTATTGCTTCAGCAATATACTGCTCATGATTGTATAAAGGAATAACAACCGAGTAATTAATTTTCATAATTCATAAAAATGGAAAAATTGCTTCACTAGCCAATGTATTAGCTAATTAATTAATTTTAGGATAAATCTAATTTATTGAATATCCGTATCAAACAGTGGAAAATATTTTGTTTCATATTTTATATCTTTTGACCTTTCGTTAATGATGCGAGCTGGATTGCCTGCTGCCACTTTATATGGTGGTACACTTTTAGTCACAACAGCTCCTGCGCCAATAACAGCGCCTTCACCAACAGTAACTCCAGGGAGAATGATTGCGCGTGCTCCTATCCAGACATTGCTTTCTATTATTACAGGTTTACAAATACATGAAAAATTTGGACATTGATAATTATGGCTTAGTGTTTGTATATGAGTGTAATGAGATATATTAACATTATCTCCAATCGTTAGAGGAACGCGTCCATCTAAATAACAAAATCTATTAATAACACTATTACTTCCAATTTTGATATGCTTCCCAGTAATAAAAGAGTCTGTACATATACTTGAATTTTTACCTATTTTAACATTACAAAAACTTTTAAGATACCAGTGTCGGAGAAAATAAGATGGACACTTCATTGCAACTCTATTTGCAATAGTAAATACTAACGCTGTCATGTAATTACTAATCAAAATGTATATTCCCATTTTTTCTATTAAGAACTTGTTCAACAACTGTTAGATATTTTTCTATAACTAAATTATAGTTATAACATTTTATTATTTTACTTCTTCCTAGAAGACCGCTTTTTGTCCATTGTTTTTTATTTTCAACAAAATTACACATCGCCTGCGCTAAGAGTTCAGTTGTTTTATAATCCCTGGGAGAATAGGCAAGATCATTAAGCAGATTACATGAAAGAAACTTACTGTCTCCATATTCATTGGGAATAAGAATTCCAATATCGTTTTCTTCGATTACGGCAGAAGCCCCTCCTGTATCTGTACAAATCATAGGCTTGCCATAATACATCGCTTCGTTCATTGCGATACTCCATCCCTCAATAAATGAAGGAAGAATAAAAGCGTCTGAAAATTTAAAAATATCTTTTATATTAGCAAAGTACCCTGGCATTAAAAAATTGTTTTCCAGTCGTTGTTTTTTAAGATGCTGCTTTAGTTCTTTTAGATGAGGCAAATAAACTTCATTACCAAGACACAATACTTTTACATTTTCATGCTTATTAATGACTCTTTTTAATGCTGAAGCTAATAGGTAATGCCCTTTATGCAAATTATAAGATGCAGGATTAATGAACACATAATCGTTATTGTTCAAATTAAAATCTTCTCTTGTATATTCTGATATGCCATTTTTGTTGTTAAAATCTTCTTCTATTTTTAACCCATTTGGAATAGTCACGATCTTATCAGAGCTTATTCCCAAATTTGAAGCAGCATATTCCGCGGCTTTATCAGAAACGGATATATATTTATTAACATATTTATCATTAGCAATAAACTCATTTCTTTGATCAGGACTTAAGATTGCATACACATTATGGATAAACGTTATATTTGGTATCTTATTTTTTTGATATAATCGATATCCATCAGAAGAAAAATGGGAAAAAGAGATGGCAGGATTATGCTGATCAATTAGTTGCTGTAATCTTATGGGATTATTTGATGATATTTTTACCACTTCAATCCCAGCTTGTCGCGCCTTCTCTCCTAGATGTCCAATAACTCCACTTGTAATAATGATAGGATAATGCCCTCGGTTTTTAAATTCTATAGCTGAATCAAGAACCACTTGTTGCAAGCCACCTTTGTCAAATGAACATAATTCAATTAACATGGATAATTTCTCGTCTTTTTTGTTTTTGATTTCTTGTTGTAGATGATCTTCAAATCGCAACCTATTATTTTTTAAAGAAGTTATTATCTTTTCTAATTTTTCTTTTCCAACATCCATACTATAGGCTTCTGTTGCATACTTGAGAGAGTTTTTGCTTATGTTGTTCCAAGTCTCTTCATTTAAATAAAGAGCTATTACTTTTTCTGCAAAATCATAATCGTCCTTAGCAATCAGTATATTTACTCCGTTTGTTAGTCCCATTCCCTCAACGCCTACTTCAGTGGAAACGCATGGGACCCCAAATGAAAGACTAGTTGCAATTTTCCCTTTAATCCCTGCTCCAAATCTAAGAGGGACAATAGACAGCTTTGCTTTTTCAAAGTCCTCTTCCAAATTATGAACATATCCTTTAACATTTATTCCATTTTTATTATTTAGTGATAATACTTTTTTGGACGGATTGCTGCCTATAATTGTTAACGTGATATTTGGATTTTTTTGTAAAATCAAAGGCCATACTTTTTCTGCAAAATAAGTCACTGCATCTACATTGGGACGATGATCAAAACTCCCTATAAATAACAGCCCATTTCTTTCTTTAAAATTATTTTTTTTTCCAGGAATATCTCTAATAAAAGGCATCGTTACCACATTCGCTAGAGGAGCTTCTTGCCTTATTAAATGTTCCTCCTTTTCACTAAGTACAATTGATAAATCAACTTTTTTCATCAACCCAATCTCTTTTAACTTAGTTTGCTCTGAGCTGCAGATATGCTTTCTAAAACGAGAGAGCTCTCCTTCTCTAGCTTCTCTCAAATAATGCAAATCAACAGGGCAAAAGATAACTTTTGCTTTAAGTTCAAAATTTTTGATCAGTTGAAAAAAATATTCTGCCCAATAAATCCTATACAAAAATATAATATCAAATTGATTGCCTTCTAGTTGGAGGTATTGCTCAACAGATTCAATGTCTTCTCTATGCAAGCATACTATTCCATGCTTCATGAGTTCTTCAGAATAACCCTCTTTATATTTAAGGTCGGCAGGAATAAACACTATGATGTGCCCCATTTCCTTTAGTGCTATCATCTTCTTATAAATATCAATAGATCCACCGTCACGATCTGGCGTTGGAGTTGAATGATTAATAAATAAAATTTTTAGCTGGCTGCTATTTGCTTTTGTTAAAGCGCAACCAATCTTTAGCTGATAATTTTTATGCTGACGGTTTAAAATTTCATTCCTTCTTTTCCTATAATTAGCCAACACTGGCAGGATTAGATTATAAAAGAAATTTTTCTTGTTTTCCATTATTACATTCAATCGACTGCCTTTAATGAACTGGTAGATTTTTTTAATTATTGGTGCATTTTTTTGCTCAATAATTTTTTCTTTCTCAGCAAGCTGGGATTCTTTTTCTTGAAGCTTCCATTTTTGTTCTGCAATCATAAATTCTTGTTCTTTTAATAAATTCTCTTTTTGGACAAGTTCTTGATTGGTGCTTTGAAGTTGATGCTCTTTTTCTAAAACAAGTCCTTTTTGTTGCTCCATCAGCTTTTCTTGTTGAAGAAGCTCTTTTACTTTTATCTCCAATTGGTTCTCTTGTTCATGGATCAGCTTGCTTTTTTGATTGATCAGATTTTCTTGTTCAGCAAGAAGAGCATCTTTTTTTTGAATATCTATGTTCTGTTGTGAAAGAATAATTTTCTGCTCGTTTAACAGAATTTCTTTTTGAGCAAGCTGATCACTCATGCTTCGGTATCCTTCAGTTTCATGAAGCAGTTGCTCACACAATGTTGAATCTATTTGAGGTAATTCTGAGTCTGAACAGATTGCAATGAGATAAATTGGATGAAACGGTTGTTTGCTAGTTCCTGCCTCGGCGAGCAACTTATTGGCCTCGTATATTCTTCCAAAATAATTTGGCCCTTCTGTATCTAGAATATTTGATCCATAAGTAATCCGCTGGCCTAGAATTTTTTGGTTTTTAAAATAAGCACCTAAAAGGCTTTCAAATTCATTTCTATAGAGTTCGTTAACATGAAATTGATTATGGTGCTTTGGAACCTCTGTGTATTCATGCTTATCGGGCGTTGAAACAATCAAGATTCCGCCTGGAGTCAACACCCTCTTAATTTCAGAAAGCATTTTTTGATGATCGTCCAGATGCTCGATGGTTTCGAAGCTTACCACGACATCTACGCTATGATCTAACAGAGGAATTTGCTCGCACCTGCCCTTTTTAAAAAAAAGGTTCTCCTTACGATACTTTTTCTGCGCATGCTCAATCGTACCTGAATCAATATCAACTCCAACTACTGATGCTGCTGTTCTAGACAACATTTCACTCCCATATCCTTCTCCGCTTGCAATGTCCAAAACCCTTTTTCCTTTTACAATCTCTGAAGCAAGGGCATACCGGTGTAGATGCTCTAATGCGATATCACCTCGTAATTGAGGAACATAGCGTTCACCGGTCCAAGGAAGATCTGAAAGCTCATTGTTCATAGATTTCCTTTTTCTACATTTAACATAATATCCTGCATTGGAATTCCAACAATTCCACTACACACACTAGTTGTATCCGATCTAAGCTGCAAAGCACCATGAACCCAATGATGTTGGACATGTTGATGCTGTGTTCCGTTAGCTATGGCCACTTCAATACTATAATTACCTTTAGCGAGTCTTGGCATTTGAAAATGAAATTGCGCAATAAGTTTTTCTCCTGGATGGCATTTTAGCGGCCTTTCATGGTAGGAAAGAAACGTGTTATCGCCAAATAAAATTTGCCCCAAATGGTCTTTAAAGTAAAACCCTACAATAGGCGATTCCAAAACTTCATCACACTCTATGGTAATTCGCAAAGCAACTTCTTCTCCACCAACGATCCAATTTAAACGGTTTCCATTTTCATCGAGCAATTCTACTTGAATGATCTTGGCCCCTCCTTTTCCAAAAGAATGATCATCCACATCAAATTGAAAAACCTGAATATCATTTCTCAGGTTCGTCTTATTGATCCAATCTGAACGGACATCTTTGAAAATTTGTTGCTTCGGTTTTTCGGTAAATTTTTTAGTAAGTGAAGGTGTTTTTTTGATTCTGCTTTCTCCTTGCTGCTCTTCATATAAATTTTCCAAATAAAGTTCTGCAATCTCTTTTGGGGTTCCGGCTGCAAGCATTTTCCCCTTTTCTAACCAAATCGCCCTATCACAAATACTCTTCACTGCAGCTGTATCATGGCTGACAAAAATTAATGTGCGCTCTTTAATAAACTCTCGAATAAAGCGCATGCATTTTTGGCTAAAGAATGCATCTCCTACGCTCAACGCTTCATCGATAATCAGAATATCGGCATCAACATGAGCAATGACGGCAAAAGCTAATCTGACTGCCATACCGCTTGAATAGGTCTTCACCGGTTGATTGATAAAATCACCGATATCAGCAAAGGCTTCTATTTTTTCAAAACGTTCTTCGGTCTCTTCACGCGTCAGGCCTAGGATCGATGCGTTCAAGAAAACATTTTCCCGTCCGGTAAATTCAGGATTAAAACCACTTCCCAATTCAAGAAGCGCAGCCACTCTCCCGTTAACGGTTACTGATCCGCTGGAAGGTTGAAGTGTTCCCGCAATAATTTGAAGCAGTGTTGATTTGCCCGATCCGTTACGTCCAATGATACCGACTGCCTCTCCCTTTTTGATTTCAAAGGAAATATTATTCAGCGCATAAAATTCCGAGCAAAGTCCCTGCAGGCGTTGGTCTATTTTTTTTCTAAAAAAAGGAAACATCTCTCCTGCCAGTTGCATCATGGGATGCTTCAACCGCGCCGCAGGATCACGCCAAATGGTGTAAGCCTTGGAAACATTTTTAACAGAAATGACCGGATCGAAAGACATTAATTATTCTTTAAAAGGGTTCACAATGGTTAGCCCTTGAATTGTTTGACCGTGATTTAAATCTTCTGTCATTAATATTCCACATCGAGCTGCTAAGGCACTGCTGATAATAAGCGAATCCCAAAAGGAAAACTGATGAATGGCACTCACCTCAATAGCATCTTCAATAATATTAGGACGAATGAGAATGACTTCAAAACAACTTTGCCACTCTCTGCAAAGTTGTTTAACAATCAAAGAATCTCTTCGAAATTTTTTAAGATCAACAGCAATATATTCTTGAAGTACTTGTGTTGAAATCACTCCATTCCTCTGTTTGTTAGCTAATCTTGTAACTCTTCTAGCTTTTTCTTGTTTTTCTGGATCCCTTGTATCTACTGAATAAATCAAAATATTAGCATCAAAAAATATTTTAGAGGTCATAGATCTCCTCTCGGCAAAATTTATAATTCTCGAGTTGAGAAGGATATTTGTCTGCTAATTCAAAAAGTCGCTCTATCCCCTTTTCGTCAGTAGATACCGTTACTTTTTGTTTTAAAAAATCTCTCACCAATTGATTCAAAGTAGTATGATGCTGCTGAGCATAAGAACGAGCGAGAGCAATAATATCATCTTCTATCGATAAAGTTATATTTTTCATGACCACATAGTACGTGCACACATTTTATTGTCAACTTGGCTCACAACCTTTATATCACAACCTCATAATACATCAGCAAAAGCAGACTTCACTTTCATAAAAAAACCATACCCAATCATCATCACGACGAGGCTCAAGAGCAGTTGAACTCCGTACATTTTCCAATCAATCCATTGACCAAAGACCAACGCATCACGCGCCATCGAAATTAAAACAGCAGCAGAATTCAGCATCGCTACCCACCGCCAAGCCTCTGGAATAGCAACAATGGGGAAAAAGATCGCACTCGTAAACATCAGAATCGTAATAACCGCAGGCATCACTGCTCCAATATCGCGCAAAAAAACTCCCAATGCTGAAATGATCCAAGTCAATCCCAAGCAATAAAAGACGACGGGAATAAAAACAAAAAAGAGCGACAGCGCCGCCCATGAAATCATTCCTTGTGAAATCATGATCAGGAAAAGAAGTGGCACAAAACCAATCGCTGTATGAACCAGCGTCGCCACGACCATAGCGATCGGTAAAATTTCTAAAGGGAAAATCACCTTCGTCACAAAATTTGTATTCTGTACGATGAGCATTGGCGCAGAAGCAATAGAGCCTGCAATCAAATCCCAAACCAGCATGCCGCAAAAAAGCCCTAGCACAAATTGCATCTTCGTCTCTCCTGGATGCCCGTAAGAGCCTTTAAAAATAAACCCAAAAACTACGGTGTAAACCGCCAGCATGAGGAGAGGTGTAAAAAAAGACCAGCAGAGCCCTAGCAAAGTTCCTTTGTAGCGCTTTTCAATTTCGCGTTTTGTGAACTGCCTCAACAGGGAAACATTTGGCATCAGTTTTGCCACGATTTTCCATGGGAGCAAAAGCTCCGCGAAAGAAAGGCGTTGCGAGGAATTGTAGGTTGAAACGATCATCTCTTCTTCTTTTTAATAGGATGCTCTGGATTTTAAGCCTTTTTTAAAACATTAGGGTTTTCATTTTTGCGGTCGAAATTTCCGACCTCAAATTATTTTGATCCCTCTTTGCGCGTGTACAATTTCTTGAAGTCGAAAATTTCGACTTTAATATAAAATTTCCTCTTTTGCTTTTTCTAAGGAAATCCCAGCTCCATCTTTTTCAGAAAGTTTAAACTCGCCGAGCTCTTCTAAAGGCCATGAGACGCTTATTTCCGGATCATTCCATGCTAATGTTCGTTCGTGCTCAGGAGCATAATAATCTGTTGTTTTATAAAGCACATCGCCGCTTTTGCTCAGCGTCAAGAATCCATGGGCAAAGCCAGGGGGAATCCAAAGTTGTTTTCGATTTTCTTCCGAAAGCTCAAAGCTCTCCCATTTTCCAAAAGTTGATGAGCCTTGCCGCAAATCAACCACCACATCAAAAATTTTTCCGCGAATCACACTCACGAGCTTTCCCTGCGGTTGCTTGACTTGATAGTGCAAGCCTCGCAATACACCTTGTACTGAATGGCTATGGTTAGCTTGAACAAAGGTGACATCAAGACCAACTTTTTTTAAAAAATCACGCTGATTGTAACTTTCATAAAAAAATCCGCGCTCGTCGCCAAAAACCATTGGCTCAAGGATCAAGAGCCCTTCCATACTTGTCTTTGTTACTTTCATTTTTCTTGTAAGACCTGTTTCAAATATTTTCCGTAACTGTTGTTCAAAAGTGGTTTCGCCAATTTTTCCAGCTGCTCCGCTGTGATGAAGCCACGATGATAAGCAATTTCCTCAGGACAGGCAATCTTAAGTCCCTGGCGATGTTCAATCGTTTGGATAAAATTGCTAGCCTCAATCAGGCTTTCATGTGTCCCGGTGTCAAGCCAGGCATAACCCCGCCCCATCAGCTCGACGTGCATCTCTTGTTTTTTTAAGTACATCTGATTGAGATCGGTAATTTCCAATTCTCCACGCGATGATGGCTTCAACTCTTTCACCATCTCGACAACATCTCGATCATAAAAATAAAGTCCCGTCACTGCGTAGTTGCTTTTGGCATGTGCCGGCTTCTCGACAATTTCGACAGCCTTTCCTTGCTCATCAAAAGAAACGACTCCATACCGCTCTGGATCTTGAACCCGATAGGCAAAAACAGTTGCTCCTTCATTTCGTTTATTGGCGCGTTCTAATTGATGCGAAAAATCTTGGCCGTAAAAAATATTATCTCCCAAGATCAACGTCGAAAGCTCATTTCCAATAAAATTTTCTCCAATGAGAAATGCCTGGGCAAGGCCTTCGGGACAAGGTTGCACGGCATATTGAAAACTCATACCCCAATCGCTCCCATCTTTCAGCAGTCGCTCAAAGTGAGGAAGATCGTGAGGCGTGGAAATAATGAGGACATCCTTAATACCAGCCAGCATCAATGTGCTCAGCGGATAATAGATCATTGGTTTATCATAGACGGGCAAAAGCTGTTTAGAAACAACCTGCGTCACGGGATAAAGCCTCGTCCCTGATCCGCCTGCTAAAATAATGCCCTTACGTTTCATAAAAATAATTCACTTTTTCTTCAATTCCAACTTGATACTTAAATTACTGACAGCTTTGCTGCCATCTCCAACTATCGCAACACATTTCTTGAAGGCCTCGTACGGCTTTCCATCCAAGTGTTCGCTCAGCAGCAGTCGGATCTGCCCAGCAAGCCGCGACGTCTCCTGTGCGCCGAGGAACAATCTTGCAAGGAACTTTTTCTCCAGTTGCTTTTTCAAATGCAGCGACCATTTCTAAAACAGAATACCCCTTTCCTGTCCCTAAGTTAAGCGTGGCCATTTCTGATGTGGTTGCCCCGCGGAGCGCGGCAATATGCCCCTCGGCCAGATCCATCACATGGATATAATCTCGCACGGCGCTCCCATCCTTGGTTGGATAATCATCTCCAAAAATGGAAAGTTCCTTGCGAACGCCTGCTGCGGCCTGTGTGAGATAAGGCATCAAATTACTAGGAATTCCCTGTGGTCTTTCTCCAATCAATCCACTCGGATGCGCCCCAATCGGATTAAAATAACGCAGACAAGTTACACTCCAGCTGGAATCAGCTTGCACAAGATCAGCCAAAATTTCTTCTACCATGAATTTGGAACGTCCATAAGGATTGACGGGAGAACAAAGAGCGCTTTCTTTGATCGGCAGCTCTTCAGCAGCCCCATAGACAGCAGCAGAGGAAGAAAAAACCAACTTCTTTACCTTGGCTTTTTCCATAATACGTAGCAGCGTCAATGAGCCACCAACATTAACATCATAATATTTCACCGGCTCAGCAACGGATTCTCCTACGGCCTTGAGTCCTGCAAAATGAATGACAGCCTCACACTGATGATCCTCTAGCGCTTGTTGCAACAATGCTTCGTCACGAATATCGCCTTGGATAACATTCAATGATTTTTTTGTCAGAGCTTCTATTTTTTGAATAACCGAAGCACTACTGTTGCAAAAATTATCAAAAATGATTGGGGTGTAACCGGCCTCGCATAAAGCCACACAGGTATGCGAGCCGATGTAGCCAGCCCCGCCGGTTATCAAAATATTTTTTTTATTCACTTTTTAAAACGAGCTTGCTTGCATCTCTCGGAGCAATCGTTGATCAACGAGCCAATAATGAAAACGATCAACTTCTCTAACGCCATCCAGAGTCGCGCAATGATCAAAGTTTTTCCCTTTCCAATCAATCCCTAATATCACTTGCTGAGGAAGCTTTGAAAAAAATTCCTGCTCCATCGGGTAGTGATTTAAAAAAGGCACGAGGCGCTGCAAAAAGTCGTCGCGATTTTCAGGCGTCACTGTAATGCAAGAACCTGGAAGCAGCATGACAGGACTTTTCTGACTGACTTCAAGAGGCACTGAAAAATAGAACCGATGCAACACAGGAAAAGGAACCGCTAAGAAAAAAATAATTCCAATGAGAAAGGCCAAGCCTTTTCCTTCTCTCAAATTTTTTCCATCATGATTCTTTTTTTCCTTTTTGGAAAAAGTAGATTGCAACAGCACAGCACATCCGATTGAAGCAAAGAGAGCTTGAAAAGGAACGGTCACAGCAAAAGGCCTCTCTGCAGCATCCCAGGGCGGCGCAAAGGGAATAGAAAATAAAATGCCAGCTGCTATCAACGTCAAACACGAGGCATAAGGCCGAAGCTCTTCCTTCTTCCACAAAGCCACAAGTCCGACGATAGCCAAGAGCAACAGCAAGGTTGCGGGTCGCGATTCATGCCCGAACATAAATAAGATGCGCCGACCGAGCGCTTCCTTGTAAGCTCGGAACGCCCCAAAAACCAGGCGCTGCGGCTCTTCTTTAATCAACCTAATATTTTCTTGCATCACCAACGGAGCATTATAGTGCGACCAACCAAGGGCATCAGACCACTTACCTCCCGTTAACATGCCATAAAGCGTGAAAGAAAAATTTCCATTCACGATTACCTTCCCCTCGTAAACAGAGCGGGAGAGGAGCGTGTTCGAAGCAAAAGCCGCCATCACCATCACACTTGCTAGCACTCCACCGACGATCGCTCTTTTCAACGCTGCTGCTGACTTTGAGGTCCAACCAGCCCAACCCACACTCGCTGCATAGACGATCATCAGCGGCAAAACAAACATCGGACCAGGCCGCGCCACCAATCCCAATGCCAAAATAAAAATCCCCAACTGCAACATCCAGAAATTTCGTTTTGGAAGGGCGATCAAAAAGGCGCTTGCAGCGAGAAGACCACAGAGTATTCCAAAATTTTCCGTCATGATGAGCCCAGCACAACGCTCACGAAAAAAAAGTCCACACACCAGCGCCACAACGCTGGCACCAGCACCCCCTATCAAGCGAGCCACAAGGCGCAACAACAAAGCAAGAGCCGCTGCAAAAAAAATCCAACTTACTATTTCTGCACACAACAGATTGAGACCGGTGATATTGAGGAGCGATGAGAAAAAAGCAGGGTAAAGAAAGCGCCCATTCATTCCAAAATGCGTCACTCCGCGAGTCGCCATTTCTGCTGCTTGAGCAAAATGAGCGGCGGCATCACTCCAAGGAATCACGCCAGCGAGAAGAAATGATTCATCGGAAGCATGCGAGATTCCAAAATAAATCGCAGCGGCCGCAACAGGAACGAGCGCCAAAAAAAGCGCCAGACCACGTCCCTGCCAGCCTCGTCTCTTACTTGCAAAGCCGATTATAGCGGCCCAGAGCAAGGGCATCCAAAGCGTCAGAAAAAAAAGGTCGGCAAAATTTATTAGGAATGACATAAGACATTAATTAACCGCAAAGAACGCAAAGGGTACAAAGAAAGAAAAAATAAATTCTTTGCGTTCTTTGTGGTTAATTTCTTTTTTTGTGTTCGTTGTAGTTCATCACACAAACTTCAATTTCCTCGCTGCAAAAATAATCATCCTCAACAGCAGCATGCCAGCGCTCCATCGGGTGATATTGGTTGTTCCATACGTCCGTTCCCGATAGCGCACAGGAATATCGCGGATTTTGAGATTCAATTTGCTCGCCCCGAAGAGCAGATCAAAATCACCAAAAGGATCAAATTCCCCAAAGTAAGATCGGTTCGCAGCAATTTTAAGATAATTTTCCTTCATAATCACCTTGGTCCCGCAGAGCGTGTCTTTGACTTGCTGCCCGAGCAACCACGAAAAAATAATGCCAAAAATTTTATTCACACAAAGATTACAAAACTGCATTGCCTTTTCTTCCATCGGATAAACGAGCCGACTTCCATTCGCAAACTCACAGGAACCATTGGCAACAGCATGATAAAATTTGGGCAGATCTTCGGGCGGCATGGTCAAATCAGCATCCAAGATCATCACAATCTCTCCTTCTGCCAACGCATATCCCGTACGCATGGCATCTCCTTTGCCTCGCCCTGGCTGCTGTGCGATTTTGATGCGTCGTTCTGGATGCTCCGTCTGCACCTTTTGAATCGCAGTCCACGTATCATCAGTTGAATTTCCTTCGACAAAAATCAACTCCGTCCAAGCTCCCATCTCCGGCGTGCGCGCAATAGCGGCCTCAATATTTCCTGACTCGTTGCGAGCAGGGATGATAACGGAAACTGTTTTAGCAACTTCCCTCTTCACCTCGCGTGGTCGGGCAACAAAGATGATCGTCAAACAACAAGCGGGCAAGAGCGGAGCTATCCAACGATTGAGAAAAGGTGCAATCAACGGAATCTCTATGGGACAAAGAATGCGAGCCTCTTTTCGAATAGTCTCCCAATCGGCTAACTCGATCAGATTTTCTAGATCATGCCGTGAAAGCCAATTGGAGGCTTCTTGAGGAGCACGGAGACGAAGCCATGTCGCCACTGCGAGCACGGGCCGCCAAAGCGTATTGTAACAGCTAATGACAAGGCGAGTCGAAGGCAGCGCATAAGAACGAACCTTTTCTAAAACGGCTTGCACATCCTCCACGTGATTCAACGTATCAGCTAGCAAGATGTAATCTGGCGTTACGGTTGGAGTAAAAAATTCTCCCTTCGCCACGATAACTTCTGCATCAGGATTCAGTGTGGCCGCAGCTGCAACAGCGACGGCATCAGCATCAATTCCTGTTTTGCGAGCTCCATGCAGCTGCTGAAGCAAAACTCCTTCGCCAGATCCAATCTCGAGCAATGACGCATCCTTAGAGATAATTAGATTGAGATAATGAGCAAGTGTCTTGCGATAGGCGCGTGCAGCCCACGAAAGACGGGAAGAAGATGAGGTCATCAGGAAAGAATAAACAGTGCTGCTGCGCAATACCAGTTCGAGATGTTAAAAAAATCGAACAAACCTCCTTTCAACTTGTCAAGCTTGTTGCCAACAATCTACCCACTCGCTCTTCAAATTTTTTCCTTTTCGTATTCGCTCTAGCAGTTCGAGCATTCTATGTTTCAGCCATGACGCCAGAAGGCGACACCCCAGACACCATCGGTGAGACCTGGGAGGTCATCATTCAAGCCAACGCTCAGCAAGTTATCACAGTGCATCTCAATGAAAAGCTTGCCGTCAAGATTCACCAAGTTCTTGAGGATAGACTAGATTCTGATTTTTCTTTTAAAAATAGATGACCAAACGCTCTTAAAACCAATATTCTATGGCTTGCTACGCAACTTTTCACCGGCAGTGTATGATTCCTACCTATGGGTTTTTCAGCCTCTTGCCGCAGGAGAAGCAACGCTCACTTTTAGTAAGAATCATTGACTCTCTTCAGAAGAGTTCGCAGAATTTACAATCAATGTTGCGGAGTAGGGTTAATCCCACGAATTCGGAAATCACTACATTCTGCCGTTATTCCCACTAACGCTGGAATGACGTTCAGTAGAACTGTCACAAATTTGGGATGAGCTTTTTTGCTCAGACACTAGTCAGATTCACGCTGATCCGCTAACATCAGCTACATGCAACCGTTGACCGCTTCTGATCACCTCTCTCCAAAAAAGCATTTCTCATTTGCTCAACTCTTCTTAGCACTCTTCGCTATCTTCGTCTATTTCTACGGACTCGGGAGTGATCACCTTGCCACCAACGGTGACGAACTCCTCTACGCACAGATCGTCCGTGCAACCGCTCAGAGCGAGCATTGGCTGCCACTTCAATCTCCCATCGCTTATCATCGCAATACTAAACCGCCGTTACTTTTTTGGCAGGGAATAATTTCTACTGATTGGGCAAAAAATTGGTCTCTCTGGAATCTACGCTGGCCCAATGTTGTTTACACGCTCCTCACCGCATTCTTGCTTTTTCTGTTGGGTCGACGCCTCACAAAACGGGCTGATGTCGGCCTTCTAGCGGCATTGATTTTCTTAAGCTTTTTTGGAACATTCCGTTATGGCCGCTGTTTTCTCACGAGTGCCCCTGAAATTTTTTGGCTCTTCCTTCCACTTTTTATTTTGCTTCAATGTCCACGCGCCTCTTCCTCATGGAAGATAGCTCCTTTATCAGGCTTCATTATTGGGGTGGGACTGCTTTACAAATCGTTTGCACTAATTGTTCCCGTTGCTGCCGGGAAAGCCTGGTGTCACTTGCATGCCCATTCTTACGATTTTAAAAAATGGCTTCGTCATGACGCCATCAAACTCTTCGCTATCATTTTCGTAGCACTCGGTGTTTTTTCACTCTGGTTTTTGCTCGACCCTCATCCACAAGCTATTCTCCACGATTTTATCATCCGCGAAAACCTTGGGAAGTTTGACACTGGAAGAGGAAATTATTTTTGGAATTTTTTTATCGGCAGCTCCAGCATCTGGCGCAATGTCATTGCCTATCCTCTCAACGCTGGCCTGCTGGCTCCCCCTCTCGTGGCGCTCTTTGTGCTTCAATTGGGGTCAGTGTTCAAATTTCAAATTTTTCTTAATAAATTCTGCCATTTCGATGTTAGCAAAATTAGAAATTTGAACACTGACCCCAATTTATGCTATGAAGAGGCGCTCCTCTGGATTTGGGTGATCACGGTTTTTACTGTCTTCTCTCTCCCTAATCAACGCGATGAACGCTATCTCCTGCTCGCGATGCCTGCCCTGGCCGTCCTCTTAGCACTGCATTGGGAAAAGATTCCGCGCTGGACCTTCGCCCTGACTCTCGTGGCTGTCTTTGTCATTACCGCGGGCCTTGCTGGCCTAGCGGTCTTGTTGGAATATCATCTCTCCTCTCCAATTTGGCATTTTTATCATTATCCGATCACCTATTGGTTTCTCTTAGGCATCACGATGGGAACTGCTCTCTACGGGCTTATGAAGACGGCGCCCACACGAAGCCTCGTTTGTCCCTGCATTTTATTGCTCTATCTTTGCTACGCTGCCTTTCTCTCGCCATTTGATGGACCGCTCGGTCAGTTTGATCAGAGTGCTCGTGATGCGATTCGCGGCAAAAAGATTTGGGTTCCCGTGAATTTCAACGCTCGCGAAGAGTCCTATCGCTTTTTACTTCCTGAAAGTCCTGCTCTCCTCCCTTATGATTACAAAGCGAGCATCACCATTGATGCGATGAAAGCGAAACTCCCTCGTTTCATTGTCAGCCTCCCGTTGACCGACCAGAGTGGCGATAACCTTCAAGGAGCCCGCTTGCTGGGACGCCGGCTCAACCTCATTGATCGCTTCAATGCTCAAGAAACGCAAGCAATCCTGATGGGCAACATCGCCCCCTATCTTTTTCATCAAGACCTCTTGATTGAACGATAGCGAAAGATTATCCTTCTTTTTCAATCCCCTCAAAGAACATGAAGTCACTTTTTTGTTATACACTTCCACTTGTACTGGCCACCTCTTCGCTTGTTGCAGGACCGAAACCGATTTTTGAAAAAAAGTCTGGCTCACCAGAAACAGTGGATCCAAAAACTTCCGTAGAACAAAGAACAGAAATCTCACGGAGAGAACATGACTCTCTCTCTCCTGGTGATGGCACAGATGATGCCTCGTCATTGCAGCAGCGTAATTCTGGTGCTTCTGCCAGCATCGCTGAGAGGAAATCTTCTAAAGATATTTCTGCACTTGACACATTGCAAAACCCAGCTCAAAACCATGGCATGGAATCAACGGGTACTCCCACTCCCTCTTGTTTCGACGCTTTCATCATAGAAGATTACATTCCTGGAGGATCGTCTGCGAAATCAAAATCTGCTAATGGGAGAATGGCAGTCGTCCCTTCTTCTACGACTCATGACACTGATCGACAACGACGTCTTCTTGAAAAGAATATCGCTGGAGTAAAAACAGCTCACACCGCCCTTCAACAACAAACTGAACAAACGGCTAACAGTCCTGGCTTTGTTGTTAAATCGACAATAGCCAGCCTGACTCGTTGCGTTAAGCCACCCTCAAGCAAAAAACTAGCCGCAAACATAGCAGCCGTAGAGAAGGCACAAGACGATCTCAATACCATTGTCACTCAATTTGGTGCGCAGGACCTGAATGAGCTTTTTAACGAGATTACAGAAGTCCCATCAACAATTAATATTTTCGATGCTGAACAGGGAGTCAGAGAAAAAGCCCCGATGGCCCAATCTTTTAAATTTGGAATGCTAATCCGGAAAGAGCTCCAGCAACTCCAACAAAAAACAATTGCTGATAAGTTAGCTGGTAAAGTGGGAGATTTTGGAAGAAGCAATCCTTTTGGAGATATGCTGACTGATTTAGATCGAACCGAAGGAAGGGACAATATACGTTTTTCGGTCATAGATGGAGGAATAACAACACTCCTTAATCAAAAAAGCGGACAAGCTAATCTTGCAACATTTCGAAATTTTGCAGGAAACAATATTCTAGAACAAGTGCAACCCATGGAAGTTGCCATTGCTTCTGTCATGCATCAAGCAGGGCAGTCTGATTTTGAACGTATAAAATTTGGGGAACATCGAGATTCAACGGCGCCAAACTCTCTTCCCTTTTTTACAGAGGGAGTAAACTCGAAGCTTTGGCGTCCTTATCGTACTGATTCTACATTCGGACCTATACTCATGAAGCTCTTTGCTGGAACAACCAGAAAAGAATCACAATCTTATGATCTTGAAAAAATCACCCCTGAATCTGGATCTCCTGTTTTTAAATTAACAGCTACTTGCTCTCAATCCGCAGCAAATGCTGATTTTGAGCACACTTTAGCCAGGGATGTCGTCTATCAATTTGAAGAAAATCATTCTTTTAATTCAAGCCATCCTATTTCAGAAGAGAACTCTCCTATCACAATAAAATGCTTAGAGGGAAAGATCGTTCAATCGTTTGAGGACAAGCGAACCCCTGAAGAATTCAATCATCAAGCAGCTCTATACAATCTTACGGCTTATCAAAGAAGATTAGACGAACTAGGAGATCCCCGCCAAATTGAGACTGAATATCAAAATAGAATTCAATTTCTCGCAAGCAGGGCAGCCTATCGACCAGGCGCTATCATGACCCAAGATCGCAATGCTGCAGAAGCAAAGTTACAGCAATTGAGAAAAGCTCAAGAAGACGTTGAAACGGCTCGACAAGCGGTCACCCATTCTCAAAGAAGACTCGATGGAATTTCTGATGATGAGACTGACTCACAGGCTGGATTTGAAGATGACGATAACTAGCTTCTCGCCGCAAAGGCTAATGTTTTCTTAGAAGCATTCCTTCCTTGGCCATCATGCCAAAAGCAATCACTCCATAAATCGGATCGATCACGTAATCCCAAAGATTGGCAGAAGCTTGGAGCTGAAAAGCAAAGGCGCCAAGGGCTAGCAGGAGCAGCACGCCGAAAGCATTTTTTTTCCAAAGAAGAAAAATCGTGATCACCGCAACTGCGGCGACAAGCCCGTTGCAAGACCATCCCCAGCTGCAGGTGTCGATATGAGTAAGGCCGAGCGCCGAGGGATACAACACCAAACTCGCTGCCACTCCAAAAATCCAAACAGCCCTCCAATCACGCGCGGAGAAAATTTTTCGCTTAAAAAAATTTTCATAAATTACAACAGCTACTAGTCCAAAAAATGGGATGCTCATGCGAGCAGGGTAGAGGTTGCAGGTTGCAGGTTACAGAGAATTTTTTGCTGAGAAACTTGCTAATTTGAGATGAAACTTCCATCCAAATTTGAAACTGCCTCAGTAATTCGCTGAGGCTAGTGAAGAGCAAGGCGCCTCGGAGCACAGACGCTGAGCGTATATCAATACGTGAAGCGGCAAGCACCGAAGTAACGCAGCTATTCGCAGCCTCAGTAGAATTAATGAGGCAGTTTACAAAATGATTCCCACTTGAAATCCCAGCACCAACGCATTAGGAGTGGTGCCAACCCCAGCTGGATTAATAATCCACATCGCATCGGGCTGAATGTAACTATATTTGGTAACATTGATCCGATACCCAGCTTCGTAGAGCAGCTCGTATGTTGGATTGATAGATCCCCCTTGATAGGGCACTTTCGCCTGACTCGGCCCCAAATCTCCGTAAGCACAGCCAAGAATCGTGAAGTCATTGCGTCTGCCTGGAATAAGCCCGGTATAAACTAAACCTCCATTCACTTGAAAAGGAATGAGCGCAATGTTGTCTTGTGGCGCTAACGTCAGCACCGACCAGCCAACAAGACCTTCGTTGCTGTCGCAATTAGGACGATAGATCGTTTGATCCCCGTGCCAATAAAAGGCATACGCTCCTGGAACTTTGGTGCGGCTATTAAATTGAGGATATTCATACGTTGAATAGTAGCCCCCCATCCAATAATGTCCGATAAAACCTTTTGGAACCGCCTGCCCAGGGACCTGTCGCGCTGAGCGATTTTTTTTTCGCTGCTCCTCAGCAATTTTTTCTTCAGCAGAAATGGGATCTGGTTTAAAAAATTCAGGATCCCACTCATATTGCGCTAAGAGCATCACTCCATCATTTTGTGTAAAATTCCAATTTAATCCGTTCACAGAATTGGGCGTCACTTGATAAGCACCAGCGCGGAATACCGTTGATTCAGGAAGTTTTAATTTAAGACGACTAGCCCAGACGGCATTTGGAGGCGCTGAAAACCGGCCATCTACAGCGAGTGACTGAGGCCGTCCATCAATGCCTCGACTCATGTAGAGCCAGTAGAGCGGGGAAGTATCAAAGTCATCGGCTGCGACAAAGCGCCCTGCCTTAAAATTGATCCGTTCATCACGAGATTTCTGCTCCCAATACATTTCATAAAACCGAAAGGTTTCTGAACCTCCATAGACCTGTTGCACCGTAAATAAATTTTTTACATTTTGTTGAGAAAGGCTCACTCCATCTCGCTGAAGAGCACTGATCATAAAATACCCGCCCTGCCAGCCAACTAACTTTTCGGCATTCATGAGAATGTTAAAAGCAATGTTATCGCAATAAGTAAACCCGCCGGGATATTTTCCTCCAACGGGATTACCAGCGCTGTCTGAAGTGTACGTAATCGAAGGCTCGATCCCTCGCTCTTTTAAAAAGTCACGACTTCCCAACCAACTACCCGAAGCATATTGATATTCCAACACCGTGTGGGGGATTCGGGCCAGTGCCGCATAGGGAGAGAGAGTTCCTGGCTGCAACGAATCCTGTGTCGCCAGCAAAGGAGCAGAACGGCTCTCTTCGAGCAATCGGGAATAAGAAATGGGGTTATTCGTACCACCACTCGGAAATATCGTAGCGAAACAAAATAAAAAAGAGGCCAAAATCACGGGCTATAACATACGCATCGTTATTGCTAATGCAACACCTTGTTTGAATAAGCCCATGCCTCATTAAACATTACATGTCGAATGTGGCGCCGATTCCAACTGTAAAGAAGATGAATCATGCCATCGTGTGTTCGGAAAAAATAAGGATAGGAAAAATCACCTTTTGAATCTTCGACAATCGTTGCGATACGTTGCCAGGTTTTTCCAGCATCATGAGAAATGGCCAATCGAAGATTATTGCGAGCAGAAGTCGCCGTGTCATTGAAGGCCAAAAGAAGATCTCCATTAAAAAGCCGGATCGAAGCAATACCTGAATCGTGGTTTGGCAAATCGATTGGCTGCGGAGCTGACCACGATTTTCCGGCGTCGTTGGTTTCACTGCGCCAAATTTTTCCTGACGTTTGATAATCACGACAAAAAGTAACGGCACGCTTTTCATCAATAGCCGTCACCGAAGGCTGAAAACAAGAGCATCCGCCAGCGATGCGGCTTTTGCTTGCTACAAAAGAACCTTTCCCATCAGGGCGTAACCAGAGTAGCTCTGGAAACTTTCCTAAAAATTCTTGATAGATGGGAACCATCCACCCTCCGCCAACGAGGGGCGTCGGGGCATTTTTTACTAACTCACTCAAATTAAAAAAAGGACTCAAGAGAAGCCGCCGACTTTTAGCCCAGGCTTTTCCTTGATCGCGCGAGGATGTAAGATTGAGCTGACTTCCCGACCACTTTCCAACAGAAACCGTCACATAAAGCAACTGCAACACTCCATCATCACCAGAAAAAACCAGCGCATTCCCAAGCCCCTTCACATAACACCCAAGCTCCCGCGATGCTTCCTCCCGCGTCATCATCACAAAGGGGTCAGCAAAGGGGTCAGTTCCGTTATTTCGATAATTTGGTGCCAGGTCATTTAATAGATGGTATGGCACCAAATTATCGAAATAACGGAACTGACCCCTATGACGGAACTGACCCCTATGACTTATCGAACAATAAATTTTGACATCCGGCTGAAGCTCGCCACTTCCAGCGTACCATGTCGTCACTAAGGCCCCATCAGGCAACTCGGTCATCGAGGCGACATGAGCCATGCGATAGGTTGCATTCGGATCAATGGTCTCCTCTTGATAAAAAGGAGCTTCATTTTGAGAGGCAACTGATGACGCCATTTGAAAACGAGGAGGATTTTCTAAAATAGAATTTTTGTTTTTAAAAAAAATAAATCCTGTCACCAAGATCGTCAACAGCATGAAGACCCAATGCCACTTCCAAAAATGAAATGCCTCGCTCGATAACATCTTGTTAGATTAAAAAAAGTGTGACCTCAACGCAAGAGGCGATCAGTTTCTTATTGTGACGCCAAAGGCGGATAAAGCGGCTCATAGTTTTGCGTGAGAGCCTTGTAAACATTCAGCTTCCCTCCCGTGATGACCTTTCCTTCATAAGCAGAAGTTTTGTCAACCGAAGTGAAAAGGCGTCTAACGAGGCACTCTTCAGATCTACGCGATAGAGCGGCGCATCAGGCGTCACTCGTGTGATCGCTATCGCGGAAGATCCGCATTGTTTTAAAAATTTTTGAGGATCCATGCCAGCAGGAAGTCTCACCAGCAAATGGTCCGCAACCATCTCGGCACGTCCCACTAATTGTTGAGTTTTGTCATTAATAATCTCTTCCATTCGAATCATCGGATACTTGAAATGCGTTTTGAGAAGCCGTAGTCGTGTTTTTTCACCAGGCCGAGGCCCTGCTATTTCTGAGGCTTCCACGATGATCGCTCCTTTAAATTCCCGTTCCTCTTCCGCTGAAAGATGATCTAGTGGTGCCGGAGGCCGCAACTGTGTTGCATGCAATGGAGGCAATTTTAATATCATCAGCGATTACTTCTGAACCTGACAACAAGAGCCTTGCCGCAAAGCGTGCGGAGGCGTGTGATTTTTGACCAACTGAAGTGAAACAAAAAAAAGCCCGATCGCGACAAAAAATATTAATAAAAGATAACGTGGTTTCATGAAAATTTATTTCTCTGCACCAGCTGGATAGGGGTCCGTTAACGCCCTCCCAATATTGAGAACACCTCCGCTGATGGTTTTTTCTTCTAAAGAAGGAACTTTATCAGTCGCTACCAAAACACGCCAAATTAAAGATTGATGTGATTCGTTAGGAAATTGTTCTTTGAGCAATGCTAACGTCCCTGTCACAAAGCAAGCTGCCATCGAGGTTCCATCGGCAATCATGTAAGAGTTGTCGGCAGCAGCTCCCGTTGAAAAAATATTCTCTCCTGGAGCAGCCAGATGAACGGATTTCGCGCCATAGTTGGAAAAAGAGGTCAATTCTCCAACACCAGTGGAAGCAGCCACGGCGACAATGTTATCGAGAGGATAACTTGCAGGGTAAGATCTATGCGCCCCTTGGCTATTATCAGCGCCCTCATTTCCAACACTCGCAACAATAATAATACCAGCTTCACGAGCACGAATGACCGCGGAATACTCAGCATTCGAAGGCATCGTCGCACCAATGCTGCAATTGAAGAGCATCGCGCCATGATTGCGCGCATAGTCCATACAAACAACTTCCTCACCGACAGTTCCTGCACCGTTATCATCTTGGCATTTACACGCCATCAATTGAACTTTCCAAGCCACTCCAGCGACACCGACTCCATTATTGCCAACGGCACCAATGATCCCGGAGCAATGAGTCCCGTGTCCGTAGTGATCCTCCACATCTCCATCTTCAATAATCTGATAAGACACCTGCCCAATTGCATTCGTACTTCGATCAATTCCAAGATGAATCCCATGAAGATCCCCCATCGTCGGGGCAGGATTATTCCAAATATTTCCCGCGAGATCTTCGTGCGTTGTACGAATCCCAGAATCAAGAACAGCAACAATGACATGTTCAGCAGAGGTGCGAACATCCCATGCCTCTTCAGCATGAGCTCCTATATACGATTGCATCACATTGCGAAAGGGATCAAAAGCTGAACAAGCTCCCTGCAAGCCCCATTGCTTGGGCAGAAAATAGGGATCATTGGGAATGGCTTGCGTGTGATTCATCAGATCAGGCTCACAAAGTGCTCCTGGCACCTCAGATCCTTTCCCTAGGCCGCGAGGAAGAGCATTCAAGGAAGGTGAAATCAAATCGACGCGATAAAGTGGGGCATCAGGGGTCACGCGCGTGATCAACGTCGCTTGCAGCCCCATTTTTTTCAAAAAAGCTTCTGCCGTTGTGCCCGGAGGAAGCGTTACCAAAAAATGATCCGCCACCATCTCAGCACGCGTGATCACGCCGCTACCATCGATGAGTTCTTCGGTACGAACGAAGGGATATTTAAAATTTGTTTTTAAAATGCGCAGTCGTATTTTTTGATCTGCCTCCGGGCCTTCTACTTCTGTGGCTTCAACGACGACCGCTCCAGGAAAATGCCTCAACTCATCCTCGGAAGGATGGTCGAGTGGAGCAGGAACTCTAGCAGAAGCACGAGGCTCCGGAGAAACGGTTGATGAAAGTTTCTGCTTTTGTTGCTGTGTGATCAGCACGGAAAGATGCGGATCAAAAGCCTTGGGAGCAGCATCTAAAGAATGATGCGGCGAAAAAAAACCTGGCCGCGTTACCCAAAAAGCAACAAGGATCAGCACCATAATGAAGACAGCGACAAGAAGTCGTAGGAGGATAGCTTTCATGGGCGAAAGTTAAAAAAGAAAAAGCCCCAATTGAAAAACAATCGGGGCTTTAAAGAGTTTTAGTGAATTTTATTTATTCGAAGCATCAGCTGAAGGAGCCACAGGAGCTTGATCCAACCCACGTGCTGTCACTTCTGCATTGGTCAAGAGATAGTCACTGAGGTGCGCTACCCACATATCCCAATATTGGGCATCATTATTATTAGGATCTTGAATCTTGTGATTAATGATTCGGTTGTTAAGGGTCACTTTTGCTCCTTCTACAAAGGCATTCATGATCGTGGCATCGTTGGCTCCTTCTTCAGGAGTTTTCATGTTGAGCAACACTTGAAGCAATCCCCAGCCTTGGCCATTAAATTCTTCTGTTCCACCAAGGCGTCCTTCGCCTTTAAAGTTCACGTAATCAATCAAAGCGTAGACACCAGAAGGATTGGAGCAATGCGCCACGAGATCAAAATTTTCCTGCACCAGTGCGCTCTGGTCGGCAGTAAGGCCAGTCAAGAGAGAGCCAGGAGAGCTAGGATCCATCGCTCGTTGAAGTCGTTCTGCAATGCAGAATGCTTGAGCGCGAACAAATTTCTCCTTGGAAAGATGGGTGCGCAGCCAACTCATCTTCTTGCCATTAAAGTCAGCATCAAATTCTTCTTTGCTGCTCCAAGGACAATCCTTCAACATCCATGGCTTGATCTTGCATCCGAGTTCTTGCAAGCGTTGAGCCACTGTTGACCAATCTGCTTGGAACATGGAGCTCGAACCTTCTGGAAGCCAGATATTCTGGGCAATGCCAAGGTACATGAATTGATGATCAGCATCCGAGCCATCCCATTTGGTCAACCCATCTACAGTCCCGCCAGCACAATTATTCCACATGCGACAACCGAGACTGAGTAATTGATCTTTATTCAAACCAAGAGGTCCTGCGCTATCACCTGGATCTTGGACTGCCGGCTGATCTGCCGTTGAAGTGGAAGTAGTCTGTGTGGAAAGAGGCCAAAATGGTGGATGATCAGGCGTTGGAAGAACAAATTTCTGCGCTGAAAGATTGCTCAGTCCGATAATGGAAAAAACAATTGCTAACAAAGTAAAAAGGCGTGTTGTTTTCATAATTTTTTAATCTTTTTCTAAAATGTGTTATTTAAACCTACTCGCTTACTTAGGATTCGCAAGTGGAAATAATATTTATCGGAAAGGAGTATTGTTTTGTAACAAAGGGGCAATTTAAACTACTGCAACGCGATCAATGACTCGATCTGACAAAAAGTTCTGAGTCAATTTGCTCAAAGGCATTTTGGTAAAGGGCTGCATCGAGAACCTGCTTCTCGTCCTTATACTTCTCCAGATGCCCATCTTTATGATGATGCATCATCGTTCCACTATCCCAACGAGAGCCACTTGCTTTTTTAACAAAGCTCAAACGAACTCGGGTCATGCCTCCAATCGTCTCTACAAAAGCTGTCCCTGTAAACTGAGTGTCTGATTGCAGCAAGCTTTTTGCACTGATGAAACCAGTTGCTTGATCGGCGCTGACAATGTTGTAGCCAAGGTTTTGAAACACCGACATCACGCTCGCAAAGACGAGTTCTTTTGGTGCTTTGTACTCGCGTGTCTGCAGGCTTTGGATTTCCAAGGGCGTCAGTTGTGGTCCCTGCATCTCCTGGAGAAGAGCACAGCTAGAAAGTGATAGCGCAAGTATGCTGAGAAATAAAAGTGGAAGCGTTGCCATAAAAACGTTATTCCAGCAAACGCTGGAATCCAGTGGCTCTCGATATAAAACTGATGCCCTCATAAAATAAATTTTTCTTTGTTGTCCTTTTAAAAGTTAGAAGTTCTGCTATTGAAGTCCTCCACAACATCATGGCTGTTAAATTTGATGATCAATGTGATCATACGAGAAGTATTTTCAAAACCAGATTGGTGCCTCGATTGGCCAACTAAGAAGAGTGTCCAAAAACCGGAAATGGCATCTCGTTGTGACGCCTGCATCGCACGTTGATAAGTCCAGACCTCGCGACCAGCGCCATCACGCGTCACGACATTGGGCGAACCAAATTTTTCTAGCACCTCGATTTTCGTTGTGCTGCCGGAATGAAGATTCATCTCCACGTTATAGTCAAATTACTTAGAAATTACAGGGAAGAACGCAGGAATTTTTAGAAAAGGCCAGGCCGAAGACCCAGCGCTATCTAAACGATAACGTGACGGGATGAGAGCGCAGTCTTTTCCTAAAAAGGACAAGTCAATTGCTTGTAAGTTCTAAGTAATTTGACTATACCTTGCGTGAGGCTGGAGTTCATTGTCATTACCGGTTGCAGCATCGAGGTGCAGCCGGAAAATAAACCGAGTGATACTAACAAGAGGCTCTTTTGTATTGTCGCGCCAAACAAATTATTTAATTTTTTCACAAGTGTCCTTTTAAACTTGGACACATGAAAAAGTTTTTCGTTCAAAAAAAATGACTAATCAATAATAACCTGGAGCGAAGAGTAGTAGCGCGGGTAAGTCTGAGAAATCAAGGAAAGGGTTGCTTTTCCTGAATCGTTGCCAGCTTGGTATGAATAAATGTTATAAAAATTATTAAAACTGGAACCGGTGCATTTGAGAGGAGTGCAATCAAGCACCCAATTTTCCCAACCGTCCCAATCGTCAACTTTTATCTCACTCTGAACATTATAATTTGTCCCCAGGGTCCCCTTCCCTGCTTGCTGATAAAAAAGCCATTTTTTGTTTAAGGTCACAACAAGCTTTTGCCCTGGCAGTAAATGAATCGACTGAGCATCCATCACCTGGCATTTTGCTGAATTAACATGGTTTCCTTCGAGCGGAATGAGCTCCAGCGAGAATTTTTTATCGGAAGCAATTTTTGTTGGCGCGGCAATCAGAGCGCAGCTGCTAACTTCTGCTTGCGCCTCCAGCTTTTCCATGGATGAAAAAAAGATAAAGCCTAACGCGGCAACGCTCATGAAAAGATCCATGTTTCCTCTGTGATTTTTGTTCATCTGTATTGTATAACGTTTTTAGGTTTCAATGGCAAAGGCCTTTAAAAACCAAAAATCCACTCAGATTGCCCCAGAGAGAGGAAAAAAAGGCCTAATTTCTACAGAGAGGAATGCTCGAGAAGCTTCAATACCAAAAAATAAAATTATTAGCAACCTGCTGATCATCATGTCAATTTGATACATTCTTGATACTAAACCAACCTTGTTTTGGGCGCTATGACCACAACACCCCCTCAAAAATCGGGGCTACAAAGGGCATTTACGGAGGTTTTTTTGAAAGAGAGGTTCAAATTTTGGAGAGGCCGGGTTTTGCTAAAATTTATAACAAATTTGCCATGAAGACATTGCTAATAAATTTGAAATTCGAAGACTGACCTCACTTCTAGTCGCAATAAAAGTTTCTATCTTATTGCGAGTGCCCCCTGAAAAAGACGTCATTTTGTTGTGACAAAAATATTCTTCACGTTGATTTTTTTACCGGTCCCGCTGCATCTGTCGGTCGCTATTATCCCGTTATCATCGATACAATAGACCATCTCCAAACGTGTTTCTCCTGCGTGATTATTTTTTAAATGATACGTAATATATTGTTCATTTTCCATAAGTTGAAAATCAGCATCCAAAGGACGTTTTGCTATTGGTGATAGGAAGTTAACCCACCCTCCGGAATTAAGCGTGTACAAGTCAAACTTAACCTCATTAGTCTCGCTAGGATATGGTCCCATCTTAGTAATGCCACCATTCCACAAGCCCTCAGGATTACCAAGATGGATAAGAAGATCTTGACCTTTTTCTAACGTAATTGATAGCGGCTTTAATAACTGAGCTCCATCATACTTTTCTGGGTTACTCCAAGAAGATGTATTTTTAGGACTTGATACATCCCATGGTGTATTGACCAAATCAGCAACAGTTACTTCATAAGCGGGAATAGGGCTTATTGGACCACTCTTCTCTTGGACATATGTCCCAATATTTGAATCAGCAGCAGCTTGTTGACTTGAATTTTGCCCGGCTAAGCAAGCAGAGACTGTCATTGCGATTGATGCTAGTAGTAATAATTTTTTCATAATGTTGGTTGGATTCTTAGTTGTAAAGCTGATGATATAAAATATGAATACGCTTCAGAAAGAAAAACATTCGAAAAATTTAACTTTCCCATAGATATTCTTTCTATGTTAGACACACAAAGCAATATTTCGTTCAAAAAAATCGCATCATTCTGATTCGATACAAAAACAATCCCGACTAGTTTCCTAATCGGGGCCGTGTTAAAAAAGGACAGGCCCAGCTAATTTCCTAGCTGGGCCTGTTAATACTGGCGACGTCCTATTGCTAATGTTATTTATTTGAAGTGAATGATCACAGGTTGAACATTCACATCAACATCCTGAAAAGCTCCAATGGATTTGCCTTTTTTGCAATAACTAAACTGCCAGTAAAAATCACGATAATATCCTCCTGTGAATTCATTTTTCCAAATTAATTCAACAGATGCTCCGTCAAATGGATGGATATCGCCATGATGATCTGGATCTAATTTATTTATATCAAGCTGTGCTCCGAGTTTAGAGATTTCTGTTTCCAAAGAGAGTGGGGCTGTCATCCAATTTTGGTCCGCAATGCATAACTCACCAAACTCTTCTGCACATTGACCCCAAGAATAAGAAGATGCTTGGGTAATTTTATTCACTTGATTAACCTTTATCACAAGGTCTTGTCCCCGTTCTAAGGTAATTTCAAGAGGAGCCTTCCAATGTTTCCCTCCACCAGGATAATCTGAGCTACCAGGAGGTTGCCTCCAATAATCCAAGAGGTGATCAAGGGTTACAACCTGGGAGTTCCAATGCCCATCTTCTGAAGGCATTCCTTTGGCAAAGGGGGCAGCAATGGCTACAACAGTCATTATTATTTTTAATAGGTAAATATTTTTTTTCATAATCATAAAATGTAATTTGATTGATATTATCTTAGTGTTAGACCATTTCAATAAGAATTCGTTCAAATTCTTTTGAAAGATTTATAAAAAAGGACAGGCCCAACTAGTTTCCTAGCTGGGCCTGTTAATACTGGCGACGTCCTACTCTCGCACAACCTATAGATGCACTACCATCGGGGCTGCAGCGTTTCACTTCCGTGTTCGGGATGGGAACGGGTGGTTCCGCTGCGCTAAGATCACCAGAGGACGAAACTCTATCTGCTTTTAAAAAAATTTAAAGCAAATAAAATTGCGGATCTCTAGAGACCAAAGCTTGTCGTCAATATTTCAAAGAACAATCCTTGGAAAAGTTCCAGTGATAATTCGCTGAATTCTGCAGATAGTAGTAAAATATACCCATTTTTGATGAGCTGATTTGTTTGAACGAAATCAGTAAAGCCGAACGAGCATTAGTATTGTTAAGCTGAACACATTACTGTGCTTATACCCACAACCTATCAACGTGGTAGTCTTCCACGGCTCTTCAGGGAGAACTCATCTTGGGAGAGGCTTGGCGCTTAGATGCTTTCAGCGCTTATCCTTTCCGAACATAGCTGCCCAGCAATGCCGTTGACACGACAAC
>JAIEQF010000041.1 GCA_019747895.1 Chthoniobacterales bacterium
CGAAAAAAACTCTAAACTTTAATTAATCCCATCCCTTAACCGGACACCTGTCGCTAACCGGACACCTGACCTTATTTTAGATGCCCCTATTGCTGATGGCAGCGACATGACGTATCGAAATTTTTTAGAAGAAAACGCTTACGTTGTAAACTTCCGGAAGACAGCTTGAGATTGGCTGATTTTAAAAAAGGCTGATTTTTTACCAATCATCTGAATCACTAGTTACTTTTCACGCAACAGGATTTGCATGATGTCCTTTGCATCATGAGCATTCGTCAGGGCTTCACGCGTCACGCGATCATTGAGAAACTTAGCAATGGCTGAAAGAGTTTTGAGATGCGTCTGAAACTGATCGGAAGGAACAAGAAAGAGGACGACAAAATGGACTGGTTTGTCATCGAGCGATTCAAATTCAATTCCTGTTTGAGAACGTCCAAAAGCAACAATAATTTTATCCACAGCTTCTGAGGAGGCGTGGGGAATAGCCACTCCAAAGCCAATACCCGTACTCATGGTTTCTTCGCGATGAAAGAGCGCGGCAAGAATGTTCTCTTTTTCTTTTTTAGGAAGGTGACCACCTTCTGCTAAAAACGAAACAATCTCTTCAATGGCTTGCCACCTCTCAGTAGCAAGCATGTTAGGAATAATCTGACCTTCTGAGAGCAATACTCCCAGTGTCTCTGAAGATTGGGATGTCATCACATTTTTGAAAATCTTATCAAACGAAGCTTATAAGCTAGAAACGTCTTCCCCTACCATATAGCGAGTAAAACGTCGAATGATAATATTTTCACCAAGTTCTGTGATTTTGGAGGAAACATAATCCTTAATAGTCAAGTCTGGATTCTTCACAAAGGCCTGTTCCATAAGGCAAATCGTGCTATAAAATTTATCCAACTTACCATCAACAATTTTTTCCACAATGGCTTCGGGCTTTCCTTTTACTTGCTCGCAGTAGATGGCTCGTTCTGCTGCAACAAGCTTAGAATCGACTTGCTCACGATTCACTACGATCGGATGACTTGCGGCAATCTGGAGGGTGATGTCTTTGACAAAATCACGGAAGATCTCGTTCTTAGCGACAAAATCTGTTTCACAATTGATTTCGACAAGAACGCCAACTTTGCCTTGCAAGTGAATATAGGAAGCGATAACCCCTTCTTTCGTCGCGCGAGTTGCTTTTTTATCTGCGCTTGCAATTCCTTTTGCACGGAGAATCGCTTCTGCTTTTTCAAAATCGCCTTCTGCTTCTTGGAGCGCACGTTTGCAATCCATCATTCCGGCATTTGTTTTTTCACGGAGTTTCTTAACTAAATTAGGGTCTATCATAACAGGCTAACAGGTATCAGGTATCAGGTTTCAGTGAAGGAAGTTGAAGTAAGGAACAGCCTTGTGTATTAAGCCTCGACGACGACCAATTCTTCTTCTACAAGGACGATCGGCTCCGGAGAAGCTTCAGGAAGGGCCATTGGCATTTGCTGACGACTGCCGCGTCCTGCCAAGATTCCATCTACTAGCTTTTGGAGAATAATACGAATGGCGCGAATAGCATCATCATTACCTGCAATAGGATAATTAACAACCTCTGGATCGCTATTGGTATCAACAATGGCAACGATAGGAATACCGAGGCGACGAGCTTCAGCGACGGCAATACTCTCTCGAACAGTATCAATAATAACAAGTACGTCAGGAAGTTTTTCCATCGTTAGCACTCCACAAAGATTTTTACGAATCTTTGTTGCTTCGCGACGCAGGGCACTTGCTTCTGCCTTGTTAATTCTGTTAAAGCCAGGACTCTTTTCGAGCTCTTCAAATTCACGAAGACGCTTCACACTCTTGCGAATAGTTACTAAGTTCGTCAAGGTGCCTCCCAACCAACGCTGGTTGACATAAAATTGTCCACACGCTTCTGCTGCCTCTTTGACGGCTTCTTGAGCCTGTTTCTTGCAACCTACAAAAAGGATTTTTCCACCTTGCTGTGCGGTCTTCGAAAGAAAATTGCCAGCATCTCGAAGTTGATCAATCGTTTTTGAAAGATCGATAATGTAGATGGAGTTTTTTTCCTCGAGAATAAAATCCTTCATTTTTGGATTCCAGCGTTTTGTCTGGTGTCCGTAGTGGACACCAGCTTCGAGTAGTTCGGTCATGATTTCAACAGACATGAGAAAGTAAGTGAGTGTTTATTGTGATGTGATGTAAATTTAAACTTCTCCCGTTTCAGGAGGGTTTGATTCAGAGGAAGCATCTTGCTGAGAAGCTCCAAGAAGAGCTAGATCAAAATTTCTATTTTGTTTAAAGCCTGTACCAGCAGGGATCAGATGTCCCATGATGACATTTTCTTTAAAGCCACGAAGGCGATCAATCTTACCAAGAGTTGCGGCTTCTGTTAAGACACGCGTGGTGTCTTGGAAGGAAGCAGCAGAGATAAAGCTGTCGGTTTCCAAAGAGGCTTTGGTGATACCAAGTAAAACAGGACTTGCTTCAGCTGGCTTACCACCTTTTGCAGTAACCTGAGCGTTTTCTTTTTCAAACTCGAGACGATCGATTTGATCTCCCCAGAGGAAAATAGTATCACCAGGTTCTGTAATTTTTACCTTGCGGAGCATCTGTCGAATGATGATCTCAATGTGCTTGTCATTGATTTCAACACCTTGGAGACGATAAACCTCTTGAACTTCGTTGAGAAGATGTTCTTGTAATTCTTGAGGTCCGCAAACTTCTAAAATTTCATGTGGTACAACAGGACCTTCAGTTAACTGCTGTCCCTTCTTTACAAAGTCACCTTTGAAAGCAATGAGGTGCTTCGAAAGCGGAATGAGATGCTCCTCCTCAACGCCAGTTTGTGGATCCTTGACAATCAGTTTGCGTTTACCGCGAACAGTACCGCCAATATCAACAACACCGTCAATGCGGGCAATTTCACACGCTTCTTTTGGACGGCGTGCTTCAAAGAGTTCTGCAACACGAGGAAGACCTCCGGTAATATCTTTGGTCTTTGCAATCTTACGTGGTGTTTTAGCCAAACGTTGTCCCGCTTCGACATGGTCGCCATCCTTGATTTCCAAGTGAGCTCCAGCAGGAATCGAGTAGCTAGCAATAATTTCTTTTTTGGCATCAACGATCACAAGCTGTGGATGAAGATCCTCTTTATGCTCGATAACCACTGTTCCCATGATACCAGTCTCTTCATCGACCTCTTTACGGATCGTAACACCAGGAATCATATCACGGAACTCAGCTTTTCCTGCGCGCTCTGTAATAATTGGAACGTTGTAAGGATCCCATTGAACAAAGGCAACTCCTTTCTTAATGGAAGCACCATCAGCAAGAGAAATCACGGAACCAACAACCACGGCATGACTTTCTAATTCTCGACCATCTTTGCCATAAATACCGATGCTTCCGTTTTTGCTCAGAACAATAAAGGTCCCATCCAGCGCCTCTATGGTCCGCAGATCGTTGAAGCGAATAGTACCTTCATTTTTTGCTTTGATGATCGGCTGCTTAAATGTTTGACTTGCGGTTCCTCCAACGTGGAAGGTACGCATGGTAAGCTGAGTACCAGGTTCACCGATACTTTGAGCAGCAATGATTCCAACTGCTTCACCGTGAGCGATCATTTCGCCATTGGCAAGATTGCGACCATAGCACATCGCACAAGCCCCACGCTTGCTTTCGCAAGTTAAAACGGAGCGAATCTTGAGTTGTTCGTGACCGATCTTCGCAAGTTGAGCGGCAATTTCCTCATCGATGAGTTGATTGACCTTAAGAATTGGTTTGCTTGTAATAGGATCTTTGACTGTCTCGCAACTGACGCGCCCGACAATACGAGTTGTCAAGTTCACCACTTCTTCGTCGCCTTCATAAATAGGGCGAACCACAATGCCATTGACAGTTCCGCAATCATCTTGAGTGATGATAACATCTTGGGCTGCATCAACGAGCTTGCGAGTCAAGTAACCAGAGTCTGCCGTTTTAAGAGCAGTATCCGAAAGACCTTTACGAGCACCGTGAGTTGAGGTGAAGTATTCCAATACCGTCAGTCCTTCACGGAAATTCGAAAGAATCGGTTGATCGATAATTTCGCCTGATGGTTTGGCCATCAAACCACGCATTCCAGCTAGCTGAGTCACCTGAGTCCGAGTACCACGAGCTCCTGAGTCAACCATCATGAAGACAGGGTTCATCGTTTTCTGACCATCATTATATTCGAGCGCACGGAAAACGGCGTTGGAAATCTCTTGACCAGCATGAGTCCAAGTATCTTGGACTTTGTTTTTCCGCTCACCTTCGGTGATGATACCTCGACGATACTGCTTTTGAACTTCTGCAATCTGCTTCTTAGCAATCTCAATCAGCGTGACCTTTTCTTTTGGAATAATCATGTCGTTGATACCAACGGAAGCACCAGCTCTTGTCACTTCACGGAAACCAACTTCTTTGAGACGATCAAGCGTTTCAACGGTCCGTTGTTGCCCAACAGCTCTGTAACAATGCCAGATGATGTCACTGAGTTGTTTTTTCCCAGCAACTTTATTATAAAAGCCCAATTCTTTTGGCCAAATTTCATTGAAGACTACGCGTCCTGCTGTTGTTTCAATAACCGCAAGCTCGCTATTTCCATAGACAGTGGCAACACCACGATCAGGATTTTGGAGACGAATCCGCGTGTGTACCGTAATGGAACCTTCGCTGATGGCCATTTCGACTTCTGAGGCAGAAGCGAAGAGAGGCATACGCTCTTCTTTTGTCCCAGCATCAATACGAGGAACATAGGTCAAGTAGTAACAACCGAGTGGAATATCTTGTGATGGATTCGTAATTGGTTTTCCACTGGAAGGTGAGAAGATATTATTAGGAGCCAGCATCAAGGTGCGAGCTTCTAATTGAGCTTCTACAGAAAGCGGAACGTGAACAGCCATTTGATCACCGTCAAAGTCAGCATTATAGGCCGTACAAACGAGTGGGTGAACACGAATAGCTTCTCCCTCGATTAAGATCGGTTCAAAAGCTTGAATTGAAAGTCGGTGCAATGTTGGAGCACGGTTGAGGAGCACAGCGTGACCGCGCGTGACCTCTTCCAAGATATCCCAAACTTCAGCCGTTTGGCGTTCAATGAGTTTTTTAGCGCTACGAACGGTATGAACATAGCCAAGCTCTTTGAGGCGCCGAATAATGAAAGGTTCAAAAAGAACAAGTGCCATCTTCTTGGGAAGACCGCATTGGTTGAGTTTCAATTCAGGCCCAATCACGATAACAGAACGACCTGAGTAATCGACACGTTTACCAAGCAAGTTTTGACGGAAACGACCACTCTTTCCCTTGAGCATATCACTCAATGATTTTAGAGGGCGGTTCGCAGCTCCTGTCACAGCGCGGCCATGACGACCATTATCAAAAAGAGCATCGACCGCTTCTTGGAGCATGCGTTTTTCGTTACGAATAATGACCTCAGGAGTCTTGAGCTGGAGCAATGTTCGAAGACGATTGTTCCGATTAATGACACGACGATAGAGATCATTCAGATCGGATGTAGCAAAACGACCTCCCTCTAAGGGAACGAGAGGACGAAGGTCTGGAGGAATGACTGGAAGTACATTCAAGATCATCCATTCAGGCCGTGTCTTGGAATTGAGAAATCCTTGAACGAGCTTCATCCGCTTTGTCAATTTCTTGCGAATTTGTTTGCTCTTCGTCTGAGTCATCAGCTGTTCAATGACAGTTTGCTCTTTCATGAGATCCATTGATTCCAGCAATTTATGGATTGCTTCGGCTCCCATACCATAGGTGAAGTCTTCTCCATACTGATCTTCTGCGTCACGGAATTCACTCTCCGTTAGGAGCTGTCCGCGCTCAAAAGGCGTCTTGCCTGGATCAATCACGACATAATCTTCATAATAGATAATCCGCTCCAATTGACGTCCCGTCATATCGAGCATCAATCCAATACGAGAAGGCATGCACTTATAAAACCAGATGTGAGTTACAGGAACAGCAAGTTCAATGTGGCCCATCCGTTCGCGACGAACACGACTCAATGTGACTTCAACGCCACAACGATCACAAACAACATTCTTATGCTTGATGCGCTTGTACTTTCCGCAAGAACATTCCCAGTCACGCGTTGGTCCAAAGATACGTTCACAGAACAATCCTCCTTTTTCCGGCTTAAAAGTACGATAGTTGATGGTCTCAGGATTTTTTACTTCCCCTTTACTCCAAGAGCGCATCATTTCTGGCGAGGCAACAGTAATCTGTACTTCGTCAAAAGATGTGTCATTGGGGTTTCCCAACAAATCGGTCATTTCTTGTTCAATCATAGCTAAGCTTTTTGTAATCGTTTTAACTTATCAATCTATTCTGGAAATATTCTGGGCCACTAGGCCATCTCGATGAAGGTGCGAGCATGCTCTTTACCACCGACATCAACATTAAGGCAAAGTCCTTGCATTTCTTTAATGAGAACGTTGAAGGATTCAGGAATACCTGCTTCCAACGAGTTGTCACCTTTGACAATGCTTTCATAAATGCGCGTTCTTCCTTGAACGTCATCTGACTTCACTGTGAGCAATTCTTGCAAGGTATAGGCCGCACCGTAAGCTTGAAGTGCCCAGACTTCCATCTCACCAAAGCGCTGACCGCCATATTGCGCCTTACCACCAAGTGGCTGCTGAGTGACTAAGGAGTAAGGACCAACAGCACGAGCGTGAATCTTATCAGCAACCAAGTGACCAAGCTTAAGCATGTACATGATGCCGACGACAACTTCTTGATCAAACGGTTCTCCGGTGAGACCGTTGTAGAGTTTTGATTTTCCGTTTTCTTGAATCCAAGAGAAACCTTCCTTCTTGCTGGCATCTTTGAGATATTTGCGAATGTCTGCTTCAGCGATACCGTCGAAGACCGGTGTGGCAACTTTAAAGCCGAGTGCTTTAGCTGCAATACCAAGGTGTGTTTCGAGTAGCTGACCAACGTTCATACGACTTGGAACACCAAGAGGATTGAGAACGATGTCTACAGGCGTTCCATCAGCCAAGTAAGGCATATCTTCTTCTGGCACAATCTTTGCGACAACACCTTTGTTACCGTGACGTCCTGCCATTTTATCTCCAACGCTCAACTTGCGCTTGCTGGCGACATAGACTTTTACTTGTTTGATGATACCAGGATCAACATCATCACCACTCTCAATGCGTCCTAAATTTTCATCTTTTTCATTTTGAAGATCAGCAAAGCGATGCTCAAACTGGCCGATGATTTCTCGAATTTTATTTCGGATTGGACTTGGGTCGATCTCAACGTGATCATAGACGCTTGCTAATTTACGCAGAAGCATCTTGGTGATCTTGCGATTTGCAGGAATAATAATCTCGCCGGTCTGTCCATTGACAACATCAAGCGGAATCTTTTCGCCTAAGAGAACGTTAGAAAGAGCCTCAGTGAGGAGCTCATGAAGTTCTTCTTTCCGTTTTTTGTATTCTTCTTGGATCAACTTAAACTGACGCTTTGCTTCAACCGGAGTAATTTTGAATTTAGCAACCTCTTTTTTAGAAGAGACACGCACATCCATCACAATTCCATAAGTTCCCGATGGAACAGTCAATGAAGTATCACGAACATCAGCTGCCTTTTCACCAAAGATAGCGCGAAGGAGTCGCTCTTCAGGAGCTAATTCCGTTTCGCTCTTTGGCGTGATCTTTCCAACAAGGATATCACCAGGTTTTACCTCAGCTCCAATGCGAATAACGCCATCGACCCCGAGGTTTTGCAACGCTTCTTCACTCACGTTAGGAATGTCGCGTGTGATTTCTTCAGGGCCGAGCTTGGTATCACGAGCACCGATTTCAAATTCATCGATGTGAATGGAAGTATAAATATCTTCCTTCACTACTCGCTCTGAAATCATGATGGCATCTTCAAAGTTATAACCATTCCAAGGCATGAAGGCGACAAGCACGTTACGTCCCAATGCCAACTCTCCTTGCTCTGTGTTAGGACCATCAGCTAAGACATCTCCTATCTTCACAGCTTGACCCTTTTTCACAATCGGATGTTGATTGATGCAAGTGCTGCTGTTGGAGCGCATGAATTTTCTCAATTCATAAACATAGACTCCATTTTCAGGATCGTTCTTAACTTTTTTCTTACCTTCAGGAAGAAGTCCATTTTTCGTAATGATAATACGAAGGGAATCAACAGAAGCTACTTTACCATTGGATTCCGCAAGGATGACAGCCTTAGAATCACGAGCAACGCGGCCTTCTAAGCCGGTACCAATGATAGGTGCCTCCGAAACGAGCAATGGAACACCTTGACGTTGCATGTTCGAACCCATGAGAGCACGGTTAGCATCATCATGTTCCAAGAATGGAATCAATCCAGCAGCTACGGAAACAAGTTGCTTTGGCGAGACATCCATGTACTCGATTTTATCGGGCTCTACTTCGACGTAATCTCCACGATAACGTGCCAACACGGCATTTCCTAAGAAACGACCTTTGGCATCAATGGTTGAGTTAGCTTGTGCTACATAATAGTTTTCGTCCTGATCTCCAGTTTGATAAACAATATCATTCGTCACGCATCCTTTGACCACTTTGCGGTAAGGAGTTTCAATGAAACCAAAATCATTGATCCGCGCATAAGTACTCAACGAGCTGATCAGACCGATGTTTGGACCTTCTGGCGTCTCAATCGGACAAATACGTCCATAGTGAGAAGGATGAACGTCGCGGACCTCAAAGCCAGCGCGTTCACGGCTGAGACCTCCAGGTCCGAGAGCGGAAAGACGGCGTTTGTGGGTCAACTCGGAAAGAGGATTAGTTTGATCCATGAACTGACTCAACTGAGAGCGTCCAAAGAAATCACGCACCACAGCACTGAGCGACTTAGGATTGATCAACTTCTGAGGTGTGATGTGGTCAACAGCAGGATCATAAAGAGCCATCCGTTCGCGAACGAGACGCTCGGTACGAGAAAGGCCAACGCGACATTGATTGGCAAGAAGTTCACCAACCGTACGCACACGACGACTACCGAGGTGATCGATATCATCAATCATTCCTTCACCACGGCGCAATTTAAGAAGGTAACGAATTGCCTCGACGATATCTTCCTTGCAGAGCAAACGATCATCGCCTCCGGTCTTAACACCGAGCTTCTGCTGAATTTTGTGACGACCCACACGCCCTAAATCATAACGTTTAGAATCAAAGAAAAGACGCTTCAACATGCCACGGGAATTCTGAACCGTTGGAGGATCTCCAGGGCGAAGTTTGCGATAGATGTCTTTGAGAGCTTCATCTTCATCATGAGCAGGGTCACGACGGAGCGACTTCATGATGGTGTCATCTTCTTTAATATCGACAACTTTAACAGTCGTGACTCTCGCATGGAGAAGATCGCGGATAACAGCAAGAGTTAGCGGCTCAAAAGCGCGAGCTAAGATCGTTTCTCCCTCGACATAATCTTGGAGCAGCACCTTCGTAGCCAACTCTTCTTCATCAAGCTTTGCAGTCAACTTGAGATCTTCAATCTTATAGAACAAAGCAGCTACTTCTTCATCCGTCGGGTAACCTAGTGCACGAAGGAAGGTTGTTGCCAAAAATTTGCGACGACGTTTGCGACGATCGAGATAGACGTAAAGAAGATCGTTTGTGTCGAATTGAATTTCAATCCAAGATCCACGATCAGGAATAATCCGAAAACCTTGCAATAGCTTTCCGTTTAAATGAACATCCGTTTCAAAACTAATTCCTGGCGAACGGTGCAGCTGACTGACCACAACACGCTCAGCACCATTAATGATGAACGTTCCTTGTGGTGTCATCAATGGGATTTCACCCATGTAAACTTTTTCTTCCTTCGCTACTTTTTCATCCTTGTAACGGAAGGTCACATAAAGAGGAGCGCTGTAAGTCAACCCTTCAAGTTGAGACTCAACAGGTCCAATTTTAGGTTCATCAAGTTGATAACTAACAAAATCAAGATTCGATTTTTCTTCAAATCCATAGATCGGAAAAAATTCACGAAAGACTGCTTGCAGACCGACGCTGCGACGCTTGAGAGGGTCAACCCCTTTTTGAAAAAATTCGTCATAAGACTTAATCTGAAGTTCGATTAAGTTAGGTGGATCAATAACCTCGTGAAGTTTTCCAAATTGAATGCGTTCTGACATAGATCGAATGTGTCGCTAAGCGTTTTTGAGAATGCTAAGATTTTGGAAAAATTTCCTCAACCATAGCAGAAAGTTCATATGCCGTTATCATATAATAACGGTTGACTGACGGAGTAACTTAATGAAAAGACGGAAATTCCGAGCAGCTTTTTACAAGGAGCTCGGAATATTGCCAACAATTAAAAAGAGGGATACAGAGTTTTGACAAAGTAGGGTTGATTAATATACGAGAATCTAGTTGCCGTGTCAATGAGAGATTCAAAAACACGGCAACTAAGAAAATCGATATTCTTATTTGATGGTAACCTTAGCTCCAGCAGCCTCGATCTTTTTCTTGATCTCTTCTGCTTCTTCTTTAGTTGCACCTTCTTTAAGAGGTTTAGGAGCGCTCTCAACAAGAGCTTTTGCTTCAGCAAGACCTAATCCTGGAACAGCAGCACGAACTTCTTTGATCACACCAATTTTGTTACTACCGACTTCAGTGAGGATAACATCAAAAGTTGTTTTTTCTTCAACAGGAGCAGCAGCAGCGGCGGCACCAGCAGCAGCAACAGCAACAGGAGCAGCAGCGCTGACACCCCATTTTTCTTCGAGGGCTTTGACGAGTTCTGCAATTTGAAGAACGGTAAGATTGCTGAGTTGATCTACGATAGCTTGATTGTCTGACATAATTTTATTGGGACTGTGATGCTGTCGCATTCTGAAGCTTCAGAATATTTGAGAGTGGCAGCTACCACTCCGACATACATCGTGTTAGTTTGTTGGCATCACTCGCTACCAAAAGGCATCGAGCGAAAATTGTTTGTGCGGAAGTTAAAAGTTAATATAGGGGTTAATATTGATGGAATAAATAAAGGAAGCTTATTCGGCCTTCGCTTTGGCAGCAAGAACCCGTGCCAAGCTGGCTCCTGGCTCGTTGAGCGTACGAACGAGTTTTGTTGCCGGCATGAGCAACAAGCCCAAAAGTTGAGATTGCAAAACCTCTTTCGATGGCAACGCTGCCAATGCCATGATTTGATCAACAGACAAGATCGCATTATCCAAAATACCAACACGAACCGTTGGCTTCTTGAATTCGGCAGCAAATGTTTTAATCGCTTTAGCAGTAGCACAAACATCTTTCTCTCCGGTAACGAGGGCCGTTTGCCCAGCTAAGTGCTCATCAAGAGCAACAAGGCCGGCATCTTTTAAGGCACGCTTCAAAAAAGTATTTTTAACAACAGAACATTGAGAGCCAGCCTCAGTAAGGCGTTTTCTTAATTCTGCAAAATGAACGACATTCATGCCGCCATACTCAATTAGAATCAAGAACGGAGCAGCATTCAGCCGCAATTTGATATCATCAACAATGGTAGATTTCTCGGGACGCATAAAATTATTATCGTGCTTGTTTGAGGAAAGGAGCTGCATCTATACGCAGGCCAGGAAGCATGGTTGCTGCCAAGGTAACGGCCTCGACAAAAGATCCTTTTGCCGTAGCTGGACGTGATTTGATGACGGCCTCAAGGACAGCGGCAGTGTTTTCTGTTATCTGTGATTCTGAGAATGAAAATTTTCCAACAGGAACGGCAACATTTCCATTTTTGTCGAGTTTGAATTCAACACGACCTGCTTTCACTTCACGCACGGCTTGCGCTGTGTCATCGCTGACAGTTCCAGTTTTAGGATTAGGCATGAGCCCGCGAGGTCCAAGAACTTTACCCAACTTTCTAACTTCAGCCATGGCAGCTGGCGTAGCAATAGCAACATCAAAATCTGAAAAGCCAGCTTGGCATTTTTTGATCATCTCTTCAAAACCGACATGCTCGGCACCCGCTTCCGTAGCGGCTGTAGCGGCAGCACCTGTAGCAAAGACGAGAACGCGCACATTTTTACCACTTCCGTGAGGAAGAGGACAAGTGCCACGAACCATCTGATCACTTTGCTTAGGATCCACACCAAGTCGGATGGAAAGCGCTACGGTCTGGTCGAACTTTGGCACAGGCATCGACTTGAGAACCTTTACAGCATCACTTAAAAGATATTTTTTTCCGGCCTCAACGAGGGCGGCTGCTGCGTTATAACGTTTGCTATGTTTCTTATTCATGTTGGGGTGCAGTGCTAACGATGATGAATCTCCTGCTGTTTAGTTTCAGTTAAAATTATCCTTCAATTTCAATACCCATCTGACGCGCTGTACCACAAAGAGTGCGGAAAGCAGCCTCTTCAGATTTGGCATTCATGTCTTGGATTTTAATTTTTACAACATCCATCACTTGCTTCTTAGTAAGCTTAGCAACTTTTGTTTTGTTAGGTTCTTTGGAACCTGAAGCAATACCAGCTGCTTTTTTCAAAAGAATGCCGGCTGGAGGAGCTTTGGTGATAAAAGTGAAACTCTTGTCTTTATAAACAGTGATCACCACAGGCAAAATATCACCCGCTTGTTTTTGTGTGGCAGCATTAAATTCTTTGCAGAATGCCATGATGTTGACACCCTGTTGACCAAGGGCCGGTCCGACCGGAGGCGCTGGATTAGCGGCCCCAGCTGGAATTTGCAATTTGATAGTACCTACGATTTCTTTAGCCATGGAACTTGAGTTGCTTCGTGAAAATAAAATCGCCAGAGTTCGGCGAAAAAGGAAAGTGAGTTTGCCTCACGATTGCTGACATGGCAAGATCTTTTTTAATATTTCTGAAAGAATTTTTCCTGTAACCTGTACCCTGCAACCTGTAACCTGCCTTCATGACACCTCGCCTCCTCAAAGAATTTAAAGATTTCATCTCCCGCGGCAACATGATCGATCTTGCCGTTGGAATTATTATCGGCGCTGCGTTTGGAAAAGTTGTGAATTCCTTAGTTAACGATCTTGTGATGCCACCTATTGGACTTCTTTTAAAAGGAATCAATTTTCAAAATCTTTTTTTCGCACTCAACGGCCATCATTATGAAACTTTAAAAGCAGCACAAGAGGCTGGAGCAGCAACGATCAACTATGGCAACTTTATTACCACGGTCATCGAATTCCTGATCATCGGAGCCTCTGTTTTTGGGCTTGTACGAGTCATCATGATCCTGCGTATTAATGCATCCCTCACTGCTCCTCCAAACAAAACGGAACAACTGCTCACAGAAATTCGGGATACACTGCAACAACAAAAAGAAAATTAAGGCTGAGGAAAAGAAGCAAAATCAATAAAATCGTCAATTTGAGCAGGTCGGAAATACTCTACACCCGGAATAACAATAATATGTTTTGGAGTACCGGGATATAAGGAATCACTTTTTTGATCAGGTAAAGCAAAGAGGAAATTACCATCTCCAGACCCAATAGCATTGACCATATCTGCAAGGATAAAGAAACTTTTCCCTGCAACGGAATCAGGAGAATCACTCTTCATTTTTTCTAGTGTTGCCCAATTGGAACCTGCACAAATTTTTTCTGCGATATCAGCTGCTGTTCCAAAAGTAGAAGAAAATTGGTAACGTGAATAAAATAATCCGCATTTTGTGTTGGCGTCATTAGCGTCTTTTTCATTCAAAGTGTCATTGAAAACATTGATATAATCACAGAGTTCTTGAACAGTTGGATTTTGTCTCCATTGATTAAATTGCTGCTGCACTTCTTGAGAAGAAACGGCATCAATAATAACGTTTTCACATTTTGGATTCACGAAGTAACTGTGATAATAAGGCTGAGGTCCAGCCCATATGACCATTCCACTGCAGGGAGGAAAAAAAACACCAGGTTGTTGATAGTGTTCTGTAGAAGTAGAAAGATGAATGCAACTTTCATCACTGCCCTCATCCATCAACGCTTTGTCATAGTAGTCGATACGTGGTGCTGTTGGATAATTGATATAGAAAGATTTTTCAGAATAAGAAACATTTCTTTCCTTCGTATTTAAAAAAGCAACATACTCCTCCACGATGACGGGATTGTCAGCACTTCCAATTGAAAACTGATTAGAAGTGCCAACGTGCTTAACTGGCCCAGATTCTTGAGCAGGAGGATTTGACACTTGGGCCAAAAGAAGAGAAGGGCAACACACAAGGAGGAAGAAGTATTTTTTCATATATTTTGAGGGCTCTTGTAAACCAACAGCGTCAGTTTTTCAATTCTATTATTGCGTTGTGAAAATTATTTTTGAATTAACAAAAATGAAGAACAGTTGATGGATAAATTTTTGTTGCCTTTGTTAAATTTAAAAAATGACCCAGCTCTTCCTGTAGCCTATAGCCTACAGCCTATTTTATCACCAACCAACTCACCACTCCCGCAATTACCATGATCAGCACGGGATTGAGTTTGGTGTAAAGCAGCAGCATAAGCGCGATGAATGCCATCACCCCTGTGATCCAATCAGCAATAGCGGTCTTGGCAACAGTATAAGTCGCGGCAAGAATCAAGCCACAGGTAATTGGCATCAAGGCTTTCTCGATGGCGACTTGCCAAGGCGCACCCCTCCACTTCTCCCAAAAATGAGCGGCAACGAGCAGCACGATCGAACTCGGAATAAAAATAGCAAAAATAGAAATGATCGCTCCAACAATAGCTGCATGAACAACAAAGTGATTACCCAAAAAACCTGTTGCTTTGATTCCAATGAGCTCAACGATTAACGTTGTAGGACCAGGCCCTGCCTTACTCAAACTAAAACAATCCACAAATTGTTCACTCGTTAGCCAATGATATTTTCCTACGGCAACCTGCTCCAATGTTGGCAGAATGGTGTTTCCGCCACCAAAAGCAGAAAGGGAAAGCGACGAAAATAATTTCGCCAGCGTTAGATAAATAGAAACAAGTGAAGTCATGGCTTATCGATCCCTTCTTGATCAGCTGTAACCTGTCTTGGCCGATAATACCAAATCGCCAACGGAGCCATGATGAGGATGGCGTAAGGAATGGAAAGGTGTCCCTTTTTTATTAAAAAAAATGTCGCCAGAAAAATGACGATATCAATTTTGTTTTTGAGTGATTCTCTTGCTGATTCAACAAACATACTTGCCATCAAACCACAGGCCACAGCAGCAACACCTTTAAGAATGGACTCCATGGCAGGCAATGCCCCAAAGGTGAAATACAAATACCCAACAAGAAAAGTAAAAATTGCTGGCGGAGCAATCAAGCAGCTGAGCCCCACGACCACGCCCCTTGGTCCACAAAGATGATTTGCAATGTAGAGCGAAATGCCAACAACATTGGCCCCCGGCAGAGCTTGACTCAAAGCCAGCCCAGGAAAGAATTCTGCGTTGGTCATCCACTTTTTATTTTCCACAATAATGCGCCGAACATAAGCCGTTAAGCCTCCACCAAAGCTTGTCGCCCCAATAAAAAGAAATGTCTTTGCAAGCTGGCGCAGAGAAACTTTTTTTTCTGACAAGGTCGTTGGTACTGAAATCTCTTTTTCCATTTGCGCTCTTTAAATTAATGGCAATTCTTTTTTGCTTTCAGCTTTTTTCTTGGCTTCGTGTTTCCTTAAATCTTTCTCAATCCCTTCATCAGAAAGATCCATCCTTTTGGAGTTTTCCCAATCTACTTGAAATATTTTCACTAAACGGCTGATCAAAATTGGATCTTCAAAACGAATTCCCAGCTCGCGCCTTTCATTAAAACATTTTGGATAAAAATTGAACGAACTGAGAAGAGCCCTCTCTTCATCAGCAATCATGAGCTTAGCGTGAAGATGGAGTCCACGAAGTTTGTGAATGTGAATACCGAGATCTTCGAGCAACCTCAATCCCGCAATGCCCTCGGTGCGATAAAAATCGCGCAGCGAATGAATCGATAATGCCATGGCATGAACTTTAACATCATGTTTAGCTCGGGCCTCGACAAGAGCCTCAATCACGGGCGTATCGACATATTTTTCATGCTGCACATAAAGTGTTTTTTTGGCAGAACGAATAAAATGAATCACCTCTTCGCGTGAACGTCCAACACTCCAGATCAATGGAGAATTCACAGGGCTAGTAAAGTCAGCACGTTGCCAATCTCCTTCAAAACAGTCAGCTACTTCTTTCACCTCTTCAGGCACCGTTGTCACCAAGGCATAATCACGCGTCTCGCCAAAATATTTCGGCGCCCAATTCAGCGACATGATAAAAGCCGTCTTCTTATCGATCACCATTGATTTTTCATGCGTGATGGGAAATTGCGGATTCGTTTCCTGGACTGGAACACCCTCTTTTTTAAAGAAAGCAAAAGCTTCGTCATTGTCGTGCTCTCCGGTAAAACGAGAAGGATTGAGCATCACGCGAACCTTCACTCCTCGTTGATGTGCATCGACAACTTCTTTCAACAACCGCGGTTCCGTGAACTGAAACATTTTAATATCGAGCGCCTCAGTGGCTGACCGCAGGGCCTCTTGAAAAGGCTCTATGCCGTCATCAGGAACAACAATTAAACGATGGGAATTTTCCTGTGTCATGTTCCGTATATTTTTACAAAAAAGAAATGAAATACATCTTAGAAATTATCTCGCGCGTGCTTCAAAAAATTTTGATGCAAGTTAACAGGACTACTCAGATTTTGAGCAATCTTTTGATTAAGTTTATCTATGGTCTCTTTTTGCACAAGCATTGCTGCTCGAAGAAATAGAATTATTTTCTCGTTTTTTTCTGCCAATACCAAAAGAGATTTAGCGGATGAAAGCCTCGTCTTCCATTGTTCATGAGAATGCTTGAGTTTAGCAAAAGAAGCCTGATCTTTAGCTATAGCAAAAAGTTGTTGATAGATTTCTAAGGCAAATTTTTGACAATCACTATCAATATTTTTTTGAAATTCTGCCGTCGTAAAATGACATAATGAAGGATCAATAAAATTGGCGCCGTAGTTTTTTAAACGGTCTTCTTCAATCTCCAACTTCAAGACATCAGCTATTCGCTTGATCTGAGAAGTTGGATGTTTTAACAGCTCGTTATAGTCTACCAAAATTCGTTCTTCCCCCTCTGAGCCATCAAGGCAGCCTAAAAGAGAAGCAATCCACATCCAAAAATATTTTTCATCGCACTCACTATGTTCTTCACAAAAATGATCAAATGCCTTCATTCTCATAGAAGCACGATCAAATACCTTCATAGAAGCAACAGCACTCATAGGATTTCTTAGAGCAATCACAAATGAAATAGGTACATCACATGCTTTAAAAATCCTTTTCCAAAAAGGAAGTAAGATAGAAAATCGAGGATCCTTGATCCCAAGTGGCTGCTGTAACCGCAAGAGTTTTGCTAACATCAAATCCACTCCCTGCTGCAAAAATCCCTTCTCACATAAAAAGTCGGTCTCTGCTTGAGAAAGTGACAAGGTGCTCCGACAACGCTTATTCAAAGAACTTAACGCCACAATCACTTTCTTGTTAAATTGATGAATCTCTAAATCTTCCCAATATCCTTTTTTATTAAAAGAATTGAAAGAAGTGTGTGCCTGGTCTACCACTGACACTCCCATTGATTCAAGCCCCTTCGCGATAGCGCTTGTTCCACTCCTACGAACTCCAAGAACGACAATGATACGTCGATGGTTCTTCATTAGCATAGCAAGATGCAACAGTTCATGTTGAGGACAGGATGAAAGCAATGAATAAAAACTGTGCACTCGGCGGGGGTCGAACCCACAACCTCTGCCTTCGGAGGGCAGCGCTCTATCCAATTGAGCTACGAGTGCATAAAATGAGGCAGTAAGAATGTAGCCGTAAATGAGACAAAGAAAAACAAAGAAATTAAAAAATGATTTGCCCGAATGCCGTTAAGTTAATAGCGATCTGCAATGAAACATCCGGATTAACTTAATGCCATTCAAGCCTGCCCGCTATTTTCAAGTGGTTCCTTGCTTCATTAACTCCATCCATTCCAAAACGAAAATCTCATTACATTTTTCTTTGATAGGAAAAACAAAGACGGTTTCTGTCAAAGAAGATTCAATGAGTGCACCATCAAAATTAATGCTGAGAAGTCTCACTATGAGACGAAGAGTATTCGTATTATAATCAAATCTAAAACGCTCTAGATCGGATAAATTACCACTCATCTTCTGTATCTATTCTCATATCATTATAAACATGAGGCAATTTAGAAAGCCTCCAAACAATGGAATTCTTGAGCTGATAATTGCCTGCTTGTAGAGCTCTTTTGGCTTCTGCTTCTAGTCTCTCCTTTAAACTGCTTGTATAAAAAAATCTTTCATTGTTTCTTAACATAGCACTTTTAGGAGAAATCTCATACCCATCTATCTTCTCACCTTCAAGCACTCTTTGAGCAGCATCAGCATAATCCTCTGCTATCCTATCATCTGCTAATATTGCTGCTGCATCTTGAGGAGATGGCTCTGTTTTTCTTTTTCGATAAGCAGCAATGGCATAAAGTTCGCCAGCTTGCCTTAATTTTAGTGATTCAGGGTTGTCTATTGGCATAAGACTTCCAAAAGGACCAACTTTTTCTAGAAAATGATTATTAGCTTCAAACGCGCTCCGCATCAACAAGATAACTGATTTCAAGTGATAAGAAGTCACATCTGGGTTGGCTTGATCTCGTACTACCCTGCTTAATTCCATCATAGCTGATCGAACTCTTCCCACGCCTACAAAACCTAGTATTTTTTCTCTGAGAAATTCTTGGCAATCAAGCAAACGGATATTATCGCCTGGGGAGCGAAATAACTTCCTTGCTTTGTTCAGGGCCTCTGGAATCTCTAGAAATGTTACCTCACTAAAATCAGCTCTATAATCATCAATAAAATTATTCGCTATATTTAAAAATGAATAACCACTCTTTATTGTACCTTGTGCAAAAATTTTTCTATTCCTTAAATCATCATCCGGAGAGTAGCACGAAGTAACCATATCCATGCTCAAAAACAGAGCCATGAATTGCAACCTTGTGTTGAGCTCATCTAGCTTAGAGCCATCACAACCTTGTTGCTTCTCTAGTTTTGTTAATTTTTGTGACACTCTCTGAAACTTAAAAGCAATCTTTTCACAAAAAAAACGGAAAATATTTTTTTCTAATTCTAGTTTAGCTTCTTCTAACGAGCTTCCTTCTTGAATAATAATGTAAGATTCATTTTCATCGATGAGTTGCTTCACAGCATTGTAATCAATCCCCACTTCTTCCATTCCATCCGCTCCATATAGTCTCTTAAGAGGATCGAAACCCGGCATCATGCTCTCTTTGATACGAACTTCGACATCTGAAGTAGACAACCATTCTACCATGGATGGGAGGCCTAAAACTTTTTCTGCTCTTTGGTTCGGTTGTTTCGTTGTCAGTAGAAACTCTTTTTGAATGACTTTTAATCTATCTAATAAATTTTCTCTGTTTTGATAATTTTCTTTTACCTTCGAGATTGCTGTTGATTTATCTATTGTTCCTAAGCTAACAATCCATTCCAAATTTTTGATTTTATCAAGAACTGCTGATTGGCCTTGATTTGAAGTGGCTTTTTTAAACTCTTCCAACAGCTTTGTCGCTTTAGGATCAGGAGAAGAAAAAAAGTTGAACAGCGATCCAAAAAGAGAAAGAGGATGAGCAATTGGCTGAATCTTTGCTGCAGTCTCTTCTGCTAGTTTCAAAGGCTCTTTCTTTTTTCTTGCTTCATCAACAAGATAATTAATGCGATGGACACTTTCAATATCTCTGAGCTGTTGTTTCAAATATTCCTCTCTTTTTGCATAGGCTTTTGCCCTTAATGAGCCTGCATCCATAGCGTTCCCTTGAAATTCTAAATCTCTAGCCCTTGCCAAGTCCTCTTCAAAAGGCCCTCTCACATCTTCAGGAAGAGTTGAAATGAGATCTTTTTTAAATGCCAATAATTGATCGCAGGAAAGAGAGGCTGCTTTTTGATCTACAATCTCTGCAGCAATAGTGGGATAATCTCTTCCTACTCTTTCTAATGTTTTTCTTAATCGTTCTGCAGCACTCTCTCCAGGCACATTCTCAAGGGATTGAACAGGAACTCCGGCGAAACCACCACTCGGTTGGCCTTCCTCTTCTTTCATTTCATGCGGTCCAGCGCCGGCTCCTACGACTAATCTTTCTTCAAAAGCACTGGATGTATCTCTTACAGTATATCCATTTTTATTTTCTGGAATAGTAAAGCTATGAATTTCCTTTTTTCCTGGCACTACTTTTGCCCTCATCGGCCAAGCAGAAAGAGACGTTTGAAGGAGAAGCAAAAATAGAAATAAGTAGAATAGTCTGGAGACAGTAAAAGTTTTCACGCTGAAAACCTAAGCTATTCTTATCGCTATTCAAGTTATAACTTGAGATAAACTCGTGCCGTCAATTAATCCGGATATTCATGGTGATTCCTTGCAAGGCGCCGTGAAATACGATTTAACAGTTTCACTTCATCTGCAATACTGTTCTCGATGTAATTTCCCAATAGATATTTGCCATCACCAACAAACTAATTCAACATTAGCAACAATAACTCTCTATTTTATCATCATTTTTTGTTTCCGTTCATCTCTTTGGATAACAAAGAAGTTTGCTTCGCTTGAGCCTGTTAGAAACTCTAAAGAGGAATAATTTCGCAGAGAGAACTTGGTTGGCAGAGTGAATGGATCCAAAACTTTTACCCATCGCGGAACACAACAATGTCAATCACCATTTTTGATCAGCAATATCATGAACAGCAACACTCTTCCTTCTTCAAACTCCCTTCTTCAACCTTCTGCTCCTATTGGCGTCTTCGATTCAGGCATTGGAGGATTAACAGTGGTTGCAGCGTTACAAAAGCTGTTACCTCACGAAAATATTCTCTATATAGGTGATACGGCACGCGTCCCCTACGGTGGAAAAAGCCAGGAAACAGTAATGCGCTACAGCCAAGAAATTGTTGATTTACTATTACAACGTGGATCAAAATTAGCAGTGGCAGCTTGCAACACAGCATCAGCATTAGCTGTTCCCACATTAAAAAATTTTTATGCCATTCCGCTGCACGGTGTCATTGAATCAGGCGCTGCTGCTGCTATAAAAACAACGCGCTCTGGCAAGATTGGTGTTATCGGCACCAAAGCAACCATTAGAAGCAACGCCTATCATCAAGCCATTGATGTTCTCGACCCGCATCTCACGATCATCTCTCAAGCATGTCCATTGCTTGTACCGTTGATTGAAGAAGGATGGATCGAAGATGAAATCACCGATTCCATTTTGCATCGTTATCTCGATCCAATCTTATCACAAGGAATCGATACTCTTGTCCTCGGCTGCACTCATTATCCGCTGCTCAAAAAACGAATCGCAACCATCGTTGGTCCTGAGATCACCTTGGTTGATTCAGCAGAAAATTGTGCCCTCGACATTAAGTCTCTCTTGGCAGAAAAAAATTTAGCAACAACAAACAAGGACAAAGGAAATCTTAACATTATTCTCACGGATCGCTCTGAAGGCTTCTTGAACCTGGCTGCAGAGCGGCTTCATCTCATCGCAGATTCTTTGGAAACGATCTCGTTTCATTAATTTTATTGCGGTACACAAGAACTGCGGCTTGCAATAACAGAATCGTTTGTTCGTTTTTTTCCGTCATCATCAAAAGCGGCTCAACAGCTGCAACAGCAGCTTTCCACTGTTCAAAAAAAGGTTGGGGCTGATCACAAGAAATCTGATCTCGAGCTACCAAAAGAAGCTGTTTATAAATTTCTAAAGCTAGTTCTTGATCATGAGTTAAAATATTTTTTGGAGTCTCATGTTTTCCAAAGTGACACAATGCTAGATCGATGAAATCAGCGCTATATTTTTTCAGCAAATCTTCTTGAACCTCCAAATTAAAAGCAGTGGCTATCCGTTTGATTTGAACAGCTGGTTGTTTTAAGAGCTCATTGTAGTCAACGACAATCCGCTCTTCTCCCGCTGTGCTCTCAAGACACCCCGCAAAAAAAGAAATCCATGCCCATAAAAATTTTGCATCGTGAGTATTGATCGGTTCACAAGCAGTCCCAAAGGCCTTCATTGAACCAATGGTGCTGAGCGGATGCCTTAGAGAAATAACAAAAGAAACTGCCAGATTGTATGTTTTAAAAACTCTTTTCCAAAAAGGAAGCAAAATAGAAAAACGAGGATCCTTGAGCCCAAGTGGCTGCGACAACACGGAAAGTTTTGACAATAATAAATCGGCTCCCTGTTTTAAAAATCCCTTCTTACATAAAAAATCAACCTCTTTTTCAGAAAGCGGAAGAATGCTCCGCCAGCGATTCTCCAAAGGCTCTAAGGCGCCTATCAAGCGCATATTGAAATCATGAATTTCTAAATCCTCCCAATATCCTTTTTCATTAAAAGAATTAAAAGGTGAGTGCGCCTGGTCTACGATCGACACCCCCATCGCCTCAAGCCCCTTTGTGACGGCGCTTGTTCCACTCCTACGAACTCCAAGAACGATGATGATGCGTTGATGATTCTTCATGAGATAAAGACTCTCTTTATACCCCGACAGCATTTCGCTCTAACAGTAATAGCAGATCCAAATATAGTCAAATTACTTAGAAATTACAGGGAAGAACGCAGGAATTTTTAGAAAAGGTCAGGCCGAAGACCGAGCGCTATCTAAACGATAACGTGACGTGATGAGAACGCAGTCTTTTCCTAAAAAGGACAAGTCAGTTGCTTGTAAGTTCTAAGTAATTTGACTATAAATAGCAAACTGCGTTGGAAATTCGCTGAGGTGGATGAAGTACAAGGAACCTCGGAGCGCAGGAGCTGAGCGTATATGTAATATGTGAGGCGACGAGCACCGGAGTGACGCCGTAGTTCGCCGCCTCAGTAAAATTTACAACGTAGTTTGAGCTGCTGCCTGATCCCGGTCTTTCAGTGCCGCCTTGCGGCTGAGTTTCACGCGACCTTTGTCGTCAACGCCGATGCATTTGACCCAGATGAGTTCTCCTGTCTTAACGATATCTTCAACTTTGTTGACACGCATGTCAGCAAGTTCTGAAATATGACAGAGTCCATCTTTGCCAGGAAGCACTTCAACGAAGCAACCAAACTCTTTAATAGAAACAACGGTTCCTTGATAAAGCTCACCAATGGAAATTTCCTTGGTCATTCCTTGAATAATTTCTTTCGCACGACGGAGACTCTCACCATTGCTGGAGTAAATGTTCACGGTACCATCATCTTCGATGTTAATCTCAGCGCCGGTTTCAGCAACAATTCCTTTGATCGTCTTACCACCAGGTCCGATGAGAAGACCAATCTTATCAACAGGAATCTTTAGACTCTCAATGCGAGGCGCATACTGACTCATCTCGCCGCGAGCAGCTGGGAGCGTCGTTGCCATGTGTTGCAAAATGAGATCCCGATTATGACGAGCGTCAGCAATAGCTTCTGCCATCAATTCATGACTGATACCAGCGAGCTTGAGATCGAGTTGGAAACCAGTCACACCTTCGGAAGTTCCACAAAGCTTGAAATCCATATCACCAAAGTGATCTTCGGATCCGATAATGTCGGTCAGCATCGCATAACGAGCGATTTTTCCAGCATCGTTATTTTCGGTAACAAGTCCGACAGAAATTCCAGCGACGGGGCGCTTGAGAGGAACACCTGCATCCAGCAAGGCAAGAACACCACCGCAAACAGAAGCCATCGATGTGGAACCGTTGGATTCCATGACTTCACTGGTGATACGAATCGCATAAGGAAAGTCTGCTTGTGATGGAAGCACTGGGAAAATCGAGCGCTCTGCAAGAGCACCATGCCCTACTTCGCGACGGCTTTTTCCACCAAAACGACCTGTCTCACCAACACTAAATGGAGGGAAGTTGTAATGGAGCAAGAACCGTTTGGTGTTTTCACCACCACCGTAAGCGTCGATCGTTTGACCTTCATCGACTGTTCCAAGCGTCACCAAAGCGAGTGCTTGCGTCTCTCCACGTTGGAAGAGAGCCGATCCGTGTGTGCGAGGAAGCACACTGGTTTCACTGGAAAGAACACGGAGTTCTTTCAAACCACGACCATCACATCTCTTTTGACGATCCAGGATGCTAACACGAAATGCTTTTTTCTGGAGATAATCAAATGCTTGAGAAATTTCAAAAGAAGTCGCTGCTGGAAATTTTTCAAGAACAGCCACACGAACTTCTTCTTTCAAGGCTCCTACTGCTTTTCCACGAGCTACTTTGCCTGAAGTGTAAAGAGCACCTTCGATGCGATCGCCAGCAACTTGGTAAGCTACTTCCAAAAGAGCATCGCTCACATTCATGAGCGGCACTTCTCGTTTTTGTTTTCCAACCTTAGCAACAAGCTCTTGTTGAGCCGCAATAAGAAGAAGGACACTTTCGCGAGCCACATCAAGAGCCTTGATAAATTCAGCCTCAGGAAGCTCATTAGCAGAGCCCTCAATCATGATGACTTGTTCGCCATCACCAACGTAAACGAGATCAAGATCGCTCTGCTCCCGCTCGGCATGAGTTGGATTGATGACAAACTCACCACCAACACGTCCTACACGCACTGCTCCGATCGGACCAGCAAAAGGAATATCGGAAACAGCTAAAGCGGCCGATGCACCATTGATGCTCAAAATATCAGGATCATTTTCTCCATCAGCACTGAGCAAGATACTGATGATTTGAGTGTCGTAAAGATAGCCTTTTGGAAAAAGAGGACGCAGAGGACGATCGATCATCCGGCTGGTGAGAATTTCTTTTTCGCTCGGAGCACCTTCGCGCTTGAAGTAACCGCCAGGAATTTTTCCAACAGCAGCAGCTTTTTCTTTATAGTCAACGGTGAGAGGGAAAAAATCTTGCCCCTCTTTCATGGTGGTAGCACTGACCGCGCTGGTCATGACAACGGTGTCAGCAGAGCTAACAACGACAGCACCGTCAGCAAGTTTGGCAATTTTGCCAGATTCAAAAGTAATGGGTGAACGACCGACATTTGCGGTCACAGTATAAAAAGACATAGTATTTAGTGGCGTTGTTAAACAACGCCTTAATGGGTAAAAGGTAAAGAGTAAAGGGTCCTGAGACTTAATTTTCTAAGTAATTTTTCTTAGAAAAAGAGAGCACTAGAAGGGAATGGAGTTTTCTCGAGCGATACTGCTCTAAAGTTCGTAGAATTTTTTTACGAACTAACTACCATCAAAAACTAGCATTGTTCTAACTTTACTTACGTAAGTTGAGTTTTTGAAGCAGCGCTTGATAGCGTTCGTTCGCAGTGCGCTTGACATAATCAAGCAAACGACGGCGTTGAGCCACGAGTGCCAATAATCCACGGCGCGAAGAATGGTCTTTTGCATGACCTTTCAAATGCTCCGTGAGAATAGCAATACGTTGGGTTAAGTTAATAATTTGAACATCGGCGCTACCGGTGTCCTTTTCGTGCAGCCGAAGTGCTGCGGTTTCTGTATCAGTTATCGTCATATTATTTTTGTAGTCGGGAACTATCGCACAGAACGACTCACTTGACAAGAAGAAAGAATAAAAAGACTGAAGGCTATCTTAGTTATAGTCAAATTACTTAGAAATTACAGGGAAGAACGCAGGAATTTTTAGAAAAGGCCAGGCCGAAGACCCAGCGCTATCTAAACGATAACGTGACGGGATGAGAACGCAGTCTTTTCCTAAAAAGGACAAGTCAATTGCTTGTAATTTCTAAGTAATTTGACTATAAAAACAAAGAAACGACTTTTTGAATCCACTGTTTATTGTGTTAGCATATTAACCTTTAAACTTTGCTTTTTTAGTCTTCCACCTTTAGCCTTCAGCCGTTATGTCTACGTCTGAAATTTCCAAAGCCTATACCCCTACTGACGTTGAGCCTCTCTGGTATCAGCGTTGGTCCGATGCTAATTGTTTTCATGCTGATGAAAAATCATCTGCCCCTGCTTTTTCTATCGTCATACCTCCACCAAATGTCACCGGCGTACTCACGCTGGGGCACGTCCTCAACAACACGCTGCAAGACATCTTGGCTCGACGCGCACGCCAAACGGGCCACGAAGTCCTTTGGCTCCCTGGCACGGATCATGCAGGCATCGCGACACAGACGGTCGTTGAACGCCAATTGCGCAAGGAAGAAAAGAAAACGCGCCATGATTTAGGACGCACAGCTTTTCTTGAAAAAGTTTGGGAATGGAAAGAAAAACATGGCGGCATCATCCTCGAACAGCTCCAACGACTCGGTTGTTCCTGCGATTGGAAGCGCGAGCGCTTCACGATGGACGAAGCTTATGCCAAAAAAGTTCAAGAGACTTTCGTTGACCTACACCAAAAAGGAATGATCTATCGCGGCAAGCGGATGGTCAATTGGTGTCCTGTCTCCCACACCGCGCTCAGTGATGAAGAAGTTATTCCCAAAAAACAAAAAGGAATTCTTTATCACTACAAATTAGAAATCGTAGAACAGCCTGGCACCTGGCTAGAAATCGCCACCACCCGCCCCGAAACCATCATGGCTGATGCGGCTCTGGCCGTGAACCCGAACGATCCACGCTATGCCGCATTCATTGGAAAACATGTTCGCCGCCCATTAGGACCTCTAGCTGAACTGCCGATTGTTGGAGATGAAGCTGTCGAGATGACTTTTGGTACAGGCATTCTCAAAGTGACTCCAGCTCATGACAAAATCGACTATGAAATTGGAATGCGCCATCAACTTCCGATTATCGATGTTCTCAATTCCAATGGCACGCTCAACGAATTCGCTGGTGAAGATTTTGCTGGCCTCGATCGTTTTGAAGCACGCGTCAAAGCCGCAGAGCGCCTACGCGAGCTCGGCTTGCTCGTGAAAGAAGAGCCTCATGAAAATAACGTCGGCTTTAGCGAACGAGCTGATGTTCCCATTGAGCCACGCTTGAGCGAGCAATGGTTTTTGCGTTATCCAAAAACCAAAGAAGCTCGCGAGGCTGTCCAACAACATCTCATTCGTTTTTTTCCAGAGCGTTGGGAAAAAGTTTATCATCATTGGCTCGAGAGTATTCAAGACTGGTGCATCAGCCGCCAGCTTTGGTGGGGCCATCAGATTCCCGCGTGGCATTCGGCAGATCATGCTGAAATCAAAGTGCAACTCGAATCTCCAGGCGCAGGCTGGAAACAAGATGAGGACGTTCTTGATACTTGGTTCTCTTCGTGGCTCTGGGCGCATGAGACGATGGATGAAGCGACGCGGAAAAAATTCTATCCAACAACCGTTCTTGTCACCGGTCCTGACATCATCTTTTTTTGGGTTGCCCGCATGATCATGGCAGGGCTCGAGTACACTGGAGAACTTCCTTTCCGTGATGTCTATTTCACCGGCATCATCCGCGACAAACAAGGCCGTAAGATGTCCAAGAGTCTCGGCAATTCCCCCAACCCACTCGACTTGATTGCAACTTATGGCGCTGATGGATTGCGCTTCGGCATGATGAGGATCGCTCCCAACGGTCAAGATATTCGATTCGACGAACAACAGATCGTAGAGGGACGCAATTTTGCCAACAAACTTTGGAATGCTGCACGCTTCCGTGAAATGCAGGAAAATGAAGAAGAATTAACCGCAAAGAACGCAAAGAGCACAAAGAAAAAATGCAAAATTAATCTTTCGCAATATGAACTTCCGGAGATTGCCGTCACCCTTCTGGCTCAATTTGATGAGATGCATACGTCTTTGCGAAAGGCTTATGCTGAATATCGTTTTCAAGAAATTGCAGGATTGCTCTATGATTTTTTCTGGGGCGACTATTGCGACTGTTTCATTGAGGCCGCAAAGCCGACACTCAACGGTAATGATGAAAAGGGAAAAGCTGCAATCCTTGCAACGATGGATACCGTTCTCTCAGGGTTTTTGAACTTACTCCATCCGCTGATGCCACACATCACAGAAGAACTCTGGGAGCGCCTGGGATTCAAAACCTCATCAGGATTTGAAGATCGCTCTAATTTCTTGCTCTACTCAGCGCCTCCTCAAGAAAAACTTTTAGCGCATCTCTCTGCAGAAAAAATCGACACTGCAAAAAAAACTACGCTTCAACTTTATCAAGTCATTCACGCTGCACGTAATCTTCGCAGCGAATGTAAAATCAACGCCAAACAAGCAATTGATTTTCTCATCACTCCAAAAGATTCGGAAAAACCGTGGACTCCAGAGCAGCTTGAAATTTTTGCTGCTTTGGCACGTGGGAAAAATGTTGCTCTTTTTTCTGGCACCCTTCCTAAAGAAAGTGCTTCTGTCGTGACGGATCTCGGAACAATCACGATCCCGCTCGAAGGCCTGATTGACCCGAAAGCAGAAAAACAACGCCTCAGCACGGAAATTAAAAATGTAGAAAGCGAGCTGATCAAAGTTCGGGCCAAACTTAGCAATGCTGCTTTTGTTGAAAAAGTTCCCACTGCAGTTCTTCAAGAACATCGCGATCGCGAAGTCCGCTGGCAAGAGCGCCTTTGCTCACTACGAGCTATGTTGGGAAAATTATAATCCGAAAGGAACTTTCAAGCCTTCTGCATAAGCTAACTTCTTTTGATGAAGATCAAAAGTTAAGAATTCTTTAACTCCCAAATGAAGCGCTGTTGCCACATGAAGAATATCTGCAAATCTAAACCCCTCTTTAATAGTGTAAGTTTTGCTTAACCTCTCAGCAACATAATGAACCTCTGCCCAATCAACGGGAATAGATTGAATAATGCCAGCCCCTAAATCTGATTGTAAATCTTGCAACATCTTCTCCCCCTCCTCTCTGGAATATCCCTTGGTTCTATCTTTCTCATGCAATCGAATCTGAAAACGAACTGACTGACGAAATTCAAATAATAACAGCGAAGAGACATTCAACCCCTCTTCTAACTTATTCATATAAGTATCTGCATGACGTGAACTCATCTCTCTACGATAAAGAGCACACAGAAAAGATGTGTCCGGAAAATGACTCATGATATTTTTAATCTTCTTCTCCAAGTTCATCCCGTCTGAGAGCCTCAACTTCTTGAGGGGTAAAAACACGTCCTTTCCAAATGGCTTTTCGTCGAGCTGCAAAATCAGGCTTTTTTAATTTTTGCGAAGTTGAAGCATTTTTAAAGCTTGTTAGCAAAGCAATCGACTCTCCACGTTTTTTAATTTGGATCGACTGCCCCTCTGCTAACCATGCTTCTAATTTTGAAAAATTGTTTCTTAAATCTCTTAATGGAACCACGATCATGGGGACATATTATGTCCACTCTTTCTATTTCCCAAGCTTTTTGTTGATATTTTCTCTGCTTATCCATTCCCATGAACAGAAGGATCTGCTTTCACTGCTTTTTTGAGCTCATTTTTCTAAAAAACGCTTTTATTTGACCTATGGCTTCGTTTGTTGATGGGGGTGCTATGATCTATCCTGGAAAACAGCCTTGGCTATTTTTATTAAATCATACTTATAGCCAGCAGGTTGTTGTTGATTTTAGGGGCCCTATCATGGTCAGACTTCAGTTTCTTCTCTGTAGTAATGGTGCTAAATTTTCTCCAAAAAGAGGAAAATGATCAGCAAAGGGGGCTGCATTCCAGCGCCTTTTCAAGACGAGTTTCTAGCGAAGGAAAAATATCAGGATGAGCCAAAAGCTGGTGGCAGAGTGGCTTGATTCGCGTCTCTTGCCACTGCTGCAAATTTGATGAGGCTTTAAGAAGTTCTGGGTTGGCAATGTAACCTACTCCTATTAACACAGCTTTAGCTGCCCTCCATGCTGTCGCCTTCCAAGTGCGCTGTCTTATTTTTTGAGAACGCTCCAAAGACGAGCTTAAAATCTTCTGATCTTGATTTTTTTTATTCTCCCCAGAACCAGGAAAGTCGGTCCGGCCTAACTGCTCGGTTAAGATCGCCCCGCTTATAATACGCGCTCGATCGCCACCTAAAATAATATATTCTTGAGTCAAGTTGAGTATTCTTTGACTAACTCTTTCCATAAAGCTCCTCAACCTGAACAATTTTTTCAGCCACTTGTTGGCATGCTGCTGCTATAGTAAGATATTCATCTGATTGAGGATGATCTACTGAAGCAGCTTCATAAATATTTTTCCTTTTATTCCAATCATTTTTTTCTAGATTCGCTTTCTTCAGAAAATCAATAACTTGGTCTTCTTCTAGGTCTAAATGAACGGGATCAACAGCCTCAAGATGGATTCGCTCTTGTTCCCAAGCAATAATAGCAACTCCTGCTTGATGGAGGTCTTTTTGCGGAAAAAATATTTCGTCTTTTCCGTTATCAATTGAGATCAACTGATCACGAGCATTAATAAAGCTTCCTCGAGCTTCTGAATCACTTGAGTCATCAACCGCACTGACCATTCTTCCCTCTTCTTCCATTGCTTTGCCACATTGAGGAGTCCTCCGCTAATGGTTTTTCCTTCGAGTGCTGGAATCTTGTCTGTGGCAGCAAGAAGACCAGCGATGAGTTCTTGATACGACTCCATTGGAAATTGTGCCATCATCAATGCCAACGCGCCTACAACAGAATTTTTAGCAGTATCAACAACCTCCTTCGTGCGAATCAACGGATATTTGAAATGAGTTTTTAAAAGACGGAAATGAATTTTTTGACCTGGCTTGGGACCAACTGTTTCAGAGGCTTCAACGACAGTGGCTCCTGGAAATTCGCGCAATTCTTCTTCCGAAAGTTTATTCAGCGGCGCAGGAAGATGTACTGGGGCCAGGACTGTTGTTCGAGCGACCTGCCTCGGTTGCCCTAAAAAATTTTTAGAAACATCTTGATGCACTGCTACTCTTTTTTGCGAGCCATGAAGCCCTTGATGCTTCCATGTAGTGAAGCTAATGGCGGCTGTGGCAACACAAAGCGAACCGATTTTAAGACTGCGAGAAATAGGGGGGATCATAAAAAAAACCGTCATGGTAATTTTTTTCCTGATGAAGCAAATGAAACAGTTCTTTGTTTTCTTTTAAACTCAACATGGCATCCTTAACGCGATGAGCTTTAATCAATCCTCTAACCTCCAGCCTCCAGCCTCCATCCTTACTGCTGTCGCTCCTATTGATCGCCTATTTATTTTCATCATGGCAGGAGGAAGTGGCGAACGCTTCTGGCCGCTAAGCAGGATTCACACTCCCAAACATCTTTTGAAGCTGCTTGGAAAAAAAACCTTGCTCGAACAAACGCTAGAACGTTTTGAGACCATCGTTCCGCCAGAGAGAATTTTTGTACTCACGAATGAGGCTCAACATGCCGTAACACTTGCCGCTCTCCCCAATCATCCTCCCAAAAACATTATCGCTGAACCAGCTAAGCGCGACACGGGACCTGCAGCGGCTCTAGCGACAGCAGTTGCCTTGCGCCAACAAGAGAATGCCATCATAGGACTCTTCCCTGCTGATGCCATGATTCATGATGTTGCAACTTTTTGTCATCAACTCTTAGAAGCCACGCATACTGCAGCAGAGCATCCTGCATTAATAACTTTTTCTATTAAACCCAGTCATCCCTCAACAAGTTTCGGATACCTGGAGCTTGGAGAAAAACACGAGGCTCCTCATGCAAAGCAAACTTGCTTTCAGAAAGTCCATCAGTTTGTTGAAAAGCCACACCTCACGAAAGCTGAAGAATTTTTTAGCGGTCAACGTCACGGATGGAATGCAGGCATGTTTCTCTGGCAAGCGCAATCATTCTTAGAAGAATGCCATCGTCAACAACCAGAATTAGCTTCTTTCATCGAACGATTTTCGACGGAGACCTCTCCTGAAAAATTATTACAGCGCGATTTTGCTCAACTCCCAAAAATCTCTGTCGACTACGCGATCATGGAAAAAGCCAAGCATGTAATTGCTGCCATCGCTGAATTCGACTGGGATGATGTGGGGCATTGGACAGCCCTTCCAAAACATCTTGGCATGGATGCGAAAGGAAACACCGTCCAAGCTTCTGCAGAAAAAATTCTCCTTCACGATTCAACTAACAACATCATTGTCTCCAAAGGAAAAACAGTGGCCCTTTGCGGCGTCACCGATCTCGTTGTGGTCCAGACCGAGGATGCCATCCTCATCTGCCACCGCGACGCCGTAGAGAATATCAAGAAGCTACCGGTTCCTGATGAGTTGAAGTAGATTTTAAAAACTCAATTTCTGCCCTTGAGATACTTCCCAAGCCTTCCGCTGTTCAGGCGTGAGAACTTTCAGCATCTTGGCGCCATGAGCCTTTCGATTTTTGCGAAGCGCTAAGATTTGCTGATGATAACTCATTTTTCCTTGATCAGCGCGCAAATCAATATCCATCGCTTTGCTATAAGAATCTTGATGAATCTTCTCAATTTTTTGTTTCTGCTCTTCACTCAATCCTAAAAGTTTTTGCTCTGAAGGAGCTATCAGTAAAGCCCCACCTAAGACTTGCCGTTCAACCTCGCGCAGACGACGACGCTGAATAGGAGTGAGCACATCCATAGCGCGTTGGTTATAAGAAACAGAAAGTTGCTCTAATTTTTTCTGAGCCTGGGCTAGTTCAGCAGGAGTCTGATGATGCATCTTCATCAGTTTTATTGCTGCCGCACGATAGTCACTCCGCAAACCTGCGATGACACTTTTTTGAAGTGAGGTGAGGTGCAAATCTTTGCTCACATGATCAAGACTAATCAAAATTGGAAGTGATCCAGGGTTCTCCCGAACCGGCATGGCAGCTTGCTTTGGAGCTGACGTTGCAGCATAGGAAGCACCAAGAGCGAGGAGAAACAATGCGACGACAAGACGAGATGTTAATGATTTCATGGATTAAAAGTGGATAAAAGCTACTGTTCCGATAGAGGATTTTTGAAAACTTTGCAATAAAAAAAGTTGAATTACCACAAAAGAACGCAAGGAATGCAACGTTCAAAGACTGAAGGCTGAAGGCTGAGGGCTGAAGGTTGTGATTACTTAAAGGCAAAGAAATAATTTTTTGAATCCACTGTTTATCATGTTATCCTTTTTGATATGGTTTTTTCTTCCTTTCGCCTTCAGCCCTCAGCCCTCAGCCTTTTTCTTTCTTCCGCAACAACATCAACACTCCCATCGCCAAATTGAATTGAGAGCAACTCTCCGATGTTGACTTGCGCAGAAGAAGCAATGACTTTTCCTTTTTGATTACGAGTGATGGTGAAGCCTCTCGACAGGGTTGCTTGGGGACTCAATGCCGTCAGTGATGCGCGGAGACGCTCGTATTGAGATTGCAAGCGGTGTTGTTGATAAACCATCTGCTGTGTCAACTGGCGCTGCAATGCTTTTTGTTGATGAGTTGCCTGTTGAAAAAAAGACCATGGATGATGGCGACCCAGTCGTGAGGCCATTGTCTTCGATATCGCTTTCACCTGCTCGCATCGATGGCGCAAGGTTGTATCTAGCGTTTTTTCCCAATGATCCAAATTTTGTTGTAACTCCCAACAGCGTCGCTCCGGTTCTCGAAAAAGAGAGGCTGCTTTCGCTTGGTCCCATCGATGAAGAAGGTGCGCATGCTGCAAGAACACTTCTCGCTGCAGACGCTTCACCAGCAAGCCAACACTTTCTAACAGACTAACTCCATCAGCAGCCAAGAGCTCTGCAGCGGCACTCGGGGTTGGAGCGCGAACGTCCGCGACAAAATCGCAAATGGTGTAATCAATTTCATGCCCCACCGCACTCATCACAGGAATGCGGCTAGCCACGACAGCACGAGCCACTATTTCTTCATTAAACTCCCACAAATCTTCCAAGCTACCTCCTCCTCGCGTCACAACGATGACATCAACTGCCCCAATGTTGGAGACTCCAGGTGAAAATCCTTCAATAGCACGAGCAATTTCTTCTGAAGCACCTCGTCCTTGTACCCGCACCGGTGCAATCACAATCTGTAGGCCAGGATGCCGTCGATAAAGCACATTGAGAAAATCAGCGATCGCGGCTCCTGTTGGCGAAGTCACTACTCCAATGCGTTGAGGAAAACGAGGCAACGGCCGCTTTCGTCCTGGCTCAAAAAGACCTTCCTCCGCCAACTTCTGTTTGAGCGCTTCAAACCTTGCTTGCAAAACGCCAACACCACGTGGCTGAATCACATGCACCATAAGTTGATACTGACCTCGCGGTTGATAAACTGTCACCGTTCCGTGGATCTGCACAGCAAGCCCATCTGCAAGTCGCAAAGAAGAAAGAGGGAGGGCCGCTGCCGTACGCGCAAAAAGAACACAAGCAATCTGAGCATGGGCATCCTTTAAGGTGAAGTAATGATGCCCTGAAGATTGCAATCGATAATTAGAAATTTCTCCCTCGATCCAGACTTCACCAATCTCTCCTTCCAATAAAGTGGCGACACGACGCGTTAGTTCCGTCACGCTCAGTATTTTTGGCGCAGCTGCAGCCAGCAAAGAAGAATTCAATGTCTCTTCTTTTTTTTTGCTTTTCGTTGAAATTTTTTTTACAACACGCGTTCCCAGTTGTTGCGGCTCGCTGAAAAAACTGAGCTCGGTTTGTTGCGTCATTTGGTTTTAATTAAAATTTAAAGGAATTCACCACAAAGAAAACAAATGTCGCTTTAGCGACGTTGTGATCTTTGTGGTAAATTCTTTTATTTTGCAAGCGCTTCTGCAATCGCTGCAACGACAGCTTGAATTTCTTCCGGTTTCAACTCCGGAAAAATCGGCAAGGCAAGCGTCTCTTGCGCTGCTCTCTCTGACTCTGGATAAGCTCCTGGCTTATGCCCGAGGTAGGTGAAACATTCTTGCAAGTGGAGTGGCACTGGATAATAAATCGCATAGCCGATCTGATTTTTGTTGAAGTGCGCTATGATTTTTTCGCGTTGTGCTACGGCTTCATCTCCGAGAATGCGAATCACATACTGATGATAAATATGATGGTTTTTTAAGCCGCTCGCAGCCCAAGGCTCTGCGGGCAAGGCAAGGCGATCTAGCAAGCCAGCCTTGGTAAAGGCTTCTTTGTAAATGGCTGCATTTTTTTGGCGCTGTTCATTCCATTGCGACAAAAAGGGAAGCCTGGCTCTTAAAACAGCTGCTTGAATTCCATCAAGTCTAAAATTACCACCAACGACTTTGTGATAGTAGCGCTCTTCCATGCCATGATTACGAACGATACGCAGCTGCTCTGCCATCTTGGGATCAAGACAGGCAACCAACCCAGCATCGCCAAAGGCCCCTAAATTTTTTGTCGGATAAAAACTGACAAACGACATTTCGGCAATCGCACCTGCCTTCTTCAGACCTTCCTTGCTCGGATAGTCAGCACCAATCACCTGCGCTGCATCTTCGACCACTGTTAGTCCATACTCTTGAGCCAATGCCATGATGGCATCCATATCACAACACGTTCCAAAAAGATGAATGGGAATGATCATCTTCACGCGATTTCCTTTAGCTGTTCGGAGTGTGCCATTGGCTTCACGTTTGAACGATGCAAGAATGATTCGCAATTTTTCGGGATCTATCATGTATGTCTTGGAATCGATATCACAAAAGACGATCTCCGCTCCCATGCGATGCACACAGGACGCTGTCGCAAAAAAAGTATATGGCGTCGTGATCACAGCATCACCAACGGTAATATTTTTTGCAATCAGGATTGCTAGAAGCCCATCTGTCCCAGAGGATACCCCCACCGCATGCGCCTTGTTATCAAAACAAGCAGTTTCCATCTCCTGCTCTAAAGCAACTGTTTCTTTTCCAAGAATAAATTGTTGATGGTCTAAAACGCGCTCAACAGCTACTTTGATGGAAGCTGTGAGTTCAGTGTTTTGGCTCTGACGAGACAGATCGAAGAGAGGGATAGGCTGAAGGACATCCGATGACATAATAATTTAAATTGAAGATGATAATTTGTGCAGGGATCTTTTAAGAGAATAAAGAACTTTTTCAGCCTCTACTATTTTCAAATGACATTTCAAAAAATCTTCCTCACTTAAATATCCTAATCGTTTTGCCAGACTTAACTGATAGCCAGCTTCTCTCAAAGAAGCATAGGCTATGCCTAAAAATCGGATGTATTCTTGTTGGCTTTCTCGAGCACAACCTTCAACAATATTAGAAGGAACTGAAATTGCTGCCCTACGAATTTGAGCAGTTAATCCATAGAGTTCTTCCTTTGGAAAAGTTTTTGTTACTTGATAAATCAGTAAAACAACGTCATCCGCTAGTTTAAAAGCATCGAGCTTGGAATAGTCACGCATCGAAAAATCTTCCTTCAGCCTTTAGCCTTTAGCCCTCCAGCCTTACTTAGTGATCCCGAACTCCGCACGACGGTTCTTGGCCCACGCGGCCTCGCTGTTAGCAGGATCTGCAGGCATCTCTTTGCCAAAGCTGACTGTTTGAACTTTATTAGCCGAAGCGCCTTTAGCAATCAAAGCCTCACGCACGGCTAAAGCGCGGCGCTCGCCAAGACTGCGATTGTACTCTTCAGTTCCGCGATTGTCAGTAAAACCAGCAACGATGACGGTCTTGCCCGAAGCACGAACGCTTTGTGCCACAGCAGCAACTTTCTGTTGCTCCTCGGCACCAACAGTTGTGCTATCAAAGGCAAACTGAACCGGCGCAAATTCAGAGCGATTGACATTAGCACCCATGAAATTGGCGCCTTCAGAGCGCTCGGTTAATGGCGTTCCGCTCACATAGTCACCATCAATACCAGCGGATTGTTTATTTTTTTTGTTAGCACAAGCAGGAAGCAACGCGGCAACAAGAATCAAAGAGAAAAGAGAGTATTTATTTTTCATTGTGGGGAGAGTCTCTCACAAACTATAAAAAAAGACGAGTCATTTTACTCAACAACAGTCACCGTCACATGACCCAAGAGATGATTCCGCGTATAACAGCCAGGTGCCTGAAAAATTCCATCTGCAAAACTAATATCAAAAGAATCAACTCCTGAAGCTACGATATCAAAATGAAAATCAGCAAACTGATTCAAATCACTCTCTGGATCTTTAGCTTGTAATGTGCTTAATTTCTCAATATCAGCCATCGTGCCATTGTTAATCGTATAATCATAAGCCTTAATATAGCTATAAAACCCGTGAGTCTTTGGTGTTTCAATCACAAGTTTGTCACCGACAGCAAGCCTGATGTTGTTATCAGGAATCACCGTATTGTCGGCACAGTTTACGAGGCAGCAGTGCTGATCATACTCCTGCTCTTGAGGTTCCTTTCCGTTGGCATCAACAAATTTCACAATTTTAACGGCCGCATGGAGCTGCAAGCTAAGAAACAAGGCAACAATAGGGGTAAGAATATTTTTCATAGGTAGCAAAAAATACTCTGCTTTTTCTAAAACGCAAATTTTTTTCAGAAAAAATATTCCAAGAACCTCTAAATAGACTCTGTCCAAGCGAGTTTGGAGCTAGATTTTAAGAGGGTTTGAGGGTTGAAAAAAGATGGGCATAAGCA
>JAIEQF010000017.1 GCA_019747895.1 Chthoniobacterales bacterium
GGCAAGCCCTTAACAAACACCTTCACTTTTTCGCTCTTTCCTAAGAGCTACCGGTCACATGCCCTTATAGTAAATAAGACATAGGGGTCAGTCCTGCCTTTTGTAACATTTACAACAATAAATTCCCAAATGTTACAAAAGGCAGGACTGACCCCTATGTCCCTATGTCCCTATGTCCCCAGGCGAACGTCTGAAAAAGAAAGTAGCTTCTTCTGAATATATCGCTGCGTTTCTATCTTCTTTTTCTGAATGAACTAATCTTTCTGCTCTTCCAATGTCTTTTGATAAGCAACCAACCGTTCGTAGAGCGGGGTCAGACCTTCTGGAATGATGCGGGTTCCAGTCAAAAGCGGCATAAAATTTTGATCATCGTGCCATCTCGGGACGATATGGAGATGAAGATGCTCGCTCACACCAGCTCCTGCAGCAGAGCCGAGGTTGAGGCCAACATTAAATCCTTGAGCGCGGACTACACCTCGCAGGAGCTCTTGAGCGTGCAAGGTGATGTTCCAGAGATCGAGGACTTCCGCTTCCGAGAGCTCGCTCATATCAGCTCGTTTCTGATAAGGCACAGCCATGAGATGACCCACAGCATACGGATATTTGTTCATGATCAAGAAAGCATTTTTCCGCCGTGTTACTACCAAGTGAGCGGCATCATCGGAAGTCTGTGCTGCATCGAGCAGAAAATCTTTTGTAGGCTGCTTTCCGTTTTCAAAATATTCAACACGCCATGGAGACCAGAGCGTTTCAAGATGGTTTGCAATCATAGGAAAAAAGCTAAAGGGAATTAACAGCAAAGAACACAAAAACTGAAAGAAAAGAAGAAGAGAATTAACCACAAAGAACACAAAGAACGCAAAGAAAAAAATCCGACTCTTTCTTTGTGCTCTTTGCGTTCTTTGCGGTTAAATGTTTTTCAATACTTCAGCGATTGTCGCCGCCGCCCTTTCGTAGGCTCCTTCCGAGCGCAGGGTTGCAGCAACAGCCATAACCTCTCTCGACAGTTGTAGTGCCGCATCCTGATGTTTTAAAAAATGAGATACCTCCTGAGCGAGGGCTTGAGGTGTGGCAGCTCCTTGAAGAAATTCTTTAACCACGGGACGTCCTGCAAGAATGTTGACGATTCCGAGATAGGGGACTTTGATGAGCGCACGAGCAACGATGGCGGTGAGGGGTGTTGCTTTGTAAACGAGAGCATATGGAAGGCCCAGTGCTGCTGCTTCAAGGGTGGCCGTTCCAGAGCAGACGAGTCCAAAAGTCGCCCGCTGCATGAGACAATGAGCCTGACCCATGGTGATCGTGATTGGAACTCCAATCTTTGCTGCCATGGCCTTCATTTCCTGAGCATGTAGTGCTGTTGCTGCTGCTGCTTCACAACGGATGGCGGAGTTTTCTGCGATGACACGTTTCGCTGCTGCTGCCATCACCGGAAAAATGTGATGTACTTCACGTGAGCGACTGCCAGGAAAAAGACCAAGCAAGCGCTCTTCCCGTTCTAGTTTCGGTTGCAGCGCCATCAACTTTTCAACCAACGGATGTCCTAAAAAACTGGTTGCTAGACCAGAGGCCTCATAAACTTTTTCTTCAAAAGGAAAAATGCAGATCATCAAATCCAGATTGCGAGCCATTTCGGGGATGCGACGTCGATTCCAAGCCCAGACTTGAGGGCTAATGTATTTAATAATTTTGATCGGCAGTTTGCGGCGTCGAATCGCTTTGGCTAAACGAAGATTGAATCCAGCATAATCAATGAGGATGATTGCTTCCGGTTTTTCGTGTTCCAGTTGCTTTAAGAGTGAAGAAAACTTTTTGCGAAAGTAGCCATATTTTTTGATGACATCCCAGAGGCCTAAGACAGCGGACTCATCAATCCAATTGTCCATGTTCATCGCTTTGCGATGAGAGTTTGTAGTTGGTAGTTCGTAGTTGTGATTGCTAGATAGTGATAATTTGTGATCGGAAATATTTTGTTGATTTTGAAATCCTTCAGCCTCCAGTCTCCAGCCTCCAGCCTGATGCTGCTGCGTAGCAGCAAGCATCTTGGGTCCACCTAGTCCTAAAAAAATGATATCAGAAATTTTTTTCTGCAGCTCCTGCATGAGAGCTGCTCCATGCGTATCTCCGCTAGCTTCACCAGCAACAAGTGCTATTTTCATAATTGAGAATAAATTTCCAATGCAATTTTCTACGAACTACCAACTACGAACTGGGATGGTGGGCTTTATTATTCTCTTCAATTTTGCGAGTGATCTTTAAAGCGAGATCTAAAGCGGCAGCAGCCTCGTAGCCGTTGACACGCGGCTGGCTTCCTAGGCGAGCACAGTCAACGAAGGCAGCTAGCTCGCGTTGGAGCGGTTCACCCTTGATCACATGGACACGATTTTTTTTGATCTCTTTTCCATTCAAGCGAAGCATGTAGCCATTCTGTTTTTGATAATTGAGGGAGAGGTAAGCATCTTCTTGAAAGATTCGAATCTTTCGGACTTTGTCGCGGCTAATGCGACTGGCTGTTAAGTTAGCAACGCATCCATTTTCAAAATGAATTCGCACATTGGCAATGTCTTCTCCGCGGCTCAGGACAGCGATTCCAACAGGATCAATGCTCTTGACAGGAGAGCGAACGAGGTGCAAGACGATTTCTAAATCGTGAATCATCAGATCGAGCACTACGCCAATATCGATGCTGCGATTCGGATAAGGTGAGAGCCGTGTCACTTCCAAGAAGCGAGGATTCTTGAGCTGTTTTTCCAATGCTTCCAGAGCAGGGTTGAAACGCTCGACATGGCCCACTTGAAGGACGCAGTGATGCTTGTGAGCAAGCGCCGCCAATTGCTGGGCTCCTTCGGTTGTGTCGGCGAGTGGTTTTTCAATGAGAAGATGTTTTCCTTGTTGTAATAAAAAAGAACCGACCTCGAAATGAGATTCTGTCGGCGTCGCAACTGTGGCTGCATCGACGAGTTCAGAAAACTCTTCTAGAGAATGGCAAGCAACGCCGCCATATTTTGCAGCGGCCTTCTGAGCAGCTTGTTTATTGGCATCAAGAATGGCAACGAGTTCGCAGTTCGGAAGCTCGGAGTAAATGCGGGCATGGTTGATGCCGATATGGCCTACGCCGATGACACCGGCTTTAATTAGTTTCATGGGCTAAGAATAAATAAAATTAACCACAAAGAATATAAAAATAATTAACCGCAAGGAACGCAAGGAGCGCAAAGAAAAAACCTGACGGCGATTTGTTTTCTCAAATTTATAGACTGGAATGACTATCCCAATGAATACAAAGCATCAGGTAATGAAGTTTCTTCCTTCAATTTTTTTATTTCTTTTTTTGCGCTCCTTGCGTTCTTTGCGGTTAATTCTCTTCTTGGTTTTACCCAACTCCCCAAAGCGTGACGCCAAGCTGTTCGGCGAGCGCGAGTAGTTTTTCTTTTTCTAGCAGCAACGTGCAACCAGTCTCCAATGCGATGATGCTGATGCCGGCAGCTGCAGCTGTTTCAAGGGTCTTTGTTCCAATGACAGGAACATCAAATCGCATGTCTTGGTTGGGCTTGGAAACTTTCACCATGCAGGCATCGCAGCGACCGAGCATTCCTCCACGCTTAATCGTCTCATCGGTTCCTTCAAACCCTTCGACGGCAAGCACCGTTCCGTTTTTAACAATAACGGTTTGACCGATATCGAGTCGGCTTACTTCTTTGGCAATGCGATGACCAAATTCAATATTTTCTAAAGCGCGTTTGCGCAGCTTGGGACCAGCGATCCAGCCTGAGGTCACGAGGCTCTCTTCCAAAAAAGTGGTGGCTGGTAACAGTGCGACGCCAGCTTTTTCAAGCTCGCAAGCCAGTGTTGAAAAAAGTGATTCCGCATTCCTCTCTTTGAGGGTAGCGAGAAGAACGAGTGCTTTGAGGTCAGGACGAAGATCAAAGAGATTTTTGGGAGCGATTTGTCCGGCCATAATGCCATGCGATGCTTCACTTTTGCGAGCAGCACTGAGTAGCTTTCCAACTTGCCCTACCCGCATCCAAATCATTTCATCTGCTTCGTCAGCGAGGAGAGGATCGGTCTCTCCTTCAAAAGCAGCCACAACAATTTTTTTGACGCCAGCAGCTCGAGCGCCACGTGCAATCAGGAAAGGATAGGTGCCGTTGCCAGCGATGAGGAAAAGGCTGGAGGCTGAAGGCTGAAGGCTGGAGGCTGAAGGCTGAAGGCTGAAGGCTGATTTCATTCGAGAATTAGTTCGCAACAATGTTGACGAGCTTTTTAGGAACGACGATGATTTTTTGAATCTTCTTTCCCTCAAGATGAGGTTGGAGTGAAGGATCGTTCAGCGCTTCTTGTTCAACGGTTTCTTTTGTTGCCGTTGTTGACAGAGTAAGACGTCCGCGGACTTTTCCATTCACTTGAAGAACGTAGGTTGTCTCTTCGAGGAGTAAATATTCTTCGTTCCACTTAGGCCATGTTGCTTGAGAAGCTGAAATTCCTATTTTTTGAAGGGAAGGAAAATGATTGCTCAACTGCATCCACAATTCTTCCGCAAGGTGAGGCGCGAAGGGGCTCAGCAAGCGCAACACGATATGAAGAGCTTCTAGCGGGCATGGCTTCGCTGCGGTAAACTCATTGACAAAAACCATCATTTGAGCGATCGCTGTGTTGAACGAAAGTGCCTCGATGTCATGAGTCACTTTTTTAATCGTGGCATGCACGACTTTTTGTTGAGCTGGGGTGAGTGGAATATCAGCGATGTTGCTAGAAACACTCCAATGATGTGTTGTTGCATCTTGTTGCATTCCTAAACGCCAGACGCGAGCAAGGAATCTATAAATCCCTTCAACACCGGTGGTGCTCCACGGTTTTCCATGTTCCAGAGGGCCCATGAACATTTCGTAGAGACGCAAGGCATCAGCGCCATACTGCGCAATCACTTCTCCTGGGCTGACAACATTGCCGCGGCTCTTGGACATTTTTTGTCCGTCGCTTCCTGCAATCATCCCTTGATTGACGAGGCGCTGAAAGGGTTCGCAGGTGGTGAGGTGTCCCAAATCAAAAAGGGCTTTGTGCCAGAAGCGAGCGTAGAGCAAGTGGAGGACCGCATGTTCGGTGCCGCCGACGTAGAGATCGACATTTTTCCAATAAGTCTCCGCATCTTTGCCAATAAAAGATTTTTTGTTATGAGGATCGCAGAACCGCAAATAGTACCAGCAGGAGCCAGCCCACTGCGGCATGGTGTTCAATTCACGAACTGCATTTTCCGAATAGCGGACCCACTCTTTGGCCTTGGCTAGTGGCGGTTCTGCGGTTCCTGTAGGACGGAAGTCTTCCATCTCCGGAGGCTCCACAGGAAGTTCGTGTTCGGAAAGGCCACGATGCTTTCCATTTTCCCAAACAATAGGAAACGGTTCCCCCCAATAGCGCTGGCGCGAAAAGAGCCAGTCACGAAGCTTGTATTGAATCTTACGACGGCCGCAGGAATGCTCCTCTAGCCAGTTGATGATTTTATTTTTGCCTTCGGCTGCTGTTGCTCCATTGATGAGAGGAGAGTTAATGGCAACGTCGTTTTCGATAACAGTGCGTATTGGAAGATCAAACTGCTCCGCAAATTCTTTGTCACGCTCATCGTGAGAAGGAACAGCCATGATGGCTCCGGTGCCATAGCTCATGAGGACATAGTCGGCGGCCCAGATAGGAAGGGCTTCGCCGTTGATCGGGTTGATGGCCTCAATGCCGAGGGGAATGCCTGTTTTTGTTTTGGCTAAATCGGTGCGCTCAAGATCGCTTTTTGCATTGCAGCTCTTGCGGTAGTCAGCAAGGGCTTCTGAGGCTATTCCGAGTTCATCAAGTAACGGGTGCTCTGGAGCTAAGACAACGTAGGTAGCTCCGTACAATGTGTCAGGGCGAGTTGTGAAAACCGTGATTGTTTTTTCTGACTGATCTTTAATTTTAAAAATGACCTCAGCTCCTTCGCTACGTCCAATCCAGTTGCGTTGGAGTTGCTTGATGGAATCAGGCCAATTGACTTTTTCCAGATCTTCGATCAAACGATCCGCAAGTGTTGTGATGCGAAACATCCATTGGCGCATAGGACGACGCTCGACAGGAAATCCGCCAACTTCACTTTTTCCATCAACGACTTCTTCGTTAGCCAAGACAGTTCCTAGTTCCTGGCACCAATTGACGGGAATGTCAGCCACGTAGGCGAGTCTCACAGAATCAGGGTCCTGGCCTGTATACGTTGAGAGCGATTCTATTTTTTGTGTCGCTGGATTAAACCAAGCGCTATAGAGCTGTAAAAAAATCCATTGCGTCCATTTGAAATATTCAGGATCAGTCGTGCTGACTTCACGAGACCAATCGTAGCTGAAGCCGAGCTGCTGTAGCTGAGCACGAAAATTGGCGACGTTTTTTTGCGTTGTGGCCCGAGGATGTTGTCCTGTTTTGATGGCGTACTGTTCTGCCGGAAGGCCAAAGGCGTCCCATCCCATTGGATGAAGAACGTTAGCGCCCTTTAAGCGATGGTAGCGCGAGAGAATATCGGTGGCCGTATATCCAACCAGGTGCCCGACGTGAAGACCTTCGCCGCTTGGGTAGGGGAACATGTCCAGGATGTACTGCTTTTTTTGAGCAGGATCAAAATCAGAATCGCCAGGATTTTTAGCGCGAAAGGCATTCGAGCTCAGCCAATGGTGTTGCCAGCGGGGTTCAAATTCGGGAAAGGGGTAGGAATGCTGAGTTGTGGACATGGGGGAAGATTGTAACGAGTAAAGAGTCAAGGGTGAAGAGTATTTTCAAAACCTCAGTAAATGAGAATTGTGAAATTAATACTCAATTGCGGCTGGAATGTTGATTCTCATTCAAAGTTTTGAAACAACGATGCACTGTTGGATTGATACGACCTTTCAAGCTGATCTCTACATCAGCAATGCTGATTATCAAGGGACCTCTCTGGAGCATCAACTCTCTCCTCAAATCCGGCAGAAGATTGCTCATCATCCAGCTGTTGCGGATATTCAGGTGATTGCGTCACGTGCTATTACGTTACATGAGTTGCCTACGATGATTAGCGGCATTGATGTCGATTTTCTAAAACACCATCACAACATTCTCTGGAAACAAAAACCCCTTAACGATGATTTTTTTGATCAGGAAAAAAATAGCCACCTTGTTCTCGCAAGTGAAAGTTTTTTAGAGCGCTTTCAACGACATCGTGGAGATCATGTGATCATCCCAATTCCATCTGGAAATCAAGAGATGATGATTGCTGGAGTCTTTTCTGAATATGGTAATGAACGAGGATCGCTTTTTTTAGATCGACATTATTTTACCAACTATTTTCAGGATAATGTAGCAACAGTTTTAATTGTTCTCCTGAAACCTGGTGTTGATGCCGAAAACTTAAAGCTGGAGCTTTCCTCTCGATTCCCCGGCCTCACCATTTTGACCAATAAAAATCTACGTGAAGAAATCCTCCGTGTTTTTCATCAGACTTTTTCCATCACCCATGCTTTAGAACTGATTGGAAATAAAGGCCTGAGCTATTGGGAAGGCGCTTGTCGAGTTCTTGATTGTAACAATCACGAAGTTGGCTCTGCTTTCCTAGAGTTAACTGGCTATGATGCTGGTTTTCGGAAAAATTTTTGTTAGTAAAAAATGCTCTAGTAGCAGTGTTAATGAGCATTTTCACTAAAGTTGTAGCCATTTTTAGATAAGAGAAGAAAAAGAAATTAGCCACCAAGAACACAAAGAAATCAAAGAAAAACAAGTAGATGATATTTTTTTGAAAAAGAAGCTGCTGCTTTATTTGACTGCACTTTTTGCTGATGCTTATAAGCATCAGGAGGGAAAAGATATTCAAAAGAAAAATAAATTTCCCTTCATTCCCTCTTTGATTTCTTTGTGTCCTTTGTGGCCATTCTCTTCTTTGGCTTATGCTCTTGCGGCTATAACTTTATTTAACATTCTCTAGCGGGCTTGAAGCTTCCCTAATCCTCCATCCACACCCAACACCTGACCGGTAATCCAAGATTGAAGAGGATCTAGAAACCAAGTGATTGCCGATGCTAACTCAGTAGGCTCTCCAATACGGCCAAGCGGATGCATTGCTGCTGATTTTTTTAGGACGGCTTCGTTCTCCGTGAATTTTTGAGTTAATCCAGTACGGACCAACCCTGGTGCTACACAATTAACACGGATATGATAAGGAGCATAGGTAGAAGCTGCGGCAAGAGCCATGCCTTCAATGCCAGCCTTAGCAGCAGCAATAGCTTCATGATTCATGAGGCCACGTTGCGCTGCTACTGAGGAACAAAAAACAATACTTCCTCCTTCGGGTTGCTTCATCATCGCCCGAACAGAAGGACGCAAAAGGTAAAATGCTGTTTTTAGATTTAAAGATAATGTCTCTTCAAATTCTTCATCGCTGATTAAATGGGCTGGTTTGAGAAGAATGGATCCAGCGCAATTTACCATTCCATCAAGACGACCAAACTCCTTGAGGATAGAATCAAAAAAGGAAATAACAGCACTACTGTCGGAGGCATCTAGCGTAGCAATCTTAAGTCGTCCAGTTTCGCTCTTAAAAGGAGCAAGCGTCGATTCTAATTTATCCTCATGGCGAGCAGCAGCAATAACATCCCATCCCTTTGAAAGAAGTGATGCTACAACAGCAGAGCCAATACCACCTGACGCGCCAATAACCAAGGCTACTTGCCGATGGGGGTCATTGTTATTCGGCATTGGCGAAGGAAGTCTTTCCATAAAGCTTAGGATTTAGTGTTGAGGAGGTTTAAAATTACTTGAGCTTTATCTTTAGTGTAATCACCTGAGGCTTTTCCGAGAATAATTCCATTTTTATCAACAACTAATATCGCAATATGTTTTGCTGAAGGAAGGTTCAGTTCCTTTAAAAAAGAAGATCGATTCGTATAGATTGTCCAAACATGAGCTCGAAGTGTTTCTTCGGTAATGCCTCGTCTCATTCCGTGATCAATCCAGGGAGCAACTAGCTTCCAGGGATTTTGCAAAAGAGGAATTTCAAGCCAGGTTATTTTATTTTCAGGAGAGCGAAGATTCAAATGATCAATCCAAGAGTTTACAGAGTCTTGCTGTTGTCGCTCAAAGGCAACCAAGAGGAGGGTTTTCTTATCCTTTAAATCATGAGGCAAGACCCAGCTTTTACCATTGAGATCATGAGCATGAAGTAAAGGGATTTTTACTTCCTGAGATAACATGGAAAAAGCACTAAAACAAAAAAGTAAAAAAAGAGCACTTGTTGAGTAGAAAAGAGGATGAAATTTCATTTTTAAAAGTTAGTCTATAGCTTATTCAAAGAAATTATAGTCAAATTACTTAGAAATTACAGGGAAGAACGCAGGAATTTTTAGAAAAGGCCAGGCCGAAGACCGAGCGCTATCTAAACGATAACGTGACGGGATGAGAACGCAGCCTTTTCCTAAAAAGGACAAGTCAATTGCTTGTAAGCTCTAAGTAATTTGACTATATATCACTAAATTAACCAAACCAATGAATGAACTAATGCCGCTTTTTCTCGCCACGCGCAATCGTCATAAGACTCATGAAATTCAAACCATGCTCGGTGAAGGCGTCGTCGTGCGTGATGCCACCGAGCTTCCAGAGCTTCCCGAAATTGAGGAGACGGGAATCACTTTTGAAGCCAATGCTCGCTTGAAGGCCGAAGGAATTTCGGAACATATTTCTGGTTTGGTTTTGGCCGATGATTCCGGCTTGGAAGTCGATGCGCTCGATGGTGAGCCTGGAATTTACTCAGCACGTTATGCTGGACCAGGCTGCACGGATTTGCAAAATACTGAACTTGTTTTAGAAAAAATGAAGGACCTCCCTTCAGAGCAACGTGCTGCGCGATTCCGTTGTGTGCTTGCTGTGGCTCGTGATGGCAAAACGATTGCCACGTTTGATGGCACGGTTGAAGGAAGGCTCACAACCGAGATCACGGGAGGTGGAGGATTTGGTTACGATCCGATTTTTATTCCTGAAGGCTACGAAAAAAGTTTTGGAGAACTTCCGAGCGAACTCAAAAATTCGATGAGCCATCGGGGGCGCGCACTCGAGCAGTTTCGCGCTTGGTGGGAGATGAAAAAATAATTCACCACAAAGAGCACAAAGAGCACAAAGAGCACAAAGAGCACAAAGAACGCAAAGAAAGAAATAAAAAAATTGATTGTCAGTTAGCGCTCCTGCTCGTGTTTCAAGACAGGCTTATTAATTTCTCAACTTCGCTTCAATAAACGTATCAATATCCCCATCCATCACGCCTTGGACATCGCTTGTCTGAACATCAGTGCGGTGGTCTTTGACCATTTGATAAGGTTGAAAAACGTAAGAACGTATTTGACTTCCCCAGGCAATTTCTCCTTTTTCACCATATTGGCGATCAAGCTCAGCCCGTTTTTTGTCAGCTTCAATCTGATAAATTTTTGCTTTCAACATTTTGAGAGCTAGATTGCGATTCTTGAGTTGGCTCCGTTCCGCTTGGCAAGCCACAACGACGCCTGTTGGAACGTGAGTCATGCGAACAGCTGTTTCGACTTTGTTGACGTTTTGTCCTCCTTTGCCTCCCGCGCGATAGGTATCAACATTGATATCTTTTTCATCAATTTCAATGGGTGCATCCTCAATGTCAGGAACAACATCAATGCTAGCAAATGATGTATGGCGTCGTTTTGCTGAATCAAAAGGAGAGATGCGCACGAGGCGATGAACTCCTCGTTCGGTTTGAAGATAGCCAAAGGCATACTCACCTTTGACAAGGAGTGTGATTGATTTGATGCCGGCCTCTTCTCCTTCTTGAACATCAATGATGCTCGAAGCATAGCCAGAGCGCTCCATCCAGCGTTGATACATACGCAAAAGCATCTCGGCCCAATCGCATGATTCAGTGCCGCCCGCTCCAGCATGAATCGTTAAAAAGGCATCGGACTTATCAAATTCTCCGCTGAGCAATTGGCGAATTTCAAATTTTTCTAGATCCGAAGTCAGCGCTGTAAACTCGGCAGTCACTTCTTGAAATGCCACTGTTTGTTGTTCTGGTGATGTTTCTTCTTCCACCATCGATTGCAAAATAGAAAGATCACCAAGACGCTGTTCCAATGAGGATAGCGGGCCTAAGATGGCTTTCAATTGAGAAACGCGTTCGACATCTTTTTGAGCGCTTTCACGATGATCCCAAAAAGTTGGTTCCGTCATCCGTGCTTCAATCCCAGCGAGTTCTGTTGTTAGTGCGGGAGCGTCAAAGAAACCTCCGCAGGGCGCCAAGGCGCTCCGTTAATGCGGAGGTGTCGATTATTGTTAGATCGGTAGACATAGAAAAGTTAATTTATAGAGATGCTGGAACGAGAGAGAAGAGATTCACAGGGATGGAAGCGATGGAAGGAATAAAGACAAAAAGAATAACCACTAAAATCGTTAAATGTCGCTAAAAAACTTGTTTCCGCGAAAGCGGAAATACATTGCTACCATTTTTTTTGTGTTATTTCGCGTGTTTCGCGGTTTTAAAATTTCCTCACATCCCTTCCATCGCTTTCATCCCTGTGAATTATTTTCTTGCAGCATTTCGCGATGGGCCTAAACGAAAGATCGTTTCATTAGGCTTCATCAAGTCAAGGCGATCGCGTGCGATGAGTTCCAAATAATCTTTATCATGTTGCAATAAGTAGAGCTCTTGCTCGCGATGAGACCCTTGATTTTTGAGGGCATCTAATTCTTCATGCTCTTTTTGTAGTGTTTGACGCATGTGCGAAAGTTTTTTCCATTCTGGATAGAATGTCATGAGCGCTAGAGCCAAGGTTCCACAAACGATGAGTAAGATCAAAAACCGATTCAGCAACGGAAGTAAGACCGTATCTCGACGAGCTGATCTACGTGGAGCGTGGCTAGGCATGAGCGAGTAAAAGAGTAACGAGTTCTGAGGCAATATCTTAAGAGAGTAATTTTTCTTTAGAAGATATCCTGTTAAAATATAAATTTTGGAAAACTGATTTTACTTTCGATCTAAAAATACTCGTTACCCGTTACTCGCCACTCGTTACTTTCTTCCATAAACCGCATTGTCACCCAACTCTTCTTCAATGCGAAGAAGCTGATTGTACTTCGCGACACGGTCCGTGCGGCAGAGAGAACCAGTCTTGATTTGACCAGCATTCGTGGCCACAGCAATGTCAGCAATGGTTGTATCTTCCGTTTCTCCGGAACGATGACTGATCACGGAAGTGTAATGATTTTCCTTTGCGAGTTCGATGGCATCAAGGGTTTCAGTGAGTGATCCAATTTGATTGACCTTGATGAGGATCGAGTTGGCAACCCCTTGTTTGATTCCTTTTTTCAAAAACTCAACGTTGGTGACAAAAAGATCATCACCGACAATTTGAATTTTATCTCCTAAAGCTTCCGTCATGAGTTTCCAAGTAGCCCAATCATTTTCTGCGCAGCCATCTTCGATGGAAACAATCGGATAATTCGCGCAGAGTTTTTTGTAATAGTCGACTAATTCTTTTCCAGTGCGGCGAGAGCCATCGGACTTTTTGAAGTGGTAAACTTTTTTTGATGTGTCATAAAACTCGCTCGATGCTGCATCAATGGCGATGCAGACTTGGCTTCCAAGTTTGTAGCCAGCTTTTTCTACCGCTAAAGAAATGGAATCGAGCGCATCTTCTGCTGAAGTGAGCTTAGGAGCAAAGCCACCTTCGTCTCCAATCGCAGTAGAAAGACCACGTTTGTGAAGAACGGCTTTGAGAGAGTGAAAAATTTCTGCGCCACAGCGAAGTGCCTCTGAAAAAGTTGGTAATCCTTTTGGCATGATCATAAATTCTTGAAAGTCAATCGGAGCATCGGAGTGAGCTCCGCCATTAAGAATATTCATCATCGGAACAGGAAGGACTTTGGCATTAGGTCCACCTAGATAACGATAGAGCGGCAACCCGAGCTGAGCTGCTGTTGCATGAGCTGCAGCAAGAGAAACAGCGAGGATTGCATTGGCGCCCAATTTCTTTTTTGTTGTAGTCCCATCGAGTTCCAGCATCACGCGATCGAGTGTGATCTGTTCCAGCGCATTCATCCCAACGAGTTCTTGAGCGATGTGAGTGTTGACATTAGCAACAGCTTTGCGGACTCCTTTGCCGAGATAACGATTTTTAACTCCATCGCGCAATTCAACGGCTTCATGTTCACCGGTGCTGGCTCCGCTAGGAACAGCGGCTCGGCCACAGGCGCCTCCAGCGAGGCAGACATCAGCTTCTAGGGTGGGATTGCCGCGAGAATCTAAAATTTCACGGGCGTGGATGGAGGTGATAATGGTGTCCATAAAAAGTAACGAGTAACGAGTAGCGGGTAACGAGTGAAGAGAGTTGTCTGCGGCAACCTAAAAAGAAAAATAGCACAACACGCAAATTTTACCAAAAAGATTATTTGCGTCTACCTGTTCTTACTCGCTACCTGCTACTCGCCACTCGTTACTATAACTGATTTTACGAAATGAAATCAGTGAAGGCTTCAATTTTTTCAATCGTCATGTCGCGCTCTCCTTGCTCGCTAGGAAGCGAGAGTTTTTCTCCACAACGATGACCTAACAATGCTTGGCCCATGGCAGCTTGGTAAGAGATCCAACCCTTTTCAGGAGTGCTGTCCCAGGCTCCTAAGATGGAGTAAGTTTCTTGTTTTCCTTGAGGAGCTTGGAGTGTCACAACGGTTCCAATGGAAACAACGGAGGTATCGGGATTTTCAAAGTTTGTTCCTCTTGCTTGATTAAGCATTTGTTCTAATTCTGCTTTTTGACGGAGTAGAACACCTTGTTGTTCTTTTGCTGCTTTGAATTCGAAGTTCTCGCGCAGATCACCATAGGAACGAGCAGTAGAAATATCTTTCGTGTTTTGAGGGATCAGTTTGGTGACGAGGTTTTCGTATTCATTCTTGCGACGTTCTAAACTTGTCCAAGAAACAATTAAGGTCTCTTCACGAGCTGTAGAGCTTTCTTTCGAAGCATCGTTCATGACAACCGTCTCCAGTTCAGGGTGAAGTTTCAGAATGCGTGCTAGGAGCGATCGGCGATCAAGGTCACCCAAGGCAGGAGAGGCGGTGATCTTGCGAACAGCCTGACGAGCTGTTTCAAGATCGCTATTGTGGAACAGATCAGCAATGAGTTGACGATCTTTAAACAACAATTCATGCAAGCGAGCGCCTCGCTTAGCCTCGCTGTGAATGTCACGTTCCAAGGCAGAGAGGATGGCTGCAAAAAGTTCTGGGTTGATTAATTCAGGGAAGGCTTGATCTCTTTGTTCACAAATCCATTTTAAAAAATCAGAACTGATGGAACGTTCACTAATAGCGCGGATGGTGAAGGTCAAAAAGGCTTCGCGAGCTTGTTGACTTTCAAAAAGGTAAAAAATTTCTCCCACCAGACGTGATTCAGCATGACGAAGGAGGTGCTGAGCCTGTATCTGCCAACGCTCTTGGAAGGCTTCAGGAAAGGCAGCTAAGACGCGGCGATATTTGGCCACAGGAAGTTCTTTGAAAATTTCTGTTAACTTCCCTGAAGCTTCTTTTAACAAAGTTACGATCGACAAGGCGGAATTTTTTTCCGTTGAAGAAGGATGATGTTTGAGAACTTCATCGCGAGCCAAGAGCAGTTCGAGCGCTTTAGGTGCATGCATGCGACCGCTTCGCTTAGCAGCTTCTTCAATCTCATGGGCAAGTTGGTGCAATAGGTCAGTTTCTTGTTTAAAATTAGAGACCAGTTTAAGGAGAGCATCAAGGCTCGCTACTTGTTCTTTAGGATGACGTGCCGTGCGGAATTGCTCTAAAAGGCGCTCGTGCGTTGGAACGTTCAATTCTTGTAATTCAAAAGGCGATGTCTTTTTAGCAGGAATAATAAAATGACCATCTGCTTTAAGTTTCTTTTTAGTACCATCAAACCATTTTTTAAAATCGGCTGCTGAAAAAACATCAGGCACAAAATCAGCGGTAATTTCATCAGAGGTTGCTTTTCCTTCATGGCTTTGAAGGAGCGATCGCATGAGAGCAACAGGATTTTCTTGGGCTTCTTGACGTAGCGCTGCTGGATCAGCAGCAATGCGGGCTAAGATGTGATCCGCTGGAATGTGTTCCAACGTTTCTGCCGCATACTGAAGCTGCATGGGGTGATTTTTTTTTGTTTTAAAATGGATCAAGACTTGATCTGTCAAAGGTCGCCATTCAGCGATCTGCCCGAATCCCCAACTGCGGTGTTTGCAATAGGTGCCAGGGGTGAGGAGGGAAAGTTTTTCAGCAGCCTCTTGAGTGATTTTGCCAGCTTCGATGCATTGGTTCAGTTCGTCGGTCATAAGGTGAAGAGTAACGGGTAATGGGTGACGAGTAAAGAGTAACGAGATACTAATAGTGTTCTATTAATTTCAACGCCTGTTCCATGGCGAGAAAACCGAAGTGACCTTGCTTGACTTCGTGGTAGGACGATCCGCGCCATGTTTCGCACAATTGTCGCAAGTAGCGAGGTGGAGAAACGGAATCGTAAGTGGCTCCGATGATGGCGATCTTTTTTGGATCACAGAGCGGCTCTGCCGCTAGCGGTGCGGTGAGATGAGCGTGATGATCAAGATGTGCTGCGGTGATACCGCGTCGGCGAAGGAGTTGTCCAATGACTAAAGCAATGGGGCTTTCAAAAGTTGTGTAACCAATATCAACGATAGGTTGTAAGAGGATGGCTGCTTCGACTGGTTCAACCGAAAGGAGCAACGCCGCAACCCAAGCTCCGTAGCTTGTCCCTAGGATCATCATTTTTTCTGAGCCTTGAGCACGAGTCCAATGAATGAGTTGACGAATTTCTCGAACAGATTGACGCAATGTTTCTCCATTACGAACAAGATCAGCTGTGATGGTGAGCGCTCCTGAGGCATAGCCAGCGGGCGTGCGAGCGTAGTGAAAAGGGAGGTAGGGAAATAAAACATTCCAACCTTGTGCATTCAGACGGGCTGCAATCTTACGATAGCCTTGGTTGCCTGCTGACATGAGAGCGTGCAGGATGATGAGGGTTTTTTGAGGAGAAGATTTTTTTATTGCAGGAAAGAAAAGAGCTTGAGCGCGATGATTCTCAGCATGAGCTGACAGAGAAGGGCTCTTCCACTCGATGGTCTCTTGCGAAAATGACATTTCTTCCATCGGGCCCACATCAAAAAATTGAGTGCGATCAAGGGCGCTCGATTCTTCAAGATAGGCTTCAAGAAGCGCTTGAGTTGTGGCTTCCTTGCGCAGTTTCCATTGAATCCAATTCATCATGACACACATGATGGCGTCCATGGATTTGTATTTTAGTGATGGAAACATAAGAAACAATTAGAGGGTGTGATCAATTAAGCGTGCCTTTGTTTTAACACAGAAAATAGAATATTGAATTTTTAGAGTGAGCGTCGTTACACCCTCGATGTCATTCCCGCGTCCGTGGAAATGACAGAAGTGGAGCTATAGTAAAATTAGTAGCGTTGTTCTTTTATTGATGATTTTTTATAGCTTTTTATTGATGATAGGTCCCAGTACTAGACGTCATTCCAATGTCCGCTAGAATGACGATAGTTTGTTGTTTAATTATTTTTCTCTACTTCTCTCCTTTGCAGTTTTAGGAAGATCGTCGTGGCTCAATTGAAAGCGTTCACGAAGTTCTTGTTGCAGTGCAGGAAAAATGTCTGCTAATTTTTTTTGAAAGCAATGGAGTACTTCCTCGCGATTGGTTGCATCCAGCGTCGGAGGAATAATCGCTTTTCCAACAATGATCCAGAGAGGAGTGCGGCGGAACCAAGTATGTTTGACATAAAGCCGATCGGTGCCCAGCACAACGCAGGGAATCACGGGTGCTTGATTAAGAAAACTAAAACTTGCTAGACCTGGCTTCATCGGCGCTTGCTCTAGGATGGAAGCCGCTCCAGAGCGAATGCCTCCTTCAGGAAAAATGCCAAGTGCTCGTCCTGAAGCAAGAGAGAGCCTCATTTTTTTTAAAGCATGACGATTGCTGGCTGCTTTTTTCCCAAAGCGATCGATGGGAATGACGCGGAGCCACGAAAAAAAGCGAGCGCTCCAAGGATGCTTAAAGAGCTCATTCATGCCGAGCCAATCGAGAGCGCGTGGAAAAAAAGCGCTGAGCAGCGGCGGATCAAAATGACTGATATGATTGCTGGCCATGATGAAGGAACCTTTCTTGGGCGGCGCTTCAAGAATGACCACATGAACGCGACAAAAAAGTCGAAAAATTCCTCGGGCTACAAGACTACAGCAAGTGTAGCACATTTTATGTTATGCCAGCGAGGGAGGCGCATAAGGCAACTGATGAGCGCTGGCGACTGCTTGATAAGTAATCTTTCCTTCGCAAACATTCAAACCATTCCTTAAATGTTCATCATCGAGGAGTGCCTGCTTCCATCCCTTGTTAGCCAGTGCTAGCGTAAATGGGAGTGTTGCATTGTTGAGAGCAAAAGTTGAAGTCCGTGCGACGGCACCTGGCATATTCGCAACGCAATACATAATGACGCCATCAATAGTAAATGTTGGATTAGCATGAGTCGTTGCCTTTGCCCCTTCGACACAGCCTCCTTGGTCAATCGCGACATCAACGATGACTGAACCGGGTTTCATTTTTGAAATCATCTCTCGTGTGACGAGGCGTGGAGCTGCTCCACCAGGAACTAAGACGGCTCCAACAACAAGGTCGGCCTTGACGATGTGCTCTTCGATAGCATCGAGCGTCGCATAAATCGTGTGAAGGGAAGGACCAAATTGGAGATCAAGTTCTTTGAGGCGATCGAGTGATTTATCAATGACGGTGACGTGTGCTTCTAAGCCCATCGCCATGCGAGCGGCGTTGGTACCTACGACTCCACCTCCCAAAATCACAACGCGTCCTGAGGTTACTCCAGGAACACCACTCAACAAAACACCACTGCCACCTTGTGCTTTTTCTAAACAATGAGCGCCTGCTTGAATCGACATGCGTCCTGCAACTTCACTCATCGGGGCCAACAAAGGAAGGCCTCCGCGGCGGTCGGTGACAGTTTCGTAAGCAATAGCAATACAGCCCGAGTTCATGAGGGCTTTTGTTTGCTCTAAATCTGGAGCGAGGTGAAGATAGGTGAACAAAATCTGTCCTGGACGCAGCATCAAACATTCATTGGGCTGCGGCTCTTTGACTTTTACGATCATTTCTGCTTTCGCAAAAATTTCTTCTGCTGTTGAGAGGATCTGCGCTCCGGCTTTGACATAATCAGCATCATGAATGCCAACTCCGGAGCCTGCGTTTTTTTCGACAAGAACAGAATGTCCGTGAAAAACCAGCTCTCTAACAGAGCTTGTGGTGAGGCCAACGCGATATTCGTGATTTTTGATTTCTTTGGGAACGCCGATGATCATGGTGGAGAAGTTTGGTGGTGGTTGTTTTTGTTTAAAAAGTTGGGAAGATTGTAGATGGTTATTGCGGAAGAGGCGAGTAATTTAACTTAAGATTTCGGTGCTAGAATGCTATTTTTAAAATCTAAACTCATACGATTTCGATCAAACCAGGAATAGCAACATCACTATTTTCTTTGATGGGAATAAATTGAGAGGCTTTTTCTTTGGCTTCTTTAATTTGATCTGCGCTCAGTTGCGGCAAGATGTTTCTGATATTAGCTTCTATGGTCTGTTTAATATAAGGAGTTGTTTCTTGGGGCTCTGCTAGTAGATACCATGTGTAAGCTTCAACGAAATCTTTAGGAACGCCATTTCCAATAAAGTAAGCGTAGCCAAGAGCATTTTGTGCAGCAGGATTTCCATGGAGCGCTCCGCAACGAAACCATTGAATGGCTTCTGCAGGGTCTTTCTTGACGCCCATTCCATCCAGATAGCAAATGCCGTAGCGAAAATAAGCTTGAGGAAGTCCTTTATCTACGGCTTTTCGAACCCACTCTGCTCCTTCAGTAAATTTTTTTTCTGATAAAAGAATTTCTCCAAATAGTAATTCAGATTCTGGTATTCCTTGTTCAGCGGCTTTTTCGTAGAAAGCAATAGCGAGGTCTTTATTTTTTTCTATATATTTTCCGCTGCCGAGAAATCCAGCTAGGTAATGCTGAGCATATCCATATCCGGCATCAGCAGATTTTTTAAGAAGTTGCATTCCCTCATCGATCGAAGCAGCGTCTGTTTTTTTAAGAAGATAATAAGCGAGATTAAATTGTGCTTGTCGATCATTTTGTGCCGCCGCTTTTTTGTACCATGTCAGTGCCGTTTCATGATTTCGAGGGGTTCCGAGACCTTGATCATAGGCAAGAGCCAATAAAAACTGAGACTCTTTAACATCATGTTCAGCAGCTTTTTTATTCCAATAGAATGCTTGTTGATGATTGATGCGAATGCCAGCTCCATAAAAATTACAAAATCCCATTCGCTCCTCTGCGGGAGGGTAGCCTTGATTCGCTGAGAGTAAAAACCACTTCATGGCTTCTAATTGCGAGCACGGAACACCATTGCCGAGCCAGAGTGCAATCCCATAATTAAATTGAGCGCTAGGAGAACCTAGTTCAGCACTATCATGAAATAAAGAAACCGCTTTATTCATGTCCTTTGTTACCCCATCGCCAGAGAGATAACGAAAGGCAAGTATTTCTAACGCTTGTGGGTTTTTATAAAGCGCCGATTTTTCAAGCCAGTTTGTGGCTTCAGCTGGATTTTTTTCTGTGCCAGTGCCATTCGAGTAACATGTCGATACGTAGTATTCAGCTAAGGCATCACTTTGTTGAGCTGCTTTGAGGAAGAGGGCAAAGGCAGTCTTGGGATCGCTCTGTTGTAAAAAACAACCTTGAGCTAGCAGAGTAATTGGTTTGTTAGAAAAAGCAGCTTGTCGATAAAGCAGGGCCGCTTGATCTTTATTTTTAGGAGCAATGAAGCCCTCTAAATACCAATTAGCCAATGTCACTTGAGCTTCTGGTAATCCTTGTTGAGCAACTTCGGTTAATAAAGAAAAAGCTTTTTTATCATTTTTTGGAAACCCTCTTCCCAGTGCATAGCACATTGCGAGTTGGTACTGAACAAAGAGCTTTCTTTCTGCAGGGGAAGGATTGGGGTATTCGTGAAGGTAGTTTGTTGGGGAGAGAGGATCGTATTTTTTTAGAAAAGCAGCTTGGCTGAGTTGAGCATAACTATTGGATTTCTTAACATCAGGATGTTTTGCAAAAGCTGCATCGAGATGAAAGGTGATAGCAACAAGAACAGAAGTGAGAACCACAACTTTTCTCATACTGGTCAATCCATAGAATCAGAACCATGCTCATTTCTTTTTCTCATGGATCCATTGTAATAAACAAGCCCTCCAATAAGAAGTAATGCTGGAATGGTGAACAAGGCTAAAAAGTCGTTCATTTTCAAGCCAAGTGTATAGCCAGTTGTGGTTGTCTCAGGAGGTAATGAATTGATCTTCGCTGGTGATAATAAGCGAAAACTATTGATGATAGACAGGACTTCGGGATCTTGAGCGTTATACTCTTCACATTTTATACCGTAAAAATAGTCGCCGGCAGATGTAAAATAATTAAGGCAAGAAATATTATTTTCAGTAGCAGTAAAAGAGACGAACGGGATGTCTGCAATAACAGTCGGTTGTTCTTTTGAGATTTTCCATCCTCCCTTGACGAGTCCTGATTTCCACCCATTTTTAAAATTAGCTATTCCTGAGGAAATATTATTGGGTGACAGATTAGTTGGAATTTTAAAAACAACTACAAGTACAGTCTTAGTGTTATCATTGTTCCGTGCTGCAAGTGCATGTTCTGGCTGGGTGGGATTAAGCAGGATCCAGTCATCAGGAAGTTCAATAGAAAAATTCAAATTAGAAAAAACTAATGGCTTTGCGCCGAGCGAGGAAATCGTGGCTGCAATCGCTGTTAATGCGATGAGGGAAAGTAATTTTCTCATAGAAGTTCAACCATTGCTTTGTTGCAAGTGGAGTTGAATAGCAGAGTAGATGATGTAAAGAACGGGAGGGGCTGCTAGTATTAAAGTGCCGATGCAATTAATGCTGCTTCCGCTCCTTTTGATTAGCGCAACGAGAGACATAACAATGCAGATTGGAAAAAGAATCCAATAAGATAGCACGAAGAAAAGTCCCATGATCGATCCGATTGATTGGGTTAGAGCAGGAGAGAGAAATGGACGAATAAAAAGTCCAATAGAATTTATGATCCAAATTGAAGATGCAATAGAGAGGCTCCAAATACCAAGTCTTGATTCATGAGAATGAGCAGTCATAAGGGAGTATTTAACATAATAACAGAACGATAAAATTAATTTATCGGATAAAAATATTTTTTTGCACTTATTATTAAAATAAAAATACATCCAGTAATAATGAGGAGAAAGAAAGCCGTCAGAATAGAGAGCAATGTTTTCAAAGTAGAAAGACGATGAACATTTTTTAGTCCAATAAAGATAAAACAGAACCCAATAAAGGGTATTGCCAATTGAACTACCTTCGCTGTTTTTTCTGTAATAATTGCTAAATCATGTTGAGTCGACATTGATATCATAAGAGTCAGAATAAAAATTACAGGAACGCTCAAGGCTCCATGAATATAACAAAGGACTCGAAAAGTAGCGCCAAATGGTTTGTTGGCACTTTTAATGATCTTAAGACCAAGATGAAACAAGGCTGAAGAAGTAAAGGCGATGATAGTGCAAGAGATAAGGAAAAATAGAGTTTGAAGGAAACAAGCTCCCGTGAGAGCAAGGGCAGGATGTCTTTGATATGTTTCGGCAACATGGGGCCCTAAAAGAAGAGGGTTGTTTAAAACCTGAGGTAGTTGAGAAAGAAATCGTGTAATAAAAAGCGTGCTGGCGAGAAGCAAGTAAAAGAACAACGGAGAAAAAATGGATCCAGTTGTTTTTAAGTTCGAGAAAGTTTTTTTAGGAAAAAACAATACTGAGTAGACCGTTTGAAAAAGCGCTGGGAAAAAACCAATTTCGGAGCGTTGTTCCCAAGCCGGTTCATCTGGAGTTGCTGCAGGAAGGTGAGGGAGATTTTCTATGTTCATAATTTAAAAAGGGGGCATCGTTGAAAAAAGGAGCGATTTAGAATGGCGTTAAGTTATAGTGTATTAAATCGATAATGGCAGGTCATAAGCTTGCTCTTTTTCCTTAGGACTGTATTCGCAGATCTTACGTTATCTTAGGATAGCGTCTCGATCTTTGGCCTTGTCCTAAGAAAAAATTTCTGCGCTTCTAACGCGCCCCTCTCAATTTAATACACTATAATGCGAGTTAAAGACGAAAATTAAAATTAAGAATGCCTCTCCTAAAAACGCTTTATTTGACCTGCAATGGGCCTCTGTTAGGTGGGGTGCTATGGTCATAGCGGCCTGTTGAAAAACCTTGATTTTAGTGAATCATCTAGAGAATCAGGATTTTGCCAATAATATTTCTCTCCTGCCGAAGAAGGGTTCCCGCAGTTTTCTCTGTAGCAGCAGTGCTGAATTTGGCCAAAAAAGATGAAAATAGTCGGAAAAAGGAGTTCCTAGGGCCTCTTCTGGAAGCATCACCTTTCCTAGAACTCTTCTACTTAGTCAAAAAATAACCACGCTGCTTTTTGCTGATCGGTCTTCCCAATTTTTCCATGACGAGGAGCATATCTTCCCAGACTTTTCTTTTTTCGGTGAGGGAAGGAGAGTAAAGAAGGTAAGCAGGATGATACGTTACCATGGTGGGAATGCCTTGAAAGTCGAACCAGTTCCCTCGTGCATCGCGCATCGGAATAGCTTTTCCGAGCAGGCCTTCAAGAGCCGTAGCGCCAAGAGCAACGAGGACGCGTGGTTTGATTAGATCGATTTGTTGTTGAAGCCATGGGAGACAAGTTGTCATTTCTTCCAGCTTGGGTTTGCGATTGCCAGGAGTATTGGGTGGCATATTGGGTCGGCACTTGAGGACATTGCCAATAAAAATATCTTCGCGTTGATATTCCATCGCGTTGATAATTTTTGTTAACATTTGTCCTGCTCGTCCCACGAAAGGCTCACCGAGGAGATCTTCTTTTTCGCCCGGCGCTTCTCCCACAAACATCAGCTCGGCAAATGGGTTGCCAACACCGAAGACGACTTGAGTGCGACTCGCGACAAGATTAGGGCAGCGTGTGCAGGCGAGGGCTTGTTCGCGTAATGCAGCTAATTTTTTAATGCGATCCTCGGAGAAATCTTCAATGCGAGAGGATAGCGGAGTTCCTGTGGGTTTCGCTGGCTCTTTAGTTTTTGGTTCTTTTGCTTTTTTTAACAAGCCTTGGAGGCTCTTACGAGAAGCCTTGGGCCGTGGTGAAAGGTTGTCATTCATTTTGCGCAAGAGCGGCTCGACCTGAGCGAGTGCTTGTTGTAGAGAGGGTGATTTTTTAGTAGGCATGAAAGGAAGTGGTATTAGCAGATGCTTTATTTTGCGCTTTGAATTTTTATCGGCTTCCACGGAACCAAGGAAAACTCTTCCGGCAGCGGAGCTTCAACGATGATATTCTTGCCAGTTTTTGGATGAGGGAATTGAAGTTTCCAAGCATGAAGGAGGTGTCGTTGCCAGTGATCGCGCTTTCCATAAAGCGGATCGCCGACAACGGGGTGTCCTAGTTGTTGAAGGTGAACACGAATTTGATGCATCCGTCCTGTGTGAGGAGAACAGGCGAGAAGACCATGGGTGGCTGTGGTAGCGAGCACTTCATAGTCAGTCGTGGCATCACGTCCTAGGGGCGGACGTCGGACCGTCATTTTAAGGCGTTGAACGGGGTGCCTGCCAATGGGAAGAGCAATAGTTCCTCTTTTTTGTCGAGGAGATCCTATTGTGATCGCAAGGTAAGTTTTGATCATTTTTCTTTCTGAAAAAAGTTGAGAGAGGGCAGCATGGATCACATCGTTTTTGGCAACGACAATGCATCCACTCGTTTCTTTGTCCAAACGATGAACAATTCCGGGACGATAAGATTGGTCTGCCGAAAGATGCGTAAAGCGATATAATAACGCATTGACCAGCGTTCCTTCTTCATGGTCTGTGCCAACATGAACGACCATACCTGCTGGTTTGTTAATCACGAGGAGGTCTTCATCTTCATAGATAATTTCTAATGGAATATCTTCGGCGAAGGCTTTGGCAAGAGGCTTAGGAGGTGGTTCTGCAAGAGTGAAAAGATCTCCAGCTTTGACTTCATCTCGAGCGCGGACGGGAGCTCCTGCTAAAGTTATATGACCTTCCTTGATGAAGCCTTGTATTTTAGAACGAGAATAATTTGGCAGGTGTTCTACCAAAAAAAGATCAACTCGTTTTTTGCGGTCAGCAGGAGTGGCGAGAATAGTTTGAGTAGAGGGATGAGTTTCTTTGTGCATTGAAAAATCTATCAAATAGACCAGGAAGGGAGTTGACAAGTAGGATATTGAACAATTACCATATTCGTCCCTTCTTTTTAAATATTACCTCATTTTATGGCAACTCAAGTTATCCTCACGGAAGCAATTTCCTCACTCGGCGCTGAAGCTGATATCGTTAAAGTTCGTCCTGGCTACGCCCGCAATTTTCTTATCCCTCATGGCAAAGCATTGGAGGTAAATCCTGTTTCCTTGCGGAAGGTGAATCAATTGAAAGCTAAGCGTGCTGAGCGTGAAGCTCGCGAGTTAAATGAAGCAGAGGGCCTCGCTTCTAAGATTAACAAATTGCGTCTCACGATGAAACTTGAGACAGGCATGGCAGGCAAGGCATTTGGTTCTATTACTGCTGCTGACCTGATGGAGTTGATGCTTGCGGAACTAGAAGGAATCGAACTTCCACGTCACGCTATCATTTTAGAGCGCCCTATCAAAGAGAGTGGCAAAAAAACAATTCAAGTTCGTCTTCATCCTGAAGTGACAGCAACGCTTCATGTAACTATTGCAGCAGATCCTAAAGCAGGTGCTGGAGAAGAAGTTGTTGTTGAGGAAGACGTCGAAGAGATCGAGTAGCTTCAACTGCTGCGAAGCGGCACAGAGCTGAGCGATGAGTTTAAGTGACTAGTTTAAGTTTCGAGTTTTGCTGCAAGCAAAAAATCTTGAAAAGACTTTTCTTCAATTTCGACTTCGGCTTCCGCGAAATCTCAGAAGATTTTCTTCAACTTCAACTTTTAACTTCAACTGCTGCGAAGCAGCTTTAGTATGACTAGTAATCCCAAAAAAACCTCTTCTGTTGCTAAGAGCGAAAAGCAGGGAGAAGAAAAAAATGCTTTTGTTGCTAAAAAGCAACTTCCTGAAGCTCATCGGGCTTTGCCGGCGAGTTTGGATGCAGAAATGGGAGTGCTTTGCTCCATTTTGCTATCACCTCGTGATTGCTTAACACTCTGCATTGAGAAGATTGATGAATTTCATTTTCATCAACCGGCGCACGGAACGATCTACAACACGCTCGTTCAACTTTGGAAAGATTCTAAACCGATTGACTTAGTAACCGTGACCCAAGCGTTAGCGGATCACAAATTGCTCGATTCTGTTGGAGGTCCGGCGGCACTAGCCCGCTTAATCCAATTTATTCCGACAGCAACGAACGTTGAATATTATTTGGATATCATGTGTGAGAAATATCTTCTCCGAAGCATGATTTCTGTCTGCACAAAGTCGGCAGCACGGTGCTACGAAGATCAAAGTGATGTCAAAAATCTGGTTGATGATATCGAGAGCCAGATTTTTCAAATAAGTGAATCGCGCGTCAGTAATGTTTTGCCAGAAATTAAAGACCAAGTTTTGCATGCGATCGATGCGATCGAGGGAATGCATAAAAACAAAGGGGCGCTGACAGGACTTTCTACCGGATTTGCTTTGCTTGATCAAATGACAGATGGATTGCATCCAAGTGAAATGGTTGTCATTGCGGCTCGTCCTTCCATGGGAAAGACAGCAATTGCGATGAATATTGCAGAACATATTGCTGTTGATCAAAACAAAGCGGTTGGTATTTTTAGCTTAGAAATGAGTTCTCAACAGCTTGTCCAGCGGATGCTCTGTTCTCGTGCCAAAGTTGATCTTAAGAAAGTGCGTGATGGTTTCATGGGCAATCGTGATATGAAAAATCTTTCTAGGGCAGCTGATGCTTTATCAAAAAGCAAAATTTATATCGATGATACAGCAGGCCTCAGTGTTTTGGAATTGCGTGCCAAGGCGCGTCGATTGAAAGACCGGCATGATTTGAGTCTGATCGTAATTGATTATTTACAGCTCTTGCGTTCCATGACCCGTCGTGCTCAAGATAACCGCCAAATTGAAATCGCTGAAATTTCAGCAGGTATCAAAGCGTTGGCTAAAGAACTTTCTATTCCAGTCATTGTCTTGGCACAGCTCAATCGTGAATCTGAAAAACGAAGCGATGGAAAGCCACGTATTTCCGATCTCCGTGAGTCAGGTTCGATTGAACAAGATGCCGATGTCGTTGGACTGCTCTATCGTTCTGCTTATTTTGAAAAAGATGATGCAGCGCGCAGCGAAAAAGAGGGAGAGGCAGAACTCATCATCGCGAAACAACGTAATGGTCCGACGGGTGAAATTCCATTAACGTTCCTCAAAGAATACACTCGCTTTGAGACGCGGGATTATCGGCCGGAAGAGGCGTAGTGCTGCGCAGCAGCACACGAGTAAAGGATAAAGAGTAGCTGGCGCAAATTGATGAGATGTCACTTGCTAGGCTTTGTTTTTTTGAAGCGACACTCTTTCAGAATGATGATTTCGAAAATCTGATTTTATTCCGATCTTAAAAAGACTCATTACCCATTACTCATTACCCTTTACTTCAGGTGTAGCCGGTAGAGCTGGTGTAGCCTGAAAGGGCTTCTTCTCAGGCGGTTCCTGAATTTTAGGCAGCGGTGGGAGTTCGCAAATCGCGCGATGAAACTCTTCTTTTGCTTTTTGAAACTCACTGAAGATCTGGGCAAGTCCTCGTGCTAACGATGGAAGTTTTTTAGGACCAAAAAGAACCAACGCTAAGATGCCGATAAAAAGCCATTCCGGGGCTGCAGGCAATCCAAAGGCGAGGAAGAATGAGCTTGAGAAATTCATTAAGAAAAATTAACCACAAAGAACGCAAAGAAAGAAATGCAAAAAATTTTAAAGATGAAACTTCGATAATTAATGTTTTGTGCTTATTAGTATGATAGCCAAACTTTAAATTTGAGAAAGCAAGTCACTGCCAGGTTTTTCCTCTGCGCTCTTTGCGGTTAATTTTCTTTGCAGCTAAATTTTTACTGCGCAGGTGCAGCGATACGGAAGCCTACAAACTCGTAACCGATAGCAGGATTGGCTGTGATGCAGGTCGTTCTTTTCAATTCATCATTCTGTTGTTTTTTCCAAGAACCACCGCGAATCACACGAGTGCCAGCGTAGCCTGGATCAGAGACCCATTGAAAAAGATTTCCGCCCATGTCAAAAGTTCCGTAAGGTCCAGGTGATTTTCTAAAAGCTCCTACGGTTGTTAGGAAGGGGGCTTTCCCTCCATTGGAATATTGATAGTTCCAGTGCGAAAAGAGGCTGTTGCTATTATCAGCGTTGCTTGCAATAAAAAAATTAGCTGCGTTAGCAAGTCCGTTGTTTTGATTTGTAGGAGCAGTGTCGCTTTTTGTCGGATAGTCCCAATAGTCAGCTGTTCCAGTGCGTTTGTAATAGGCGGCCTTGTACCATTGGTCTTCGGTTGGGAGAAAAAATTTGGCTCCATCACTAAGTTTGCAATAATCGCTTTTAGCAACTGTGGCTGTTCCATTCTCGTCCTTCATGGCGCCGTTCAATGCATACGCACCCGTTTCTGTTGTTGTTGCATCTTCATTGCCGATGAGTTGACCGTTGTGCATCCAGTTACAAAAACGAGCTGCAGCAAACCAACTCACATAGGCAATAGGAAGATCGCTCGCAGCCATCTTAGTGGAATAAGTGAAGGAACCATCAGCCTCTCTTGTACGACTGATCGAGGCTACGTTGGGATTGGAATTCATTTTATCGTTGTAGAGAGCATAGGGATCACTCTTGCTAGCAACGGCATTGAGGAATTGGCAATACTCTGATGCCTTAACGTCATAAGTTCCCATTTGAAAATTTTGCGCCACAGCACCGCGTCCTGCGCTGAGAGGATTAGTGTCGGCAGGATTAGCAGCGTCTGTTACAGGAACGAGAGCAAGTTTGAGAAGACCGGCGGACTTCGCTTTTTTTTGAGCAGCGGTTACATAGTTTGGAATTGTGATGACACAGTCTGAGTCTGACTTGAAGAAAGATGGTGAAGAAGGGAGTGTTTGTGCGTGAGTAGTTGTAGAAATAATGGTTGAAACAAATAGGGAGAGGAATAAGCAAAGAGATTTCATAATAGAAAAGAGGTGGGGTGCTGCAGGAAATCTACCTCTCCTTTACTCAATTTCAAGTTCTTATTCTACTTAATTAATTTGGTTGCTTCTATTGCAACTCGCTCGCTCTCGCGAGGCTCGCCCTAAGGACTGCCTGACGGCAGTCGATCCATCGGCTGCAACGCCGCACGTATTCTGTGAATTTTTTAATTAGTTAACCCATTTTCTTATTGACGTTTTATTGAAATGGTGGGAAAAAGTGGGGCTAAGTGGAGCGAAATGGTTGATTATTCCATTTGCTTCTTTTTCGATCATGACTGCACCCTCATCTATCATTTACGCTGGAACGTTCGAACGGGCGATTGATGCTAAGCATCGCGTTACAATTCCTGCTGCTTGGTTGGGAAAGGGGAACAATGAATTTCATGCGATTCCGAATCCTGTTGGAGAATGCCTTATCGTGATGCCTCCCGCAGAATTCAATGAAATCGAAGCGCGTATTCAACAGAGCTCTGCTACGCCAGCTGAGAGGCGCAAAGCGATTCGACAATTTTACAGTCAAGCACGCTCGGTCACTGCCGATGCGCAAGGACGAATTCTTTTTTCTGACGAACAATGTTCTGCTTTAAAGCTGACTGGCAACATCGTGCTCGTAGGAGGCCGGAGTCGTTTTGAAATTTGGAATGCAAAACGGTGGGCTGCTGTTGCTGAAGAAGAGCACACTTCCTTCCACAAGGTAGCCAATCTCATTGGACTGTAATGAACCTCACGTATCCCTCATCACTTTTTTCTCCTGCTTTCAGCATTGCTCTTGCTGAGACATGGGATCACCTTGCTGCGCGACTTCATCGTAAAATGGCTCTTGCTGCTTCGGGTACATGTCCTGAAAAAAAGCAAAAAACTTTTTCCGAAATTGATCGTCGAGAAAATTTCTCTAGCCTCCAGCCTCCAGCCTCCAGCCTTCAACCTTTCTCGCACCAGGCAGTTCTTGCTGAAGAGGTCGTTGCTTTTTTAAAACCACAACCAGGAAAAATTTTCTTCGATGGAACATTAGGAGGGGGAGGGCATGCAGAACTCTTGCTTCAAGCTGGTGCTCGTGTGGTCGCTTGTGATCGCGATCCTGCAGCGCTTGCTCATGCAAAAAAGAAGCTCGCTGCTTTTGGAGATCGGTTTGTTTGCTTTGAATCAAATTACGCCGAAGCACCATTTCATCTTGTTGCAATGGGCATCTCCCAAGTCGATGGCATCTTGCTCGATTTGGGAGTCTCTTCACACCAGATTGACACTCCGGAACGTGGTTTCTCTTTTCAAAAAGAAGGGCCACTTGATATGCGGATGGGCCGCTCCGGTAGGACTGCTGCTGACATTGTTAATACAGCAGACTTGGCAGAGTTGGTAAAAATATTTCGAGAGTATGGTGAAGAACCACGTGCATTGACCTTTGCAACACGCATTATTCGTGAGCGCCATCATCAGTCTATCACAACAACGTTGCAACTCGCTTCTCTCTTGGCGCAAGGGATGCGTCCTGGGCCACGTCATCCAGCAACAAAAGTTTTTCAAGCGCTTCGCATCGCCGTTAATGAAGAAATCAACTCGCTAGAATCAGCTCTGCCACAGCTTGCTGACATGCTGGCCTCGCAGGGTCGTTTTGCTGTCATCACGTTTCATTCACTAGAAGATCGGATCGTAAAACGTTTTTTTAAAAAGCATGCCGTAGCAGAAATTGATAATCCAACGTGGAGTGCTCCCAAACCTAATCCAGAACAGCTGTTCCATCCTTCTCTACCTCATTCCGTTGTTGCTGACGCTGCTGAACTCGCCAATAACCGTCGTGCGCGAAGTGCAAGATTGCGCATGGCTGAAAAACTTTAACAATTTAAAATAGAATTTAAAATAGGGGTCAGGCTTCAAATTTCAAATTTTAACAAAACTAAAATTCTCTTTGACTGCTAAAATTTGAAATTTGAAGCCTGACCCCTATTTTGACTAAAAAACTTTAACATCAACCCCCACTTATGAAAAAAATAAGCTTCACCCTCTGGTTAATAAGTCGCAAAGCGGCTTGCAGGCTCAATTCCATCTTTCAATCCAAAAAAAATGTCGAGCTTTCGTAACACGCATCAGCACAATCGTAAAAAAGCCAACAATGGCATTGAGGTGCCTCTGCTGACGCAGTGGCTCATTCTCTTTTTTGTGCTGGGTTTGAGCGGTCTCTTTTTTGTTTATTTAAAAAATCAACAGCATGCGATTGGTAAGCAAACACGCATCATCGAGGAGCAACTCGTGGGAGCACGTGCTCACAATGATGCTTTGATTGCAAAAATCACGGGACTCACTTCTCGCGGAGCATTGCAGCATAAGTTGGATGAGAAATGCCTCGATCTTGTTCCCATTCGTGAAACAGCCATCGCGAGGATTAGTGTACCCTCTTCGTTGGAGCAGAGTCGAGATGTGATGCGCACAGCTGCGTTGAGATAGTCAATCCCATAGTTTGAGTATTAGAAGTTTGAGTTTGAGTTCAATAGGCGCTTCGCGCTTTGTTAGATAAAGCGAAGCCTAGATAACTCAAACTACAGTACTCAAACTTGCAATGAGACAGCATGCAGGGCAGAACAAACCTGAAATTTTTTAGCACTTTTATTTACCATGTTTAGAAATACCAGCAATCGCATTGGCTTTGTCTGTTTTTTGCTGGCGTCTCTTTTTACCTTTTTTGCTTTTCGACTAGTTGATCTTCAGGTTGGTGGGCATGAAAAATTTTTAAAGCTGGCAGCTGAAAAACACGGTTTTAAACAGCCGATTTTTGCACAGCGTGGTGCCATTTATGATCGTCATGGAGAATCGCTCGCAGTGAATGTTCCCGTGCGAACCGTGACAGCTGATGGAACGCGCATCAAAGATCCTGCTGCTGTCGCTCATATTGCGGCTCCTTTTCTCGGGATGAAAGAATCGGAGTTAGCCGCCAAACTTTCAACGAAGCGACCTTATGTTGTCATTCAGAATGGCGTTTCAGAATTAGATGCCACAGCCATGATGAATGCTTTGGAAGCAGCCAAACTTCAAGGGCTCTATCTTCAAGAAGGAGCTCAGCGTGTTTATCCTAATGGGAAAATGCTTTGTCACGTTTTGGGATTTGTCGATCATAACGGGCATGGTGTGGATGGCGTTGAAAAGGTCTTTGATCAAGCGCTTGCTGGTCATAATGGTTATCGTCATGTTGAGCATGATCGCAAAGGAGTCGAAATTGTTCTTTATCGCGGGCAAGAGCAGCCAGCCGAAAATGGAAAAAATATTACGCTCACGATTGACATGGGACTTCAGGCAATTGTTGAAAAAGAACTCGATAATGCGATGGCCACCTACCATCCGGCTGGTGCCACTGCCATTTTAATAGATCCCGGCACGGGTGAGGTTTTAGCGATGGCGAGTCGTCCCAACTATGATCCGAATCATTTTAACGACGCCACTCCTGAGCAGATGAGGAATCGTGCGATCACGGACATGTATGAACCAGGCTCTGTCTTCAAGATTGTTGCTGCCTCTGGTGCGATTAATGAAGGAATCGTTACAGAAAACACGCCGATTTTTTGTGAGTACGGGCACTTTCTCTACGGCGGAAAAGTGTTGAAGGAGGCCAGTCATGAAGCCTTCGGTGATATTCCTGTTAGGGATGTCCTGGTGCACTCTTCCAACATTGGTGCTGCTAAAATTGCACTCAAGATGGGAGATGATAAATATTATGAATATGTGAGGCGTTTTGGTTTTGGTGAAAAAACAAAAATTCAACTTCCTGGAGAAATTTCTGGCCTCGTGAACCCTCCTTCGCGTTGGGATAAATTGACGCTGACACGTATGGCGATGGGTCAATCGGTTGCTGCGACGCCCATTCAAGTAGTCATGGCGATGAGCGCGATTGCTAATAGAGGAAAATTAATGATGCCGCAATTAGTTTGTAAGAACCTGTCTCCACAGTCTACTGATGCTGCGAATTGCGGCGTCGGTTCGGTGCTCGCGTCATCGAGTATGAACGATACACTCAGCCGCTGTGCGCCGAATGCTCCTAACACTTCATCAGCCTCAGCGACTTTGAAGACAGGTTCTAAAAATTCTGAAGGATGTATTTCATCAGGATCTGCTGTACGTCGCGAAGTTGTTTCTTCAGCTGTTGCGGAGATGATCAATGGTGCCTTGAGTGATGTTGTCAGTAAGCGAGGCACTGCGATTCAAGCTAAGGTTGAGGGATACACTGTTGCTGGAAAAACAGGAACCGCTCAAAAAATAAATCCTCATGGCGGTTATTTAAATGATCGCTATATTGTTTCTTTTGCTGGTTATCTTCCTGCTGAAAATCCTCGTTTAGCTGCACTGGTTGTTGTCGATGATGCACATGTTGCTAGCAGTGCTAATTACGGTGGTTTGGTGGCAGCTCCTGTCTTTTCAAAAATAGGAGAAGCTTCCGCTCGCTACTTGGACTTGCCGATGAGCCCTAGTGAAGCAGGTTGCAGGTTACAGGATACAGGTTGCAGCTCAAAGTAAGGCCTTCGGCAGAATAAAAAATTTAATTTTAAAAATTTCATGAAACTCGAACAACTCCTCAACTCAACTCAGATTCTTTCTATCGAAGGGGCCGTCACTTCTCTCGCAGAAATTGAAATCACTCAACTCTGCTACGATTCTCGTCAGGTCACACCAGGCGCTCTTTTTTTTGCACTGCCTGGGGAGCGCGCCAAGGGAACTGCTTTTGTCCAAAATGCCATCGAGCTCGGAGCCGCTGCAGTAGTCGCTGAGGAGGCGATTCCTGGAATTGCTATTCCAGTCATTCTTGTTCGGCAGGCACGTCGTACGATGGGAGAGATGGCAGCTTGTTTTTATCAATATCCAAGTCATTACCTGTCTGTTTGTGGTGTTACTGGGACCAATGGAAAAACGACGACGACCTTTCTCGTCCGCCATCTTTGTGAAGCCAGCGGACGACGCTCTGGCCTGATTGGAACAGTTCATTCTATTTTACCAGGCGTGATTGAGGAAGCATCCCGCACGACGCCTGAATCAATCGACCTTCAAGAGATGATGCAGAGGATGAGTGAAGGAGGATTCAAAGCTGTTGCCCTGGAAGCTTCTAGTCATGCCATCGTTCAAGAGCGGCTGTGTGGAACAGAGTTTGATGTGGCTATTTTTACCAATCTTACGCAAGACCATCTCGATTTTCATGGCTCGATGGAGGCTTACTTTGATGCTAAGACACTCTTGTTTAAAAATCTTGCTCTGCAACATGAAAAAAGAGGCAAGGCTGTAATCAATATTGATGATCGCTATGGACGTCTCTTGCTTGATCGTCTTCCTGATCAGCTTTCCGTGACAACGTATGGGCAATCAGTTCATGCTGACTTCCGTGCTTCTGATATTCGGTTTGCCGCAACAGGAACACAATTTTCTCTGCACGCGCGAGGGAGAAGTTATCTAGTTCGTTCTCCTCTCGTGGGATTGTTTAATGTTTATAATGCGTTAGGGGCTCTCGCTTCGGCAACGGCAATGGGATTAGAATTGCGACGAGCCGTGAAAGCTTTGGAAACGGCTCCTCAAGTGCCAGGGCGCTTGGAGCGACTGCCAGGCAAACAACCATTTCAAGTTTATGTCGATTACGCTCATACGCCTGATGCTTTAGAAAATGTTTTGCAAACAGTGCATCAGCTCAAGAAAGGACGCTTGATTGTTGTTTTTGGATGTGGCGGTGATCGTGATCGTGCCAAGCGGCCTTTGATGGCTTCTGCCGCAGAGCGCTATGGAGATGAAATTATTGTGACCACCGATAATCCTCGTACAGAAGATCCGTGGGCGATTATTGCTGATGTGGAAAAAGGATTTCAAAGCAAGCGTTATGATTCCATCTGTGATCGGGAAGAGGCTATTTATGAGGCAATCCGACGTGCTGAGCCACAGGATATCGTTGTGATTGCTGGTAAAGGACACGAAAACTACCAGGAAGTTCACGGAGTGAAGAATCCGTTTGATGACCTTACCGTTGCAAAACAGGCCCTCCGAAATAGAATGCAGGAATAGCCACAAAAGAACACAAAGGGCACAAAAAAAGACTTTCATAAAATTAAATTTATTTTATCTAATCCCACCAACTCTGCACTGGGCTACCTATAAGCAGCCTTTCAGATAGTGTCATCATAATAAAAAGAGACACCCTTTTATAAAAAACTTATCACAGTAAATTTTTCTTTCTTTTGCGTTCTTTGTGTTCTTTTGTGGCTATTCTCTTCTTTCTTTTCTGCTTTGTGTTCTTTGCGATTAATTAATTCTTATGAATCCTCAACCTCTCTCTCAAATTGCTACCTGGTCGGGCGCCCAGCTGCAGGGCGGCGATTCGAGTGCGATGGTGCATGGTTTTTCAAAAGATACGCGAACCATTCAATCAGGAGATCTTTATGTCGCACTGAAAGGAGAGAGTTTTGATGGAAATGATTTTATCGCGCAAGCTGCTGTTGCTGGAGCTGTGGGGGCGTTATACGACGGAAAAACTCCAGAAGGATTGCCGGCGTCGTTTGGTTTGCTTCATGTAAAAGACGCGCATCAAGCATTGCAACAATTAGCTGCAGCTTGGAGAAAAGAACTTTCATGTCGCGTCGTGATGATTACCGGGAGTAGTGGTAAAACAACGACAAAAGATTTTACCGCCGCAGTTTTGCAATCTGCTCGACGTGTTACAGCGACTCAAGGAAACTACAATAACAATATTGGCTTGCCTCTCTCGATGTTAAGGGCTTCTAGCGCTGATGAAGTGGCGATTTGGGAAATTGGAATGAATCATCGTGGAGAAATTGCTCCACTAGCAGCTTTAGGAAAACCAGATGTAGCGATTATCACCAATATTGGAACAGCACACATTGGTTTTTTAGGATCTCGCGAAATGATCGCAGAAGAAAAAGGAGATTTGTTCGCAGCTCTCTCAAGTAGTGGTTTGGCTATTTTACCAGCGAGTGATGATTTTTCTGAAGTGCTTGTCAAAAGAACTTCGGCTCGTGTCATGCGAGTTGGTATAGAATGCGGCGATCTCCAGGCTTGTTCTCTTGTTGAAACTGCCTCTGGCACTCATTTTGAAATTCATTACGAAGGATCTTCGTATCCTGCCTTTTTGTCAGTGATTGGAAGACATATGGTGATGAATGCACTCTTAGCACTTGCTGCTGGGCTGGCATGTGGAGTGACATTGGAACAGGGGATTGCAGCGTTGGCTCAGGTGAAAGCTTCGAAAAGTCGTCTCTCACTTTCAGAGCATTGCGGAATCCGTCTCATTGATGATAGCTACAATGCCAACCCAGATTCAATGGAGGCGGCACTTGCATCGATGGCCAGTCTTCCGTGTGGAGGACGCCGTATTGCTGTCTTAGGCCGGATGGGAGAGATGGGTTCTTATGCAGAGCAAGGATATCAGCGTGTTGGTAAGGCAGCGGCTCCTCTCGATCTTCTTATCACAGTCGATTCAGAGACAGCGAGCATGGCTCAAGCGGCTCGCGATGCGGGAGTGAGAGAGGTTCATGAAGTTCTTAACAATAACGAAGCTTCGCAATTATTGTTATCGCTTGTTAAGTCGGGTGATCTCGTTTTAATCAAAGGAAGCTCCATCGCCAAGATGAAAGAAGTTGTGGAAGCGCTAACGCGCTTCATGAGGCTGAAGGCTGAAGACTAAAGGCTGAAGGCAGAAAAAACCTCAACTAGCTTCCTTATAAACTATAAGCAGCAAAAAATAATACTTTCATCTAAATTAACCGACTATAATTTTCTATTGAATGCAAAAGAACGCATCTTAAATTTAAGAACATTCTTCAAGTAATATGGCTTTTAGTCTTCAACCTTCAGCCTTCAGCCCTTAGCCTTCAGCCTTTTTTTATGCTCTATTATTTATTTCAACTCACCGATCTTTGGCACGGCACAGCTATGGCAAAAACTTTTCATGTCTTCCAATATATTTCGTTTCGTGCCATGGGAGCAGGATTGACGGCATTTTTAATTTCTCTTTTTTTCGGGAAAAAAGTCATCGTGCGTCTCATTCAATTAAAAATTGGTCAGCCGATTCGCAGTGCTGAAGAGGTCCATCGGCTCAATGAACTTCATGGGAGTAAGCAGGGAACGCCAACAATGGGAGGGATTCTTCTCATTGGTTCGGTGCTGCTCTCCAGTCTCCTCTGGGCTAGGCCTACGAATCCTTTAGTCTGGATTTTGCTCTTCACGGCAACTTATTTGGGAGCGCTCGGTTTTTATGATGACTATCTTAAAGTGACACAAAAAAAATCGGCAGGGATTAAGAGTCGTCACAAATTTGGATTGCAATGTCTCTTGGCTCTTATGGTGACACTCTTCTTTTTTCTCACGCCTTCTTTATCTGCGCAGGCTCGAGAAGTTTATTTTCCGTTTTTAAAAGGCCCTATTATCACCCATCTTGGTGTCTTCTCCGCTTTTATTTTTTATCTTTTTATTATCGTTGGTACTTCCAACGCTGTTAATATTACGGATGGCCTTGATGGCCTTGCTGCAGGCTGCACGGTGATGGCAGCAGTGACTTATGCGGTCTTCACTTATGTTGCCGGCAATTTGAAAATTGCGACCTATCTTCAAATTCCCCACAATCCTTTTTCGGGAGAGCTTGCTGTCGTGAGTATGGCTCTAGCAGGGGCTTCGTTAGGATTTCTTTGGTGGAATTGTTATCCAGCGCGTGTCTTTATGGGAGACACAGGATCACTTCCTATTGGTGGCATTCTCGGCGTCTTAGCGATCAGTTGTAAGCAAGAATTTTCGCTTGTGATCGTAGGTGGTGTTTTTGTTTGTGAAATCGTTTCTGTGATTTTGCAGGTTGCCAGTTTTAAATTAACCGGACGTCGTATTTTTAAAATGTCACCCATCCATCATCATTTTGAATTGAGCGGATGGCAAGAATCAACCGTCACTGTTCGCTTTTGGATTATGGCGATTATGTTTGGGATTATAGGCCTAGCCACTCTAAAAATGAGGTAAACTACGTTGTAAATTCTACTGAGGCGGCGAACTACGGCGTCACTCCGGTGCTCGTCGCTTCACGTATTAATATACGCTCAGCGCCTGTGCTCCGAGGTTCCTTGTATTTCATCCGTCTCAACGAATTTCCAACGCAGTTTATACTGTTTCTAACATAAATTTTTCTGTACTTTGCAGCCTGTTTTTAAACCCTTCAACCCTTAAACCTTTCAATAGCTGCGAAGCAGCGCTCAACATTTTTGTGTAATAAAAAGCCATGAATTATAGCGGCAAAAAAATTCTTATTCTCGGACTCGGTCGAAGTGGTCTTGCTGCAACACGTTTGTTGCAGCAGGTAGGGGCGATTGTGACCGTGGCTGATAGTGGCAATAGTGAAGCTCTCCAGCAACGTGCGGAGATGTTGAGAGGAGAGGGGGTCAGGGTTTTTCTTGGTGAAGAATCTCTTTCTTTTTCCCTGCAACCTGCAACCTGTAACCTGCAATCTGTTCGTTACGACCGCGCGATCTTGAGTCCCGGCATTGAACCAACCTCTCCGCTTGTTCAGCAAGTCATTGCCTGTGGAGTTCCTCTCGTGGGCGAACTAGAATTGGCTTACGACTTTTGCAAATGCCCGATTGTTGCCATTACCGGAACAAATGGAAAAACAACAACGACTGAATTGACCGTGGCAGCCTTGCTGGGAGCGGGATTGAAGACGATGGCATGTGGCAACATCGGACTTCCTTTTTCTGAAGCTGTTGTAAAAAGCGCTGAACTTGATGTGATCGTCATTGAGGTCAGTTCTTTTCAATTGGAAACAACAGATCGCTTTCATGCGCACGTTGCTGTCTGGCTCAACTTGAGTCCTAACCATCTCGATCGCTATGCCAGTCTTGCCGAATATCGAGAGGCCAAGCTCAGAATTTTTAGGAATCAACAATCCAATGATATTATTGTTGTTCCCAAAAATTTTGATAACGAAGGATTGCCTTCGTTGATTGCAAAGAAAATGACTTTTAGTTCGCTCGATGCGAGTGCTGATTTTTTCTTTGATGGTGAATCCATTTCTTATCGTCGCGAAACTCTCTTGGAAATGATTCAGACAAAGCTTCGCGGGGCTCATAATGCTGAAAACATGATGGCAGCTCTTGCTGTTGGGGTGGCTCTGAATGTGGTGCCTCAAAAAATGGTGAATGCCATTTCTCAATATCGTTCTCTGCCTCACCGCTGTGAAGTCGTGATGGAACAAGAAGGAGTTCTTTGGATCAATGATTCTAAATCGACCACCTTAGATGCGATGGAAAAGGCCCTTCAATCCATTGAGAAAAAACGACGCATTATTCTCATTGCTGGCGGCAAAAATAAAGGGTCCTCTTTCTCTTCTATTTTGCCGTTGGTCCAAGAGCGCGTGAAAGAAGCCATCTTGCTAGGTGAAATGAAAGGCTCGATTGCTGAGTCGTGGCATGGTGTTGTCTCTCACCAAGTGCATTCCATGGAAGAGGCAGTGCAGGTTGCCGCTGCCCATGCAGAGCCAAAAGATGTCGTTCTTCTCTCGCCAGGAACCTCTTCTTATGATATGTTTAAGAACTATGAAGAGCGTGGAAATCAATTTAAAAAAGCCGTTCTACAACTTATACCTTTCACGAATGATTTTTAGGAATTTCTACTTGTTTCTTTTTCCTCTAGCTGCGTTGTCCTCGCTGACGTTATGTACGCATAGCGCTGCACTCGGTCGCCTTGCCAGAGAAAAAACCTCCAGCGCATAAATTTCCTAAAACTCATCCGCAAAAGGTATATAAAAAAGTAAATCTCTCACTTCCTAATTTAAATTTTTACCATTAACTCAACTAGTCCATGAAATCCTCCTCGCGTCAACGCCGTATTCGTCCATTAAAAGCAAAAGCTGCCACTGCTGATTCTGCCGCAGAATTTGATAACTATGGAGCAGAACCGAATATGAAACTCTCGCATGCTTTCATGGTTGTTTTAGCCTTGCACGTGGTTGCTGTAGGAGGTCTCTTTGCTTTTAATAAAGTCAAAGCTGGTCATTCTAAAGTTTCTGAAAAATTACAAACCGAAGTTGCAGCTGGTCAAGCTGCTGTGACCTCAGAAGAAGCAACGCCTCTTGTCCCAGCTCCAGTTCATGAAATGGCACAAGAAGTAAAAAAAGAGGTAGCAAAAGTTGCTGAAGTTCCTGCAGCTCCATCCAAGCCACAAGAACAGGTGATTCCTATTGCACCAAAAAAAATGCTGTCACAAAGTGGGCAGCATCCCCGCGAAGGAGGGGATCCATCTAGCGTTGCTCCAACAACGTCAGCTTTGACAGCAACGAAGAGTGCTTTTCTGGCTACCAAAACAGCAGCAACATCAACCGCTCCAACAACAGTTGCTCCAGTTGCTTCGTCTTCAGCCGTTGCCGCTGTAGCAAACATGGCGAGTTCAACAGCAGTGGCAGCAGCTCCTGCTCCTCAGCCAGCCGCTGTTGAAGCTGTGGCTTCCACCGAATATACGATTGTCAAAGGAGATAATCCTTACAAAATTGCAAAACGGTTTCACGTTTCTTATGATCAGTTGATCAAGTTTAATAATATCAGCGATCCACGAAAAATGCAGATCGGGCAGAAAATTCGGATTCCAAGTAAAGCTCCTAAAGCAGCTGGTCAAGGTTGAGAAGACATTTTTACAGATGGAATAAGGCTGAAGGTTGAAGGCTAAAAGGTTATAATTACCTGAAATCAAAGATGCGACTTTTTGAATTCTATGCTTGTTATGTTATTTTTTAATATGATTCCTTCAGCCCTTAGCCTTTAGCCTCTCCTTCATGCAACGTCATTCTATCTACCTCTTGCTCCTTTCGGTGGTTGGCCTGATTGCTTTGGGAATAGTGATGCTTTTTAGCACCAGTGCTTTTGCTCAAGATAGTCATGGCGATATTTATTATTTTGTAAAACGGCAACTCTTCTGGCTTGGCATCGGATTAATCCTTTGTGTTGGAGCTGCTGTAGTTGATTATCATTGGTGGCGGCGCACTTGGCCTATCTGGCTTGGTGTGTCAGTAATTTTACTGATGCTTTGTTTTGTTCCTCACATAGGAATGCGCCTTAATGGCTCTTCGCGGTGGCTCAATTTGCGTGTTGCTGCTTTTCAACCGAGTGAAATTGGAAAATTGGCATCTGTTTTTTTCCTTGCATGGTGGTTTTCCCGAGAAGAGGTAAAAGGTAGTGGTAATTTTTTGCAAACAATGGTGATCCCTCTTGCTGTCCTGGCGTTGCCGCTAGCCTTGATTGCTGCGGAAGTTGATCTCGGGACAACGGCACTCATTGGAACGATGGCATTGGCCCTCATGTTTGTGGGGGGAGCACGTCTCCTCTATCTTGTTCCGATGTTAGGAGCGGGCTTTGCGGGTCTCATCGGTCTTATCTACCTCATTCCGGAACGTGCTGCACGCATGATGACCTTCTTGCATCCAGAGTCAGACAAGCTTGGCAAAGGATTACAACAGTGGCAGGCCCTGATTGCTTTTGGATCGGGTGGGATTGAAGGCCTTGGGCTGGGCGAGGGGCGGCAGAAAATGCTTTACCTGCCTTACGCGCACACCGATTTTATTTTTCCGATGATTGGTGAAGAGTTGGGGTTGCGAGCAACATGGGCCGTGATATTTTGCTATGTACTCATTTTGCTTTCAGGAGGATTGATTGCCGCTAATGCACGCGATCGATTTGGAAAACTTTTAGCATTAGGATTAGTTTTTTTGATTTCCTTACAAGCAATCGTCAATATTGGGATGACGATTTCACTCTTGCCAAATAAGGGGATGCCACTCCCATTTATCAGCTATGGTGGCACCGACCTTGCCGTCTGCCTTTTTATGATTGGCATTCTTGTTAATATTCATCGTGGAGGAATTCCTCTTGTTGTTCCGGAAGAGCGTGCCACAATCCTTAACTCACGTGCACTGCCGAGGGTGTAACGCTTATCCAAACATACGTTTGGACAAGCTCAGGTTGCAGGATTACAGGTTTACAGGGAACAGGTGAAGCATCGCCTTCGGCAAGAAGAAAAAAGATCTCGATATAAAAAATTAATCTTGAAGAAAATGCTATTTTTGTTCGTTTCTTTTTTTCGGCCTGATTTTTACCTGTTACCTGTAACCTGTTACCTGTAACCTTAGAGCTTTTCGAAAAGTCATTTTTCGGAATGCTCTAGATTACCATGCCCCTCTTTCAACTTTATCAAGTAACACTTGCTTATGGCTCCTTGCCTCTTCTCGATCACGCCGATCTTCAAATAGAACCTGGTGAACGGATCTGTCTTGTCGGACGTAATGGAACTGGAAAGACAAGCCTCATGCGGCTGATGACGGGAGAAGAGACTCCGAGCGATGGAGAAATTTTCCGTGCTCCAGGAACCGTTGTGACTTACCTCAGTCAAGAAATTCCAGAAAACATTACTGGATCTGTCATGGATGTGATCCAGTCAGGATTGCCTTTAAATGGACATGAAGAGCAGTGGGAGAGCGATGTTCGTCTCGAAGCTTTGGCAGAGACGATGAATCTTCCTGCTGAGGCAGCCTTCACTTCTCTCTCCGGAGGATTAAAACGTCGCGTGCTGTTAGCCCGTGCTCTTGCAGGAAAACCTGATCTCCTTCTGCTCGATGAACCGACCAACCATCTGGATCTTGAGACGATCATTTGGCTGGAGGAATTTTTGTTAACAACTTCGATCACACTTTTCTTCGTCACGCACGATCGCGCATTTTTGAAAAAATTAGCAACCCGCATTGTCGAATTAGATCGTGGACGTCTGACGAGTTGGAATTGTGATTATCAAACTTATTTGGAACGCAAAGCTGCTTCTCTTCATGCGGAAGAAAAAGAGTGGGCTGCTTTTGACAAGAAGCTAGCTCAAGAAGAAGTCTGGATACGGCAAGGTGTGAGGGCACGAAGAACCAGAAACGAAGGGCGTGTTCGGGTGCTCGAACAGCTGCGACACGAGCGAGGAGAGCGTCGTGAACGCGAAGGAAAAGCAAAGATTTCACTGCAAACAGGAAATCTCTCAGGTCAAAAAGTGATCGAAGCAAAAGAGGTCAGTTTCCATTATGATGACAAACCGATTGTTCAAAATTTAACAACGACCATTTGGCGCGGCGACAAGATTGGGATCATTGGTGCCAATGGAACAGGTAAGACGACGCTGCTCAAACTGTTGCTTGGAGAATTAGCTCCGACTTCTGGCTCGGTGCATCTTGGAACAAAACTCGAAGTTGTTTATTTCGATCAGCTGCGAGGGAAGATTGATGGAGAAAAAAGCGTAGCTGCCAATGTTGCTGGCGATGCTGATACAGTGCTCTTTCAAGGACGAGCACGTCATATTCATAGCTACCTCGAAGATTTTCTATTTCATCGTGATCGGATTCGCATGCAAGCCAAAATGCTCTCAGGAGGAGAGCGCAATCGACTTCTCTTGGCTAAACTTTTTCTTCAACCTGCAAATCTTCTCGTCATGGATGAACCGACGAATGATCTTGATGCTGAAACCATGGAGCTGCTAGAGGAATTGGTGTTGGAGTATCAAGGAACACTCATCCTTGTCTCTCACGATCGCGCTTTTTTAAATAGTGTCGTGACGAGCACCCTTGTTTTTGAAGGCGAAGGAAAAATTGGTGAATATTGTGGTGGTTATGATGATTGGATGGCGAAGCGATCGCATCCAAAAATTTTCACTCCAAAAGTTGACCCTGCTCCAACGATCGCTCGTATTGAAAAAAAATCAGAACGTTCATTGCGTCCTGCTACCATGCTCAAGCGCGAGCAACGCGAACTTGAAGAACTGCCTCCGCTCATCGAGCAGTGGGAGAAGGAGAAAGAATTGCTTTCAGTGCAGCTTTGCGATCCTGAACTCTATCGAGGAGAAGCAAAAAAATTCTCCGAGATTCAAGCTCAGCTCCACACTCTTGAAGAGCAGATCGCAAAGAGCTATCGCCGATGGGAGGAGCTCGAAGAGAAGCGGGCTAGTGCATTGTAAATTCTACTGATGCGGCGAAGAGCTGTGTCGCGTCGGTGCTCGCGTCATCGAGTATGAGATATACACTCAGCCGCTGTGCGCTGCCGCTCCTTGCTCTTCATCCGCATCAGCGAATTTCTAACGCACTAGCTAACTTTTGTCAGCCTGGGGGTCAGTCCTCTCTTTTGTAACATTTATAGTCAAATTACTTAGAACTTACAAG